>NZ_JMHT01000022.1 GCF_001905655.1 Mycobacterium sp. ST-F2
CGGGCGCCGCAACGGCAGCCGGCTTGGGCGCACCGGGCTTGGGCGCACCGGACGGCTTGGCCGGGGGCGCGGCCGGCGCCTCGGACTTGGCGGGCTTGCCGCCGCCGAATGCCTCACGCAACCGGCGTGCGACGGGCGCCTCCACAGTGGAGGACGCTGATTTTACGAATTCGCCCTGTTCGCTCAGTCGGGCGAGCACTTCCTTGCTGGTGACACCGAGTTCTTTTGCCAACTCGTGTACGCGTGCCTTACCTGCTGCCACTTCTCTCCTCGTCGTGAGGCGTCAGCGGTGGTAGGCCGCGCCTCGGTTTAGCTATGACGCATGGTCATCGGGACTTCACGGTGTGCTCATGTTCTTCGCTACCTGTTCTGTTGCTGTGGCAGTCGGGTCCGTCAGGCCGGCAAGGCACTGAAGAACTCTTCCACCGCAGAGGTGTCCGGCGAACCGGTGATACGCAACGCTCGGGCGAATGCTCGCCGCCGAACTGCCGCATTGAGACACTGCTGAACCGGGTGCAACCACGCACCCCGTCCCGGCAGGTTACCCGCTGAATCGACCGAGACGGCGCATTTACCGTCCCCGTCGCGTACAGCTGCCACTCGAAGCAAGTCGACGGCCAGCTCTCGTTTCCGACAGCCGATGCAGGTACGCACCGGAGCTGTCGGAGTCTCGCGCTGGATCACAGTGCAGTCTACCGTCTCGGGGCCCTTGAACTTCAATCGCGGTCACGGCCCCGACACGCCGCCGGTAACTGCGGGTTTCTGCTCAGCGCTCGCGGCCGCCGCCATGGCCTGCCGACCGACCACCGGCGTCCGCACCCTGACCGTCGGCGTCGCTGCGGATATCGATGCGCCACCCGGTGAGACGCGCCGCCAGGCGGGCGTTCTGGCCCTCCTTGCCGATCGCCAGCGACAGCTGGAAATCGGGCACCACGACCCGCGCCGCGCGCTGTGCCTCATCGATCACCGTCACGGACACGACCTTCGCCGGCGACAGGGCATTGGCGACGAACTTCGCCGGGTCCTCGTCGTAATCGATGATGTCGATCTTCTCGCCCGACAGCTCGCTCATGACGTTGCGCACACGCTGACCCATCGGCCCGATACAGGCACCCTTGGCGTTGAGCCCCGGAACCCGCGACGCGACGGCGATCTTGGACCGGTGCCCGGCCTCGCGCGCCACGGCGACGATCTCCACCGACTCGTCGGCGATCTCGGGGACCTCCAGCGAGAAGAGCTTGCGCACCAGGTTCGGGTGGGTCCGCGACAGCGTGATGACGGGCTCGCGGGCGCCGCGGGTGACCCCGACGACGTAGCAGCGCACGCGGTCGCCGTGCACGTAGCTCTCCCCCGGAACCTGCTCGGCAGCCGGGATCACGCCCTCTGAGCCCTTGGCCTCCGTGCCGACCCGCACCACCACGAGGCCGCGGGCGTTGGCCCGGGCGTCGCGCTGGATGACGCCGGCGACGATGTCGCCCTCACGCGCCGAGAACTCGCCGTAGTTCTTCTCGTTCTCGGCGTCGCGCAGCCGCTGCAGGATCACCTGACGCGCGGTGGTCGCCGCGATGCGGCCGAATCCCTCGGGGGTGTCGTCCCACTCGTGGATGACGGTTCCATCGGTGTCGGTCTGGCGGGCGATCACCCGCACGATGCCCGACTTGCGGTCGATGTCGATGTACGCGTCGGGCTCGTGCCCTTCGGTGTGCCGGTACGCCGTCAGCAGCGCCGTCTTGATCGTGTCGACGACGACGTCGACGCTGATTCCCTTGTCCGCCTCGATGGCATGCAGTGCCGCCATGTCGATATTCATCCGTCGGCCCCCTCTCCGGTCATACCCGCCAGCTCCAGTTCCCGGCGATTGGGTGGTGAAAATTCAACCTGTACAACAGCTTTCGTAATGTCCGCGAGCGCGACGCTCTGCACCGACAGCACTCCGCGCTTGGCCACGACCAGTTGGATCGCGCTGCCGTCGTGTTCGCCCAGCCGGCCCGTCAGCGATGTGCCGTCGGCCAGGGTCAACTCGACCTTGCGGCCACGGGCACGGCGGTAGTGCCGCTGGGCGGTCAGCGGTCGCTCCACACCGGGCGAGGTGACCTCCAGCACATACGGCTCGGAATCGGCGGTCACCTGGTCCAGCAGCTCGGATGCGACGCGCGAGAGATCGGCGACCGCGTCGAGGTCCAGACCCTCGTCCCCGTCGGCCACCACGACGATCCGCGGAGGCCGCGCAGCAGCGTCCACCCGCACATCTTCGATGTCGTATCCAGCGTCCGAAAAAGCACTGCTGAGCAGCTCAAGCACCTGGCCTGTGGTCGGTAACCGACTGGGTGGCAGCGGTCGTTCCGGCGTGTCCCGGGCCACGGCGAGCTCCTCATCTTGAGTTGTGCGGACAGGGCACCCAGAAGGGTGAACCCGGTACCAACGATACGCCAGCAGCGCATGACCGAATGGCAATCGCACCAGCGGCACCGGAGAACATCCGGCGCCGCGGTGCCGGGCAGCCGAGGTCGGCAATGGCAGGATGTGGCTGTGCCGCACACCGAAACCACCGTCAGCCGACGGCGTGTCCTGCTGGGTACGGCAGCACTGGCCCTGCTCGGCGGCGCGGTGTCGGCCTGCGGTTCGACACCCCAACGGGATCCCGCGCTGGACATCCTGGGCGCCGAACTCGACCGGGCCCGCAGCGACAGTCGCCTCGCCGCAGCCGCCGCAACCGGTGTCCCACCCCAGTTGGTGCCCGCGCTGACGTCCGTCGCGGCACTTCGTGACGCGCATGCCCGGGCCCTGTCCGACGAGCTCACCCGGATGGGCAGCCCACCGGCGGCCGAGCCGTCATCGACCACCGGGACGTCCGCCGCGGCCACCCCTGGAGCGACGCCCACGCCCGCCCCGGCGCCCCCGACACCTCAGGAAGTCGTTGCGGCACTGGAACACTCCGCCGACAGCGCGGGCCGCGCCGCAGCCGGCCAATCCGGTTACCGGGCCGGGCTGCTGGCCTCCATCGCCGCTGCCTGCACCGCGGCGCACACCGTCACGCTCGCCGGGCAGGCAGCATGACCAGCCCACAACCCACCACCCCGACGCGGCCGGGCAGCCCCGCCGACGCCGCGCTGTACGACGCGATCGCCACCGAGCACGGCACCATCTACGGCTACGGGCTGGTGTCGGCGCACACCACACCGGACGTCAACGACCTCGTCTCCCAGGCCATGGCCGAGCACCGGCTCAACCGCGAGGCCGCGATCAACGCACTGGCGGGACGGTCGGTGCCCGCTGCGCTGCCGGCCGCCGGCTATCAGCTCCCGATCGACGCGAGCAATCCTGGCGACGCGGCCAAGCTGGCCCTGCAGATGGAAGAGGACACCGCCGTCGCGTGGCGCGCCGTGGCCGAGCAGGCCACCACCGCCGAGGACCGGACCTTGGCCGTCAAAGCGCTCACCGACTGCGCCGTGCTGGCCGCCCGGTGGCGCGCAGTGGTCGGCGTGACGCCCGTCGTCGCGCCCTTCCCCGGCGGCAACGACTAACGCGCGTTGGTGGCTGCGCTGGGGATTGCTGCCCGATGATGGCTGTAATCCCCTGCGTAGTGAGTTATCCACAGGGTGGAGGGCCGGGGGCCGGTGAACGCCGCACAAGGCACGGAATATTCGACGCGTGGATATCAACGACGTGCTTGGCCGGCAATCCGGCGTTGTGACGCGCCGCCAAGCGCTTGATGCCGGGTTCCGGCAGCACCAGATTCGGCGCTGCCTGCGACGCAACGAGTGGGCACGAGTCCACCCCGGCGTGTACGTCAACCACACCGGACCGCTGACCTGGCTGCAACGCGCATGGGCGGCAGTTCTTTACGCCGCACCGTCGGTGTTGTGCCTGGAATCGGCCATGTTGATCGACGGCCCGTTGATCCATGTCGCCGTCTCACGGGACCGGGGCACATT
Source organism: Mycobacterium sp. ST-F2 (assembly GCF_001905655.1). Taxonomy (GTDB): domain Bacteria; phylum Actinomycetota; class Actinomycetes; order Mycobacteriales; family Mycobacteriaceae; genus Mycobacterium. The sequence continues at coordinate 3,936 of NZ_JMHT01000022.1, forward strand.
GGTCGAACCAGAGGGCGTACGCATCCACCACATCGACCACCTGGACGAGCGGGCGCTGTGGAACGCAGGACCGCCACGGCTGCGCTACGAGGAGGCCGCTCTCGACATTGCCTCACGACTAACGGGATTCGATGCCATTCGGGTCTTGGCGGACGCCTGTCAATCGCGGCGCACCACCGCACATCGTCTGCTGCGTGCCCTCGACGCCCGCCAGCGCATTCGCCGGCGCCATTGGCTGCGAGCAATCCTTGCCGATATCGCCGAGGGCACCTGCTCGGTTCTCGAACAGAGCTACCTCGACCGGGTCGAGCGGGCGCACGGGCTCCCCCCGGCCACCCGTCAAGCACGGTCGACTTCGTCGGTAGGCGTGTGTTACCGCGATAACGAATATGACCGACGGCTCATAGTGGAACTCGATGGTCGGCTATTTCACGATTCAGCATCGGCCCGGAGCAAGGACGTCGAGCGTGATCTCGATGCCGCAGTCGACGGCCGGTCGACGGTCCGCCTCACCTACTACCAGGTGTTTGATCACCCCTGTCGAACCGCCGGCAAAATCGCACACATCATGCGACAGCACGGCATCACCGTCGACGGCCATCCGTGCGGGCCAGGATGCGGATACACCCGCCTCGGCCTGGCAGCCTGACGCGGCGGCCGCGACTATGCAGGTGATTGCTGCTTGATAGTGGCTGCAATCCCCAGCGCAGTGAGTTCGTTACCCGGCGACTGCCGCCGTGATGGCGGCTGCGGCGCCGTCGACCGGCACCTCGGTCTTCTCGCCCGTGAACCGGTTGCGCAGCTCGACGGTGCCGTCGGCCCAGCCGCGGCCGACCACGACGATCCACGGCACACCCAGCAGCTCGGCGTCCTTGAACTTCACGCCGGGCGAGGACGTGCGGTCGTCGAGCAGTACGTCGAGACCCAACCGGTCGAGCTCGCCGGCCAACGCGGTGGCCCCGGTACGGGCCTCCGCGTCCTTGTTGGCGATGACCAGATGCACATCGAACGGCGACACCGAGGACGGCCAGCGCAGGCCGAGCTCATCGTGGTGCTGCTCGGCGATCACCGCGACCATGCGCGAGACACCGATGCCGTAGGAGCCCATGGTCAGCCGCACGGGCTTGCCGTTCTCGCCGAGCACGTCGGCGCTGAAGGCGTCGGTGTACTTGCGGCCCAGCTGGAAGACGTGCCCGATCTCGATGCCGCGCGCCGAGACCAGCGGGCCGGCGCCGTCGGGTGACGGGTCGCCGTCGCGGACGTCGGCGGCCTCGATGGTGCCGTCGGCCACGAAGTCACGGCCCGCCACCATGCCGACGATGTGCTTGTTGGGCTCGTCGGCACCGGTGATCCATGACGAACCGTCGACGATCCGCGGGTCCACCAGGAAGCGAATGCCATTCGCCAGCAAGGCTTTCGGACCCACATACCCCTTCACCAGGAACGGGTTGGCGGCGAAGTCGGCGTCGTCGAGCAGCGCGTACTCCGCGGGCTCGAGCGCTGCGCCCAGGCGCTTCTCGTCGATCTCGCGGTCGCCCGGCACACCGATGCCCAGCAGTTCCCACTCGCCGCCCGGTTGGCGCACCTTGAGCAGCACGTTCTTCAACGTATCGGCGGCGGTGATCTCGCGGCCCAGGCCGGCGGTGTTGGCCCAGTCCACCAGAGTGGCGATGGTCGGCGCGTCAGGCGTGTCGTAGACGACAGCCTCGGGCTGGCCCTCGATCGGCAGCGACTCGGGGACCGCGGTGACGACGGCTTCCACGTTGGCCGCGTAGCCCGACTGCAGGCAGCGGACGAAGGTGTCCTCGCCGACCTCGCTCTCGGCCAGGAACTCCTCGGAGGCACTGCCGCCCATGGCGCCCGACACCGCGGACACGATGACGTACTTGACCGCCAGCCGGTCGAAGATGCGCTGGTAGGCCTCGCGGTGGGCGTGGTAGGCGTCCTTGAGTCCGCTGTCGTCGACGTCGAACGAGTACGAGTCCTTCATGATGAACTCGCGGCCGCGCAGGATGCCGGCGCGGGGACGCGCCTCGTCGCGGTACTTGGTCTGGATTTGGTAGAGCCGCAGCGGGAAGTCCTTGTACGACGAGTACTCCCCCTTGACCGTCAGGGTGAAGAACTCCTCGTGGGTGGGCCCCAGCATGTAGTCGTTCTGGCGGCGGTCCTTGAGCCGGAACACACCGTCGCCGTACTCGGTCCAGCGGTTGGTGGCCTCATAGGGGGCCTTGGGCAGCAGCGCCGGAAACAGGATCTCCTGGGCGCCGATGGCATTCATCTCACTGCGGACGACATCCTCGATCTTGCGCAGCACCTTGAGGCCCAGTGGCAGCCAGCTGTACAGGCCGGGCGCGATCGGGCGGACGTAGCCGGCCCGGATCAGCAGCTTGTGGCTCGGCACTTCGGCGTCGGCGGGGTCGTCGCGCAGGGTGCGCAGGAACAGCTCGGACATGCGGGTGATCACGGAGGGCTAGCTTACTGACAGTCGGCGAACCCGATTCGTCCGCCGCGATCCCCCGCCCGCGGTCAGGCGGCGTCGCGCGTCGACGTGGTACCGCCACCGGCGGACCGTCCGCCCCGATCCCTGACGTGCGGCCGGTCCGGCCGCCCACTTCCGGCCTTTGTGACCGTCGGCGATTTCGGCGGTCCGCCGGCGGCGGCACCGGCCTCGGATCGATCATGCACCCCCGGCCGCGACGGCCTCTTCGAGCCTTGCTGCACAACGGGTTTCGCGGACGCGGCGACGGATGCCGGCCCGGACGTGAGTGTGGGCGCGGGCCGGACGCCGACAGCGGACGTCGAGACTGCGTCACTACCGGCAGGTGCAGGCGCGTGACCGGTGAGGCGCTGGAGCACCCCGGCCAGTTGCCGGGTGACGGACGTCATGCCCCCGGCCAACCTGACCACCGCCTGACGGATCGCCTTCGCCGTCGGTGAGGTGCTCACCGGGATCGCGGGATGCTCGGTCACCGGGGTGACGGGTTCGGTCGCCGCGACGTCGGGCTGCGGCAGGCTCGGTGTGTATCGCCCACTGCCGAGGATGGCCAACGACTGGGCGAATGCCTTGGGCAGCTCGTCCAGCCCCTGCTGAATCTTCTGCCGTGGCGTGGTGAAGCTGAATTGCCTGACCTGGCTCGGGTCGGCCGTCCGGTCGTAGCCCATTTCGACGAACACCCGCACGATCGGGTCGAGCGCGTCGACCAGTCGCTGGGCGCCGATCACGGACGCCGCCAGGCGCAGGGGCGCCAGCAGCGGCAAGTACTGCGGATACGTCACATAGGTGCTGTTGCCCACCGTCGTCGTCACGGCGTTGGGTGCGGTGCGCGATTCCAGGACGTAGCCCGGAAGCAGGTGCTGGAACACGATGCCCATGAGTGCGTTGAGAATGGCCGGCGGGTTGAAATACGCTGGGAAATCGGCGAATCCGTCGTATTGATTCTGGTAGTAGGTGGTCGCGAACGGGCTGTCGGACGGTCCCGGACGACCCAGCGGGAACAGGTCCCCGAGGATCGGAAAGTCGTGGAGCCAGGTGAAGCGCGCCAGGATCCCGCCGTTGGGCTGGTAGGGGTCACCGACCAGCATGAAGCGGTAGTTCTGGGCATTCGCGACGTAGTTCGGGTCTTTGGCCAGGTCCGCCCGCGCGATCTCGGCGACCTGGGCGCCCTGCGACATCCCGATGACGGTGACCGTGTCGCCCGACGTCTGACGGGCGATGTCCTGCTCGAGGTAGCCCGCGCCGACCCGTTCGGACCGCTTGAGCGATTGCGGCCAGTACGGCAGACCGGACAACACGGGCAGGTCCGAGATCAGCGGATAGTTCAGGTTGATCTGGGCCGGGTACGGGACCGTGTGGAACGAATCACCTTGCGGCACAGCGGTTCCGTAGAAGAACAGTGGCACACTCGATCCGAATCCGTCGAATGACCCGCCCACGCCGATGGTGGTGCCCAGCAGCCGAACAGCCGCGCTCTGCACCGAGGGCGGCGCGAACCCGGCAGACGTCCCGATGACGGTCGCGCCGACGATCAGCGCCGCGCCACAGCGAATTCGGCCACGCCGGTGCCATTCCCCCACCACAACTCCCCCGGGTCGTCGAGCCGATCCCACCGATCTGACTCACGCGTAAGTTCCGGGCTGACGGTACGCACCGGCGGGGCACAGGGTTGGTAATTCGCAGATTCGCCGGCGGCTAGATCGTGGTGCCTCGATGCGGCGGCGCCCCCGGTGTACCGAGTTCACTGGCGATCCAGGGCAATGAGTCGGTGAACGCCTCGGCGGCGAAGCCCCAGTCGTGCAGCCCGGGCAACGCGCGGACCTCGCTGTCGATGCCGTGGCGCTGAGCGATGGCGCACAGCGTCTCCGCGGCGACGTCCTGGCCCTCCGGATTGGCCAATCTGTCATGCGCGACGCCCGGGCCGGGTGCGCTGCAGGCCCCGGTGGTGCCCGGGATTTCGAACAACGCCGAGATGCCGTGGTACCGGCCGTGCCGGCGCATCACCGTGGTCGGGTCGAATTCGGCCCATTTCGCCTCGTCGCCGCCGAACAACCGGGCGATGGTCTGATCCCGCGTCCCGATGTTGGGGCTCAGGTCACCGGCGATGTCGACGAACGTGCTGAACAGGTCGGGCCGGCGCGTGGTCAGCTGCACCGCGCAGGTGCCGCCCATGGACCAGCCGACGATGCCCCAGTGGTCGGGTTTCGGGCTGACGCCGAAGTTCGAGACGAGGTACGGCACCACCTCTTTGGTCAGGTGCGCCGACGCGTTGCCGTGGCTGCCGTTGACGCATTCGGTGTCGTTGTTGAACGAGCCGGTGGCGTCGGCGAAGACGAACACCGGGGCGTTGCCGCCGTGCGCCGCCGCGTAGTTGTCGATGGTGGCCTTGGCGTTGCCGGCCCAGATCCAGTCCGCCGGGGTGTTCAGCTGCGAGCCGATCATCATGACCGTCGGCAGCGGCGGCGGCGGATTGCTCGCGAACCACGCCGGCGGTAGGTAGACGAGTTCGGCGCGGTGTGTGAAGTTCGATTCCTGCGAGCTGGTCGAGACCGGCACCACCACTCCGCGCGGCGGCCGGACGCCCTTGAGCTGCATGGCCGTCACCGTCCAGCGGTCCACTTCGTCGGGCACCTTGCCGACGGTGAACTTGTGCCACGCCACGTAGGCGGTCGGGAAATACCCGACCCACAGATTCATCATCAGCAGCGCGCAGAGTGCGCACAGGGGCACGGCCAGCAGGGCCATGCCGCGGCGGCGCCACCGCGCCCCGCGCCAGCCGAGGATCAGGACCGTGACCGCGAATCCGCCCAGCGCGGTCCAGATCCACAGCCGCGCCGGAGCCGGGTCACCGGCGATACCGAGTGAGGTGATGTACCAGTACAACCCGGCCGCGCACGCGACGCCGACCGCGAGGGCCACGGGCAACCGGCTGACGCTCCACTGCCGCGACCGTCGTCCGATGGCGCAGCACAGTGCTGCCAGCGCCAGGAGTTGGATCAGAATCGGCAGCCACCCATGCGTCAGCGACGCATGGGTGACGAACGAAGGCACGCCGATCATCCGGGAAACTGCGCCGAACCGGAGCGCTAGAGCTCGCCGGCGTCCAGTGCTTCCTTGGTGTCCTGCGCTGCCGCAACTTCGTCGGCGCTGTAGGTGATGAACAGCGCCACCACACCGACGATGACCGCCACCGCGGCGACCCAGAGCAGGCCGTAGGTGTAGCCGTGGTCGAGAGCCGTGTGCTGCGCCTCGTTCATCTTGGCGACCGGGCCGGTGGTCCCGCCCAGGTACAGCGTGCGCGAGGTGATGACGGCCTGAATGACGGCCAGCACCACCGGGCCACCGAGGTTCTGCAGCATCAGCGCGATGGCCGACAGCGGGCCGATGTCGCTCAGCGCGACGCCGGCGATGGCCGAGACGGTCAGCGGCACGACGATCATGCCGATGCCGAAGCCACCGACGGTGATCGGGATGACGAGGTTCGGGAAGTACGGGATACCGCCGTTGAGGGTGGAGCCGTAGATCATGGCGGCGAGCACCAGGATGCCGCCGGCGATCACCAGCACGCGCGGCGAGAACATCGCCACCAGCTGCGACGACAGGCCCAGGCCGATGCCGAGGGCGATGACGAACGGGATGAAGCCGATGCCGGCCTTCAGCGCGCTGTAGCCCATGATGTCCTGCACGTACAGGCCGATCAGCACGGTCAGCGTGAACATCACGCCACCGGCCAGGAAGACCGCCGCGAAGGTGGCCACCCGGTTGCGATCGCGGAACAGGCTGAACGGAACGACGGGGTGCTCAGCGGAGCGCTCGACGAACAGGAAGGCCAGGAACAGCACGGCCGCCGCGGCGCCGGAGCCCAGCGTCAGCGGGGACATCCAGCCCTTCTCCGGGCCCATCGAGAAGCCGAACACCGCGGCGGTGCAGGCCAGGGTCGCCAGGATGGCGCCGGTCGCGTCGAGCTTCATGCGCTCGCGGGACGTCTCGGTCAGGGTGGTGCGGGCCAGGTAGATCATGACGAGGCCGATCGGCACGTTCACCAGGAACGCGTACCGCCACGAGAAGACGGTCAGCGCGCCGCCGACGACGAGGCCCATCACCGAGCCGACACCGGTCATGGCCGCGAAGATCGCGGTCGCGGCGTTACGGGCCGGCCCCTTCGGGAAGGTGGTGGCGACGAGCGCCAGGCCGGTCGGTGAGGCGATGGCCGAACCGACACCCTGCAGCAGGCGGGCGATGACCAGGGTGGTCTCGTCCCACGCGACGCCGCAGAGGATGGAAGCGATGGTGAACAGGGCGACACCGACGATGAAGGTGCGCTTGCGGCCGATGGTGTCGCCGAGGCGCCCACCGAGCAGCATCAGACCACCGAAGGTCAGCACATAGGCGGTGATCACCCAGCTGCGGCCCGCGTCGGAGAGGCCGAGCTCGTCCTGAATCTTAGGAAGAGCAACGATGGCGACAGTGCTGTCCATCGTGGCCAGCAGCTGCATGCCACCGATGGCGATGACTGCGGAGAGGAAGCGGGGGGACGGAAGCCAAGCTGGATACCAGCTCTTTCGTTCGTCCTCGGTTTGCCCCACGTGCATCGAGAGCGGTTCGCGGCGGCTGTGTGCCATGGCGGTGCGCTCAGCGTCGTTGAGAGCCGTCATGGAAAGCTACCTTACAGTAATCTTAAGATTTCTTTAACCCTGCGAACGCCGCGACGTCCCCGATCACGATGATTGCGGGAGGTCGGATGCCCTCCGAACGGATGTCTTCCGGCGCGTCGGCAAGCGTCGTCTGCAGCGTCTGCTGCGCCGCCGTCGTCCCATGCTGAACCACCAGGACCGGTGTTTCCGCAGGTCGGCCGCCTTGCAGCAGAACCTTGGCGAAAAGCTCGATCCGCTCGACGGCCATCAGCAGCACGATCGTGCCGCGCATCGCGGCCAGTGCGTCCCAATTCACTAACGATTCCGGGTGTCCCGGCGCGACATGGCCGCTGACCACGACGAATTCATGCGTGACGGCCCGATGGGTGACCGGAACCCCGGCCAGCGCCGGAACGGCTATGGCACTGGTCACACCGGGTACGACAGTGACCGGAATGCCCGCCTCGGCGCACGCCAGCACCTCTTCATAACCGCGCGCGAACACGAACGGGTCACCGCCCTTGAGGCGCACCACGAACTTGCCTTGCTTGGCCCGATCGATGAGGACGGCGTTGATCGCGTCCTGCGCCATCGCCCGGCCGTACGGAATCTTGGCGGCGTCGATCACCTCGACGTGCGGGCCGAGTTCGGCGAGCAGCTCCTGCGGTGCCAGCCGGTCGGCGACCACCACATCGGCGTGGGCCAGCAGCCGGCGGCCGCGGACGGTGATCAGCTCGGGGTCCCCCGGACCACCGCCGACGAGCGCGACTCCGCTGTAGCTGTCGGGTTCGGCGGCGTCGCCGATGGCGCCGCGCTGCAACGCCTCGCGAATGGCGGTGCGCAGCGCAGCCGAGCGCCGGTGCTCGCCGCCGGCCAGCACCCCGACGGTCAAACCGTCGTATTCGAAGGACGCCGGCGTCACGGCCGTGCCTTCAGAGCCGGCGTCGGCGCGGACGCAGAAGATGCGGCGACGGTCGGCCTCGTCGGCCACCGCGGCGTTGACGGTCTCGTCGTCGGTCGCGGCCAGCACGTACCAGGCGCCGTCGAGGTCGTCGTTCTGGAATTCCCGTGAGGTGAGGGTGATGCCGGTGCCGTCGGGGTTGTCGACCAGCGCCTCGACCACCGGGGTGGCGGCGGGCGCGACGACGTGCACGTCGGCGCCACTGGCGATCAGCAGCGGCAGCCGGCGCTGGGCAACGCTGCCGGCGCCCACGACCACGACCTTCTTACCGGTGAGGCGCAGGCCGACGAGGTAGGCGTTCTGAGTCACTCGGCGAGTTTAGTTGCCGCGGATACGAACCGGCGCACCGCGTGCGGGTGCGCGGCCGGATGGGTGTGCAGGTAGCCGGCATGCACACCGCCGTGGACGGCACCGTCGTGCACGGTGGCCTGCCCGGCGCCCCGGAAGACCCAGGCCGGCGGCTGCTCATCGATGAATTCGACTGTGGTGCGGTGAAATTCGTGACCGGTGACGCGCTCCCCCGCGGCATGCATGCTGGAGTCGACCATCGCGACGGCATCGCGGTAGCCGAGCGTGAGGCGCTCGGTGAAGCGCGCCGACCCGCGCAGCACCCCGCACATGGGGTGACCGTCGAGGTCGTGGACCAGGTAGGTGAGCCCGGCGCACTCGGCGTGTACCGGTGCGCCCGTCGCGGCCAGCGCGGCGATCTGTTCCCGCACAACGGCATTGGCCGACAGTTCGGCGGTGAACTGCTCGGGGAAACCGCCGGGGATGACGAGCGCCCGGGTGCCGTCGGGCAGCGGGTCGGTGAGCGGGTCGAAGGCCGCGACCTGCGCGCCGGCCATCCGGAGCAGCTCGGCGTGCTCGGCATACCCGAAGCTGAAGGCCTTCCCCGCGGCCAGCGCCACCGTGACGTTCGCCACCGGTTCCAGGTCGGGGGCCCACGGGGGTGCCAGCGCCCCGATCCCGGCGCATCGGGCGACGGCCTCGATATCCACGTGCCGCGCGACGAGCTCGGTCATGACGTCGACCGCCTCGTGCGCCCGCCGGCCGTGCTCGACGGCGGTGACGAGGCCAAGGTGCCGCGACGGAATCTCGAGACCGCTGTCCCGCGGGATCGCGCCGAACACCGGAATGCCCGCCTGCTCGCAGGCCTGCCGCAGCACCTGTTCATGCCGCGGCGATCCCACCTTGTTGAGGAGCACCCCGGCGATCCGCACGGGCGCTATCCCCGTCGCTGCGCTCGCCCCGGCCTGGCCGAACGTCGAAAAGCCGTGCAGCAGAGCGGCAATGCTCTGACTCTGGCCGCGGGCGTCGACCACCAGCACCACGGGAGCGCCGAGCAGCCCGGCGACATGGGCGGTCGACCCCGGCGCCGGGGACATCGCCTGCTCGGTGATGCGTCCGTCGAACAGGCCCATGACGCCCTCGATGACGGCGATGTCGGCGCCCACGCTGCCGTGCCGGTACAGCGGCCCGATCAGGTCATCGCCGACGAGAACCGGGTCCAGGTTGCGACCGGGCCGGCCGGTGGCCAGCTCGTGGTAGCCGGGGTCGATGAAGTCGGGCCCGACCTTGGCGGCGCTGACCCGGTGCCCGGCGCGGCGCAGGGCGCCCATCAGGCCCGTGGCCACGGTGGTCTTGCCGCTGCCCGAGGCCGGCGCCGCGATGACGACGGCCGGGACGGGGTTGGTGGTCACGCCACACTCACCATTCGATACCGCGCTGGCCCTTACGGCCGGCGTCCATCGGATGCTTGATCTTGGTCATCTCGGTCACCAGGTCGGCGGCGTCGAGAAGCTGCGGCGGCGCATCGCGGCCGGTGATGACGAGGTGCTGGGTGCCGGGACGCTGGGTCAGCGTCGTCACCACGTCGTCGATATCCAACCAGCCCCACTTGAGCGGATAGGTGAACTCGTCGAGGACGTAGAAATCGTGCTGTTCGGCCGCCAGCCGGCGGGAGATCTCGGCCCAGCCTTCGACGGCCGCTGCGGCGTGGTCGGCATCGGAGCCCTGCCGGCGGGTCCACGACCAGCCCGAGCCCATCTTGTGCCACTGCACCGCTCCCCCGACGCCCTGCTCGTCGTGCAGCCGGCCGAGTGCCTGGAACGCCGCTTCTTCCCCGACCTTCCATTTGGCGCTCTTGACGAACTGGAACACCGCGACATCGAAACCCTGGTTCCAGGCGCGCAGCGCCATACCGAACGCGGCGGTGGACTTCCCTTTGCCGGGGCCGGTGTGCACGGCCAGGATCGGTGCGTTGCGCCGCGCCCTGGTGGTCAGCCCGTCATCGGGGACGGTCAGCGGTTGTCCTTGTGGCATAGCTGTTTTCCTTACCGGTTCACTTACGCCGCGGCTTGCCCGGCCCGGACCACACGAGCCAGGTTGTCGGCGCGCAACTGCTCCAGTTGCACGGCGGGCGCACCGAGTTGACCGGCCAACTGCTGCGCCAATCCCAGTCGAATATAAGAGGTTTCGCAGTCGACGACGACGGCGGCAGCCCCTTCGGCGACCAGGAGTCCGGCGGCGGTCCGGGTCCGGCCCAGCGGATCGGGCCCACCCGTCGCGCGGCCGTCGGTCAGTACGACCACCAGCGGACGACGGACGCGGTCGCGGGTCTTCTCCCGGAGCACCACGTCCCGCGCGGCCAGGAGTCCTCGCGCCAGTGGAGTTTTCCCGCCGGTATCGAAGCGGGCCAGGCGCCGGCCGGCGATGTGCACCGACGACGTCGGGGGCAACAGCAGCTGAGCCTCCGCTCCGCGGAAGGTGACGACGGCGACCTTGTCACGGCGCTGATAGGCGTCGCGCAACAGCGACAGCGTCGCCCCGCTCACCGCGGACATACGGTCGCGCGCAGCCATGGAACCGGACGCGTCGACGACGAAGATCACCAGATTGCCTTCGCGCCCTTCGCGGATCGCGTGGCGGACGTCACCCGGAGCCACCTGCAGCCGGCCGGCCTGCGGACGGCGGTCCGCCGCTGCCAGCAGCGTGCCGAAGACGTGCACGCCGTGGCCGGCCCGGGCGTCGTCGGTGACCGAGACCGGGGTGCCGGTCCGGTTACGGGCCCGCGAACGCCGGCCCGGGGCGCCCTCACCGACACCGGGCACGACCAGCGCCCGGGTCCGGAACGTCGCCGACGGCGGCGCGCTGGGTCGCGACGCACTACTGGGAGCGGCCGAGTTTCCTTGCGGTGCAGCATCTTCCGAGGTATCCGCGGAAACGCCGCCGCCCGGCGGATCGGGATCCGGTTCGGGCTCTGACCGGGATTCGGCGTCCGCCTGCGCCATCGCATCGTCGAGCTGCTGCGGGTCCAGGCCCGGGTCGTCAAAAGGATCGCGCCGACGGCGGTGCGGCAGCGCAAGTTCGGCCGCGACCCGGATGTCTTCCTCGCCCACCTCGGCAGCGCCTCGCCACGCGGCGTGCGCGACAGCGGTCCGCGCCACCACCAGATCAGCGCGCATGCCGTCGACGTCGAACGCCGCACACAACGCCGCGATGCGGCGCAACTCGTTGTCCGGCAACAACACCGAGGACACCGCCGCGCGGGCCTTGGCGATGCGGCCGGCCAGCTCGGCGTCGTCGGCCGCGTAGCGCGCACCGAAACCCGCCGAGTCCGCTTCGTAGGACATGCGGCGCCGGATGACCTCGACGCGGACGTCGACGTCGCGCGACGCGTACACGTCGACCGTCAATCCGAAGCGGTCGAGCAACTGCGGGCGTAGCTCACCCTCTTCGGGATTCATGGTGCCCACCAACATGAATCGGGCCTCATGCGAGTGCGAGACACCGTCGCGTTCGATGTGCACGCGGCCCATGGCGGCGGCATCGAGCAGCACGTCGACCAGGTGGTCGTGCAGGAGGTTCACCTCGTCGACGTAGAGGACGCCGCCGTGCGCGCGGGCCAGCAGGCCCGGCGAGAAGGCGTGTTCGCCGTCCCGCAACACCTTCTGCAGATCGATCGAGCCGACGACGCGGTCCTCGGTCGCGCCGATCGGCAGCTCCACCAGCCGGGCGTCGGCGTCCACGGCCGCCAGCACCTCGGCAAGGCCGCGCACCGCAGTCGATTTGGCGGTGCCCTTCTCGCCGCGGATGAGCACGCCGCCGATGTCGGGGCGCACCGCGCAGAGCACCAGGGCGAGCCGCAGCCGGTCCTGCCCTACGAGCGCGCTGAAGGGATACGGTGCCGTGACCGCACTCACCGAGTCTCCGATCCGTGCCGGAGCATCGGCACATGGGGAATACCGTCGTCGAGGAATTCGTCACCGGCGCGGACGAATCCGTGCCGTGCGTACATGTCCTCGAGGTAGGTCTGGGCGTCGATCCGGCAGGGGTAGCTGCCCACTTCGGCGAGTGCGGCCTGCATCAGCCGGGTGGTGTGGCCCTGACCGCGGTCGGCACGTTTGGTGCACACCCGGCCGATCCGGAAGACCTTCTCGCCCCCGGGATGCTCTTCCATCAGTCGCAGCGTCGAAATGACTTGTCCGTCAGGGCTTTCCAGCCAGAAGTGTCGGGTCTCGGCCAGCAGGTCGCGGCCGTCCAGTTCTGGGTAGGGGCAGGCCTGCTCCACCACGAAGACTTCGACGCGCAACTTCAGCAACTCGTACAGCGTTGCGGCGTCGAGATCCTTGGCCCAGCTGCGCCTCGGTGTGGCGGTCATCCGGCCTCGAAGATCAAGCCGGCTGGTCGAGCTTGAGCACCTTGGTCCCCCAGTCCCACACCTCGCGGTACAGCTTGGGTTCGCCGGACAGGTTGACGCCCAACGAGGGCACCATCTCCTTGAGCTTGGGCAGCCAGGCCTGGTAGCGGTCGCCGAAGCAGCGCTCCAGCACCTCGATCATGGCCGGCACCGCGGTGGACGCGCCCGGCGACGCACCGAGCAGACCGGCGATGCGGCCGTCCTCGGCGGTCAGGACCGTGGTGCCGAACTCCAGCACACCACCGATGCCCTTGCGGCGGATCACCTGCACACGCTGGCCCGCGATGTCCAGCTCCCAGTCGGAATCGACTGCGCTGGGGGCGAATTCGCGCAGCGAATCGACGCGCTCGCCTTCGCTGAGGGCCAGCTGCTCGAGCAGGTACTTCACCAGACCCAGTTCGGTGACGCCGACGCCGAGCATGGACGCGAGGTTGTTGGGCTTGACCGACAGCGGCAGGTCGGTGATCGAGCCCTGCTTGAGGAACTTCGGCGACCAGCCGGCGAACGGCCCGAACAGCAGCCAGGACTGGCCGTTGATGATGCGAGTGTCCAAGTGCGGCACCGACATCGGCGGGGCACCGACCGACGCCTGGCCGTACACCTTGGCCTGGTGCGCCGCCGTCAGGTCCTGGTTGTCGGTGCGCAGGAAGGCACCACCGACCGGGAACCCGCCGAAGCCCTTGGCCTCCGGGATACCGGCCTTCTGCAGCAGGTGCAGCGCGCCACCGCCGGCGCCCAGGAACACGAACTTGGCGTTGATCTTCTGCTTGTCGCCGGTGCGCCGGTTGAGCACGCTCAACTTCCAGCTGCCGTCGGACTGCTTGCTCAGGCCCGTCACCTCATGGCCGAACATGGTGGTCATGCCGCGCTGCGCGGCGAAGCCGATGAGCTGCTTGGACAGCGAACCGAAGTCGACGTCGGTACCGTCGGTGGTCCAGTTGAGCGCGACGGGCTCGGTGAAGTCGCGCTGCTCGGCCATGAACGGCAGCCGACGGGCGAACTCATCCTTGTCGTCGATGTACTCCATGGTCGAGAACAACGGGTTGGTGACCAGCGTCTCGCGCCGCTGGCGCAGGTAGTCGAGGTGCTCGGCACCGTGCACGAAGCTGACGTGCGGGATGGGGTTCAGGAAGCTCTTGACGTCCGGCAGCACCCCGTTCTCCACGGCGTACGCCCAGAACTGCCGGGTCACCTGGAACTGCTCGTTGACGCTGACGGCCTTCTTGATGTCGATGGTGCCGTCGGAGTTGCGCGGCGTGTAGTTGAGCTCACACAGCGCCGAGTGGCCGGTACCGGCGTTGTTCCAGGGATCGCTGCTCTCGGCAGCGGCACCGTCGAGGCGCTCGATCATGGTGATGGACCATTCGGGCTCCAGCAGCCGGATCAAGGCTCCGAGCGTGGCGCTCATGATGCCCGCGCCCACGAGGACGACGTCGGTCTGTGCGCTCTCAGCTACGTTTGCATTCGACACGTGATCGCTGTCCTTCGTACTCGGGTTACCCGCCGGTATTGACGGATGCTCGGTGCTCAAGGTTATCGCGCCGCAGTTCGCCGCCGACGCGCTATCTCCTCCCATCGACCATGATGTTCGTCGCAGTTAGGGTTGAGTACGTGACGCCGCAGGAGCCACAGGGACCACCCGACTGGCAACCGGACGTGCTGCCCGGGTACTGGCAGCAGACCATGGCACTGGGTACCGACCCCGACGGTGAGGGCGACCTGGTCGCCACCGTGGTGAGGCGCGGGCAGCCCGGGCGGGTCACGCAGGCGGTCCTGGTCATTCATGGCTATACCGACTACTTCTTCCACACCGAGCTCGCCGATCACTTCGCGGCGCGCGGCATCGCGTTCTACGCGATAGACCTGCATAAATGCGGACGGTCGCGGCGGCCGGGGCAGACCCCGCACTTCACCACCCACCTGGCGTCCTACTACGACGAGCTGCGCCGCGCCCTGCAGCTGATCGCAGCGGATACCGACGGTGCCAGGGTGTGCCTGTACGGCCACTCCGCCGGCGGACTGATCGCGACGTTGTTCGCCGACCGGCTCCGCCGTGACGGCGCGCCGGCCGCGCACCACGTCACTGGCCTGATCCTCAACAGCCCGTTCTTCGATCTGCACGGGCCCGCCGTCCTGCGCACGGCTCCGGTGTCGGGCACCCTGCGCGCGCTGGCCCGGTTCCGCAAGCTCGCGGTGATCCGGCAGCCGACCGAGGGCGGCTACGGCACCAGCCTGCACCGCGATCACGGCGGTGAGTTCGACTACAACCTGGACTGGAAACCGTTGGGCGGCTTCCCCGTCACCATCGGCTGGATCAACGCCATCCGGCGGGGACAGCTGCAACTGCACCGCGGGCTGGACGTCGGGGTGCCGAACCTGATCCTGCGGTCGGACCACACGGTGGCCGAAACCACCACCGCGGTCGGGATGGAGCGCGGCGACGCGGTGCTCGACGTCAGCCAGATCGCGCGGTGGGCCGGCTGTGTCGGCAACCGCAGCACCATCGTCCCGGTCGCCGACGCCAAACACGATGTGTTCCTGTCGCTGCCGGGGCCGCGCGCCGTCGCGTTCGCCGAGCTGAACCACTGGCTCGACGGTTATCTACAATCCGCATCTCCCACAACGCAACACGAACAGGCCTGACGCCATGGAGCATTACGACCTGACCATCATCGGCACCGGTTCGGGCAACAGCGTGCTCGACGAGCGGTACGCCGGCCTGAAAATCGCGATCTGCGAACAGGGCACGTTCGGTGGGACCTGCCTGAACGTCGGCTGCATCCCGACCAAGATGTTCGTCTACGCCGCCGACGTGGCCCAGACCATTCGGCACAGCGCCACTTTCGGCATCGACTCCCACATCGACGGCGTGCGGTGGCCGGATATCGTGGACCGGGTCTTCGGCCGGATCGACCCGATTGCCGCCGGCGGCGAGGAGTACCGCCGCAGTCTGCCGAACGTCACGGTCTACGGCAGCCACACCCGCTTCGGCCCGACGTTGCCCGACGGGACGTACACATTGCGGACCGCCGACGGAGACGAATTCAGTTCCGACCGGGTGGTGATCGCAGCGGGCTCGCGCAGTTGGATTCCGGAGCTCATCGCCAAGTCCGGCGTGCCCTACTACACGAGCGACGACATCATGCGCATCCCGGCGCTGCCCGAGCACCTGGTGATCGTCGGCGGCGGCTTCATCTCGGTGGAATTCGCGCACGTGTTCTCGGCGCTCGGGTCGAAGGTGACCATCGTGCTGCGCGGCGACCGGCTGTTGAAACGGTGCGACGAGGAAATCTGCCGACGGTTCGGCACGGTCGTCTCCAAGAAGTGGACGGTCCGCACCCACGAGAATGTCATCGACGCGCGGCAGGATGCTCACGGCGTCGTGCTCGAGTTCGACGACGGCGAGACGCTGACGGCCGACGCGCTCCTGGTGGCGACCGGTCGCGTGCCCAACGGCGATCTGCTCGATGTGCAGCTGGCCGGGGTGACTCTCGACGACGACGGTTACGTCGTGGTCGACGAGTACCAACGCACCACGGCGCGTGGGATTTTCGCTCTCGGTGACGTGTCGTCGCATCATCAGCTCAAGCACGTCGCCAACCACGAAGCCCGGACAGTGAAAGAGAATCTGCTGCGCGACTGGGATGGCGAGCTGGTGGCCAGTGATCACCGGTTCGTGCCCGCCGCGGTGTTCACCGATCCGCAGGTCGCGATGGTCGGCATGAACGAAGCCGAAGCGCGCGCCGCGGGTTTCGATGTCGTGGTGAAGGTGCAGGACTACGGCGACACCGCCTACGGCTGGGCCATGGAGGACACCACCGGCGTGGTCAAGCTGATCGGCGAGCGCGGCACCGGCAGGATTCTCGGCGCGCACCTCATGGGGTATCAGGCGTCGTCACTGATTCAGCCCCTGATCCAGGCCATGTCCTTCGGGCAGTCGGCGCAGGACGTCGCGCGCGGCCAGTACTGGATTCACCCGGCACTGTCCGAGGTGATCGAGAACGCGCTGCTGGGACTCGTCTAACTGTCGGCGGGGCTCAGCCGGGCCGTCCACTTCTCCTCGATGCGGCCCCAGCGCCACACCAGCAGCGCCACCACCCAGGTGCCGACGAACACTCCGACGATCGCGAAACCCACGATGTTGAGGTCGATTCCACCGATCCACGCCCAGACGCCACCCGACCACCCGAGCTCCTCGGCCAGCAACCCGAGCAACTCGATGGTCCCGATCACCAGGGCCACCACGACGGACAGACCGGTGATGGTGAGGTTGTAGTAGACCTTGCGCACCGGCCGCGCCAGCGCCCAGCCGTACGCGAGATTCATGAACGCGCCGTCGATGGTGTCCAGCAGGCTCATGCCGGCCGCGAACAGCACGGGCAGGCAGAGGATTGCGTACCACGGCAATCCGGCCGACGCCCCGGTTCCGGCCAGCACCAGCAGCGCCACTTCGGTCGCGGTGTCGAAGCCCAGGCCGAACAGCGCGCCGAGCGGATACATCTGCCAGGACTTGCTGATGGTACGGGTGAACCGGCGCAGGATGCGGTTCATGAAGCCGCGATTGTCGAGCTGATGCTCCAGCGCGGCTTCGTCGTACTCACCGCGGCGCATGCGCAGGAACACCTGCAGGATGCCCACCAGCACAACGACATTGATGGCGGCGATCAGGTAGAGGAAGACGCCCGAGACACCGGCGCCGATGAGCCCGGTGTAGCGATGCAGCATCGACGAATCGTCCTGCAGCGGTCCGACGAGCGACGTGATGCCCAGCGACAACACCAGCGCGAGGCCGAACACGATGGTCGAATGCCCGAGGGAGAAGAAGAATCCGACGCTGAGCGGCCGGTTCCCGTCGTGCCTGCCCGCGTTGTCTGCCATGAGCTTGCGGGTGGTGTTGTCGATGGCGGCGATGTGGTCAGCGTCGAACGCGTGCCGCAGCCCCAGGGTGTACGCGGTGAGACCGATTCCGATGCCGAGTGCCGTCCCGCCGACGGTGTGATGCTCCGGCACGACGACCAGGATCAACGTGCCCCAGCCGATGAGGTGCAGTGCGGCGATCACACTGAACATCGCGGCCAGTCGGACCCGATCCTGCCTCGACAACGAGCGTCCAAGACGAGCGACCGACCCCGTCACTGCTGCGGCCTGTCACCGGAAGCTGCCCCCACAGGCGAGAGTCTAAATGCGTTTCGCGACAAGGGCTCCAGCAACGTCCAGGATGGGCGCAGAGTTACCGCCCAGTGGAAGCGCCGAGGCCAGGCGGGCCCATCCGAGAGACATGGATCCCACTGGAGCCGATTTAACAAGCTTGCGATCCGTCGGCGTCGACAAGGCCGCCGCGGCAAACTGTGCCGCTTCACATCCACCGCCCCGACCGGCCCGAATATTCGACAATTACGTCAATATGGTGATTTCGCTAACTTTTCGACTGGCCGGCGAGCACCCCATCGGCAACTTCCCAACATTTGCCAGCAGGCACGCATCGACCCCCCGAGTGCCGTTGCCCAGTAACCCGGGCGCCTCATTAGTCACACGACCAGCAAATATTTGAGCCACCTTTGAGGGCGCTTTGCGTGGTGACCTGCCCAGAAAAATTCGTTTCAACCTCGCCTAATACCATTCGGATTTCTTTACAGAGAGGTAAATTGCGGTTTGGTCACAGCCACAGCAAAGGAGAGTCTCATGGATGTCGCAGTTCGCTCATGCCTCAGCGCGGGCGTGTGCATGGCAAGTGCCAGCATTATCGCGCTCAGTCCGGTCACTCCGATGCTCCCGGACATCCAGTCGGCGGCGTCGAAGGCGGTGAGTTCGGCCAGCGTCAGCCTCACCGCGACCTTTGATCCCCTTCAGCCGTGGATCGACGCCTTCAATGAAGCGGCCGCCGGCGCAAAAATCATCTTCGACGTGTGGCGCCCGACTCCCGCCGTCCTGCTCCAGCAGATCATCGCCAACCAGATCGGGTACGCCGAAGAGATCATCAGCGCCCCAGGCAACATCCCCGATGTCATCCAGCAGATGGTCGCCAACACCCGCAGTGCCATCTCGAGCAGCGTGCTGGTCGGCGCGGATGCCGCCACCAAGGCCACCGTCCTCCCACAAACCATGGACTTGTTACACAACCTCATCTTCGGGGCCCTGCCGACATTCCTGCCGCCGACGATGTCCCCGGTGGTCAAGAACCTCGTCGTCCAGACGCTGAACTTCATGGCCTCCCCGGCCAGCGCCGTACTCCTCGGCCTCGTCGGGCCTGCCGTCAGCCCTATGGTCGCGCTGGTCAACACCGTAACCAGTGCCATCAACCACGTCCGAGGCCCGAACCCGGACTTCAAGGCCGCGGTGCAGGACCTCATCAACATCCCGGCGAACATGGCGAACGGCTTCCTCAATGGCGCCACGCTCAACATGAAAGGCCTGGTGCCACTGGTCAACCGGGTGCTCCCGTTGCCGCCCGGCGTCAGTGTCGCGCAACTGAGCATGGCTTTCGGCGGAATGTTCACGCCCGGCAAGACTCTTGCCGGCATCGGCGGGTCGACGTTCAACGCGCTCGGACTCCAGCTTTCAGGACTGCCGTTACCGCCGATCGCCGGCGCTCCGGTCGGGCCGTTGGGCGCAGCGGTGGCGTTTGAGCACATCATCGCCAAGGCCATCGGTTGGAGCGGTTCAGGAAACCCCCTGCCGGTCTCCGCTGTAAAGCCGGCGCCGACCTCTGCTGTGGGAACGAATTCGATCACGTCGATCCCGTCACCGAACCCGGTGGCCGGGCTGACCGTGAATCCCACCGCCGCATCCGGCACGCCGGACACGTCCGATACGCCTGACACTCCGGCGCCGAAGCGCGACAAGAAGAAGGCCAACAAGACGAAGACGTCCGAGAACGCCGGCAACGCGCCGAAACTGAGCAACAACGACAAGAGCACCAAGCCCGGAAAGCACTCGAAGGACAAGGGCAAGAAGGTCAAGGACCCCTCGGGCACCGACAGCTAGTCACACACCCTCACGAGCGGTGGGCCTCCTCGTTTCCGGGGCGGCCCACCGCGGCATGCCCGATGTCAGCCCAGCAGTTCGCGAATGTCGGACGCCGTGATCGCCGAGCCGAACATGTCGCCGTCATCGATCACCGCGGCGAACAGTGCGCGCTTGCGTTCCTGCAGCGCGATCACCTTCTCCTCGATGGTGTTCTCGGACACCAGCCGATAGACGTTCACCGGGCGCTGCTGGCCGATGCGGTGCGCGCGGTCGACGGCCTGCGCCTCGGCTGCCGGACTCCACCACGGGTCGCACAGGAAGCAGTAGTCGGCGGCGGTGAGATTGAGGCCGAAGCCGCCGGCTTTCAGGCTGATCAGGAAGACCTTGGTCCGCCCCGAACTGAAGGCGTCGATGGCCTCGGCCCGGCGCCGCGCGTCGACCGACCCGTCCAGGTAGCTGTACTCGATCCCTGCGGCGTCCAGGCGCTCCCGCAGAATCGCCAGAAATCCGGTGAACTGACTGAAGACCAGCGCGCTGTGATCCTCGGCGACCAGCTGGTCCAGTTGTTCGATCAGGAAGTCCACCTTGGTGGACCCGGCCTCCATGGTGTCCGGGTCGACCAGGCCGGGGTGCAGGCTCAGCTGGCGCAGCAGGGTGAGCGAACGAAAGATCTGGAAGCGGTTCTTCTCCCACTCCCCCAGCAGGCCGAGCACCTTCTGCCGCTCGCGCGCCAGCCGGGTGTCGTAGATCTTCCGGTGTTTGGCCGACAGTTCGATGGCCAGCACCTGCTCCTGCTTGGGCGGCAGTTCCTTGACCACCTGATCCTTGGTGCGGCGCAACAGCACTGGCTTGATCCGCTGGCGCAGCGTCGCCAGGCGTCCGGGCTCGCCGCCGGACTCGATGGGCTTGCGGAAGTAGCGCTCGAAAACCTTGGGGCTGGGGAACAGCCCCGGCACCGTGATCGACAGCAGCGACCACAGCTCCATCAGGTTGTTCTCCATCGGGGTGCCGGTGATGGCCAGCTTGAACGGCGCATCGAGTCGGCGAGCACACTGGTGCGTCTTGCTGTGGTGGTTCTTGACGAATTGCGCCTCGTCGAGAATCATTCCGGCCCAGCCGATTTCGCGATACCTGTCATTGTCGATGCGCAGCAGCGTGTAGGTCGTGACGACGATGTCGGCGGCGGCAACCTGCTCGGCGAGGGGGACGGCGGCGCGGGCGTCGGTGCTCGACACCACGACGGTGGTCAGGCCGGGTGCGAACTTCGCGCATTCGGCCGCCCAGTTGCCGGCGACGCTGGTGGGCGCCACGACGAGGAACTTGCCCGCGCCCTGCTCGACGGCTCGGGTGATCAAGGCCAGGGTCTGGACGGTCTTGCCCAGACCCATGTCGTCACCCAGCACCCCGCCGAGTCCATTGTCCCACAGGAACGAAAGCCAGTTGAGTCCAGCGTGTTGATAGTCGCGCAGTTCGGCCTGCAATCCGGCGGGCGTCGGTACCGGGACGGGCGGCTGCGCCGCGGCCAGCCGGGCCATGTTGTCGCGCCACTGCGCCAGTTCACGGTCGACGACGCCGAGGCTCAGCAGCTCGTCCCACAATGTAGCGTTCAGGGACGACGCGTTCACCCGGTCGCCGTCGAGCTCGCCCAGTGCCTGGGCTTCCTCGATCAGGGCGCGCAGCTTCAGCAGTTCCGGGGTGTCGAGCCGGAAGTACACCCCGTTCGGGAGCAGCATGTGTGTTGCGCCCAAAGCCAATTCGGCGATGACGGCCGACAGCGCCACCGGGTGACCGTCGACGTCGATGGTGATGTGCAGGTCGAACCAGTCCTGCGCCAGTTCCTCGTCCTCGGCGGCCCCGGTACCGAACCCCAGCTGGGCCCCGGCCTCTGAGAGCCGGAACGCCGCGGCGCGCTCGTCGACTTCGATGATCAGCTGGTCAAACGCCGCGAGCTGCGGCAGCACCTCGTGGCACAACACCGCGATCTGGGGCAGTGACTGCCGGCGCGACAGCAACAGGGAGGCCAGCGGGTCATCCGCAGCGGACAGCCCCGAGACCGCTTCGAGCGCCGGCGCGACGGCCCGCCACATCGTGTCCTCGGCGGCGCTGTCCCTGATGCCGCTCGGGCGCGTGACGCCGACCGCGTCGAACTCCTGGCGCTGCCCGTTCACCTCGTAACGGGTGCGCCACTTCACGTGGCCGTCAACGTCATTGGTCGTGATGGCGAGCACCGGCAGCGGCCCTACGATGTCCGGCTCTGCGAACAGTCCCTCCACCATGTCGACGGCCACCGTCCGGCGCAGCCGTGGCAACATGTCCACCGCGAACTCGCCCAGCGCCTCGGGCGGAATGTGTACCGTCTCGCCCCCCGCGATCAGTTTGAGCAGCGTGGGGCCGGGCACCGGTGCGAAGGCCCCGAGATGCAGGATGCCGTCGACCAACTGATGGATACCGTGCGGCGTGGGCGTGCCCACCAGACCGACGCCTTCGGGCGCCCGTGGTTCGCCGTCGACGATCAGCACCGTCGCCATCTGCGCGCCGCCGGTATCAGAGACAGTGAAGTCGAGCCGCAACTGGACGTCCTTGGCAAGCTGAACAGCCCTGATCCCGGCACCCGGCAACAGGACGGTGCCGGCCTCGACGGCCTGGTCCAGATCGGCCCAAAAGCGTTGCCCCACAGTGGGGAGCACCAACTGGTCGCTGCTGTACGGGTAGTAACCGGGCACGCCGAGGATCATCGATCGCAGTGCGCTGTACTGATCCCGGTCGAACTCGCCCGGATCGGCCGTGTCGAAGAGGCGGCGCCAGGTGATCCCGGTCTTGATCCAGTTTCCGCGCTTGCCGAGCGTCAGCGGTCGCAGCGTCGCAATCGGCGTCGTGTGGTACCGCCCCGCGGGCAGCATGCCGAACTCGAGCGCCAATGGCTTGCCACCACTGTCGCCGTCGGTGTCGGTCATCTCGTCCAGCAACGAACCCAGCACCACTTGCCAGCGTTGCGGCGCAGCCCGGTCGGGTGCGCTCGGAATCGCCGCCATCAGCAGGGCGACGGCATGCTTGCAGTACCGCCCCACCGGGCAGGTGCAGACGGTGTACTCGATCTCGAGGCCGGTGCGCGCGCCCGACAGTGCCACTTCGACGTCGTAGTACTCGGACTTCGAACCCAGGCAGGAGCCAGTGAGCGTCCCGTCTACCGGGTCGTACCGGGCGGCCACCACGCGTCCCTGGTTCGCGTAGGTCTCGCCGCGGGCCAGCGTCTGGGCGTTGAAGGCACGCAGCAACTCGTGTGGCGCGAGCGCTAGCCCAGCCGTGGAGTCGGTGCCATCCATCTCGTCACGATAACGGCCGGGACCGACAGTCCCTGCCTTCCCGTCGCTTCGCCCGCCCCGAGCAGGCCAGCTCCCGTCGCTTCGCTCGCCCCGGCAGGTCTACCAGGTACTGCTGCGGAGCACGATCTCGTTGGCCACCTGTGCGGTGAACTCCTCGGCGCTGCGGCGGCCCACCAGCTCGGACATCCGGAATTCGCCGTAGATGAAGCGCTGTCCGGCTTGTGCCCGCGCCCGGGCATCGGCACTGGTGACCACCACGGTGGTGTTGATCTCCACCGGCGGGCACGCGTCGCCCGACTCCCCGTCGGCGCGCGGATGGCTGCCGTCGATCGCCACCAGGGCGGTGAACCGGTCCAGTCGAGTGGCCGCCAGCCGCCAGGCCAGCTCCCCCGCGCCGGCATCCGCGAACAGCAACGCCCACTTCACCCCGACCGTATCCAGAATGCCGACAACCGAATTCACGGTCAGCCGATCGTCGGCTTCGATCACCACGGTGCGCAGCGACGCGGTGTGCAGCAACTCGCACAGGGCGTCGTGGCCGGCCTTTGCCTTTTTCGTCACGAGCATGACGACGGTCGTGGCGGCGTCGGGGCCAGACACGTCGACGGTGGCGCCGAAGCCGTCGACGGTCGGGATGATTGGCATGACGCCACCGTAGCGAACGCCGCGGGACCGCAGGTACCGATATTCAGCAGCTGCCGCCTCCACCACAGCCGCCGCCACCACCACAGCCGCCCCCACCGCCGCCGCAGCCCCCACCGCCGCAACCACCGCCGTCCGAGCATCCGGACCCGCCGGCATCCCAGCCTCCTCCACCGGAGCCTGCGTAGCCATAGCCCGTGCCACCGGCCGAGCCCGCGCGATGAACCGTGCCCGCCCGACGACGTGGTGGCCGGCGTCGGCCGATCACGATGGCCATGCCGATGATGATCCCGATGACCGCAAAGCACACGACCATTGGTATCCAGGACGAAGAGCCCTCGCCGGCGCGGGCTGCCGGCCCGGTCGCGTCGATCGCGCGTACAACGTTCATGATCTGGCTCACACCCTCGTCGCTCAAGCCGTCGGCCGCAAGTTCAGGTCCCGGTAGTCCCGGCCGATCGTCGACGTCCCGTGGCGGTGCTGCCCGCCCTGGCACAGCGTGTTCGCCACCACCACGATGTCGCAGGAATGGCCGGCGGCCACGGCGGCCGACGCGGGCATGAATTCAATTGCGCTCCAAGCAGATCCGAGGGAACCGAGCGTGATCAGGGCACCTGTCACGACGGAGACCATGGACCGGGCGAAATAGGTGTTCGGGTACATCGTGACCTCCTCATTTCTGTTGATGAGCACATGTTTTCCCCGCGCCGGGCGCAGCGGAACAGTCCTCGCCTCGCGCCGGGTCTTTCCTTGCACGATCCTCAGATTCATTGCGAAATCAGCAGGTCTACGTATTCGGCGACCTACCATCAGGCCATGCGCGTGCTGCTCGTCGAGGACGATCAGGGTGTCGCGGCTGCGCTCGCCGAGCTCCTGGAACAGACCGGTCTCACCGTCACCCACACCACCCGCGGGGACGATGCGCTGAACCGCGTCAAGGGGTGTGACCTGGTACTACTGGATTTGGGCCTGCCCGACATGGACGGGCTGGACGTGCTGCGCACGCTGCGCAAGGCATCGACCGCACCGGTGATCATCATGACCGCACGCGACAGCGACGGCGCCGTGGTGCTGGGACTGCGGGCCGGGGCCGACGACTACCTGGTCAAGCCCGTGCGAAAGGCGGTGCTGCTGGCGCGGATCGAGGCCGTCATGCGGCGGGTGCAGCGTAGCGCCGGTCCCGTCGTACACCCGCCCGTCGTGGCCGGGCCGGTGACCATCGACCGGGACCGCCACGAGGTCACCTTGGCGGGCCAGAAGCAGGCGCTCACCAAAACCGAATACCAGATTCTGGCCACGCTGGCCGCTCGTCAGGGTGAAGCCGTCAGCCGTGAAGAGGTCATGCTCGAGTGCTGGGGTACCGCCGTCGTCGGTCGGTCCCGTTCGCTGGACTTCTTCGTCGGCCAGATCCGGGCCAAGCTGACCGGAATACCGCTGCACACCGTGCGCGGCTTCGGTTTCCGGTTGGACCGCTGACGTGGGTCTGCGGGTCCGCGCTCTCCTGATGACGCTGCTCCTCATCGCAACGGCGGCGTTGGCGATCCCGCTGGCCCTGAGCCTGGCCAACCACCGCACCAATGTCCTGCACACCGAACGCGAGCGACAGTTGACGGCGCTGGCCGACATCGCCGCCACCGCAGCCGCACCCGACCAGGAACTGGTCGACCGCTACCAGCAGGTGTACGGCGAAGGCGCCCTGATCGTCGATGCCGACGGCAGGACGCTGGCGGCCAGCGGACTGTCCGCCGCCGACAGCGGAGTGACGACTGCCGCCGAACGCGCGCTGTCCGATGCCCCCGCCGCGCCGCGCGCCAGGATCATGCCCTGGGACCGGCAATCGATGTTGGCCGCCAAGGGAATTCGACGCAACGGCGAGCTGGTGGGAGCGGTGGTCCTCGACGTGGATCCGTCCAAGGCGGCGCACGACATCACCGTGGACTGGTTGTGGATTGCGGCGGGCTGCATCGTGTTGCTCGGGGTGGCAGCCGTCGCCGCACAGAGTGTGACCCGGTGGGTGCTGCGGCCACTGGTCGGACTGGAGCGCGCCGTCGAGGACATGGCCGGCGGCATCGCGGGCCAACCGGCTCATGTGTCGGGACCGCCTGAGCTGCGGCGTTTTACGTCGGCGTTCAACGCGATGGCGCAAGCGGTGCACGCTTCGCTCGACCATCAACGCCGGCTCATCGCCGATGCCTCACACCAGTTGCGCAACCCACTGGCTGCCGTCCGGCTGCGCGCCGACACCCTCGAAGACCATGTCACCGATTCGGGGCGCCCGACCTACGATTCGATGTCGGCCGAACTGGACCGGCTGGAGAACCTGCTGGCCCAGTTGCTCCGGTTGGCGCGCGCCGAGCAGGCCAGCCACAGCCACCGGTCCGGCCTGGCTGCGGCAGTTCATGATTCGACGGACCTGGACAGCGTCGCCGCGCAGCGGCTCGATTTCTGGCAGGCCACGGCCGACCAGAGTGACCAGCGGCTGCGCTTCGAGACGGCGCACCCGCATCTGGCGGTGCAGATGCCGCGCCACGATGTCGAGCAGCTGCTGGACATCGCGTTGGACAACGCGTTGCGCTACTCCGGTACGGGAACCACCGTCACCGTGTCGACGACGCCCACCGATACCGGCATCGAACTCACCATCAGCGACGACGGCCCGGGCCTGCCCGCCGATACCATCGCCCAGGCGGCCACGCGGTTCTGGCGCGGGCACAGCGACAGCGAGGGCACCGGTCTGGGCCTGGCCATCGCCACCGAAATCGCTGCCGCACACGGCGGATCGGCGTCGGTCGCCAAGTCCGCCGACGGCGGCCTCGCGGTCCAGTACCACCTACCGGCGAGCACATCATGACGCTGACCCGACGTGCATTCCTCGCCTCCTCTGCCGCGGCGGTCGTCGCGGGCTGCCTGCCGAACAGCACGCAGGGCACCATCCGGTTGGCCGCGGGCGATCGTGGTGGTTTGTACCTGCAGGTCTGCGAACTCTTCGCCCAGCGCCTGCGGCTCCGGTATCCCGGCGTCGTGGTCACCGTGATGCCCACCGCCGGTAGCGTCGACAATCTCAATCTGTTGCAATCGGGTCAGGCCGACATGGCGCTCGCCCAGGCCGACGTGGTCAACCGGCACCGGCGTGGCAGAGCACCGGCCGACTCACCGCTGGCAGTGGCGCGCGTCTACGAAAACTATGTCCAGCTGGTCGTGCCCGACGCATCCCCCATCCGTCAGGTGAATGATCTTGCGGGACTGCGGGTTTCGACAGGACCACCGGGCTCTGGCGTCGCGGCTGTCACCACGGTGCTGTTCGGTGCGGCGAAGCTGACTGATCGGATCCGCCGGGTTGACCTGCGTCTGAACGACGCAGTGGCCGCACTCGGTAACCACACCATTGATGCCCTGGTCTGGTCCGGCGGCATCCCGACCCCGGCCATCGCCGAGTTGGACAAGACACTGCCGCTACGCATCGTCGATCTGACTCCATGGGTCGCGCCGATGTCGGAACTGTCGTCCTATCCGTACCTGCTGCTGCGCGCGCCGATCGGCGCCTATGTACCGACGAGTGTCTACACCATCGGCTCCGCCGATCTGCTCCTGTGCCGGCCAGGCCTGTCGAACGCGTTGGCGGCTGCCGCGGTCGACGTATTGGCAACGGACGCAACGCAGCTCATGCCACCCGAAGTGCGTGGTCTGCAGTACCTGCAACCGCCGAACATGATCCAGACGGGCCGAATCCCCTTGCACCCCGGGGCCATCGAGGAATACCGCGTGCTACACGGCTGAGAGCCGACCGAAACATCATGGAAACGATGGCGTCAGTTGGGCAGCGCGAACCCCGGACGCACCCTATTGTTCTTCAACATCCGGGGCGCCCTAAGGAGGCCGCAGTGCCAGAAGGACATGAAGCACTTACCGAAGACGAGCTGCTACTGGCCAAGCTCGGCTACAGCCAGGAACTGCAGCGCTCCTGGTCCGGTTTCAGCAATTTCGCCATCTCGTTCTCCATCATCTCCATCCTCTCGGGGTGCTTCACGTCGTTCGGACTGGGCTGGAACAACGGCGGGCCGGCCGCCATCGCCTGGGGCTGGCCGATCGTTGCGGCGTTCATCCTCGTCATCGGCCTCTGTATGTCCGAGCTGGTGTCGGCCTTTCCGACCTCCGGCGGAATCTATTGGTGGGCAGCAAAACTCGGCGGCGCGAAGGCCGGTTTCTATGCCGGCTGGCTCAACCTCATCGGCCTGGTGGCCATCCTCGCGTCGGTGGCCTATGGCTGCGCGACGTTCATCGACCTCACCTTGGGCACCCTCAGCGCCGACTGGCTGGCGGGATACAGCCTCACTCGGACGTTCATCATCTTCGTGGCCATCCTGGGCATCTCGGCGCTGATCAACATCTTCTCCAGCCATCTGCTGGCGATCATCAACAACGTCTCGGTGTGGTGGCACGTCTTCGGCGCGGCCGCGGTCATCGGCATCCTGATCTTCGTGCCGAGCCACCACGCGAGTCTCTCGGACGTCTTCGCCAAGACCATCAACAACAGCGGCATGTTCGGCGGCGCCACCTCGGGCGCCGGCTGGCTGTTCGTGGTGCTGCCGATCTCGGTGATCCTGACGCAGTACACCATCACCGGCTACGACGCATCGGCGCACCTGTCGGAGGAGACCAAGAGCGCGGCGGGCGCGGCGGCAAAGGGCATCTGGCGGTCCATCTTCTACTCGGCCGTCGGCGGCTGGATTCTCTTGCTGGCCTTCCTGTTCGCCGTCCAGGATTCCGACGCGGTATCCAAGGGCGGCGGCGCCGTGGCCGCCATCTTCAACCAGGCGATGAGCTCGGGCTGGGCGACTTCGGTGCTGTTCATCTCGACAGCCGGCCAGTTCTTCTGCGCCGTCGCCTGCCAGACCAGCGCGTCCCGGATGCTGTTCGCGTTCAGCCGGGACCGCGCGGTACCCGGCCACCGCTGGTGGTCGGAGGTCAACAAGCACAGGGTGCCGACCCACAGCGTCACGATCACCGCCGTCGTGGCCGCCGCGCTGACCCTGCCGGCCCTGGTCAAGGTCGATATCAACGGCACACCCACCCCGGTGGCGTTCTACGCCGTCGTCTCCATCGGAGTCGTCGGGGTGTATCTGTGCTTTGCGGTGCCGATCTACTACCGCTGGCGTGCCGGCGACGAATTCGAAACGGGCAGTTGGAATCTGCGCGGCCACCACAAGTGGATGGCCCCGGTCGCGCTGGCCGAGATCACGATCACCTCGATCATCGCGATGTTCCCGACGTCGCTGGGTGGAGTGCCGTGGGACGCCAGCTTTGAATGGAAGTTCGTCAACTACACACCATTGCTGGTCGGTGGGGTCCTGCTGCTGCTCTACATCTACTGGCACGTGTCGGTGAAGAACTGGTTCACCGGCCCCATCAAGCAGGTCGAGGAGCCCGTCGAAGCAGTGGGACCGGCAGAGCCAGTGGCCGAACCCGGCTGATCACGGGAGCAGGCTGGCCGCGATGACCGGCCGGGCCGGCGCACCGGACTCGACCAGTTCCAGCATCGCGTCGATATCCACATGTGCGGCAAGCAGATCCGCCATCACGTCGAGCTGCGCGTCGCGTAGCCCGGCGACGTTGACGTCGTCGGCCACGACGAAGCCGTCCTTGCCGCGGGCCGCCGCAACCTCGGCGAGCCAGGCCCGGCGCACGGCGTCGTTGTCCAGCAGCCCGTGCCAATGCGTGCCGTACACCTGGCCGTGCCGGATGCCGACGCCGAGCCAATCCGGTTCGGCGCACCGCGCGACCCGCCCGTGGTGGATCTCGTAGCCGTACAACGGCGTATCCCAGTGCTTCAGGGTCTTGTCGGCATCGAACTCGATGTCCGCATCCAGCAGACCCAAACCGGGTACCCGGCCGGCGCCGGACTCGACGGTGTCATGGATCGTCGTGCACAGCATCTGGAACCCACCGCAGACGCCGAGTACGGCGCGCCCCGACCGGGCATGTGCGACAACGGCTTCGGCGAGTCCGCGCTCGCGCAGCCAGGTCAGATCGGAGACGGTCGCCTTGCTGCCGGGCAGCACCACGACGTCGGCACCCGAGAGTTCGGCCGCGGTGTCGACCCAGCGCACATGCACGCCCGGCTCACACGCCAGGGCCTCGACGTCGGTGGAATTCGAGATCCGGGGCAGCCGTACCGCCGCAACGATCAGTGCGTCGGCACCGCGCGGGGCCGCGGGCCGACCCAATTGTCCCCGCGGCGTGACCGACAGCGAGTCCTCGGCATCGAGCCACAGGTCGTCGCAGTACGGGATCACCCCGTACGTCGGGCGGCCGGTGAGCGATTCCAGTTGCCGCAGACCAGGTTCCAGCAGCGCCGGGTCACCCCGGAACTTGTTGACCAGGAAGCCGGCGATCAGTGTCTGGTCCGCAGGTTCCAGTACCGCCACCGTGCCATACAGGTGCGCCAGCAGGCCACCCCGGTCGATGTCGCCGACCACGACCACCGGCAGGTCGGCGGCGCGGGCCAGGCCCATGTTGGCCACATCCGTGGCCCGCAGGTTGATCTCGGCGGGCGAACCCGCCCCCTCACAGACCACGACGTCGAATTCGCTTCGCAGCGAGGCCAATTCGTCGGCCACGACAGCAGCCAGCTGGGTCCGGCGGGTGAAGTAGTCACCCGCCGCCACCGTGCCGGAGACGACGCCGCGCACCACCAGCTGCGAGGTCCGGTCCCCGCCGGGTTTGAGCAGGATCGGGTTGAACCGCACGCTCGGCGCCAGCCCGGCCGCGCGCGCCTGCATGGCCTGGGCCCGGCCGATCTCGCCGCCCTCAACCGTCACGGCCGAGTTGTTGGACATGTTCTGCGCCTTGAACGGCGCGACCCGTACGCCCTTGCGGGCCAGCAGCCGGCACAGCCCGGCCACCACCATCGACTTGCCGGCGTCCGACGTGGTACCGGCGACCAGCAGTGCGCCGCTCATTCCGCGGTCTGCGCCGCGAATGTGCACACAGATCGCCGATCTCGTGATTCTGGTGATCTGTGTGCACATTGGCGACTGCGGACTGCGGGGTGGCGCGACCAGTGTGCGCACAGATCGCGACTGTCACCGGTTACGTGATCTGACGGCACAGTCGGGTCGTCAAAGGCAGCCGGGAAACCGGTCACGGCAGGGTGAGAATGTCGGCGCCGTCGTCGGTCACCACGAGGGTGTGCTCGAACTGCGCCGTCCACTTCTTGTCCTTGGTGGCGACGGTCCAGTCGTCGTCCCAGATCTCGTAGTCCAGCGAACCGAGGTTGATCATCGGCTCGATGGTGAAGGTCATACCCGGCTCCAGCACCGTCTCGACCTCGGGCTTGTCGTAATGCAACACGATCAGCCCATTGTGGAACGTCTCGCCGATGCCGTGGCCGGTGAAGTCGCGAACCACGTTGTAGCCGAAGCGATTCGCGTAGGCCTCGATGACCCGGCCGACCACCGACAACTGCCGTCCCGGCTTGACGGCCTTGATGGCCCGCATGGTGGCTTCGTGGGTGCGCTCGACCAGCAGCCGGTGCTCCTCCGAGACGTCGCCGGCCAGGAAGGTGGCGTTGGTGTCGCCGTGCACACCGTCCTTGTATGCGGTGACGTCGATGTTGACGATGTCACCGTCCTCGATCACCGTCGAGTCCGGGATGCCGTGGCAGATGATCTCGTTGAGCGAGGTGCAGCAGGACTTCGGAAAGCCCTTGTAGCCCAGCGTCGACGGGTAGGCGCCGTGGTCGAGCATGTACTCGTGCGCCACCCGGTCCAGGTGGTCGGTCGTGACGCCGGGTGCGACGGCCTTGCCGGCCTCGGCGAGCGCCTGCGCCGCGATGCGGCCGGCGACGCGCATCTTCTCGATCACCTCTGGCGTCTGGACCCAGGGCTCGCTGCCTTCGCGCACCGTCGGCTTCCACGCGTACTCGGGACGCGGGATCGACTTGGGCACCGGCAGGGTGGCAGACACCTCGCCGGGGCGAAGCGCGGTACGAACAGACATCGTCCCAGCTTAACGGGCGCCGCGGCTACCGGTCGCCGCGGCCGAACCAGGTTCGGCGCGGCCCGCGGATGTCGACCGACCCGAACACCACCCGCCCCGTCAGGATGACGTGCGGTGTCCCGTCGGCCGGCGCGTCCTTGCGGTGGTCGGTGGCACTGCCGACGGCCACCTCGACGTCGTCGATGGACGCGCTGGCACCGTCGGGCAGCCGCAGGTCCAGGGAGCTGAACTTGAGATCGAGCTCGATCACAACGATGGGCCCCCCGAACCGGGCCCGCGTCAGGTCCAGGTCGATCGAACCGACGCGGCGGACCAGCGCGAGCCGGGTCGGCACGACCCATTCGCCCTGCCGCTTGAGCGATCCCATGACCCCGCGCAGCTCCACGCGATCCGCAGAACCCGTCACGATGGCGTTGGGCGCGGGCAGGTCGCCGACCAGCACCGCCAGCTCGGCCTGTTGACGGGCCAGGGCGACCAGCGCGGAACGTTCAGAGAACTCGTCCATGTCGATGAGCCCCAGCGCCACCGCGTTGTGCAGGCGCCGGAGCGTGCCGTTGCGGTCCGCGTCAGAGACGCGCAGGACCGCGATCTCGTCGCTGTTGGTCATCCAAACAGGCTACCCAGACCAACGTCGTCGGTCAGGCCAGGTAATCGGGCGGCAATCCCTTGAACATGTCCCGGCACATCCGGACCGCGGCCTCCGAACCGCCGCCGCCGACGATCAGGGCCGCGAAGGCCATGTCACCGCGGTAACCGGCGAACCAGGCGTGCGAGCCGCCCGAGAATTCGGCTTCACCGGTCTTCCCGCGCACGTCGCCGCTGCCGCGCAGGTCCTTGGCGGTGCCGTTGGTCACCACCAGCTGCATCATGGGCCGCAGACCGTCGACCATCTTCGGGGTGATGGGTGCGGTGTTGCCGGTCACCGTGGTGGGACGACCTTCGATCAACTGCGGCAGCGGAGTTTTCCCGGCCGCGACGGTCGCCGCGGC
Organism: Mycobacterium sp. ST-F2; assembly: GCF_001905655.1. Classification (GTDB taxonomy): domain Bacteria; phylum Actinomycetota; class Actinomycetes; order Mycobacteriales; family Mycobacteriaceae; genus Mycobacterium. Next base: position 36,642 of record NZ_JMHT01000022.1, read on the forward strand.
AAGCGCCATTCCGAACGGGCTGACCACGACCTTGCCCTGGCCGAAACCGTCCTCGGTGCGCTCGGCCAGGTTGACCGTGGGCGGCACCTTTCCGGTGACGGTGTCGATGCCGGCGACCTGGTAGTCGGCGCCGATGCCGTACTGTGCCGCCGCGTTCGTCAGGGCCCGCGGCGGCATCCGGCTGGCCAGCTCGGCGAACGTGGTGTTGCACGAGTTGGCGAAGGCCCTAGACATCGGGACGACGCCGAGGTCGAACCGGTCGTAGTTCGGGATGGTGCGATGCCCGATGTCGATGGTGCCGGGGCAGCCCAGCAGCGTGTTGGGTCCGGCCATGTCGGTTTCGATGGCAGCGCCGGCGGTGACCATCTTGAACGTCGACCCCGGTGGGTACAGGCCCATGGTGGCGGTCGGGCCGTCGACGTCGGCCGCCGCGTTCTGCGCCACGGCCAGGATTTCACCGGTCGACGGCTTGATCGCGACGATCATCGCCTTGCGGCCCACCATGTTCACCGCATCCTGGGCGGCGTTCTGCACGTTGCGGTCCAGGCTGATGGTGATCGACGGCGCCGGCTTGCCCGGCACCTCGTTGAGTACGTCGATGTCGGCACCGTTCTGGTTGACGCTGACGACGCGCCACCCGGGCTGCCCGACCAGCTGATCGGCGACCTGCTTCTTGACCTCGCTGACGATGGCCGGCGCGAACCGGGGATCGGTGGGCACCATCTCCGGCTGCGGGGTGATCACCACGCCGGGAAGATGCCCGAGTGCCGGCGAAATCCGATCGTTGTCCTCACGCCGCAGCGTGATCAGGTCCAGCGGTTCGGTCGATGAACTGGCCTGTTCGGCAAGCCGCTGGGCGTCCAGCGTGCCGTCGAACTGACGCAAGGTATCGGCGACGACGCGAGACGTCCGCATCAGGTCACCGGCGGCGGCGCGCGCACTCAGTGCGTAGTGATAGCGGTACCCGGGTACCAGAACGTTCGTGCCGCCGAGCTCGTTGACCGAGGCTCGGATGGGCTGGTCGGCGCGCAGCTGGAAGCTCTGATGCTCTCCCAGGTTGGGATGCAAATCCGTGCTGCCCCAACGGACTTGCCACCGGCCGTCCTGCCGGATCATGTTCAGCTGGCCCGTGTAGGACCACGTGCGGTCCTTGGGCAGATGCCAGGTGTAGCGGTAGGTGATCTTGCCGGTGTCCTGGGTGTACTTGGAACCGAGAACCTGCGCGTCGAGCTTGGTGGCCTGCAGCCCCGACCAGGCCTGGTTGATCGCCGTGCGGGCGTCATTGGGCTTGTCGGAGAGTTCAGCGGCGGCGCCGGTGTCCCCGCGGCCGAGGGCGGTGAAGAACGCCTGCGCGGTGGGCTCGGGGCCGTTGGGCTTGGGGGTGCAGGCCGTCAGCCCTCCCATGGCGAAGGCTCCTGCGACCGCCACGACCGACAACAACGCGGCCGAGCGTGAAACGGATGATGTGTGCAGCCATATTGGAGTTGCCATTGGGGCTGATGTTAGAAGTGTGACAAGCCGGTGGCGCGGAGGCACACCGAGACACAACCGTGACAGTTTTGTGAGATACGCCAGATTGTGAGCTATGCCGGCCCCGGCGGCTACCTCGAGATCGACGTTCCATACCGCCCGCCCGGCGTGTCGCGTACACAACGCGCATGTCGGGCGCGAAAACGTCAGTCCAGCAACACCGTTGCGTACGTGCCCAACTGGCTGAACCCGATCCGGCGGTAGATGGCTCGGGCCGGGGTATTGAAATCGTTGACGTAGAGGCTGGGTATCCGGCCGCTGCGCAGCACCGCCGCAGCCAGCGTCGCGGTCCCGGCCGCACCGAGACCACGCCCGCGCCACTCCGGATGCACCCACACACCCTGAATCTGGCCGACCCGCGACGTCTGGGCCCCGATCTCGGCCTTGAACACGACCTGGCCGTCCTCGAACCGCGCCCAGGCGCGCCCGGAGGCGATCAGCCCGGCCAGCCGACGACGGTAGCCGCGGCCACCGTCGCCCATGCGCGGGTCCACGCCCACCTCACCGATGAGCATCTCCACTGCCGCAACGACATACGCGTCCAACTCGTCCATCCGGACCGGACGCACCGCGGGGTCTATCGCACACTGCGGGGCCTCAGACAGCGTCAGCAACGGCTGGCAGTCCCGAACCTCGCGGGCCGGACCCCACACCTGGGCCAGTTGCTGCCACATCGGCAGCACCAACTCGGCACGGCCCACCAGCGACGAACACCGCCGCGGGGCACTCATCACCTTGTCGGCGAACACCATCATGTCGGCCGCGGTCCCCCGCATCGGGATGAGGTTCACGCCGGCGAAGCACAGCGATTCGGTGGGCACGCTCCGGGTCCACAGCTCGCCACCGATCGCCACCGGATCCAGCCCGTGGTCGCCGACCCGGGCGGCCACCATGCAGGCGCCCACCGGATCCTCGTCGAAGACCTGCTGGACCTGGGCGACTTCGCGCACCACTGATATCCGGCGCGCATCTGCGATCCGGAACAGTGGAGGTGCCGACATTCACCGACCTTCTCGTGAGTGTGACCTGTTTGCTATGGGGACGGGCTCGTGACCGCAATCACAAGGCTGTGCTCAGCTTACGGTGACGACGGGCGAACCGCTCGCATCATTGCCGGACTCGGCCGCGATCCGCATGGCCTCTTCGATCAGGGTCTCGACGATCTGTGACTCGGGGACGGTCTTGATCACCTCACCACGCACGAAAATCTGGCCCTTGCCGTTGCCGGACGCCACGCCGAGGTCGGCCTCGCGGGCCTCACCCGGCCCGTTCACGACGCAACCCATCACGGCGACGCGCAGCGGCACGTCCAGCCCATCGAGGCCCGCGGACACCGCGTTGGCGAGCTTGTAGACGTCGACCTGAGCGCGGCCGCACGACGGGCACGACACGATCTCCAGACCGCGCGGCCGCAGGTTCAGCGACTCGAGGATCTGGTTGCCGACCTTGACCTCTTCGACCGGCGGCGCGGACAGCGACACCCGGATGGTGTCGCCGATGCCCTCGCTCAGCAGCGCACCGAATGCGACGGCGCTCTTGATGGTGCCCTGGAATGCCGGGCCGGCCTCGGTGACGCCGAGGTGCAGCGGGTAGTCGCACTTGGCGGCCAGCTGGCGGTAGGCCTCGACCATGATCACAGGGTCGTTGTGCTTGACGCTGATCTTGATGTCGCCGAAGCCGTGCTCCTCGAACAGCGAGGCCTCCCACAGCGCCGACTCGACCAGCGCCTCAGGGGTGGCCTTGCCGTACTTCTCCAGCAGGCGGGGGTCCAGCGAACCGGCGTTGACGCCGATGCGGATCGGGATGCCCGCGGCACCGGCGGCCTTGGCGACCTCCTTGACCCGGCCGTCGAACTCCTTGATGTTGCCCGGGTTCACGCGCACCGCGGCACATCCGGCATCGATGGCCGCGAAGATGTACTTGGGCTGGAAGTGGATGTCGGCGATCACCGGAATCTGGCTGTGCCGGGCGATCTCGGCCAGCGCGTCGGCGTCTTCCTGCCGCGGACAGGCCACGCGCACGATGTCACAGCCCGACGCGGTCAGCTCGGCTATCTGCTGCAGCGTCGAGTTCACGTCGTGCGTCTTGGTGGTGCACATCGACTGCACCGCGATCGGGTAGTCGCTGCCGACGCCGACGTCGCGCACCATCAGCTGACGGGTCTTGCGGCGCGGTGCCAGGGTCGGCGGGGCCGGCGGTTCACTTCCAACGCCTGGCATGCCCAAACCGATGGAGGTCATCACGGTCTCCTACTGGAAGATTCGAATGGGGTTCACAAGGTCTGCCGTCACGGTCAGCAGCATGTAGCCACCGACCACCACCAGCACCACATACGTGGCCGGCATCAGCTTGAGGTAGTTCACCGGCGCCGCGGCCACTTTGCCACGGGACGCGCGAATCATATTGCGGATCTTCTCGAACACCGCGACCGCGATGTGTCCACCGTCGAACGGCAGCAGCGGCAGCAGGTTCACCGCGCCCAGGACGAAGTTCAGCTGCGCCAGGAAGAACCAGAACATCACCCACAGCCCGTGGTCGACGGTGTCGCCGCCGATGATGCTGGCGCCGACCACGCTGATCGGGGTTTCCTTGTCGCGCTCGCCGCCGGTGATCGAGTGCACCAGCGCACCGACCTTGGTCGGGATCTTCGCCAGGGACTTGCCGAGTTCGACGGCCAGGTCACCGGTGAAGGTGAAGGTCGCGGGCACGGCGGTCAGCGGGTTGTACCGCGTCGGCCCGGGCAGCGGCGCCGCGGTGACGCCGATGGCCCCGACCTGTGCCGCCGTCGCGGCTTCCTTGTCGGTGAACCGCTGCGTCTGCTCGACGTTCACGGTGGTGGTGAACGTCTGGCCGCCGCGTTCGTAGACAACGGGGACGGCGCCACTCATGCCGCGGATGGCCTTCGCCATCTCCTCGAACGTGCCGACCGGCTTGTCGCCGACCTTGACGACGGTGTCACCGGCCTTCAGGCCCGCCGCCGCGGCGGGGCCGGCACCCGGATGCGGGCACGGGCCGAACGGGTCGTCGCCCGTCTTGGCGATCTGCGGTGCGACGCAAGCGGTCTCACCGATCACCGCGGAGGTGTTCGGGTGCAGGTTGGGCAGGCCCCACACGACGGCGATGCTGTAGATCAGCACCAGTCCGATGATGAAATTCATGGCGGGTCCGGCGAAGAGCACGGCGACGCGCTTCCACACCTTCTGCTTGTACATCGCGTAGGGCTCGTCCTGTGGCGCGATCTCGTCGACCGACGTCATGCCCGCGATGTCGCAGAAGCCGCCGAGCGGGACGGCCTTGAGGCCGTATTCCGTGGTGCCGAGCTTGTTGGGCCGGTGCGTGGACCACAGCGTCGGGCCGAAGCCGACGAAGTAGCGACGCACCTTCATGCCGGTGGCGCGGGCCACCCACATGTGGCCGCACTCGTGCAGGGCCACCGACACCAGAATGGCCAGCGCGAAGAGCGCAATGCCGATCACGAACATCATCGGGCGGGCACGACCTCCTGTGCGACGATGCGCCGCGCCCGGTCCCGGGCCCAATCCTGCGCATCAAGTACGTCATCCACGGTACTGGGTTCGGCAGCCCATTGATCCGCAGCTCCCAGCACGTCGGCAACGGTCCGCACGATTGCCGGGAACCCGATCCGGCCGTCGAGGAAAGCCGCTGCCGCCTCTTCGTTGGCGGCGTTGTACACCGCGGTCAGACAGCCGCCGCGGGTGCCGGCCTCACGGGCCAGCCGGACCGCGGGAAAGACCTCGTCGTCCAGCGGCTCGAATTCCCAGGTCGACGCCGTGGTCCAGTCGCAGGCGAGGGCGGCGCCCGGGACGCGGGCCGGCCAGCCCAGCGCCAGCGCGATGGGCAGCTTCATGTCGGGCGGGCTGGCCTGCGCCAGCGTCGAGCCGTCGGTGAAAGTGACCATCGAGTGCACGATGGACTGCGGATGCACCACGACGTCGATGCGGTCGTAGTCGATGCCGAACAGCAGGTGGGTCTCGATGAGTTCCAGTCCCTTGTTGACCAGCGACGCGGAGTTCAAGGTGTTCATGGGGCCCATCGACCAGGTCGGGTGCGCACCCGCCTGCTCGGGGGTGACGTCCTCGAGGGCAGCGGCCGACCAGCCCCGGAACGGCCCGCCCGACGCCGTCAACACCAGCCGGGCCACCTCGTCGGCCGTGCCACCACGCAGACACTGCGCCAGCGCCGAATGCTCGGAGTCGACGGGCACGATCTGCCCGGGCTGCGCCGCCTTGAGCACCAGTGGCCCGCCGGCGACCAGGGACTCCTTGTTCGCGAGGGCAAGCCGGGCACCCGAGTGCAGCGCGGCCAGCGTCGGCTTCAGCCCCAGCGCACCGACCAGGGAGTTCAGGACGACGTCCGCCTCGGTCTCCTCGACCAGCCGGGTCGCCGCGTCGGCGCCCGCGTAGGTGACGTCTCCGATGCGCTCGGCCGCGGCGGTATCAGCGACCGCGATGTTGGTGACGCCCGTCGCGGCGCGCTGCCGGGCCAGCAGTTCGGCGTTACCGCCGCCGGCCGCCAGACCGACGATCTCGAACCGGTCGGGGTTGGCGGCGATCACCTCCAGGGCCTGGGTACCGATCGACCCGGTACTGCCGAGCACCAGGACTCGTAGCCGCTCACTCACGTCTCTATTGTGCCGCCCGGTCCGCGGTCCCAGAAGGGGCGCCTAGAACCACGGACCGGGATACGCGCCGTTCTGGTCCTTCGTCAGCACCTGCGCGCCACAGGTGCCGAGCGCATGGTCGCGAATCTCGTTGCGGCACAACAATGTCCAACCGTTGATCCGGCTCATCGGCCGGGATGTCCACTGCGTCGCGACAGCCTTCTCGGTATCCGGGAGTTTGAAGACGGAAAACGGCGGGTCACCGGCGTTGGTCGCCAGATACAGGTATCCGCCGTAATACGTCACCCGGTTGATGTCGAGGTTCTTGAGTTCGTCTGCCGACTTCTGGAACTCGACCTGCTGGGTGACCAGATTCCACAGCAGTAGGCCCGACTTCCCCCCATCGAGAAAGAGGTGCCCGTCGGACACCGTGGCACCCCAACTCGTCAGAAATCCGGGCACGGCGACCTCGGTGGATCCGTTGATGTTCAGCAGTGTCCGGTTCTTGACGTCGAAGAAGCTGGTGACCAGCACCCCGACTTCCTTCTGAATCTCCAGCTGCGCGAGGTGGACCGTCCCGTCCGTCACCGTCTTGACGACGATGTCACGCGCAAGCGCCGTCTTGTAGAGGCTCTCTCCGTCAGGAGATCGCAACTCGACACCGACGAAGGCCCTCGGATCGATGCGCTTGAACGCGAGGACGCTGTCGTCCGATTCCTGAACGGCGTCTGGATCGGTCCACAGCACCGAAAGGTCCTTGTTCGACAGCACCTCCGTGCGAAATCCGGAGCTACTGGGTTCATTGCCCGTCATCACCGCACCGGTCGACGTCCCGACGATCTTGCTCCACCCGAGGTCGCCGACATCGGCCGTCGCCAGCGGAGCCGCCGAATGCAGGTCGAACAGGTAGGCCGTCTTCTTGTCCACGCGGGGGTTGAGGCCACTTGCCGGCTTGGTGGTGTCGTAGACGTAGGCGATCTTCAGATCTGGCGCAGTCCCGGTGAGCGCACACGACGACCGGTTGAGCTGCTCGCCTGCCGGCAGCTGCGGCATGGGTGCAGCGATGAATCGGCCGGTCTCGGTGTCGAACACCTGAGGCGGCTTCACATCACCAGAGTTCAGGTAGTGCTGACATCCCGTGTAGTAGGTGCCGCCGTAGTACTCACCAGAGTCGGACTGAGCCAGTTCCACAGTCTGCGGTGCGGCCGGCGCGCTGCTTGCCGCCGTGGTCGGCGACGCGGCAGCCGGAGTCTGAACCGGAGTGGAGACGCGCGACGCGGCACCACCCGAGGAGCAGCCGGCAATCAGCAGCATGATGGCCGCACCGCACAACACAGTGCGAGGTTTCGCGTTCATGGGCCGCCTTTCCCGTTCACCCTGCCGAACTCGTCAGGTGGACCGTACACATACCCGTAGCCTGCGCGAGCAAAATTTCGAACTCCGGCGGCCACACGCAAATTGTTTCGCAGGGAACGTCATTCACCGTCAGATGGCATGCGCCCGCCCCGCCCTGGCAAACCAGTATCGGCCGAGTCGATCACCGCGCGACTACGACGGTGCGTCGTATGCAAGAATGTGCGCAATCCATCGGATCGTTAAGGAGTAGCCGTGGCCACCACCGAGGTCGAACGAAGCACCGGCGTCGATGTCGAGGACGTCCCCTCCGCCGAGTGGGGCTGGTCGAAGATGAACCGCGGCGTCATTCAGGCCGGTGGCATCCTGTCCGCCATCTTCCTGCTGGTGATGCTGCGCGGTAACCACGTCGGCCACGTCGAGGACGCTTGGCTGATCGGCTTCGCCATCCTGCTCCTGATCATCGTCGTCCGCGGCTGGTGGCTGCGTCGTCGCGGCTGGATCCGCTGACCACAGTCCTTACGACAAAGGCCACGAAAGTCCTTACGACAAAGGCCACGAACTCTCCTCGAGTTCGTGGCCTTTGTCGTTGACGGGTCCTACGCTGCGGGCTCCGGCGCCCGGTGCCTCTTGTCCGAATGGAAGAACGTGACGATTGTCGTTGCGCCACAGATCAATCCGACCGACCCGATGAGCTGAGGCCCCGTCACCCGCTCGGCCAGCCCACCGCCCACGGCCGCGCCGACCATGAACGACGCCAACAGGGCGAGGTAACCCAGCCAGTCGTAGACGGTGCCCTTGCCACAGATATGACGTTCCAGCCCCTGCCCCAGCTTGACGACAGTTCCGGTGACGTAGCTCAGCGGTACCGCGACTTCACCGTTCTTGACGAAGCTGGTGTTGAGGGCGCCCACCGAGAAACAGATGATGAGGATGCCCGTGAAGTTGACGTCCTCGTAGTACCAGCCGTCCTCGTACAGCTCGACAACCGACGCCACCAACAGGCCGACGGTGACCAGCGCCGTGGCGCCGTGGGGATGGTTCTGCCAGTACCGCCGCCGCAGGAACGAGGCGACGAACACCCCTGCCAGGAAGCAGGCCATCAACCACAGCGCCGCCTGCGGCCCGGCCCCGGACACCTTCTGCCGCCCCGCGACGTCGAACCAGCCCAGCACCGCGCGTTCGGTGTTGCCCGTCATGAAGGTGACGAAGTATCCGGCGCTGTGCAGGAACGCGACCGCGCCGATCATGCCGGCCAACCACGACAGCAGCCACGACAAGCGTGCCTCCGGTCCGATGGCGGCTTCCTTGCTCACAACCCTGTCGGGCGACTGCTCTTCCACCGGCACATTATGTACAGCGCGGGTCGCGATACCGGGCAGATCGGTCCGGTAATCAGCGGTCCAGTGGCCGGCAGGCGAAGGTGAGGCGGAACTTGCCGATCTGGATTTCGTCACCTGTGGTGAGCGGGAGGGACTGGACCTGGTTGCCGTTGACGTAGACGCCGTTCAGGCTGCCGGCGTCGACGATCCAGTATTCGTCGTCGAGCCAACGGATTTCGGCATGGTGACGGCTGACCGTGATGTCGTCGAGAAACACCGCGCTGTCAGGGTGCCGGCCGGCGTCGACGACGTCGTCGGCCAGCAGGAAGCGTCCCCCGGCACCGGGGCCGCGGGTGATCACGAGGACGCCCGAGCCCGGGAGGATCTCGGAGGCCTTCTGGTGCGCGGCGGTGGCTTTGGTCGGTGCGCCGAGGACACGGTGCACGGCCGTGGTGTGGACGGTGACGTCATCGCTGACATTCGTGTGGTCGGTCAGACTCATAACGGGGATTCCTTTGACTCGATGGGATTCTGGGGCTCTACCTGGTGGTGTGGCTGCGGGCGTGGGCGACGGCAGCGTCCAGGGTGTCGATGAGATGGTTCTCGTGGCGCAGGGAGTCGATGATCCCGACACCCGCGAGCAGGTCGCGGTGTTCGGGCCGGACCCCTTTGATGATCACGGTGATTCCCCGCGCCTCGAGATCCTCGACGATCTGGGTGAGGGTGTGCGCGCCGGTGGCGTCGAGCATGCCGAGTTGAGACAGCCGGATGATCACGACCGACGTCTCGGGATGGTTGCCGTCGGTGATTGCATTCGAAATCCGTTCGGCCGCACCGAAAAACATGGCTCCATCAAGCCTGAGCAACGCAATGCGCTCGTCGCCGGGCACGTAGGGGCCAGGGAGCTCCTCGCGGATGACGCTGCTGCGCCGGGCCAGCGCTCTCAGCGCGAACAGCGCCGTGGCCGCAATGCCGATCTCGACGGCTTGGATCAGATCGAAACAGACCGTCACGATCGCGGTCAGCAGAAATGCTGCCGCGTCCGAGCGGGTGGACCGCAGAATCCGTGTGACTGTGTGCGGCGAGATCATCCGGAACGCCGTCACCATCAACACCGCGGAGAGCGCCGCCAACGGGATGGTTCCGACCAGTCCGCTGATCAGATAGACCACGGCGAGCAGCACCAGCGCGTGCACGATCGCCGCGACGCGGGTCCGCGCGCCGGACCGCACGTTGACCGCGGTACGGGCGATGGCTCCGGTGGCCGGCATGCCGCCGAACACCCCGGAGGCGACCGACGCCAGTCCCTGTCCCACCAGTTCGCGGTTCGGGTCGTAGGGCCCGGTCGGGGACATCGTCGCCGCCACGCGCGCCGACAGCAGTGACTCGATGGCGGCCAGCGCGGCGATCGCCAGTGCCGCGCCGAACAGCGAGTGCAGCACCGCGAGGTCGGCGTGCGGCCAGACGGGCGCGGGCAGCCGCGACGGCAGGCCCCCGATCCGAGGCGCGGGCAATCCGGTACCGGTCACCAGTGCGGTCGCGGCAACAACCGCCACCAGCGACGCCGGGACCGCGGGATGCAGTCTGGGCAGCCCGATCATCAGGACCACCACCAGCGCCGTGACGAGCAGCGCGGGCCGTGCCGCGCCCATGTCGATGTGCGAGACGACGACGCCCGCGGCCACCAGCGGCGACCGTCCGGCCGGTGCCGCTTGCCCGAATGCCGCCGGCACCTGCTGCAGGAAGATGATGACGGCGATGCCGAGGGTGAATCCCTCGATCACCGGCCACGGAATGAAGGTCACCGCACGGCCTACCCCGGTGATCCCGGCGACCACGACGATGACGCCGGCCAAGATGGTGACCGCTGCGACGCTGCCCAGTCCGTACTGAGCCACGATCGGCGCCAGGACCACGGTCATGGCCCCGGTCGGGCCGGACACCTGCACGTGCGAACCGCCGAACACCGCGGCCACCAGGCCCGCCACGACTGCGGTGACCAGACCGGCCGCCGCACCCACGCCGGAACTGATACCGAACGCCAGGGCAAGGGGCAATGCCACGACGCCGACCGTGATTCCCGCGAGGACATCACGCCGCCAGGAGCGCCCGAGGCCGGCGTAGTCCGAGCGCGACGGCAGCAGCCGGGCAATACGGTCGCCGCTGACTGTGGTCATCGGCTGGTGCCGATGGGCGGCAGTGAGCCGACGACATCGAGTTGATCGCGTTGGGTGGCAAGGGTATCGGCGAGGAACGTGCGCGCGATGAGCAGCAGTTCAGCGATCTTCGGATGGGCCAACGTGTAGTACACCGCATTGCCGGCCCGGTACCCGGTGACCACGTGATGACGTTTGAGTACGGCCAGATGCTGCGAGAGCAGCGTCGGCTCGATGTCGCTGGCCGCGAGGATGTCGCTGACCGCCGTCGGCCCCTCTGAAGTGGACAGGATCTCCAGCACCCTGATGCGGGCCGGATGCGCCAGCGCCTTGAAGAGGTTGGCCTTGATCTCGTAGAGCGGCCGTTCGGGGCCGTCGAGCACGCTGTCGACCACGCCACACCCCTATTTGATGGATTGATGAAATTCGCAATCCATCATAACGCGCCAGCCAGCCGCCGATTCACGGGATCAGGTTCCGTTCAGCCAACCCACAGGCTCACGAACCCGAAAATTGTTGGCTGGGTAACATTCGCGCATGGCCGTAGCCGACAACACAATCGATCTGGGAGATCAGGCGTCCTTCACCGGCTTACGAGCGCTGGGGCGTGGACCGCTCATCCAATTCACCTGGATCTACGACCATCCGGTTGATCTCGATGGGCTGCGCCGCCTGCACCGCAATCTGGGCAGCGGTGGTCTGCTGGGCCGCCGCATCGAACGGTCGCCGCTGCCGTTCGGCCGGCACCGGTGGGTCCGCTCGACCGGGCCGCTGGATATCGACGTCGCCGCCGAGGCGCGGCCCGTCGCCGAACTGAACGACTGGATCAACGAACGTGGTCAGGTCCCGGTCGACCCGGAGCACGGCCCGCCGTGGCACCTGGGCGTGCAACCGCTCGAGGGCGGCGGCGCGGCCGTGTCGCTCGTCGTGTCGCACACCGTCGGTGACGGTCTGGCCATCTCCGAAGCCGTCACCGACGCGGTCAACGGAGAACCCCGCGACCTCGGCTACCCGCTGCCCGCGGCCCGGTCCCGACGTGAGGCGCGGCGCGAAGACCTCCGGCAGACGATGCGGGCGGTACCCAGCTGGTTCCGGGCCGTCGCCGGAGCCGCCAAGATCGCCCGTGACCAGAAGAACGATCTGGCCGCGTCCGCCAAATCGGTGACGGCACCGGTGTCCGGCGGGATCACCACGCCGGTGACGCCTCCGTTCGTCACCGCCCAGATCGACATCGAGGACTGGAGTCAGCGCGCGAAAGCCCTTGGCGGAACCAGCAACGTGCTGTTCGCCGCCCTGGCGGCACGGGTCGGGCAGGTCGTGGGCCGCCTGGGCGAGGACGGCCGGGCCATGCTCTCCTTCCCTGTCAACATCCGCACCGAAGGTGACACCCGGGGTAACGCGCTCAGCACCATCACCGTGATGGCAGACCCCGAGAAGGTCAGCACCGACCTGACCGAGTTGCGGAGCGAGATCAAGCGCGAACTCGCCGGTGTCGACGAGTGGACCCGGATGATGATGACGCCCCTGCCGCTCACTCCCCTGGTGCCGAAATTCGCGGTACGGCGGCTGGAAAAGATGGTGCTCAAGGTCGGCAAGCCCATCGGTTGCTCGAACCTCGGACAGTTCCCTGCCGCGTTCAACCGGCCCGACGGAACCGACGCCAGCAGTTTCCAGGCCCGCATGGTCGAGCCCGGGCTGACGCCGGTGGACCTCGAACGGTTGAACGGTCACCTGTTCCTGGTGTCGTGCCAGACCCCGACGTCGATCCTCGTGACCATCACCGCATGGGAACCGGGCGACCCGAACACCAAAGCGGCACTGGCAGATTCCGTCCGGAAAGCGTTGGCCGAACTCGGACTCACCGGAACCGTCGACTAAGTTACCGGGTAGTACCATCGGTACGGTGGACAGTACCGCGAGCACTCCGGCCGGCTCGGTCGAAGATGCCTCGACCCCCAACCGCATCCTGGTCGCGACCGCGGAGGTGCTGGCCCGTCAGGGGCAGACGAAGCTGAGCCTGTCCGAGGTCGCGGCGCAGGCCGGCGTCTCCCGCCCCACCCTGTACCGCTGGTTCGCCTCGAAGGAGGCCCTGCTCGAGTCGTTCGGGCGATACGAGCGCGATATGTTCGTCGACGGCATGAACGCTGCCACCGAGGGCCTGCGGGGCAACGAAAAACTGGATGCCGCACTGCAATTCATCGTGAAATACCAGCAGACCTATTCCGGCGTGCGGGTCATCGACGTCGAGCCCGAGACGGTGCTCGCCCAGCTGCCCAATGTCGTTCCCATCATGCGGAACCGACTGCAGAAATTGATGTCCGGACCGAACGCCGAATTGAAGGCCGCCACCGCGGCCCGGATCGCGGTGTCGCACTACCTCGTCCGCAGCGACGACACCGACCAACTGCTGGCGCAACTGCGCCATGCTGTCGGGCTGCGCTAACCTTCCGCCGCCAATTGCCCACAGGCAGCGGCAATTTCACGACCGCGGGTATCGCGCACCGTGCATGACACGCCGGCAGCCTGCACCCGGCGCACGAACTCCCGCTCGACCGGCTTCGGGCTGGCGTCCCACTCGCTGCCCGGGGTCGGGTTCAGCGGGATCAGGTTCACGTGCACCAGCGGACCCAGCGCCTTGTGCAGCTTCTTGCCCAAAAGGTCTGCCCGCCACGGCTGATCGTTGACGTCGCGGATCAGCGCGTACTCCACCGAGACCCGCCGACCCGTCACGTCCGCGTAATACCGTGCGGCATCAAGGACTTCGGAGACCTTCCACCGGTTGTTCACCGGCACCAGGGTGTCACGCAATTCGTCATCGGGCGTGTGCAGCGACAGCGCCAGCGTCACACCCAGCTTCTCGTCGGCGAGTTTGCGGATGGCCGGCGCCAGACCGACGGTCGAGACCGTCACCGAGCGGGCGCCGATACCGAAACCGTCCGGCGGTGCCGCGGTGATCCGGCGCACGGCGGCCACCACCCGGTTGTAGTTGGCCAGCGGCTCGCCCATGCCCATGAAGACGATGTTGGACAGCCGGCCATCATGTTCGTTGCGCATGGCCGCCGACGCCGACCGCACCTGCTCGAGGATTTCGGCCGTCGACAGATTCCGCTTCAGACCGCCCTGGCCGGTGGCGCAGAACGGGCAGGCCATGCCGCAGCCGGCCTGCGACGAGATGCAGACGGTGTTGCGCTGCGGGTAGCGCATCAGCACCGACTCGAACGTCGTGCCATCGACGGCGCGCCACAGCGTCTTGCGGGTCTCTCCGGCGTCGCACTGGATCTGTTTCACCGGCGCGATCAGTTCGGGGAACAGCGCGTCCGCAACCTGAGTGCGCACGGCGGCCGGCAGATCGGTCATCTCCCGGGGATCGGCGATCAGGCGGCCGTAGTACTGATTCGCGAGTTGCTTGGCCCGGAATTTCGGCAATCCGAGTTCGGCGACGGCCTCGATGCGCCCCGCGGCGTCGAGGTCGGCCAGGTGCCGCGGCGGCATGGCGCGTCGCGGGGCCTCGAAGACCAAGGGCAGCGGCTTACTTTCGGCAGACATAACGGCTCCAGTATCCCAGCACCCGCCATTGCGTGCGAACACCGCCAAGTTGTAGCGTGTGACAAAACCAGAGTGAGCACTCTGGTTTCAGGAAGAGAGTCGGTCAGTGCCGGTCCAGGACAGCCTCCACGGCCGTCGTCAGATGCTCGGCGCGAACGGCAGAATCCAACGCAACCGGGGTGATCTCGTCGTCCCCGAACACGGCCGGCAGAAATGCGTAGGAGTACACGATCCGGAACGCGGTATCGGCAGCAGCGGCGTTGCACGCGAATCGTTCGGTGAGCACACGGCAGAAATCCCGGGCGAACGACCGGCTCCACGTGACTCCCGCCGCCCACATGTCCGGATCGTCGCGGCCAAGGCTGACGAACACGAAGAGCAGGGCCCGATTGTCCGCGATGGCGTCCAGGAACATGGTGACGAAGCCGGCCACGAACAGCCGCCTGTCATTTGCCGAATACCAAGGCGCCGAACGGTATTCGCTCGATTCGCTGAGCCGCGTCAAGAACCTGGCGTGCGCCTCGACCAGCAGCTGCCGCCGGTCGGCGAAGCGGTGGTAGATGGCGCCATTGGACACCCCGGAACGCTCGCTGACCGCCACGATGGTCAAACCCTGCGATCCCGACTCGGCCAGGATTTCCAGCGCGGCGTCGAGCACCCGGGACGCCGTCACCTGACTGCGTCGCTGGACCGCAGGACGCCTGCCGGGAACCTCTACAGCCTCACTCATCGAAGCCAACTGTAAATGCGTCATCGCACAAGACATGGAGGAGCCGCGCAAGATGGTCGACGTTCAGAAGTTCCTATCCGACATCGCGCGGGTGGCACCCTTCGTTCCCCCGCAGGATCCGGTGCCGGTCACCTTCAACTTCGATCAAGGGATTCCGTCCGCAGAGACGTTCCCGATTGCCCTGCTCGACCAGCTGCAGAGCGACGTCCTCAAGCGCGACGGGGCGCGCGCTCTCGAGTACGTGTCGCTGGATATCGACGGACCCGGTGACCAGATCGTCTACGGCAACACCGGCTACACCGAACTGGTCCTCGGAAGCCTGCACCTGCGCCGCGAGCTGGCGCGATGGCTGGGTGAGCGCAACGCGCGCACCGCCCTGGGCCCCGACAACCTGATCATCACATCCGGGTCGGTGCAGGCCATCGCCTTGGCGATCAATGCACTGGTCAACCCGGGCGACGGAGTGCTGGTGGAGGCCGCGACCTTCCCCTACGCGCTGCGCTACGCCAAGATGCGGGGTGCCGACATCCGGCCCGTGACCATCGACCAGGACGGGCTCGACACCGATGCACTGGAGTCACGCCTCGAGGAGATGGCCGCCGCCGGCGTGGTCCCCAAGCTGCTGTACATCGTTGCCACGTTCCAGCTTCCGACCTGCGTGTCGACGTCGGAACCGCGCCGCCGACGCATTCTGGAGCTGGCAGACCAATACGACTTCCTCATCATCGAGGACAATATCTACGGCGACCTGCGCTACCACGGCGAGCCGATTCCCACCCTGCTGTCCATGGACACCCAGGGCCGGGTGATGCAGTCACACGGCTTCAGCAAGACCGTGGCACCGGCGCTGAGAATCGGCTGGATGACCGGGCCGCAGGACCTGATCACCGCGTTGGGTTCGGTGCGTCAGGACTTGGGCCCGAGCCTGTGGACCTGCCGAGCCCTGGCGCAGTTCGTCGCCTCGGGTGGTTTCGACAAACAGATCGACCGCGCCAACGACGTGTACCGGCGCAAACTCGACGTGGCCGTGGCCGCCGTGCGGGAACACTGTGGTCCCTGGGTGACGTTCGCGGTGCCCGAAGGCGGCTTCTATCTGTGGCTCAAGCTGTCCGACCAGGTCGACTGGCGCGAGGTGCGGCGCCGGTCCGCAGAGGGCGGCGTCTCCTTCCGCCCCGGTGAGCGGTTCATGATCGACAGCGCCGCAGCCTCCGGCGCCGGGTATCTGCGGCTGGCCTACAGTCACGTCGACGACGACGAAATACGAAGGGGCATAGCGATTCTGGGCGAGGCCATCCGCGAATCGGTCAGCAAGTGAAGGTCATCGCCGACGGCCTGATCTTCCCCGAATGCCCGCGCTGGCACGACGGTGCGCTGTGGTTCTCCGACCAGCACGCCGGCACCGTGTTCCGGCTGGCGCCCGGGCACCGTGCCGAGCCGGTACTCGACGTCGCAGGCCGGCCGTCGGGCCTCGGCTGGACGCCCGACGGCGACCTCCTGGTGGTGTCCATGCGGAACCGGACCCTGCTGCGCCACGACGGTCAGACCACCACGACGGTGGCCGACCTGTCGCCGTATCACCGCGGCCCGAGCAACGACATGCTGGTCGACGACGCCGGACGCGCCTACATCGGCGACATCGGCTTCGACTACTACGACGGCGGCAGTCCCGCTCCGACGAAACTCATCAGGGTGGACCCGGGTGGCGAGGTCGAGGTGGTGTCCGGCGACGTGCTGGTGCCCAACGGCATGGCCCTGACCGACGGCGGCACCCGGTTCATCGTCGCCGAATCACTGGCCCGCCGGCTCACCAGTTTTCGCCGAGCTCCCGACGGCAGCCTCTCCGACCAGCGGGTGTTCGCGGACCTGGGACGCCGGATCCCCGACGGGATATGCGCGGAACCGTCCGGTGCGGTGTGGTTCGCCTCCCCCAATTCCGATGTCGTTGTCCGCGTCGACCCGACCGGCGCCGAGACCCACGCCATCAGCACGGGCGACTGGCACCCGGTGGCCTGCCAGCTCGGCGGCCCGGACGGTCGCACGCTGTATGTCTGCGCCTCGACCTCTGTCGCGCCCATGGACACCGGCACCACCCGAGCAGGCGCCATCCTCGCACTCGAGCTCGACGGGTAATTGATTGGACGGCGGGGCCATCGGTTGGTCACCATGGGCCCATGCCGCTGCGCCCCGCCACCGTCCTCGCCTTCTTCTATGCGTTGGGCTATCCCATTGGCGCCCTTGCAGTTTCGGCCATGTCACCGATGGCGACCCTGGTCTTCCGATTCGGTCTGGCGGGCCTGATTCTGGGCTGCTGGGCCCTGGTCGCGCGTGTGAAATGGCCCACTGGGCGCCTGCTGGGACATGTGCTGGTCGCCGGGCTCCTGACCCAGGGCGTGCAATTCATCTGCCTGTACCTGGCCCTGCTGCATGGTGCCCCAGCGGTACTCGGTGCGGTGATCATCTCGATGAACCCGGTGGCCACCGCGCTGCTGGCCGCGGTGTTTCTGGGCGAACGGCTGACGGCCATGCGCGTCGTCGCCCTGATCCTGGGTGCGCTGGCGGTACTGGCCGCATGCGCCCAGCGGTTGCTCATGGTCGGCGGCGTCGACGCGGTGATCGTGCTGCTGGTCGTCGCACTGCTGGCCCTGGCCTCGGGTGGCGTCTACCAGCAGCGGTTCTGCCGCGGCGTGGACTTCCGCGCCACCGCCGCGGTGCAGAACGCCGTGTCGCTGGTCCCGGTGGCGATCCTGGCCGCGGTCATGCCCTGGACGGTGACCAACCTGCACACCGCCGTCCTCGCGGTGGGCGCCGTGGTGCTGCTCAACGCGACACTGTGCATGACGCTGTACGTGCGGGCGATCGATCGCTACGGCGCCGCCGCGGTGGCCATGCTGTTCGCGGTCATCCCGGCGGTCGCCGGCGTGCTGTCCTGGTGGCTGCTGGGGCAACGGCCGGACCTGGGTGTGGTGGTCGGCCTGGCGTTGGGCGCGCTGGCCTGCTGGCTCAACTCACGAGCCGTGGCGCGGACCGTCAGGCCAGCAGCTCCAGCACCAGCCACGCCGCGACTCCAGACGGCAGAATCGAGTCGATCCGGTCCATCAGACCGCCGTGACCAGGCAGCAGAGTGCCCATGTCCTTGATCCCGAGGTCGCGTTTGACCTGCGATTCCACCAGGTCGCCGAGGGTGCCGGTGATGACGAGCATGATGCCGAGCGGCACGCCGACCCACAGCGGACGGCCGGCAAGGAAGTGCACCGACAGCACCGAGACGATGATGCTGAACAACAGTGACCCGCTGAAGCCCTCCCAGGACTTCTTCGGGCTGATCGCCGGCACCATCGGGTGCTTACCGAACAGCACGCCGGCGGTGTAGCCACCGATGTCGGAGGCCACGACGCCCAGCATCATGCAGAACACCTGCATGGCGCCTTCGTGGTAACCGCCCTGGTGCGGGTAGATCAGGAGCGCCGTGAAGGCGCCGAACAGCGGCACCCAGGCGGCCAGGAAGATCGTCACCGAGACATCGCGCGTGTAGTTGACCGGCGCGGATTTCAGTCCGCCCGAGAGCAACCGCCAGATCATGCACAGCGCCACCGTCGCGCCGAACGCGCCCAGCGCGCCGGCTTCCCGGTAGGGCCACGTCAGCCAGATCATGGCCTGGCCGCCGATCAGCAGCGGAATCACCGGGACGGCATATCCGCCTTCACGCAGCCGTCGCACCACCTCGTGGGTGGCCAGGGCGACGGCCAGCGCCACCAGCGCCACCCACAGCTGCGGGGCCCACAACAACGTCGCGATGACGGTGCCGCCCAGGACGACGCCGACGGTGATGGCCGCAGGCAGGTTGCGCCCGGCGCGCGATGTCTTCTTGGGCTCCCCGGTCGGAGCGGTATCGGTGGTCACGAAGTCACGGCTGGGAGGTGCTAGACCTCCAGCAGCTCGCCTTCCTTGTGCTTGACCAACTCGTCGATCTGAGCCGTGTAGGTGGCGGTGGTCTTGTCCAGATCCTTCTCGGCGCGTGCGACCTCGTCTTCGCCGGCCTCGCCGTCCTTCTTGATGCGGGACAGCTCGTCCATCGCCTTGCGACGGATGTTGCGCACCGACACCTTGGCGTCCTCGCCCTTGCCCTTGGCCTGCTTGACCAGTTCCTTACGGCGTTCCTCGGTCAGCTGCGGGATGGAGATGCGGATGACGCTGCCGTCGTTGCTCGGGTTGACGCCGAGGTCCGAGTTCCGGATCGAATCCTCGATGGCCTTGAGCTGATTGGCCTCGTAGGGCTTGATGACCACCAGGCGCGCCTCGGGGACGTTGATGCTCGCCAGCTGGGTGATGGGCGTCATCGAGCCGTAGTACTCGATGTTGATCCGGTTGAACATGCCGGGGTTCGCCCGCCCGGTGCGGATGCCCCCCAAGTCGTCACGGGCCACCGCGACGGCCTTGTCCATCTTCTCTTCGGCATCGAAGAGGGTTTCCTCGATCACTTCATCTTCTCCCGTCAGTCCCGCTCGCCCGGCCCCAGCTCTAGCTGGAGACCAGCGTTCCGATCTTCTCACCCGCGACCGCGCGCGCGATATTGCCTTCGGTCAGCAGATTGAAGACCAGCATCGGCATGCCATTGTCCATGCACAGGCTGAACGCGGTGGCATCGGCGACCTTCAAGTCGCGTTCCAACACCTCACGATGAGTGATGGCGGTGATCATCTGGGCGTCGGGCACCTCACGCGGGTCGGCGGTGAACACGCCGTCGACGGCCTTGGCCATGAGAACCACCTCGGCGCCGATCTCCAACGCGCGCTGCGCGGCGGTGGTATCGGTCGAGAAGTACGGCAGCCCCATGCCGGCGCCGAAGATGACCACGCGCCCCTTCTCCAGGTGCCGGCGTGCCCGTAGCGGGATGTACGGCTCGGCGACCTGGCCCATGGTGATGGCGGTCTGCACGCGGGTGTCGATGCCTTCCTTCTGTAGGAAGTCCTGCAGCGCAAGGCTGTTCATCACGGTTCCGAGCATGCCCATGTAGTCGCTGCGGGTGCGTTCCATACCGCGCTGCTGCAGCTGCGCGCCGCGGAAGAAGTTGCCGCCACCGATGACGACGGCCACCTGGGCGCCGGCGCGCACCACCTCGGCGATCTGCCGGGCCACCAGAGCGACGACGTCGGGGTCCAGACCCACCGCACCGCCGCCGAACATCTCACCGCCGAGCTTGAGCAGCACCCGCTTGTATGCCGGCCGGATCAAACCCTGGCCACCGTTGTCCGCCTCTGCCATCAGACTCCTTCGGTCCCCACATGTCACAGCTGCCCCCGGCGATCGGCAGCGGCTCCATCCTGCCTCATGACTCTCGGGCCGGAGGCAAGGAGGGTGGAACCGGTTGGAGAGCGGACTAACCCAGGTGCGCCTGCAACAGCCACGCGCGAACCGACTTGAGCCCGTTCGGCTCGTCCCTGATGTCGACGTCGGCGAAACCGGCACCCGGCGTTCCCGGCGCGCCCATGCTGGCGGGCATGTTGCCGTGGATGCGGGCCGGGGAGATGTCGTCGATCACCCAGTACTTGCCGACGACCTCGCGCAGCTCCTCCTCGGTCACCGGGTTGGCCGGGCCGGCGGGCATGCCGCCGCGGTCGAAGACGAGAACGATGTAGGTGGCGCCGGGAGCGGCGGCGCGCACGATCGAGCGCTGGTAACCGTCGCGCAGCTCGACGGGCATCGAGTGGAACAGGGTGCTGTCGATGATGGTGCCGAAGCGGCCGTCGTATCCGGTGAAGTCGCTGATGTCGGCGACGTCGAAGCTGGCGCTGTGCGCGCCGCGCCTGGCGGCCTCGGCCCGGGCCAGCTCGATGGCGGTGGCCGACTGATCCAGGCCCACCGTCGTGAACCCCCGCTCGGCCAGGTAGATCGCGGTGGCCGCCTCGCCGCAGCCGGCGTCGAGCACGTCGCCGTGGACCTTGCCGGCCTCGATCAGCGCCGCGATCTCGGGCTGTGGCACTCCGATGCTCCACGGCGGCCGGGCACCCATTTCGGGAGCCTCGCCGCGGTAGGCGCTTTCGAACATGGCATCAGTGGCTCTGGTCATACCTCCGGTTTATCAATGTGGTTGATATATGTCAATATAATTGACATGTTCGAAGGTGAAGACGCTCCCCTGGGCTACCTGCTCAGCCGCATCGCCAATGCGCTGCGCGCCGACATCACCGCCAATGTGCTTGAACCCGTGGGCCTGAGCTTCCCCCAGTACGTCTGCCTACGCATGCTGGACAACCGCTCCGGCATGTCCAACGCCGAGATGGCCCGCTTCATCGGGGTATCGCCACAGGCGATGAACATCGTCGTGCGCGCGCTTCAGGACCGCGACCTGATCACCCGACCCTCGACCGTGGCGGCCGGACGGTCGCGGCCCACCGAGCTGACCCGGGCCGGGCGCACCCTGCTGGGCAAGACCGTCGCCGGAATCCGCGCGGCCGACGACGCCCTGCTGGCCGGCATGACGGCCGCCCAACGCCGGGAATTCCGCCAGACGCTGACCAGCCTGCTGCCGCCCGAATAGGGCGATCAGAGAATCGCGGCGGCGACGATCAGACCGAAGGCCAGGTACGACGCCGCGACGTCGAGCACGACGGGAGAGAACTTCTCCTCATGGAGCATCTCGCCGATGTCGAGGCCCTTGACGGCGCCGATGAGACGCACCGAAAGTGCCTGCGCGGCAATGCCGACCAGACCGAAGACCAGCGTCTTGATCAAACCTGCCGCCAGGTCACCCGAGCTGCTGTAGATGGCCAGCACCACGATGAAGGCCATGGACACCACACCCGAGGCGGCCACCGCAGCGGCGTTCGGCCGCCCCGACCGGACCAGCTCGCGCAGCGGACCCGGCGTGGTCCAGTCGATCACGAAGAAACCGAGGATCATCAGCGCGCCGCCGACGATGGCGTAGAGCGCGATGGCCGACGCGCCGTGCCCGACGATGGACCAGTAGTCGTTACCGAGAGCGGTGAGGGTCATGAAGTTCGTTTCCTTCCGGTCACTGCGGGATGCGGTGGGGCACAAAAGCTGCGCCGTTGTCGGTGACCAGGCCCGAGGTCTCTCGGATACCGAGTCCGGCAGATTCGTCGCCGACGATCCAGGCCCCCAAGGCAGGACGCATGTCGTCGAATTGCGGTAGCGGGTCGAGCAACTGGTAGACGTAGCCCTCTTCGCCGTAGACGCCGCCGGTCTGCGTTTCGTATCCCGCGCCGACGATCGTGACGTTTGCCCCCTCACGCCCGAGCTTGGGCTTGCGGACGTATTCGGTCAGCTCATGCGGGTCGTCGATGTACGCCGGCAACAGATTCGGGTGGCCCGGGTACATCTCCCAGAGCACCGCCAGGATGGCCTTGTTGCTCAGCAGCGACTTCCACAGCGGCTCGATCCACATGGTCTCCGGCAGGGATTCGGCCGCGTACTTGCCGAATTCGTCGTCGAGCACCCATTCCCAGGGATAGAGCTTGAACAGCGTCGAGATCGGCGCCTCTTCCAGGTCTACGAACCGCTGCAGGTCCCGGTCCCAGCCCAGTTGCTCGATGGCCAGGCCCACGGTGTGCAGTCCGGCCTCGGCGGCGCACTCCTGCAGGTAGGCCAGCGTCACGTTGTCCTCGCCACTGGTGTCGGCCGACGACCAGGTGAAGTGGGTTTCGTTGCCGGGCAACCGATCCTGGATTTCCTTCCACCGTTCCACCAGCTTCTCGTGCAACGAGTTCCACTGGTCGTCGGCGGGAAAGACATCGGTCTTCCAGTACCACTGCAGGATCGCGGCTTCCAGCAGTGATGTCGGGGTGTCGGCGTTGTACTCCAGCAGCACCGGGGGCCGGCGCCCGTCGTAGCGTAGGTCGAAACGGCCGTAGAGGTGCGGATCGCTACGGCGCCAAGACTTTTCGATGTGCGGCCAGCTCCACTCGGGGAGCCCGAAGTCGCGGTAACGCTCGGTCAGCACGATGTTCTCGACGGCTTCCAGACACATCGAATGCAGCACCTCGACCGACGCCTCGATCGAGAGCACCTCGTCCATGTCGAACACGTAGTGCACCGACTCGTCCCAGTACGGCCGCATGCTGCCGTCCGCACTCACTGCCGGGGTGTCGAAGCACATGCCCTGTTCGGCAATGATCTTCTGCCACCCCGGACGCGGGGTGCTGCGTTCGCGCCGCATCAGCTACCGGAGCTTCCGCTGCTCGACGAGCCGAACCCACCACGCGACACCGACGACCCCGACTTGGAGATCGAGGTGCCGGATTTCGTTGTGGCCGTTGTGCCTTTCGGCAGAGTCAGGGTGCCGCCGTGCGCAATGCTGCCGATACCGCTGTTGGAGCCGCCGTAGTAGTAGCGGTACGACGATCCGGCGTAGAAGAACGTGCTGCCGCCCGAGCTGTAGCCGCTGCTGCAGTAGCTGTCGGGCACCACTTCGTTGGTGCCGTCCTTGACGCACGAGGCGCCGATCCGGTCGTCGCGATGGAAGATCGCATAACCGGCGGCGACGACCGCCACCACACCGACGCCGACCGCCGACCCGATGAGCACCTTCTTACCGGTGGCCGCGCGCTTACGGGCCTTCTCGGCCTTCACGCGCTCGATCTCTTCCTCGGCTTCGCGCGCCCTCTTGGCCTTGTCCCGCGCCCGCGCCTCACCGACGGTCGGCGGCCGTGGCTTGGCCGTGGCCGGATCCTGCCAGCGGACGGACCCCTGCGGCTCCGCAGGCGGCGCCGGGGGCGGAAATTCCGGGGTGGGATTCGGTAGAGGTGGCGGCGGGGGCACCTGCGGAGGTACCGGCGGTACGTTCGCACCGGACTCCGGGGCGGGATCAGGCCCATTGCCTTGAGCAGACGCTTTCCACGGCTGCCTTTCAGCCCCGTTCTCGGGCCCGACAGTCATGCACACCCCCAATTGACGCAACCTGTGAGACAGCATAAGGCTGGTCGCCCGGCGAAGCGGCCGTTGACTCCGGTTCGGTGGCGCGAAGGTTCGAGTGGCTGCCGCCGCCCGCGCCGCGTCAGCGCGCCGCGAGCGTCGGCCAACCGATCTCCTGCTCCAACTCGAAGGCCAGCGCCAGCAGCGTGGCCTCCTGCCCCGCCGCCGCGCCGAACATCATGCCGACCGGCAGTCCCGACGCCGACCGGGCCAGCGGCAGCGAAACAGCCGGCGCGCCACTGGCATTCTGCAGCGGCGTGAAACCCACCCAGTCGATGAGCCGCGACATGACCTGGTCGTAGTCGGCCGTTGGGTCCAGGTGCCCGATAGGCGGTGTGACCTCGGCCAGTGTCGGGGTGAGGACCACGTCGTAGTCGCGGGACAGGCGCGCCGGGATACGCCGCGACGCGGCCAGGCGGGCGATGGCGCCCGGCACCCGATGCAGGTTGCGGGCGGCCTTCCGTTCCAGCCCGAGAGTCAGGTTGTCCAACTTGGCGCGGTCGAAGCTCGGGCCGAACGTGTGCTTTCCGCCGCGAACCAGAGCGAACGCCAGGAAGGCCCAGTACAACAGGAAGTCATCGCGGAACCGCTCCGGTGCCGGATTGCCGATCTCGGTGACGCGGTGGCCGAGCTCTTCGAGCCGGGCCGCGGTCTGCATGGTCAGCTCCCGGATCTCGGGGCTGGCATCACGGCCGATGGAGCTGGTGCACACCGCGATGCGCAGCCGGCGCTGCCCTGGCGCGGTGACATCGCCGATCGCCGGCAGCTTCGGGTTCCGGTAGACACGCTCGGCCTCGCGGTAGAACGCCGCGGTGTCACGGACGCTGCGGGTGAGGACGCCGTTGGCGACGATCTGCAGCGGCATCCGGGTTTCGCGGTCCACCGGCAGCCGGCCGCGTGTGGGCTTGAGGCCGACCAATCCGTTGCAGGACGCCGGAATTCGGATGGAGCCGCCGCCGTCGTTGGCGTGCGCGATGGGCACCACGCCGGCCGCGACGAAAGCGCCCGATCCGGACGACGATGCACCCGCGGTCACCGTGGTGTCCCACGGATTACGCACGGGCCCGAGTCGGGGATGCTCGGCCGACGCGCTGAACCCGAACTCCGACATCTGCGACTTCCCCAGGGGGATCAGCCCCGTCGACAGGTACAGGCGCACCCACTCCCCGTCGGCCGCCATGGGCCTGGGCGTCCACGCGTCGGCGCCCTGCATCGTCGGCCAACCCGCCACCGCGACGTTGTCCTTGATGAACGTCGGCACACCGTCGAAGAATCCTCCGAATGGCCGTGGTGCGCTTGCCTTTTCGGCCGCTTGCTCGAAGGCTTCGTACGCCATGCCGTTCAGCTCGGGCTGCGCCTTCTCGGTGCGGGCGATGGCCGCCTGCACCAC
Organism: Mycobacterium sp. ST-F2; assembly: GCF_001905655.1. Taxonomy (GTDB): domain Bacteria; phylum Actinomycetota; class Actinomycetes; order Mycobacteriales; family Mycobacteriaceae; genus Mycobacterium. The sequence continues at coordinate 62,221 of NZ_JMHT01000022.1, forward strand.
CTCGGTCGCCGATACCTGACCGCCGCGGATCGCGTCGGCGACGCCGACCGCGTCGAGGTCACCGAGGGCGTCGTCACCGAACGTGCTGATGCGTGTCATAGGAGCCACGGTACCAAGCAGTACCACCGGCGTCTGCCGCACCGTTGCGGGCAAAGCAAAACCCCGCGCACTCCGGGATCGCCGGGTTTGTGCGCGGGGTTTTGTCGATGAACGGCGGGTAAGCCGCTCAAGTTCTACTGCTGGCCGACCTCGAACCGCACGAAGCGGGTCACGGTGACGCCGGCCTCGTCCAGCAGGGCCTTCACGGTCTTCTTGTTGTCGGACACCGACGGCTGGTCCAGCAGCACGACGTCCTTGTAGAAGCCGGTGACGCGGCCTTCGACGATCTTCGGCAGTGCAGCCTCGGGCTTGCCCTCTTCCTTGGCGGTCTCCTCGGCGATGCGACGCTCGTTGGCGACCAGGTCGGCGGGCACGTCCTCACGGGTGAGGTACTTGGCCTTCAGCGCGGCGATCTGCAGCGCGACCGCGTGGGCGGCCTCTTCAGAAGCACCGTTGTACTCGACCAGCACACCCACGGCCGGCGGCAGATCCGCGGCACGCTTGTGCAGGTAGGTCTCGACGGTGCCGTCGAAGTAGGCGACCCGGCGCAGTTCGAGCTTCTCGCCGATCTTCGCGGACAGGTCCGCGACCAGCTGCTCGACGGTGGTGCCACCGACGGTGGCGGCCTTGAGGGCCTCCACGTCGTTGGCCTTGGCCTCGACAGCAGCGGTGAGGATCTGATCCGCGAGAGCCTGGAATTCGGCGTTCTTGGCGACGAAGTCGGTCTCGGAGTTCAGCTCGATGAGGGCGCCGTCCTTGGCTGCGACCAGGCCCTCGGCGGTGGCGCGCTCAGCGCGCTTGCCGACGTCCTTGGCACCCTTGATGCGCAGGACCTCGACGGCCTTGTCGAAGTCACCCTCGGTCTCAACCAGTGCGTTCTTGCAGTCGAGCATGCCGGAGCCGGTGAGCTCCCGCAGTCGCTTTACGTCAGCAGCGGTGTAGTTAGCCATCTCAGCTTTCTGTGGTGGTGGTTTCGGTGGTCTCAGCGGCAGCGTCGGTGCCGGCGGTCGCACCGGCGAGCAGCTCCTGCTCCCACTCGGCGAGCGGCTCGGCGCCTTCGGCCTCGGTCTTGGCACCCGAGCGGGCCTGCAGACCCTCGGCAACCGCGGAAGCGATGACCTTGGTCAGCAGCGCGGCGCTGCGGATGGCGTCGTCGTTGCCCGGGATCGGGTAGTTGACCTGGTCGGGGTCGCAGTTGGTGTCCAGGATCGCGATGACCGGGATGCCCAGCTTGATGGCCTCGGAAACGGCCAGGTGCTCCTTGTTGGTGTCGACGACCCAGATGGCCGACGGAACCTTCTGCATGTCCCGGATACCGCCGAGGCTGCGCTCGAGCTTGTTCTTCTCACGCGTCAGCATGAGGATTTCCTTCTTGGTGCGACCCTCGAAGCCACCGGTCTGCTCCATCGACTCGAGTTCCTTCAGGCGCTGCAGGCGCTTGTGGACGGTCGAGAAGTTGGTGAGCATGCCGCCCAGCCAGCGCTGGTTCACGTAGGGCATGCCGACGCGGGTGGCCTCGTCAGCGATGGACTCCTGGGCCTGCTTCTTGGTACCGACGAAGAGGACGCTGCCGCCGTGGGCGACGGTCTCCTTGACGAACTCGTACGCCTTGTCGATGTACGTCAGCGTCTGCTGCAGGTCGATGATGTAGATGCCGTTGCGGTCGGTGAAGATGAACCGCTTCATCTTGGGGTTCCAGCGACGGGTCTGGTGCCCGAAGTGCGCGCCGCTATCCAGCAGCTGCCGCATGGTCACTACGGCCATGTTTGTGCCTCACTTGTTTTCGGTTGTCGTCCGGTATCGGGTGATCCCGGACCCTGGCGTCTGCTGCGTGCCGGACCCAACTCGGTTGTCCGAGGTGGGACCGCCCGGCATGCGATGGCGGCCCGAGATCGAGCCGCTGTGCAGGCGCGCGAAGTCAACCCACGAATGCGGATTGCAGGAGGAAGTTTACACGGTTGCCAGGGGTGCTTTTGTCCACAGTGCGTCGGTTATCCACAGATCGGGGTTCTCGGGGTACCGCAGCCTGCGGTGGCACGCTGAACTGGGCTGATGCGGATCAGTCTGCTCGTGGTGCTCGTCACCCTCTGCCCGGCCGGCGTGGCGCACGCCGCCGACGGCCGGCTCGAGTGGCCCCTGCGGCCGCAACCTGCCGTCGTACGTACCTTCGACGCGCCCCAGCCGAACTGGCAGCGCGGGCATCGGGGCGTCGACCTGGCGGGCTCGCCTGGTCAGACGGTGTATGCCGCGTCCCCGGGCACGGTGGTGTTCGCCGGAGAACTCGCCGGCAGGCCGGTGGTGTCGGTCGCCCATCCCGGCGGGCTGCGCACCAGCTACGAGCCCGTCCGTGCGGCGGTGCGGCCGGGCGCCGTCGTCGCTGCCGGCACCGCGCTCGGCACCCTGGTGGCCGGGCATCCGGGGTGCACCAGCTGCCTGCACTGGGGCGCGATGTGGGGTGCGTCGTCCAATGCCGACTACGTCGATCCCCTGGGCCTCCTCGCGACCACCCTCATCCGCCTCAAACCCCTATCCTCTTGACCGCGAGCGTGCGTGTTTGCGCGCAACACGCCGCAAATGGCGTGCGGGACGCGCACCGTCACCGGCGCCGAACGGCCGTGTTTGTACGCCGACACACCGCAAATGGCGTGCAGGATGCGCACCCTCACCAGCGGCGAGCGGCCCCGAAATGCACACCTGGCCCCGCGTGTCGCTGTACAGACACGGCCGCTCGCGGAGGTGTGGGCGGCGAGAGTCAGGCGCGGGGGTGGGCCTGATCGTGCACCGCGCGCAGCCGGGCCACCGTCACGTGGGTGTAGAGCTGAGTGGTCGCGAGCGACGAATGCCCCAGCAGTTCCTGCACCACACGCAGATCGGCGCCGCCCTCCAAGAGATGGGTGGCCGCACTGTGCCGCAGGCCGTGCGGCCCGATGTCGGGGGCGCCGTCGACCGCCGAGATCGTCTGGTGCACGACGGTCCGCGCCTGACGGGGATCGAGGCGCCGTCCCCGCGCCCCGAGCAGCAGCGCCGGCCCCGACGTCGCCACCGCCAACGCCGGCCGGCCGTCGGCCAACCAGACCCGCAGCGCCTTGAAGGCCGGCTCACCGAACGGCACGGTGCGCTGCTTGTTGCCTTTGCCCAGGACACGCAATACCCGCCGGCTCTGGTCGACGTCGTCGATGTCCAGCCCGCACAGCTCGCTGACGCGAATGCCGGTGGCGTACAACATCTCGACGATCAGCCGGTCGCGCAGCGCCATCGGATCACCTTGTTCCGCACCGGAATTCGCGGCGGACATGGCATCGACAGCCTGGTCCTGGCGGAGTACGGCGGGCAGCGCACGACGGGCCTTGGGGGTCTGCAGCCGTACCGCCGGGTCGGTCTCGAGCAGGCCGCGCCGCACCGCCCACGCGGTGAAGGTCTTCACCGCCGACGTCCGGCGGGACAGCGTGGTCCGGGCGGCGCCCCTGTTTGCCTGTTCGGCGAGCCACGATCGCAGTGTCACGAGGTCCAGATCCGCGATGGCCGCATCGTCGCCGAGGAATTCCCCCAGCGACCTCAGGTCGCCGCGGTAGGCGCGCCGGGTGTGCTCGGAGCGACCGCATTCGAGTTCGAGGTACTGATCGAACTCATCGAGAACCGCCTGGTGCACTCCCCTACGGTCGCAGAAGCTCCGCCCGATCGCCTGTCACACCACCCGTCGGTGGCCGAGCTGTGACCTCATACATCCATTTAGCGTGTAAGTGGATGTAAGGAGATCAGTCACATCCACTTGCCACCTACGGCGCGTCGACGCGCCGCAGGGCGTCCGGGGTGAGATCGGCGAGCGACCGGTAGCCGTCGATGGCCATGGTCAGGTCGGTCTCGGCCAGCAACGATCGCAGCACGTGCACCACGCCGGCAGTGCCGGCCAGCGCCATGCCGTACGCGTACGGGCGGCCGATGCCGACGGCGGTCGCGCCGAGGGCGAGCGCCTTGACGACGTCGGCACCGGTGCGGACGCCGGAGTCGAACAGCACCGGCAGTCCGTCGGCCGCTGCGACGACGCCGGGCAGGCAGTCGATGGCTGGAATTCCGCCGTTGGCCTGCCGGCCGCCGTGGTTGGAGCAGTAGATGCCGTCGACTCCGGCGTCACGCACGCGCCGCGCGTCGTCGGGATGGCAGATGCCCTTGACCAGCAGCGGCAGCTTGGTCAGCGACCGCAGCCAGGTCAGGTCGTCCCAGGTCAGTGAGTTGCCGAAGTCCTGCACCCACTGCATCACGACGCCCTGCGGGTTCTGCTCGGGCGGTGCGGGCAGCTTGGCCCGGAACACCGGATCACTGGTGTAGTTGGACAGGCAGTGGCCACGCAGCTGCGGGAAGTTGGCGGTTGACAGGTCGCGCGGGCGCCAGCCGGGCACCCACGTGTCGAGAGTGACGACGATGCCCTGGTACCCGGCCGCCTCGGCGCGGCTGACCAGGCTGGCCGCCATGTCCCGGTCTTTCGGGGTGTACAGCTGGAAAAAGCCTGGGGTGTCACCGAATTCGGCTGCGACGTCCTCCAGCGGATCGCTCGTGAGCGTCGAGACCATCATCGGCACGCCGGTCTGGGCGGCGGCCCGCGCGGCGTGCAGGTCACCGTGGCCGTCGCGGGCGCAGATGCCCATGACCCCGATGGGCGCCAGGAACAGCGGTGACGGCAGCTTCAGGCCGAACAGGTCGACGGTCAGGTCCCGCTCGGTGGCCCCGACCAGCATTCGCGGCATGAGGCCCCAGCGGTCGAAGGCGCTGACGTTGACGCGCTGCGTCCGCTCGTCGCCGGCGCCGCCCGCGACGTAGGACCAGATCGACGGCGGCATCGCGGCCTGGGCACGCTCCTCGAGTTCCGCGAACGAGATCGGCAGCGTCGGGACGACGCCACCGAGGCCCTGCAGATAGATTTCGAGTTGGTAGTCACCGAATGCCATCAGGGCCGCCCTTCCGCTGCAGGTTCCGCCTCGGCTTCGGCCTTGGCCAACTCAGCCTTCCACTGCCGGAAGGTCTCTTCGGTGCGCCCGCGACGCCAGTAGCCGGAGATGGACGCCCATTCGGCGCCGACGCCGCGCTCCTTGCGCAGATACGGCCGCAGGTTGTGCATGACGGTCTGGGCCTCGCCGTGGACGAACGCGTGGACCTGGCCGGGCAGCCACTCGGCCGCTCGGACCGCCGCGATGAGCGGCGCGTTGTCGCCGGCCCGGTCGTCGGGCACCAGGTCGGCGCGGCCACCACGGTGAACCCACTGGACCTGCACACCCGCAGGTGCGGCGAGTTCAACCTCGTCGTCGGGCCCCTCGACTTCGATGAAGGCCTGCCCGATTGCATTGGGCGGCAACGCTTCCAGCGCCGTGCTCAACGCCGGCAGCCCCGCTTCGTCTCCGACCAGCAGGTGCCAGTCGGCGGCCGGATTCGGCGAATAGGCACCGTTGGGGCCCATCAGATAGGCCGGGTCACCGGGAACCAACGACGCCGCCCACGGCCCGGCCACGCCGGTATCGCCGTGCACGACGAAGTCGACGGTGAGTTCACGCTGCTCGACGTCGGCCCGGCGAACGGTGTAGGTCCGGACCGTCGGACGCTGCTCATGTGGCAACTCCGCGAAGCTGTCGAGGGTCAGCGGTTGCGCCAGGGCCGCCACGTCGACACTCGCGGGCACGATGACGAACTTGACGTAGGAATCGGTGAATTCCTTGGGACTGAAGGTGTCGAACCCGTTGCCGCCGAACACAACTCGGATCATGTGCGGGGTCAGGCGCTGGGTGCGCAGTACTTCGAACGTATGTATCGGACGGCCTGCCACGCCTCGACTATACGAGCGGGCCAGCCGTGGCGGTGGGCTACCGAGGCCGGCTCACGCAATCGGAGCTACGCCATCAAGACCGGGAAGTGTTCGCCGGCAGATTTGGCGCGCTTCCTCGGCAGGCAGTCCGAACAGCCGTAATACGTCTTCGGTGACCCGATCTGCGGCCGCCGCGTCGTCGCGTTCGGGTTCTTGCTGCAGGAGCTTGCCGAGCCCGAGAAGTGCTCCAGCAGCGACGGCCAAGGCCAATTTGGGATCGTCGACGGCGAATCGGCCGGCGGCGACGGCGGCCGTGATGTCCCGTAGGGCGCGAGGGCTCAGGCCACGGTCCGAACCTATGAGACTGAGGCCATTGGCCAGCAAGATCTGGCTCTCCTGCGGGCGGCGCCGAAACAGCCGACCGGTCATCCGAAAGCTGCAGGCAAATTTTTCGGCCGGGTCGTCGATCGACGCAGTGAGTTGATCGAGCAGCGCGCCGTGGCTGTCGAGCACATCGGCCACGGCCGCTTCGAACAGTTCTTCCTTGCTGTCGAAGTGGTTGTAGAACGAGCCCATTCCGACGTCTGCCGCCTGCGTGATCTCGAGGACCGGCACGTTGACCTTGCCCTCGGCGATCAGCGCCTGGGCCGCCTGGATCAGAGCTGCGCGGGTGCGCTGTTTGCGCCTCTCCAGGCGGTTGGCCGGTTCATCGGGCAGTGCAGTCACCGGCCCAGAATAGCAGCATCTATCAGTTTTGAGGATTTCGTCAGAAACTCTTGACTGAGGGCCGCGTCGCATGTGACGATTTCGTCAGAACGAAAGGGGTCTGGGATGAACGACCTGGTCGGCGCACACAACGAGCTCCACAGCGAGCAGGGCGCCCTGAAAGGTGAGCACTGCGGGCGGTCGCGCAACCCCGTGATCAAAGTGGCTGATATCGCCTGGCTGGAATTCGAGAAACCGGACCTTCAGCGGGCCGAGGCGTTCGCGCTGGCGTTCGGTTTCACCACCTCGCTACGAACCGATGAGGAACTGCATCTGCGCGGCAGCGATTCGACCGCGCCGTGCGTGATCGTGCGCCGCGGCACCCGGAGCAGGTTTCTCGGCGTCGCGTTCGCCGCGGCCGACGAAGCGGATCTGCTGCGGTTGGCCACCGCGACCGGGACCCGGACGAGGGCGCTGCCCGCAGCCATCGGCGGCATGGCGGTCGATCTCGTCGACCCGAGCGGTGTGCCGGTGCACGTGGTGGCCGGAATGCACGCCCTCGACGCGTTGCCGTCGCAGACTCCGCACCGCTACAACATGGGTCACGAGATTCACCGCATCAACGCCACCCAACGCCCGCGTCGGGAGCCGACCACGGTGCAACGGCTCGGTCACCTCGTCATGCAGTCGACGAAATACCTCGAGACATTGAACTGGTATCTCGACACTCTCGGCATGATCGTCAGCGACTTCCTGTACTTCCCAGGACAGCGCGACCGCGGACCCACCATGAGCTTCATTCGTTGCGACCGCGGTGCGACGCCCGCTGATCACCACACACTGGCGCTGGCGCTCGGACCACAGAACCGCTATGTGCACTCGGCCTATCAGGTATGCGATCTCGATGCGCTGGCCGCCGGCGGCGAATACCTCACGGAGCAAGGCTATTTCCGGTCCTGGGGAATCGGCCGCCACATCCAGGGCAGTCAGCTCTTCGACTACTGGCGCGACCCTGACGGCTTCATGGTCGAGCACTTCACCGACGGCGACCTGTTCGACTCGACCCTGCAACCGGGTTGGGCACCGTTCACCGCCTCGGGCCTGGCCCAATGGGGACCACCGGCGAGCAAGGACTTCCTCGGCACCAATCCGAAATCCCTACCCCACGAAGCACAGTCGATCTTCGCAGCCCTGCGAGGCGACAACGAATTCGATATCAACCGCCTCATCGGCCTGCTGAAAGTAGCGAACTCATGACCATCTCCGTTCTGCGCACCGCCGACGCCTGGTGGGTGCACACCGCCACCGGTGCCGCCAAGATCGCCACCGACGCGACCACCACGGGCGCCCTGCTCGCCGACCGCGCCGCCATCGAAGCCGCTGCCGCCGACACCGCCACGGTGCCGGTCGACAGCCTCGATCTGCTCTCCCCCGTGACCGCACCCTGCCGAGTGGTCGCCCAGATGACCAACTTCGCCTCGCACGTCAAAGACGCCGGGATGGAACCGGCTTCGATCCCGTTGACCTTCTTCCGTAAATCGTCGGCGTCGATCACCGGCCCATCGGACGCGATCGTCAAACCCGGCCACGTGCAGTTCCTGGACTACGAAGTGGAGATCGGTCTGGTCATCCGCACCGACATCCCGGTGGGCAGCACCATCACCGAGGCCAACCTCGCCGACTACGTGGCCGGACTGGTGGTCACCAATGACGTCTCCGCCCGCGACATCCAGCTGCCCCAGACGCAGTTCTACGAAGCGAAGTCCTACCCCACCTTCACGCCCGTCGGCCCGGCCCTGGTGCTGCTGACCGCCGCCGAGCTCAAGCGTTTCGGCGACCTGCGGCTGCAGCTGCGCGTGAATGGTCAACTGCGGCAGGACATGCTGGTCGCCGGCGACATGATCTACCCGCCGCTGCAGGCGCTGCAGTCGCTGAGCCGTTTCCAGGACCTCAGCGCAGGCGACCTGATCCTGACCGGGACGCCCGTGGGCACCGCGCTGAGTGCGCCGCCCAAGGTGGTCGCACTCATCGGCTCACTGCTGCCGCCCGCCGTGAAATGGAAGAGCTTCTTCAAGAGCCAGGCGCGCAACCCGAAATACCTGCACGACGGTGACGTCGTCGAGGCGACCATCGCCACCGATGACGGCGCCATCGACCTCGGTGCCCAGCGCAACGTCGTGAAGTACGCATGAGCGCGAACCTGTTGTGGCCCAGGTACTCCAGCCCGACCGACCTGGCCGACATCGAAGCCGTCCCGCTGTCCGAGCGGGGCTTGCCGGCCTCCACCTACGCGCTGCTGGCACGCGCCGCGCAGATGTGGCCGGACCGGATCGCCGTCAGTGTCCTGACCGACGGCGAACGCTGGGAGAAGTCCGTTGAGCGCACCTTCGGCCAACTGCTGCACGACGTCCACCAGAGCGCAAACCTACTGTACGAGTTGGGTGTTCAGCGCCATGACGCGGTTGCGCTCATCGCCCCGAACTGTGACGACCTGATCACCGCGACGCTGGCGGCTCAGCTGGCCGGCATCGCCGCGCCCATCAACGGCGCGCTCTCTCCGGAGCACGTCGGTGAACTGGTGCGGCGATCCGGTGCCCGGCTCCTCATCACGGCGGACGCGCAGCTCGACACCTCGGCATGGGCGGTGGCCGAGCGTCTCGTCGGTGCCGGCTTGATCGACACCATCCTGCTGATCGGACCGACCGGCGCCACGCCGATCGACGTCCCTACCGTGGCCGGGGCGAAGGTCGACTACCTGACGCGACTGTCCGCGGCACACGACGGCACCCGATTCCACGGCACCGCACCGGATTCCACCGATCTGGCCGCGTTGTTCCACACCGGTGGAACCACCGGCGCACCGAAACTGGCCGCACACACGCACGCCAACGAGGTGGCCGATGCATGGATGATCGCCGCCAACACGGTGCTCGATGAAGCATCGGTGTTGTTCGCCGCGTTGCCACTGTTCCACGTCAACGCCCTCGTGGTGACCCTGCTCGCGCCGGTGCTGCGCGGACAGCAGGTGCTGTGGGCCGGCCCGCTCGGCTACCGGGATATGTCGCTCTACGGCAACTTCTGGAAAATCGTTGAACGCTACCGCATTTCCACTATGAGCGCGGTACCCACGGTGTACTCGGTGCTCAGCCAGATACCGGTCGACGCCGATATCTCCAGCATGGAAATGGCGATTGTCGGCGCCTCCGCACTGCCGGATGCGGTGCGCCACGACTTCCAGTCGCACACCGGCGTCCCTCTGCTGGAGGGCTACGGACTGACCGAGGCGACCTGCGCCAGCGCACGCAGCTTCCCCGGCCATACCCGGCCCGGTTCGGTAGGCCAGCGGTTGCCCTACCAGCAGGTCAAGACAGTCGACATCGACGACCATGGCGTCTGGCACGAACTGCCGTCCGGGCAGATCGGCACCCTCGCGATCGGTGGCCCCACCGTGTTTCCGGGCTATGTCACCGGCCGCAACTCTGATGGTTTCGTGCTCGACGGCAACGGCAAACTGGTCGACGGCTGGCTCGACACCGGAGACCTCGCGTGGGTCGACGACGACGGCTTCGTCCATCTCTGCGGACGCGCAAAGGACCTGATCATCCGCGGCGGGCACAACATCGACCCGGCGCTGATCGAAGATGCGCTGCTGGCGCATCCCGACGTCACGGGTGTCGCCGCGGTGGGCCGGCCCGATGTGCACTCGGGTGAAGTGCCGGTCGCGTATGTGACGTTGCGACCCGACAGTGCCGTGACTCCGGATTCGTTGCGGCAGTGGGCCGCCCAGCACGTCGCCGAGAGCGCGGCCGCTCCGAAATCGGTGATCGCGATCGACGCCATCCCGGTCACCGCCGTCGGTAAGCCGTACAAGCTGCCGCTGCGGGCTGATGCTGCCCGCAGCGCGGTCCGTGACGCGCTGGCCGCTGTGCCCGGCGTCGACGACGTCGAAGCAGCCGTCGACGACGGTGCCATCGTGGTGACCATCGTCGTCGGCGCCGACACCGACACCGACGCCGTTGCCGCGATCCTGGGTCGCTACGCGCTCGCGTGGGACATCAAGGAACGATCATGACCGACGCCTCGTCGACGTCGTCGACACTCAAATCCGTTGTGCGCGTGGCCGTACCGAACTATCTGCGGTGGTACCACCGCCACGAGATCCAGATCGACGCCGACATTCCCGAACCTGCGCTGCTCGTCGCCAATCACGGCTTCGGCGGCCTGGTGGACCTCAATGTGCTGGCAATGATCGCGGTGCGCGAGAAAGCGGCGCTGAAACGACCGGTCACCGCGCTCGTTCACCAGGTGGCTTGGACAGTCGGCGCCGGCCGCATCGCCGAGTTTCTCGACGGCCGACCCGCAAGCCGGGAATCGGCAGACGCCGCCTTCGCCGCCGGGCACAACGTTCTGGTGTTTCCCGGCGGCGACGTCGACGCCGGGAAGTCCTGGCGCGACCGCAACCGGGTGCATTTCGATGAGCGCTGCGGTTTTGCCCGCCTCGCGATGAGCCACGGGGTACCGGTCGTGCCTGTGGTCACGGCCGGCGCAGGCGACTCGTTGTTCGTCATGTCTGATGGTCGAGGACTTGCACGACGATTGGGCCTGCACCGGCGCCTGCGGATGAAGACCTTGCCCGTCAGCGTCACCATTCCCTGGGGACTCAACGTCGGCGTCGCCGGCATGCTCCCCTACGTCGCATTGCCGACCAAGCTGGTGACCGCGGTCCTGCCCCCGATGACCGCGAATCCCGGCGAAACTGCCGAGGACTTCGCGTCCCGAATCGAGGCCGCCATGCAAGCGCGCCTCGACACTCTCGTCGCCAACCGCAAGCCGATCATCGGCTGATCCCGAGTCGAGGACCGAAATGCCTGACCCTGTAACGCAATCCGTGCCCGTTGTCGTCGTCGGAGCGGGGCCGACCGGTGTCACCGCCGCGACGTTGCTCGCCGACCACGGCGTGCCGACGCTGGTTCTCGACCGCTGGGAATCGGTCTATCCCCAGCCGCGCGCGGTGCATCTGGATGACGAGATTCATCGCATCCTCGCCCGCCTCGGTGTGGCCGAAGAGTTCGCCGCCATTTCCCGGCCGGCGCTCGGCTTGCGCCTGCTCGACCAGAACCACCACACGCTGGCACAGTTCGACCGCGACCCCGCCCGCAGCAGGCATGGCTTCCCCCAGGCCAACATGTTCGACCAACCCGTACTGGAAGAGCTGCTGCGCGCCAACATGGCCAAGCGCCTAAATGTGGAGCTGCGCGGCAATTCCGAGGTCACCGGCATCACCCAGCACGAACCGGGCCGCGTGCGGGTGACCTATGCCGACCGTGCCACCGGAACAGAGCACGTCGTCGAAGCCGGCTACGTGCTGGGCTGCGACGGGGCCAACAGCGTCGTGCGAGCCACCATCGGTGCCGCCATGGAGGACCTGCGTTTCGAGCAGCGCTGGCTGGTGGCCGACGTGGTCACCGAGGCCGAACTCGATCAGTGGGACGGTGTGCATCAGGTGTGCGATCCCGTTCGGGCCGCGACCTACATGCGGATCGGGCCCGACCGCTACCGCTGGGAATTTCGGCTGCCGCCTTCGGAAACTGCTGCCGACTTCAGCACGATGGCGACCCTACGGCCCCTGGTCGCCCCATGGGTCGGCGACGTCGCCGACAACGACCTCGAGCTCGTGCGCGTCACCGAGTACACCTTTCGTGCACAGATCGCCGACAGCTGGCGGGAACGCAACGTGTTCCTCCTCGGCGACGCCGCCCACCTCACGCCGCCCTTCATCGGGCAGGGCATGGGAGCGGGGCTGCGCGACGCGATGAACCTGGCGTGGAAGCTCGCCGGGGTGATCAACGGAGAGCTACCCGAGGCGGTGCTGGCGACCTACGAGCAGGAACGGAAACCCCACGCGCGCAGCATGATCGGCCTGGCATTGGCCATGGGATGGGCAATGACAGCCGGTGGCCACGTGGGAAACATGGTGCGGCGCACCGTCGCACCCCGGCTGCGGTTGCTACCCGGCCTGCGTGACAAGCTCACCCACGGCACGACCCCCCGGCTGCACGAGTCTGCGTTGGTCATCAAGAGCCGGAGACCCCGCCACCTCGCCGGCACCTTGTGCCCCAACCCGGTTCTGGCCGACGGCCGGCGCCTGGACACGTTGTTGGGCAACGGCTTTGCGCTCGTCACCACGACGCGTCCCCTGGCGTTCCAACTCGCCGTGCTCCAAGATCACGGCATCGTCGTACATGTCGCCGAGCCCGGCGGTGAGTTGGAACGGTGGTTACGCCGCGGCCACGCCACCGCCGCTGTCATCCGGCCTGATCGCACCGTCATGTGCGCGGGCCGCGACGTGGGGAAACTGTGTGCGGCCGTACCGGGGTTCGCGTCATCCGCTCACGCGCACAGTGCCGGGCTGCCCTCCGCCGACCTACGGGACCGCGCGTAATCGTCCACCGCCAAGACCCACGAGAGGAACGCCAATGCGACGCACGCCCGCCGGCCTACCCATCTACGAACCCGATATCTACGCTGTCGACGCCATCACCGACCCCTACCCCCACTACCAGAGGATGCGTGACCTCGGTCCGGTGGTATGGCTGGCGAAGCAGCGGGCATATGCGTTGCCGCGCTACACCGAGTGCAAATCGGTACTACGCGATGACAAGACCTTTCTGTCGGGCCAGGGTGTAGCGCTCAATCCGATCACCAACCGCATGTCGTACGGCACCACGCTCAACAGCGACGGTGTCGAGCACGAACAACGCCGCAAGCGCGTCGCACACCGCATGCTGCCACGTGCTCTGCGCGCCATCAGTGACACCGTCGACGACACGGCCCGCGGCGTCGTCGAAACAGCGCTCGACAGGGGCGACATCGACGGTGTCAACGACCTCGCAGCCGCGCTACCGCTGGCGGTCGTGCCCGACCTCATCGGTTGGCCGCGCGATCAACGCGATCACCTGATTGCCTGGGCCGGAGCAACGTTCGATGTACTCGGACCGCTCAACTGGCAGGCGATCAAAGCGGTGCCCAACACCCTGCTCATGCTGCGCTTCGCTCGACGCGTGGTTCGCGAGCGCAACGTCATCGAGGGCAGCATGGCGGACGAGCTACTCGCCGCGGCGGACGAAGGCCAACTGGCGCACGACGAATGCCCGCCGTTGCTCGTCGACTACATCGCCCCGTCGATCGATACCACCATGAGCGCCATCTCCAACGCGTTGTATCTCTTCGCCAGCCACCCCGACCAGTGGCAGCTGCTCAAGGACGAACCCGGCCTCATGGCGAACGCCGTCAATGAGATCGTCCGCTACGAGCCACCGCTGCGCGCCTTTGCGCGGTGCACGGCGCAGCAGACCGAAATCGCCGGAGTGCCAATCCCCTCGGGCGCACGAGTCCTGGTGATCTATGCCTCCGCCAACCGCGACGAACGCGAATGGGAAAACCCGGCCGTCTTCGACATCCGACGCGACGCCGGCCGCCACGTCGGTTTCGGACAGGGTGCGCACGCGTGCGCCGGACAGGCCCTGGCTCGCTTGGAAACTACGGCGATGTTGCGGGCGCTGCTCGATCGCGTGGAGCGGATAGAGCTCACCGGCACACCCAAATGGGCGATCAACAACATCATCCGCCGCCACGAACGGTTGCCGCTCAAGCTGATTGCCGCTTAGTCGCGGGGACAGCAGACACACATCACCCCGCCCTCCTGATCCGCCACTGCCCGTCCTGCTTCTCCACCAGCCCGCTGATCTCCAGCAGCGCCAACGGCCCGAGCACCCGTTCGGGAGGCAGGGCCGCACCGACCGAAATCTGTTCCAGGCTGCGGAACCCCCGTGCCGGCAGTGCCTCGTACACCTGAAGCTGTTCCGGGGTCAGGTCATCCAGCGGCGTCTCCGGATGCTCGGGGTCGTCGGCGAGTTCGCCTATGTGGCCGATCAATTCGACGACCTGCTCCGCCCTGTCGACCAGGGCCGCGCCGTTGCGGATGAGGACGTGGCATCCCGCCGAGGCGGCCGACGTCACCGGCCCCGGCACCGCACAGACCTTGCGGCCCATCGCGTTCGCCCACGCAGCTGTACTGGCCGCCCCACTGCGCAGCCCCGCCTCCACCACTACCGTCGCGCCAGACAAGGCCGCCACCAAGCGATTTCGCGTCAGGAAACGGTACCGCGTCGGCCGCTCCCCCGGCGGGTACTCACTGAGCAGCAGCCCTGAGGTCGCCACTCGGTGCAGCAGCGCCGAATGCCCCGACGGGTACGGCACGTCGACACCTCCGGCGAGCACCGCCACGGTGACGCCGTCTGACGCCAGCGTTGCGCGGTGCGCGGCCCCATCGATGCCATAGGCGCCGCCTGACACCACGGCAGCGTCGCGCTCGACGAGCCCGGCAGCGATCTCGGCGGTGATGTGCTCGCCGTATGACGTGCACGCGCGGGTGCCGACGATGGCCGCGGCACGTTCGGCGATCTCGTCGAGCCGCGCCGGGCCGAGCGCCCACAGGACCATCGGCGGGTAGCCCGATGGCAGATCCCGCACCGCCTTGTTCCCGAACGCCACGAACGACAGATACGGCCACTCATCGTCGTCGGGAGTGATCAGCCGCCCACCCCGGCGATCGAGAATCTCCAAATCCCGCGCCGCACAGTCGACCTCACGACGGGCGGCGACTTTCCCGGTGAGGTCCTTGTCCTCCAGTCCGCGACGGATCATGTCCGCCGCCTCGACAGGGCCGCAAGCGGCCACCAGCGTCGTCAACCGCGGGCACGGCGGTTCTGCCACGCGCGACAGGTACGCCCACGCACGGCGTTCGACATCGTCGGTAGTCATCGTGCATCTCCTTCGCGGAAACTCAACGCCGTACTGACGTCTTCGAGATTGGGTGAATCGCGGCCCGCCAGGTCGGCCAGAGACCACGCGACACGCAAAGTGCGGTCGACGCCGCGGATACTCAACCGCCCGGAATCCAGCGATTGACGCAGCGGTTTCATCGCGTCCCGGCTCAGCCGGAATCTGCGGCGCAGCACCGGCCCCGGCACCTCGGCGTTGGTCCGGACCCCGACGTCCTGCCACCGCTCGGCTGCGGCAGCCCGGGCCGCGGCGACTCGTGCGCGGACAGCACTGGTGGATTCGGCCGCGTGATCGCCGAACGCACCGGCGAGCACCGGATGCATATCGACGCGCAGGTCGACCCGATCCATCAACGGGCCGGACAGCTTGCCCAGATACCGGCGCCGGTCGGCCGACGGGCACACGCAGTCCCGCGAGTTCGGAGGTGCGCACGGGCAGGGGTTGGCGGCAAGGACGAGCTGAAAACGCGCCGGATAGCAGGCCACGCCGTCACGACGGGCCAGCCGAATCTGACCTTCCTCCAACGGGGTGCGCAGGGCTTCGAGCACACTGGTCCCGATCTCGGCGCACTCGTCGAGGAACAACACGCCACGATGCGACCGGCTGATCGCACCGGGGCGCGCCATCCCTGAGCCGCCCCCGACCAACGCCGAGACACTGGACGTGTGGTGCGGCGCGACGAACGGTGGACGAGTGATCAGCGGCGTGTCCCCGGTGAGCAGCCCGACCACCGAATGGATGGCGGTGACCTCCAGCGCCTCGTCGTCGGTCAGGTCTGGCAGCAACCCCGGAAGCCGTTGAGCCAGCATCGTCTTGCCGATCCCTGGTGGCCCGGTGAGCATGAGGTGGTGAGCGCCGGCAGCGGCGATCTCGACCGCCCACCGCGCTTGGGTCTGGCCGACGACATCAGCAAGATCGACGATGTCGGCAGCGGGCGGCGCCGTGGTGTCGACTCGCTCGCTCAGCGCGGCCTTACCGTTGAGCCACGCCTGCAGCTGACCGAGCGTCCGGACGCCCCATACCTCGATGCCGTCGACCAGGCTGGCCTCGGCGAGGTTCTCGAGAGGAACCACCGCCGACGGCCACCCTTCGCGTTTGGCGGCCATGACGGCCGGCAGTACGCCCTTGACCGGCCGCACCCGGCCGTCCAACGCCAATTCGCCCAGCAGAACGGTCTTTTCGAGCCGATCCCAATGCATCTTCAGATGCGCCGACAACACCGACGCGGCAATCGCCAGGTCGTACATCGACCCGCCCTTGGGCAGCGTGGCCGGCGACAAACCGAGGGTGAGCCGCGACATGGGCCACGAATTGCCGCAGTTGGTGATCGCCGCCCGGACCCGATCCCGCGATTCCTGCAGTGCCGCGTCAGGCAGGCCGACAAGGTGCACTCCCGGCAGCCCCGAGGTGATGTCCGCCTCGATCTCGACCATGACACCGTCGAGGCCGCGGATGGCCACTGAATAGGCCCGTCCGAGCGCCATCAGCCGATACCTTTCAGATGCACCAGTTCCGGCTGCCGACCGCCGAGACGCACGCCGACAACGTCGATCCGAACATCGGGCCAGCGGGACTCCTGCTCGGCGAGCCAGACACTCGCCAACCGGCGCAGTCGACGGGCCTTCTCGGGCGTCACGGCCTCCTCGATACCGCCGAACTCGGTGGTGGTGCGGGTCTTCACCTCGATGAAGACCACGGCACTGTGGTCTCTTTCGGTGGCGATGACGTCCAGTTCACCCCATCGGCAGCGCCAGTTCCGGGCCAGGACCGTCATGCCGAGTGAGACGAGGTGGTCGACCGCGAGCTGTTCGCCGAGGGCGCCGATCTCGGCCCGGGTCATGCGTGGTGGTGTGTTCATACCGCGACGATGGCGCGTATGGCCGACAGAATTCGCGCTGTGGTGGCGTCGAACACATCGAAACCCACGAGTTATCCACAGTGCGCGATTCATCCACAGGGATGCCTGAAAAGACTCGTTTCTGCCGAAGAACGATCAATTGCTGCCAACCGCCGACGCGTCGAAATACCCCGGGCCCCTGCCCCGTTGAACCGGGCATCAAAGCTTCGGCTACAAGGAGTTGGGGACAATGAAGAAGCTCGGAATCGCCGCACTGGTGGCAAATGGATTGGCAGCAGCGGTGCTGGGTCTGGCCGCGCCGGCATCGGCGGACTACTCGCACCACGACTGGGTCAACGACATTCACCCGCGCGCTGAGGCGCCGCAGGTCGACAACACCGTGCACCAGAGCCGCTGAGCAACAGCGAAAGTTGGGGCGCCCCTCGGGGTGCCCCAACTTTTTTGTGCGGAACAAGGAGGCAGCTCCGGGCGCCCCACCACCCTCAGAAGGGAGTTAGCTGAATCACCACATTTGGTTTCGGCACTGCCGCGACGATTGCCGACATTGACGCGATACTGCCGAACGACGACCAATTGCTGCCATCGGCCCCGCTGCGGAAATTCCCCAGGTCCCCCCTCGGTTGAACCCAGCATCAAAGCTTCAAAAACAAGGAGTTGGGGACAATGAAGAAGCTCGGACTGGCCGCCCTGATCGCCAATGGTATGGCTGCTGCGGTACTCGGTTTGGCCGCGCCGGCATCCGCGGATTACTCGCACCACGGCTGGGTGAACGACATCAACCAGCACGCGTCGGCGCCGCAGGTCGATACGACCGTGCACCAGAGCCGCTGACTGTCAGCAAGATTCGGGGCCCCTCGTCGAGGGGCCCCGAATTTTTTTGCCCGCACCTACAACAGCGCCGGCACCGCCGCGTCGATGAGGTACGGCCCCGGAGTCGCGTAGCCGACGCGGAGCAGCTCAGCCAGCTCTGCGGTGGTCGTCGCCTTGGCCGACGGCACGCCCATGGCTTCCGCCAACGCCGCGAAATCCGTCGTCGGGCTCGACAGGTCAAGCATGGCAGCGGCTTTCGGCCCGCTGGCCATCCCGACCTCAGTGGCGCCGACGCGCTGCAGCTCCATCCGCAGGATGGCGTAGGCGGCGTTGTTCAGGATCACCGTCACCACGTCGAGCTGTTCGTGCGCCATGGTCCACAACGCCGAAATCGTGTACATGGCACTGCCATCGGACTGCAGGCACAGGACGGGACGGTCAGGGCGGGCCACCGCGGCACCGACCGCATTCGGTAGTCCGAAGCCGATGGCCCCGCCGGTCAGCGTCAACAGATCGTGTCGCGGCGCACTCATCGTTGCCTGCGGCAGCAGGAACCCGCTGGTGTTGGACTCGTCCACCACGATGGCGTTGTCGGGCAACGTGGCCGCCACCACCTCCACCCAGTTCTGGGTCGTCAATGCTGAATCCGCCGGCAGTTCCGGGGTTTTCAGTTCCGTCAGCACCGGCTCGCTACCCGGCGCCACGGCATCGGCCAAGGCCTCCAGCCCAGCCACCACGTCGCCGCTCACGGTGTGCACCCGGCAACCGGCGGGCACCAGGTCACTGGCCTTGCCGGGGTAGGCGAAGAACGACACCGGCGACCGGGCACCGGCCAGCACCAGGTTCTCGGCACCCGTGAGCTGGAATTGAGCGGCTTCGGCGAGATACGCCAACCGTTCGAAATTGGGCCGTCCGGCGCCCCGTTCCAGCCTGGCCGGGAAGGTCTCGATCAGCACCTTGGTCCCCGTCGCCTCGGCAATGCGACTGGCTGCACGAAGCCCGCGTTCCCGGCACGCCGAACTGCCCAGCAGCATGACGGTGCCCGCGCCGAAGACGCCCGCGTCCGCCTCGATCAAGTCGTGTTCGGCAGGATCGACGCCGGCCCCATAGTCGAACGGCACCGCACTCGTGGCCGGCTCCCCCGCTGCCGGCTCGGCGCCTTCGGTCCACGAGACGTCGGCCGGGAGGATCAACGTGGCCACCTGGCCCTGCTGTGCGGCCTCGATCGCGGCCACCGCATCGGTGGCGATGTCGGCCAACTTCTCACACCGGCGCACCCATCCGGACACCGTGCCGGCCATCGCGTCGATGTCGGATTCCAGTGGTGCGTCGTACTTCTTGTGGCCGAGCGCATGGTCGCCGACGACGTTCACGACCGGCGAATAGGCCCGACGGGCGTTGTGCAGGTTGGCGATGCCGTTGCCCAGACCCGGGCCCAGATGCAGCAGCGTCGCCGCCGGCTTCTCGGCCATCCGGGCATAGCCGTCGGCGGCGCCGGTGACCACGCCCTCGAAAAGGCAGAGCACGCCGCGCATCTCGGGCACCGAGTCGAGCGCGGCGACGAAGTGCATCTCGCTGGTGCCGGGGTTGCCGAAGCAGACGTCGACGCCGGCGTCGACCAGTGTCCGGATCAGTGCCTGTGCGCCGTTCATCGTTCTCCTTCGCCGATTCCGCCAGCAGCCTGCGGATGACGGTACTACCGGTCCGCGATCAGGCCTTCCTGCACCAGCGTCGCGATGCGGGTGCCGTCGGCGCCGACCAGACTTCCGGTGATCACACCACGTCCCCGGCCCGCGGCGGGCGAACGCGATTCCAGCAGGTTCCACTGATCGGCCCGGATCGCATGGTGGAACCAGATGGAGAAATCGGTGGTGCCGCTGCGGTGGGTGCGGGCCTGCATGGAGTGACCGTGCACCTGCAGTGCCGGGTCGATTCCGTACAGGTCGGTGACGTAGCAGGCAATCATCATGTGCGACAACTGGTCCGGGGGCATGGGCACGGTGGCCCGCCACCACATGCGTCGGACGAAATCGCCCGACGACCGGTCGTCGACGATCCGGATGTCGAGTTCGTCAAGCGGCACCGCGGGCGCCGGCCCGGGCGGGCCGGTCAGCGGCAGCTGATCGGGATCGTCTGGGAGTGTGCATGATTCATCGTGCTCGGGACCCGGCAGATCGACGGAGTAGGACACCGTCGCCACGGTCAGCAGCCGCCCGTCCTGGAAGGCCTCGACCCGTCGCGACGCTGCGGTGCGCCCGTTGTACACCCGGGCCACCGTGTAGTCGGTGGCCGCGCCGGCTTCACCGCCGCGCAGGTACTGCAGGTGCATCGCTGTCGGGCGCATGTCCGGATTCACCGTTTGCGAAGCCGCGGACAGGCTTTGTGCCATGAACAGACCGCCGAAGGCCCGTTTGCCGTCGGGTCCGCCGGCCCTGCCCACCCAGGCGTCGTCGCCATCTCCGGGCGACACCCACAACAAATCAGGCAACACCGTCACGCCACGGTCCCCGCTTCCGTGAGACGGGCGACGTCGGCGGCGGTCAATCCGAGGCGTTCGGTCAGCACCGCAGCGGTGTCGTCGCCGAGCGCCGGCGCCGGGCGAGGGGCCGGGTACACGCCGTCGATCCGCAGCGGCAGTCCCGGTGCCAGATACCGGCCGATGCGCGGCTGGTCGAGTTCGGTGAACAGCGGGTTGTCGGTCACCTTCGGGCTCGCAGCCACCTCACGGAAGTCCCGGTAGCGCTCCCACAGGATTGACGTCCCGCCGAGCGCCGCGGCGATCTCTTCGGCGGTGTGCGCGCAGAACCACACGGTGAACAGGCCCGTGAGCGCGTCGCGGTGCAGGTACCGCTCTCCTTCGTCGGTGAAGTCCGCGCCGAGCGATTCCGACAGCGCGGCAACCGCTTTCGCCGTACCCGTGACCTCGACGAGGTCCCGGAAATGCCGACCCGTCAACGCGACGATCATGAACGCGGCACCGTCGGCGCTGGCGAACTGCTGCCCGTACTGCCCGAAGATCGAGTTGCCGATGCGTTCACGCCCCACCCCGTTGACCATCACCTCGGTGAGAAAACCGAGATTGCCGGCGGTCGCCAGGGCCACGTTCTCCAACGGAATGCCGACCCGCTGCCCCTGGCCGCTGCTGTCGCGGTGCCGCAGCGCCGCCGTCACCGCCAGCGCCAGATACAGACCGCACGACACATCCCAGGCCGCCAGCACATGGTTCACCGGGGTGTGCAGCTCGGCCGGGCCGGTGACCAATGGAAAACCCAGTCCGGCGTTGACGGTGTAATCCACAGCTGTGCCGCCATCGGCGCGGCCGGACACCTCGGCGTGGATCAGGTCGGGCCGCAGCGCAGACAAGGTCTCGTACGAATGCCACTGCCGACCCGCCACGTTGGTGATGAAGACGCCGGCGTCGACGATCAGCCGGGTGACCAGCTCCTGCCCCTGCGCCGAACGTAGGTCCACCGCAACGGATCGCTTGCCCTTGTTCAAGCCCGCCCAGTAGATGCTCTCGCCGTCATCGGTGATCGGCCAGCGGTGGTAGTCGGCGGCACCGCCGACCGGATCGACCCTGATGACCTCGGCGCCGAGCTGTGTCAGCGTCATTCCCGCCAGGGGCACTGCGACGAAACTGGAGATCTCGACGATGCGCACGCCCGCCAGCGGACGCACGGACTCCGGCCGCGCACGCGAGGAGCACGAATCACCAACCGTCATCTGGACACCATAAAGGCCCTACGCAGCACAATCGGGCAGGCCCGGGCCCGTCGAATCCCGCCGGACGGGAGGTGGTCGCGGCCGCGTGACATTCACACCGTAATTTGGAACGTATGACTGAGCTGAAGGAAGTCCAGACCGAGCGCGGCACGCTGCGTTACTACGACGAGGGCACAGGAGATGACGGGGCCCCTGTCGTTCTCTTCCTCCACGGTTCGGGCCCGGGTGTCACGGGCTGGCGGAACTTCCGCGGCATCCTGCCGACCTTCTCGGCACACTTCCGCTGCCTGATCCTGGAGTTCCCCGGCTTCGGCGTCAGCGACGACTTCGGCGGTCACCCGATGATCGACGCCCAGTCCGCCGTGGTGCCCTTCCTCGATGCGCTCGGCATCGACAAGGTCGACATCGTCGGCAACTCGATGGGCGGCGGCGTCGGCATCAACTTCGCCATCAACAACCCCGACCGCATCGGCAAGCTGGTCACCATCGGCGGCATCGGCACCAACATCTTCAGCCCCGGCCCGTCGGAGGGCATCCGGCTGCTGCAGGAGTTCACCGAGGACCCCACCCGCCAGCGCCTGATCGATTGGCTCAACTCGATGGTCTACGACGAGAAGATCGTCACCGAGGAGCTGATCGAAGAGCGGATGAAGCTGGCCTCCGACCCCGAGACGCTCGAGTCGGCCCGCCGGATGTACGGCAAGGCCGCGTTCAAGATGATGATGAAGTTCATGCGGTCGGCCGACGCGCCGCCACAGCCGTGGGCGCAGATGCACAAGGTGAAGGCGCCGACGCTGCTCACCTGGGGCCGCGACGACCGCGTCAGCCCGTTGGACATGGCGCTGATCCCGATGCGCACCATCTCCAACGCCGAGCTGCACGTATTCCCGAACTGTGGCCACTGGGCGATGATCGAGGCCAAGGAAGCGTTCGAAAGCACGGTGCTGGGCTTCCTGCAGCGCTGACCTTCTGACTCCGAGCGGCCGTGCCCGCACACCGACGGTGTGTGGACGCGGCCGCTTGCGTTCATCGTGCGGTGGCGTACCCCATCACTAGCGAGCCGACTGCGATTCCGCGGAATATATTGTCGGGCTTACCAACTGACCGGGCGGGAACATCGACCGGGGGTCGATACGCCGGGCGGCCTTGCGCGCCAAGGTGATTGCCCACCCACAACGGCCGGAGACGACTCTCACACCCGGAAGTCCGTACCAAACGGCCGATTTCACGCGAGCTCCTCGGCACGCACCCTAGGATCAGCACCATGAATCGCTTGTCAGGCGCTGACGCAACCTTCTGGTTCGCCGAGACGAACAGTTGGCACATGCACGTCGCCGCGTCGTCCATCTACGATCCGACCGACGCCCCGGATTTCAGCTTCGAGTCGGTGAAAGCGCTTCTGGCGTCGCGACTGCCCGAGATGCCGCAATTGCGCTGGCGGGTCACCGGTGCCCCGCTCGGCCTCGACCGGCCGTGGTTCGTCGAGGACGAGGAACTCGATCTCGACTTCCACGTTCGCCACATCGCAGTCCCGGCGCCCGGCGGCCGTCGCGAGCTGGATCAGTTGGTGGGACGGCTGATGTCCTACAAGCTGGACCGGTCCCGGCCGCTGTGGGAGTTCTGGTACATCGAAGGCGTCGAGGGCGGCAAGGTCGCGGTGCTGATGAAGATGCATCACGCCATCATCGACGGCGTCTCCGGAGCCGGACTCGGCGAGATTCTGCTGGACTTCACGCCCACGCCGCGGCCCCCCGCCGCCGAGCCGAGCGGGTCCTTGGTGGGCATCAAGGCGCCGGGCTTCGAGTCACAGGCCCTGGGCGGGCTGATCAACATCGGCATCAAGACGCCGTACCGTGTCGTGCGGTTCTTGGAGCAGACCGTGCGTCAGCAGATTGCTGCGCTGAGCGTCGCCAACAAGCCGCCCGGGTACTTCGACGCCCCGCACACCCGGTTCAACGGCCCCATCTCGCCGCACCGCCGGGTCAGCAATTCGGGCGTCTCCCTGGACCGCGTGAAAGCGGTCAAGGAAGCATTCGGCGTGAAGGTCAACGACGTCGTGCTGGCGTTGGTCTCAAGCGCCATGCGGAAGTATCTGGAGGACCGCGGCGAGCTGCCGGACAAGTCGCTCATCGCGCAGGTCCCGGTGTCGACACGGACCGAGAGTTCCAGCGACCAGGTGGGCAACCAGGTCAGCGCCATGTCGGTGTCGCTGGCCTCCGACATCGTCGACCCCGCCGAACGGATCAAGGCCATCTACGCCAGCTCGCAGAGCGCCAAGGAAATGGCCAAAGCCCTGACGGCGCACCAGATCATGGGACTGACCGACACCACGCCGCCCGGCCTCGTGGCCCTGGCCGCCCGGGCCTACACCGCGAGCAAGCTCGGCGGCACCCTGAAACCGATGAACCTCGTCGTCTCGAACGTGCCCGGGCCGCCCGTGCCGCTGTACATGGACGGCGCGATCCTCGAGCAGATGATGCCGATGGGCCCGTTGGTGATGGACGTCGGCCTCAACATCACCTGCTTCAGCTACCGCGACCGGATC
This sequence comes from Mycobacterium sp. ST-F2, assembly GCF_001905655.1. Lineage (GTDB taxonomy): Bacteria > Actinomycetota > Actinomycetes > Mycobacteriales > Mycobacteriaceae > Mycobacterium. The sequence continues at coordinate 86,596 of NZ_JMHT01000022.1, forward strand.
GACTTCGGCTTCGTGACCACTCCCGAGATGGCGAACGACATCGACGCCATGGCCGATGCCATCGAGCCGGCGCTCGTCGAGCTCGAGATCGCGGCCGGCCTCGTCGAGGGCAAGGCGGCACCGGCCCGCAAGTCACCCCAGCGAGGACGCAGCTAGCACCGGGAGCCACCGAGCCCCGAAATGCCGAACGCCACCGGCCCATACCGGTGGCGTTCGGCATTTTCGTCCGCCACAGCCGGCCCGAGCAGCGAGATTTCCCAGTGACTGGGCCGGCGCCCTCCACACACCCGTATCCGTGAGTAGGTTCTCGGGATGCTGTCCCAACACATATGGGCCGCGCCGACGTGCCAGACCACCGCGGGTAAGTCGCCGTCTTCAGGGCAGCAAGCGACTCAATCACGTTGTCATACAACGATAAACAGTGTCGGCTGCGGCAGTTCCCGTCGCCGCGACCGGATCGTGCCGGCAGCGCGATAACACCGAACGGAGGACGTATGAAGAACATCGGCGGCATGCTCAAACAACGCGCAGTCGTTTCTCCGCACCTCGAGGCCTACGTCGAGCCGTCGACCAACGTCCGCATGAGCTACGCGCAGTTCAATGCGATGGCCAACCAGTGCGCCGATGTGCTGACCTCCCTCGGGTTCGGACCAGGCGACCGGGTGGCGTTGCTGATGCCCAACTCGGTCGAATTCTGTTGCCTGTTCTACGGCGCGGCCAAGATCGGCGCGGTCGCGGTGCCGCTGAACACGCGCCTGACCGCACCCGAACTGGCCTTCATCCTCTCCGACAGCGGCAGCAAGGCCCTGGTCTACGGTCAGGCGTTCGCCGAAACTGTCGAAGCCATCAGGGCAGATACCCAGTACGAGTACGCCATCACCGAATGGGTGCCGGTGGTGGGCGGCGCCGGTTCGCTCACCGAACGCCTCGAATCCGCGGCTGCCGACGAGCCGGAGATCGACTGCGGCGGCTCGGACAACCTGTTCATCATGTACACCTCGGGCACCACCGGTAACCCCAAAGGCGTTGTGCACAGCCATGATTCGGTACACACGGCCGCGATTTCCAATGCGATGACCGCTGATTCGCGCTACCGGGACCGAGTCCTGCTGCCACTGCCGATGTTCCATGTGGCGGCGCTGACCACCGTCATCTTCTGTGCCATGCGCGGTATCACCCTGATCTCCATGCCACAGCTCGATCCTTCGAAGATGTGGTCGCTGATCATCGAGGAGCGGGTGAACACCGCCGGCGCCGTGCCGGCCGTGTTGAACTTCATGCGCCAGGTACCTGAGTTCGCCGAACTCGACGCCCCTGACTTCCGCTGTTTCATGACCGGCGGCGCACCGATGCCCGAGGCCCTGATCGAGCTGTACGGCACCAAGAACATGCAGGTGGTGCAGGGCTATGCGCTCACCGAGTCGTGTGGTTGCGGCACCGTGCTGCTCGGCGAGGACGCCTTGCGCAAGATCGGGTCCGCCGGGCGCGCCGGCATGTTCGCCGAGGTCCGCGTCCGCAGTGACGACGGCGCGATCAGTGCACAGGGCGAAGGCGAGGTCGTGATCAAGGCCGACTTCCTGCTCAAGGAGTACTGGAACCGCCCCGATGCGACACGCGATGCATTCGACGACGGCTGGTTCCGCACCGGTGACATCGGCGAGATCGACGACGAGGGTTACCTCTACATCCGGGATCGCATGAAAGACATGATCATCTCCGGCGGCGAGAACATCTACCCCGCCGAGATCGAGAGCGTCGTGATCGGTATGCCTGGCGTCACCGAGGTAGCGGTGATCGGCTTGTCCGACGAGAAGTGGGGCGAGGTCGCGTGCGCCATCGTCGTCGCCGACGAGAGCACGGTCAGCGCGGACCAGATCGTCGAGTTCTGCGGCACCAGGCTCGCGCGCTACAAGCTGCCCAAGAAGGTGATCTTCGCCGAGGCGATACCGCGCAATGCGTCGGGCAAGGTTCTCAAGCGGGTACTGCGCGAAAAGTACGTGTGAGGCCTGCCGACGGTCAGCGGGCGACTTGCGCCATCGCCGTCGGCACCTCGGACAGAGCGCCGGAAAGCCCGGCAGCCAGACGGATTTCGGCGAACGCATCGATCATCGCGTTCGTCACCTCGTGCGTGTCTTTCACCGTGCGATCGTCGGAGATCACCGAGATGTTGAGCTGGTCGACGTAGCTCCATACGGTGATGGTCAGGCCACTGCCCGCCATCAGCGGTCCGACGGAGTACAGCTCACTGACCGTCGCCCCGGCGAAGCGGCCGCGCTCACGTGGCCCTGGCACATTCGAGACGACGATGTTGAGACTGTTGCTCTTCGCTTCGCGCTGCGCGACCCGCCGGAAGACTGCGGGCACGAGAAACGGTGGCAGATAACCCATCCAGGTCGCGATGAGCGTCGGCCCGAGCAGCGCCTGACTCTCCTTGGACATCTGGGTGGCCAGCCGTACCAGCTGCAGCCGCTGCGTCGGGTCGGGAACATGCACCGGCAACGACACGTACAACGAACTGACTTCGTTGCCGGTCAGCCGGCCGGCCGAGGTGCCGGTACTCGTCGGGACCGAGGCGACGAGCGGCGCGTCGGCGCGTCCGTCGTAACGGAGGGCCAGCTGCCGCAGCGCACCGGCCGCGGTCGCCAGCACCACGTCGTTGATCGTGACGCCCAGATGCTTGCTCGTCTCCTTGACCTCGGCGAGAGCCAACGTCGCGGTGGCGTAGGTGCGGCCGGACGGCAGGACGTGATTCATGAACGTCGACGGGGCCTGGAACGGGCGAGCCATGTCAGGGTTTTCGACCCGGTCCTGCTTCGCGCGCCGCACCCGGGAGACGCCGCGGGCGGTCTCTGCCACCAGCTGCGGCAACGCCCGGATCTGTGCGAGGTGGTCACGGCCGGCGGCGCGCAGCAATTCGCCTGTTGATGGCGACCAGTAAGGGGCGCTTGCCTTTTCGCCGTCCTCGTCGCTTCCGTCTCCGGCCGAACCGGGCCGGTCCATGATGCGTGCCATCAGGTTCGCCGAGGCGACGCCGTCCGCGAGGGCGTGATGAATCTTGATGACGATGACGTAGCGGTTGTCGGCCAGGCCGTCGACGAAATGCAACTCCCACAGCGGGCGGTCGCGGTCCAGGGGCGTGCTTGCGATCTGTCCGACGATCTGGTCGAACTCGCGACGGCCTCCTGGAGCCGGCGCCGTCGCACGACGCAGGTGGTAGTCCCAGTCGATCTCGGCATTGTCGAGCCACATCGGGTGATGCAGCCCCAACGGGACTTCCACCAACTGGTAGAGCAACGGCTCCAACAGATGTATCCGGCCGCGGATCGTGCGACTGAACAAGTCGAAGTCGAACGCAGCGTCGAAGTCCGATGCGTCGACCACGAGCATCTTCAGCGTGTGCATGTGGACGTTCGGTGTCTCGCTGTAGACCATCATGGCGTCCACACCGCTCAATCGCTTCATCGCCAACCCCTCACTGCGTCAGGACTTCTGCGTCAATCCCGCGTCGACGACCAGCTGGGTGCCGGTGATGTAGCGGGCTTCGTCGGAGGCCAGGAAGACCACCGCGTTACTGATGTCCTCGGGCTCCACCCACGGCACCGGCAGGAGATTGCGCGCGGCAAGGACTTCGGCGACGTCCTCGGCGGTCGGGTTCTCCAGATCGGGCCGGATGCGCTTGAAAGTTGCCGGGTTCAGCACCATGGCGGTACCGACCGCCCCGGGATGCACGGTATTGACCCGAATCCGCTTGGGCCCCAGCTCATTCGCCAACGTCCGCGCGAGGCCGACCACCGCATGCTTGGTAGAGGTATACGCAGCGGTGTTGGCGCTGCCGCGAAGTCCGTTGGTGGAACTGATGATCACGATGGATCCCCCGGACGGCCCGAAATGCGGCACGCCGGCCTTCACCGTGTGCCATACGCCGGTGAGGTTGACGCCGATGACGCGCTGCCAGTCTTCGGTGGTCACCTCCCATGAGGGCGCCGACGCCGAATGGATACCCGCGTTGGCGACGACGACGTCCAGCCGGCCGAACTCCCAGACGCCTTCGTCGACGACGGCCTTCACCTCGTCGAACTTCGACACGTCGGCGACGCCGGTGTAGCAGCGCTGGCCGCGCTGCTTCACCGCGTCGGCAAGATCGGCCAAATCGGCTGCGGCACTCTCCACATCGAGGGCGATGATGTCGGCGCCCTCGTCGGCGAACCGCTCGCAATGGGCTCGCCCGGTGCCGCGAGCGGCACCGGTGACGAGAGCGACCTTGTTCAACAGCCCTGACATCAGTCGGCCTTGGTCAGTTCAAATCCCTTGTACCCGGCGGCGGCGACCTCTGCGCAGATGTCGTTGTAGGCGGCGAAGCCACCGATGAACAACATGAAAACCCGTGGCTTGCCGGGCACATTCGCGCCCATGTACCACGAGTTCGCTTTCGGGAACAGCGTCGTGTCGGCGCGGCGCACCAGCTCGGCGCACCATTCGTCGACCGAATCGGTGGTGGCCTCGATCGCGGTATAGCCGTGCGCGTCGACGTACGCGATCGCGTCGGCGACCCAGTTCACGTGCGCTTCGGCATGCAGCACCATGTTGGCCAGCACTGCCGGTGCACCCGGGCCGTTCACCAGGAACATGTTCGGGAAGCCATCGACACCCAGACCCAGGTAGCTCCGGGGACCGTGCGCCCAGTTGTCCTTGAGCTTCTGACCACCGCGACCGGTGATGTCGATGCGCGCCAGTGCACCGGTGAGAGCGTCGAACCCGGTGGCGAAGATGATGGCATCCAGCTCGAACCGGTCCTCGGTGGTGGTGATTCCGGTGGCATCGATTTGCGTGATCGGGGTCTGCTTCACGCTGACCAGCTTCACGTGGGGCAGGTTGAACGTCTGGAAGTAGTTGGTATCGGTGCAGATTCGCTTGGCGCCGATCGGATGGTCGTTCGGAATCAGCAAGTCGGCGATCGTCGGGTCGTCGATGACCGCACGAACCTTCTCGTCGTAGAACTTCTTCGCCTCGGCGTTGGCGACCTCGTCGGTCATCTGATCGGTGAACGTCTTGCTGAACAGCACACCGCCCAGCTGCCAACGCTTTTCGAACTCGGCGCGGCGCTCCTCGTCGGACAGCTCCATGGTGAGCTTGGGGTGCGCCATGTGCGGCGAGCCGCCGCCGCTGCGCCAGGACAGCTCGCGGCGCTGGTCGTAGTTGGCCTTGACCTCGGCTTCGCGCTCAGCCGTGAGCGGCTCGTTGCCGGCAGGCACCGAGAAGTTCGGGGTGCGTTGGAAGACAACGAGTTCCGCGGCTTCCTCGGCGACGATCGGTGTGCTCTGGATTCCCGACGAGCCGGTACCGATGAGACCGACCCGCTTGCCGGTGAAGTCGACGCCCGCGTGCGGCCAGTTCGCGGTGTGATAGGTCTCGCCCGCGAAGGTTTCGACGCCCGGGATGTTCGGCAGCAGCGGTTCGGACAGCGCGCCGGTGGCCATGACGCAGAAGCGCGCGACCACGGTGTCGCCCTTGTCGGTGGTGACCGTCCAGCGCAGCGTCTCCTCGTCGAGGGTTGCCGACACCACCCGGGTGCTCAGCCGGATGTCGCGGCGCAGGTCGAAGCGGTCGGCGACATGGTTGATGTAGGTGAGGATTTCGGCCTGGGTGGCGTACTTCTCGGTCCAGGTCCACTCCTGCTGCAGGTCCTTGTCGAACGAGTAGCAGTAGTCGATGCTCTCCACATCGCAACGGGCGCCCGGGTAGCGGTTGTAGAACCAGGTGCCACCCACATCCGAGGCGGCCTCGAAGACCACGACCGAATGACCTTCCGACCGCAGTTTGTGCAATGCGTAAAGTCCGGCGAACCCGGCGCCGACAACTACGACGTCAACCTGTGCTGCGCTGCTCATAAGGCGAAGTTAGCCCTCCGCCGCATGTCCCAGTACGAGGCGTCCCGGTGAACGGGCGACGCACCGGGACCCGTCCCGACCAGAGGGCCGGCCGCGGGTGATCGGCGCGATCAACCCACCGGGACCGTCGCAATACTCAGGGCGTCGTGGGGTCGGATTCCGCCGAGCCAGGACCCGAGTTTCCGGGACCGACCATGGCGCCAGGTGCCGCGGTTCCCGGACCCGGTCCCCACTGGCCGTGCCCGTACGGTCCAGGACCCAGGCAGTCCGGGTCCACACCATTGGGACCCCAACAGCCAGGTGGCTCCGCGACCAGCGACCCCGACACCGGCGTGCCTGGACTCTGCGCGACGACCGTGACCGCGGCTGCACTGACGCCGACGAGCATCAACGCGGCGGCTGTTGTCCGCCCTACCAGCCGCTCACAACGGCGTACCCATCCGTCCATCGCACTGCCTCTGTTCCGGCCCGTCGTCCACTTGTACGCGCCATGATTCGCCGAGCGCGGCCGAGGATGTAGAGCCCATCGGTCCGTCCACCAGAGGCCAAAGTCCCGATTCGCGGCGGGACCCAGAAAACGATGGGGCACAAGCAGATACACGTCACACCGCATCGGCGAGCCTCCCGGCCATCGGACGACCTATCACCGCCTGTCCCGGCCATCGGACCGGCCCGTGACCAGAACCCGTCGGCAGGGCGGAGACTCGCTGCCATGAGCGGCAAGACCCGGATCGATGCCGGGTGAAGGATTTTCGTCCGCTGACCGGGAACAGCCTCGCGGTGCACCGCGGGTGCGGTAAACCATTAGTTAGCCCATCACAGGAGTTAGGACAACGACCATGACCCAGCGGGTTATCGACAAGATCGGTGACATCGCCGACCAGCTGCGTGAACAAGCCTGGGAGGCAGAGAAGTTGGGCCAGCTGCCCGACGAGACCGTGAAGCTGATGAAGGCCGCCGGCAATATCAAGCTGCTGCAGCCCAAGGAATACGACGGCCTCGAAGTGCACCCGCGCGAGTTCGCGGAGACCGTGATGGCGACCGCCGCCCTGGATCCCGCCGCCGGCTGGATCAACGGCGTCGTCGGCGTCCACCCGTATCAACTGGCGTACGCGGACCCGAAGGTCGCCGCCGAAATCTGGGCATCCGACACCGACACGTGGGTGGCTTCCCCGTACGCCCCACAGGGCGTCGCCCGGCCGGTCGACGGTGGCTACATCTTCAACGGCCGCTGGCAGTTCAGCTCGGGCACCGACCACTGTGAGTGGATCTTCCTGGGCGCCATGCTCGGTGATGAAGAGGGCAAGCCCCTCATGCCGCCGCAGATGCTGCACATGATCCTGCCCCGCAGCGACTACGAAATCGTCGAGGACTCCTGGAATGTCGTGGGCCTGCGTGGCACCGGTTCCAAGGACGTCATCGTCAAGGACGCCTTCGTCCCCACCTACCGCACCATGGACGCCACCAAGGTGATGGACGGCCGCGCCCAGCGCGAGGCCGGCATGACCTCGACGCTGTACCTGATGCCGTGGTCGACCATGTTCCCGCTGGGCATCTCGTCCGCCGTCATCGGTATCGCCGAGGGCGCCCTGGCCGCGGCCCTCGACTACCAGCGCGAGCGCGTCAACTCCAGTGGTGTCGCCATCAAGGACGACCCCTACGTCATGTACGCCATCGGTGAGGCCGCCGCCGACATCAACGCCGCCCGCCAGGAACTGCTGGCCAACGCCGACCGCATCTACGACATGGTCGACGCCGGCAAGGAGGTGTCCTTCGAAGACCGCGCCGCCGGCCGGCGCACCCAGATTCGCTCGGTGTGGCGCGCGGTATCCGCCGTCGACGAAATCTTCGCCCGCTGCGGCGGCAATGCCACCCGCATGGACAAACCGCTGCAGCGCTACTGGCGCGACGCACACGTCGGCCAGGCCCACGCCATCCACGTCCCTGGCACCACTTTCCACGCATCGGCACTGAGCAGCCTCGGCGTCGATCCCCAGGGCCCGCTGCGAGGCATGATCTGACGTGAGTGATCTGAAGAGCCTGGGCTATGTGAAGGTCCAGACCGCCGACATCGAACGCTGGCGCCAATTCGCTTTCGACGTACTGGGTTTCGCGAAGGGCAGCGGTCCTGATCCCGACGCGCTGTACCTGCGGATGGACGAGCGCACCGCGCGCATCATCGTGGTGCCGGGCGACGCCGACCGCATCGTCACCGTGGGCTGGGAGGTCCGCGACGGTGCCGCGCTGCGCCGGGTGCAGGCCACCCTGGACGCCGCGGGTGTGCCGTGGAAGCAACTGTCGCTGGAAGAGGCCGACGCCCGCCGCGTCGACGAGGTCATCGCCTTCGTCGACCCGGCCGGCAACGACGTCGAGGTGTTCCACGGCGCGGTGCTGGACCACAGCCCTGTCGTGACGCCGTTCGGCGCGCGCTTCGTCACCGAAGGCCTCGGCCTCGGCCACGTGGTGCTGCCGGCCCAGGACGCCAAGGGGCTGTTCACCTTCTACACCGACGTGCTGGGCTTCCTGCCCCGCGGCGCCTTCCGGGTGCCCGCGCCACCGGAGTTCGGCCCCCTGCGCGTGCAGTTCCTGGGCATCAACGAACGCCACCACAGCCTGGCGATCTGCCCGGCCGCGACACTGCGTGACCCGAAGCTGATCCACCTCATGGTCGAGGTCGACACCCTCGACGCCGTCGGGCAGGCGCTCGACCGCGTGAACCGGGACGGCTTCCAGCTGTCCTCGACGCTGGGCCGCCACACCAACGACAAGATGGTCTCGTTCTACGTGCGCTCGCCCGGCGACTGGGACATCGAGTTCGGCACCGAAGGCATGAAGGTCGACGAACGGTATTACACCGCAGAGGAAATCACCGCCGACAGCTACTGGGGCCATGAGTGGATGGGCGTTCCTCCTCGGGCCATGCTGCCATGAGTGCTGAGCTGAACCCGGTTCCGGCATCGTCCATCACCACGTGGGACGACGAAGCCGACGTCGTGATCGTCGGCTACGGCATCGCCGGTGCGGCCGCCGCGGTGGAAGCCTCGGCGGCCGGCGCCGACGTCCTGGTCGTCGAACGCACCGGAGGCTGGGGCGGCGCTGCCGCCATGGCCGGTGGATTCATCTACCTCGGCGGCGGCACCGCACTCCAAAAGGCTTGTGGCTTCGAGGATTCCGTGGAGAACATGGCCGCCTTCCTGAAGGTGGCCATGGGTCCGGGTGCGGACGACGAGCGGATCGACGACTACTGCGCCGGCAGCGTCGCCCACTATGACTGGCTCGTGAGCTGCGGCGTGCCGTTCAAGCCGGTGTTCTGGGGTGAACCGGGCTGGGAGCCACCGAGCGACGAGGGCCTGATGTTCACGGGCGGCGAAAATGCCTTCCCGTACAACACCATCGCCTCCCCCGCGCCGCGTGGTCACGTGCCGCAGATGACCGACAAGGTCGCCGGTGAGCGCAGTGGCGGCTACATGTTGATGAAGCCGCTCGTGGAAACGGCCACCGCGCAGGGCGTCCGATCGGTGTACGACACCGAGGTGCAGTCGCTGATCACCGAGGCCGACGGCCGGGTGGTCGGCATCATCGCCCGCCGGTACAGCGACACCGTGGCGATCAAGGCGCGCCGCGGCGTGGTGCTGGCCTCGGGCAGCTTCGCCTACAGCGACGCGATGGTGGCGCAGTACGCACCCCGCATCGCGGGCCGCCCGGCGGCGAGTATCGAGCAGCACGACGGCCGGGCGATCCGGATGGCTCAGGTGCTCGGCGCCGACCTGGCGCACATGGATGCCACCGAGGTGGCGTTCTTCTGCGACCCGCAGCAGTTGGTCCGCGGCATCCTGGTGAACGGCTTCGGCCAGCGCTACATCGCCGAGGACACCTATGCGGGCCGCATCGGCCAGCAGACGCTGTACTACCAGGACAACACCGCCTACCTGATCATCGACGGCGATGCCATGGAGGAGGCCATGGCCGCCACCTCGGCGACGCCGTTCCTGCGCCGACCGGCCACCTGGGTGTGCGAGACGGTGGCCGAGCTCGAAGCCGAGATCGGATTGCCGGAGGGCGTCCTGCAGAACACCGTCGCCTATTACAACGAGCACGCCGCGAACGGCGAGGACCCGCTGCTGCACAAGAAGCCGCAGTGGCTGCGTCCGATCGGGTCACCGGTCGGTGCGATCGACCTCCGTAACAGCACCGGCGGGTTCACCCTCGGCGGCCTGTTGACGACGCTCGACGGCCGGGTTCTGCACGTCAGTGGCGCGCCGATTCCCGGTCTGTTCGCTGCCGGGCGCAGTGCGGCAGGCCTGTCTGCCTGGGGTTATGCCAGCGGCGTGTCCCTCGGCGACGGGAGCTTCTACGGCCGTCGTGCCGGGAGGTCCGCGGCGCAGAACTGATCCCCCGTCCCGGCGTGTCGCCGCTGCGCGTGTCGCCACCCGGACAGCCCGCGGACCGTGTCCCATTTTTGGGTCATAAGCTGCAATTTCGACACACGAGGTGTCCCCTGCCAACCGGCTCGGGGACACCTCGTTGTGCATATATTCTCCGGCGTTCCGACGAAATGTGTGACAAGTCGCACCACCGTGTGATACAAACAGTAATATTCCTAATAGGAATATGACACACGGAGCAACGGAGCTTGGAGGCCGACATGACAGCAGCAGTCGAATCCACCACCCCCAGCGCGGTCATCGACCGGGTATCGCTGGTTCTCGACGCGTTCGACGGCCCCGGCCGCCTGACCCTGGCCCAGATCGTGCGCCGCACAGGTCTGCCCCGTTCCTCCGCCCATCGCATGCTGGAGCGCCTGGTGCAGCTGCGCTGGCTGCGCCGCAACGGCCGCGACTACGAACTGGGGATGCGTCTGGTGGAGCTCGGCTCGCTGGCCGTGCACCAGGACCGCCTGCACCGCGCCGCCGGCCCGCTGCTGCACGAACTGCACCGCGCCACCGGCCTGGTCGTCCACCTGGCCGTGCTCGACGGCGGTGACGTCGTCTACCTCGAGAAGGTCGGCAACGGCATGATGACCGTGCTGCCGTCGCGCGTGGGGGGCCGCCAGCCGGCGCACTGTACCGCCGTCGGCAAGGCCATCCTGGCCTACAACCAGGACGCCGAGGTCGACCTCATGAGCCGCAAGACCAAGTACTCGATCGCCAACCGCGCGCAGCTCGCCACCGAACTGGCCAAGGTCCGCTCCCACGGCGTCGCCTTCGAGCGCGAAGAGTCGGTGCCCGGATTCGGTTGCGTCGCAGCGCCGATCGGCCGCCAGGGTGAGGCCGTCGCCGCCGTGTCGGTGTGTGGTCCAATGAACCGCATGGCCTTCGAACAGCTGACCGCGCCGGTGCGCATGACCGCCATGGGCATCTGGCGCAATGCCGAGGATTCGCGCGTGGCTCCGACGCTGCAGCCGATGCGCCCGCTGCGCATGGGCCCGGCGCTGCAGTACGCATGAGCCGCCAGCGAGTAGCGCTAGCGGATCGCGCATGAGCCTGGACCCGCAGATCGCCGGCCTCCTCGAGGCACTCAACGACGGCTTCCCCGACCTGCCGAACATGACTGGCGCGCAAGCGCGCGCCGCCATCCGGGCGCGGTACGTCGCCCCCGCCGAACCCGAAGCGGTCGCCTCGGTCACCGATACGGAGGTCGACGGCATCGGAGTCCGGATCTACCGGCCCGCCGTCGAGGGGTCAGGCGGCCCCCTGCCGATCTTCGTCTTCGCGCACGGCGGCGGCTTCGTCTTCTGCGATCTGGACTCGCACGACGGACTCTGCCGCAGTTTCGCGAATTCCATTCCTGCCGTGGTGGTTTCGGTCAACTACCGGCTCGCGCCCGAGCATCAGTGGCCGGCTGCCGCCGAAGACGTCTACGCCGTGACCCAATGGGCCGCAGCCCACGCCGCCGAACTCGGCGGCGACGCGACCAAGCTCATCGTCGGCGGCGACAGCGCCGGAGGCAACCTCTCCGCCGTCACCGCATTGATGACCCGCGACCGCGGCGGTGCGCCGCTGGCCGCCCAGGTGCTGCTCTACCCGGTGCTGACCGCCGACTTCACCTACGGCTCGTACCACGAGTTCCGCACCGGCTACTACAACACCACCGCAGCCATGCAGTGGTACTGGGATCAGTACGTGCCCAACACCGCCGACCGCGAAAACCCCTACGCGGCACCGCTGTCGGCCTCCGTAGCCGGCGTCGCTCCGGCAGTTCTCGTGGTCACCGGCTACGACCCGATGCGGGACGAGGCCCTGGCCTACGCAGAAGCGTTGCGCGAGGCGGACGTTCCTGTCACCGAGCTGTATTACGGTGCCATTCACGGGTTCCTGACCATGCCGGTACTCGACATCGCGCACCGCGCACGTCGCGACATTTCCGACGCAGTGTCCAAGTTGCTCGCCGACTAAACGGCGATTTCCCACCAATCACGTTTCCCCACCACCCGAGGAGATCATCATCGGCACCTACGCTGTGACCGGTTCGGCATCCGGCATGGGATACCAAGCAGCGGGGCAGTTGCGCGGTCAGGGTCATACGGTGATCGGGGTGGACCTCAAGGACGCCGATGTCATCGCGGACCTGTCCACCGCGGACGGCCGACGGACCGCCGCCACCCGGGTGCTGGAGCTGGCCGAGGGCAAGCTCGACGGCGCCGTGCTGGCCGCCGGCATCGGCCCCGGCGCCGGTGCTGACCGCGCGCGGCTGATCGCCCAGATCAACTACCTCGGCACGGTCGAGTTGCTGACCGCCTGGCGCCCGGCACTTGCCGCCGCCGGTAATGCGAAAGTCGTTGCGCTGGGCAGCAACTCCAGCACCACGGTGCCCGCGGTGCCCCGCCGCGCCATCAAGGCGCTGCTGGCCGGTGACGCCGACCGCGCGGCCCGGGCGGTGCGGTTCTTCGGCGGCGGCGCGTCGGCTCTCATGTACGCCGCGTCCAAGATCGCCGTGGCCCGCTGGGTCCGGCAGACCGCGGTGACGGCCGACTGGGCCGGCCGCGGCATCCGCCTCAATGTCCTGGCGCCGGGGGCCATCATGACCCCGCTGCTGCAGGCGCAGCTCGATTCACCGCGTGAAGGCAAGGCCGTGCGAGCCTTCCCGATCCCGACCGGCAACTTCGGCGATCCCGTGCACCTCGCCAACTGGATCACGTTCATGCTGTCCGACTCCGCCGACTTCCTGTGCGGCAGCATCGTTTTCGTCGACGGCGGCACCGACGCGTACTTCCGGCCCGACGGCTGGCCCAAGGGCGTCCCGCTGCGCGGCATCCCGCGGTACGTATGGCGGCATCGCCGCTTCGCCAAGACCCGCTAGTCAACCGGCGCTCATCCCTGCGCGCGGATTGCCTTGGGGCTCATGCCGTAACGGCGCTTGATCGCGGTACTCAACGCGAAAGCCGTGCCGTATCCCACGCGGCCGGCGACAGCTTCGATGGTGGCATCGGACCCGCGCAGCAGGTCAACCGCGAGCGCCAGACGAACCTCGGTCAGCAATGCCATCGGCGGTTCCCCCACGAGTTTGGTGAATCGCCGGGCCAGCGCGGCACGGGACAACCCGACCTCGGCAGCCAGCGACCCCACGGTCCACGGGTGCGCCGGGTTGTTCTCCATGAGCCGAAGCGCCGTGCCCACCTCGGGATCTCGATACGCGCGATACCAGGCCGGCGCGTCCTCGCGAGAGAACCAGCTGCGCAGCGCCGCAATGGTCAACAGGTCCAGCATCCGGTCCAGCACCGCCCCCTGCGCCGGCTCGTCGCGCGACATCTCGTCGAGCAGGAGGTCGACCAGCATGCCGTTGACCTCGCCCCGGCGAACCACCACCACCGGTGGCAGCGCGGTCAGCAGCCGCCCGCACACCGCGCCCACCTCTTCGTAGGCGCCGGTGATCAACAGCGTGTCGGCATCGGGGCGGGTGCCCCAGCTCCGGACGCCGAGACTCAGTGCCTCGCACAGCGGTTCACCGTCCATGGTCCTCGTGACCTGTCCCGGATGTACGACGACCTCGGGTGCGGTACCGGCGTCGTCCGCGACGGTGTATCCGTCAGGCCCACGGAAAATCGCGACGTCGCCCGCCGCCAAGCTCTGCCCGGCGGCGCAATCCGGGAGCACAACAGCCGAGCCGCGGGCGACCACCACGATGGTGAGCGGGGCTCTGTCCTCGACCCGCAGCGACCACGGCGGGTCGAGCAACGACCGCATCAGAAACGCGCCACGGGCGCGCGGCCCTTCCAGTAACCCCGCCAGGGCGTCCACGTTTCCACGCTAGACGATGACCGATGTAGACGCTCGCGTATGGAAGCGAGCCTTTTGGCGATGGATCGTCCAACCCTCGGTCAATACGGTCAGCTCATGACTCTCAGCAAGCTGCCCCAGCCCCTCGGCACGACGGCGCTCATCGTCGCGCTGCTGACCTCCGGACTCCTGGCCGGCCTCTATTACGCCTACGCGATCTCCGTGATGCCCGCGCTCGGCGCGTTCGACGACCGCACGTACATCGACGTCATGAACAAGATCAACGTGGTCATCGTCAACCCCTCGTTCATGGTGACGTTCCTGGGCTCCATCGGCTTCACCGTCCTGGCCGGGGCCTGCTATCTGAAACCCGAGGCCCGTCCGGTGCTGGTCTGGATCGGAATCGCCCTGGCGCTCAACATCGCCAGCCTGGTCATCACGTCGGCGATCAATGTGCCGCTCAACGACAAGCTCGCGACGGCCACCGCCTCGACCAACCTCGGCGACCTCGGCGCCCTCCGGCAGCAGTTCGAGTCGTCGTGGGTGCGCTGGAACATGATTCGCGCCCTGGTCAATACCGCGGCCACCGGTGTGCTCGGCTGGGCCCTGGCGGTGCCGGCGCGCGGCTGAGGCCGCCCTGACCTCGGAGAACGACGAACGCCCGGGGCCGATCGACACCTGACGAACGTCCCGGTGACCGGACCACCACCGTCCACCGGGCCCCCTGCGCCGCAAGAATCCTTCGGCAACGAAAGGACTTGCAGCATGGATAGATTCAGCGACCGCCGCGTCATCGTGACCGGCGGCGGCTCGGGCATCGGCCAGGCCACCGTGGCCCGCCTGCTCGACGAGGGCGGCACCGTCGTCGCGTGCGACATCTCCGCCGAGGGGCTCGCCCAGACCCGGGAAGCCGCCGAAAAGGCCGGCACCGCAAGCCGACTCACCACCACGGTGCTCGACATCTCGTCGGAAGAGGACGTCGTCAAGGGCGTCGACGCCGCGATCGCCGACATGGGCGGCCTCGACGTGCTGGTCAACGTGGCCGCGATGGAGACGTGCGGGCACACGCACGAAGTCTCGCTGGCCGACTGGAACCGCATCATCTCCGTCAACCTGACCGGCACCTTCCTGATGACCCGCCAGGCCCTGCCGGCGCTGCTGGCCTCGGGGCGCGGTGTCGTCGTCAACTTCACCTCGACCTCGGCCAGCTACGCCCACCCGTACATGTCGGCCTACTCCGCCAGCAAGGGCGGCATCCTGAGCTTCACCCACTCGCTGGCCCTCGAATACGCCAAGCAGGGGCTGCGCGCCGTGAACATCCAGCCCGGTGGCGTCTCCACCCCGCTGGCCAACGGTACGTTCTCCAAGATGCCCGAGGGCACCGATTACAGCCTGTGGACCAAGCAGGTGCCCATGCTCAACACCGGCAACAAGTCGAACCTGGGCGACCCTGGCGCCGTCGCCTCGGTGGTGGCCATGGTGGCCTCCGATGACGGCCGTTTCCTCACCGGCACCGAGATCCGGATCGACGGCGGCGCGCACTGCTAGACCCCTGCGGGGCCAGAACTTCCGCGGGTGCTCAGCGCACGACCACGTCGCTGGGCACCCGCGGATCACCAAGCATCGCCCGGTGCGACGGCGGCGTGCGGCCGTCCACATCAGTGATGCCGTAGCGCTGTGCCTCCTCTGCGGCGATCACGGTCTGCCCGCTGATGCCCTCCAGGTCCGGGTCCAGGTACAGCGCGTTGATCACATGCCCGATGAATTCCGGTGTCTCGAAATTGCCCGCGGCCTTGGCCAGCGTATCGGCGTCGAACGCCTGCTTGAACTTGTCGGTGAGCAGGATGCCCATCCAGATCGACAGCGTCGATACCCCGGTGCCATGGAAGTCGACGGCCATGTCGGCAGCCATCTTGTCCACACCGGCCTTCTGCGCACCATAGGCGGGACCGTGCATGTAGCACACCGCGCCCGGCGACGACGTGAACACGATCAGGCCACGCTCGGCAGCCACCAGCAACGGGGCGGCGTACCAGGACGCGGCATAGGCCGATCGCAGGCCGACATCCAGCACGTCCCCCAGCCCGATTGGCTTCTCCCAGAACGGCTTCGGGTCCACGAGGTTGTCGTGCACCACCGCGGCGTTGTTGACCAACAGGTCGAGCCGGCCGGCTTCGTCGGCCACCCGGCCGAACAGCGCGGCCACCGCATCGTCGTCGCGGTGGTCCACCGGAACGGCGATGCCGCCGTCGCCGGGGTCGGTGACGGTGCGGCCGGTCAGGTAGACAGTCCATCCGTCGGCCACCAACGCTGCGGCAATGCCCTTGCCGGCGCCCCGGCTGGCGCCGGTGACGACTGCGACCCGCTTGTCTGAGCTCATGCGGCTATGGTGCCACGCCCGGTTCGTCAGCCCGATTCAGATTGGACGACGTGCACGACACCGGCCGCCACCGCCGCCGCGATGGACTCCTTCATCTGGCCACAGGCCAGGAAGATCCGCCCCGGCAGCAGCTCCGCCCGCCGGCGTTCCTCACACCTCGCGGCCGAGTCCGCGCTCCATTGCACGCTGGTCTGCTGCCAGCTGCCCTTGCGCGCCAAAACCTCTGCGCCACAAGCACGGCAGGCCACCGGCACCATCGGCATATCGGCCAGCCGGATATCGGGCCGCACGGTCATCAGACCGACTCCGCGGCCCGCGCTGCGATGTTGGCTTCCATCTCCTTGGTCCACGCCTCAAGGGGCACGGTGGTGTCCAGCTCGTATTCGAAGCGGTCGGTCATCTCCGGCACCACATCGGCGGCGTCGACATAGAACTGCTCGTACCACCGGCGCAACTGGTAGACCGGACCGTCCTCCTCGACCAGCAGCGGATTGTCGATGCGGGCCTTGTTCTTCCAGATCTGCACATCCTGCTCGAAGCCGCGCTTCACCCAGTCACCGAGGGCGATCGCGTTGGCCATCGCCGCGTCCTCGGGTAGGCCGACAGACTTCTTGACGACGATACCGTATTGCAGCACAAACGAATTCGCGTCGATGGGGTAATGGCAGTTGATCAGGACCGTGTGGTGATCGCCATCCGGGTAGTGATAGGTGAGGTCGTCGATCATGAAGGACGGCCCGTGGTACGACGCCACCGATGTCGAACCGAGCATCGCCGAGTCGCCGTCCGGACCCGACATGTCGGCACGTGCCGAACTGTTCATGAACTGAGTGGCGACGTGGCCTTCGAAGATGTTCTTGAAGTGCGCAGGCGTCGAGCCGTGGATGTAGAAGAAATGCGCCATGTCGACGACGTTGTCGATGATCTCGCGGCAGTTTGTGTTGACAACCGTTGTGTACCAATGCCAATCGGTCCATTCGTCGCTCTCCGCGGCCTCGATGCGCGGAATCGTGACGTCATCCGGTGGCGGGTTGCCCTCGGGATCATTCCAGATGAACAGCATGCCGTCCTGCTCGAGCGTCGACCACTTCGCGGTGCGCGCGAGCCGCGGCGTGCGCTTGGCGTACGGCACCAGCTTGCACTTGCCGTCGCCGCCCCACCGCCAGTCGTGGAACGGGCAGGCGATCTCATTGCCCTTGACGGTGCCCTGGCTCAGGTCACCGCCCATGTGCCGGCAGTAGCTGTCCAGCACGTTGAGCTGACCGTCCTCACCGCGGAACACGACGAGCTTCTGGCCGAAAGCCTTGATCGAATGCGGCTTGCCGTCACCGAGGTCCTTGGTCAGGCCGAGGCAGTGCCAACCACGGGCGAACCGGGTCGGTGCATCGCCGGCCTCGATCTGGCGAACATCGACATCATCCAGTGTCATCTTCAGCGACCATCCTCACATTGAAAACTGGGCTGCAGTTTGATGTTTCAGGTCTAACAGCTGCGGGGTGCGCGATGCACATGTTCTCCCGCTGGCAGGGACGTCCGAAGCCCGAAATCGCTCTGCCGCAATACGCTTAGCGCTCGTGACGACATCTGCCGCGGCCACGATTCCGGCCGGCCTCGACATCACTGACACCACCGTCGATCTGTTGGTGATCGGTTCCGGCATCGGCCTGGCCGCCGCCCTGAGTGGTCACGAGGCCGGGCTGAACGTCCTCGTGGTCGAAAAGGCTTCCGACGTCGGCGGTTCCACCGCCCGCTCGGGCGGAGCCCTGTGGCTGCCGACGACTCCCCTGCTCACCGACAAGGGCACCGCCGACACCGCTGACCGGGCCTCGACCTACCTCGACGCGGTCGTGCACGACACCGCGCCGGCGGCCCGCTCCACCGGCTTCCTGAAGCACGTCAACGCGACCGTCGAGATGCTGGGACGCACCACCCCGATGCGGTTGTTCTGGGCCCGCGAGTACTCGGACTACCACCCCGAGCTGCCCGGCGGCCGGGCCACCGGCCGCACCTGCGAGTGCCGCCCGCTCAACGCCCGTGTGCTCGGCAAGTACCGCGATCGCCTGCGCGGCGGCGTCATGGAGGTCAAGGTTCCGATGCCGACCACCGGCGCGGACTACAAATGGATGAACCTGATGGCCCGGGTGCCGCGAAAAGGGTTGCCGCTCATCGCAAAACGGCTCGCGCAGGGGGTCGGCGGCAAGCTGCTGGGCCGCGAGTACATCGCCGGCGGCCAGGCGCTGGCCGCCGGGCTGTTCGCCGGCGTGCTGCAGGCCGGCGTCCCGATCTGGACCGAGACCTCGCTGGTCCGCCTGACCGGTGACGGCCGGCGGGTCACCGGCGCGGTCCTGTCGCACGCGGGCCGCGAGGTCACCGTCACCGCCCGCCGCGGCGTGGTGCTGGCGGCCGGCGGCTTCGACCACGACATGGCGATGCGGCACAAGTACCAGTCCGATTCGCTCGGCGACCACGAGAGCCTCGGTGCCGACTCCAACACCGGCGACGCCATCCGGGCCGCCACCGATCTCGGTGCCGCCACCGCGCTGATGGATCAGGCCTGGTGGTTCCCGGCGGTGGCGTCGGCGAACGGCCGTCCGCCGGCCGTGCTGCTGGCCGAGCGCTCGCTGCCCGGCTCGCTGATCGTCGACCAGGACGGCAAGCGCTTCGCCAACGAATCGACCGACTACATGTCATTCGGCCAGCGGGTGCTCGAACTCGAGCGCGCCGGCACCCCGATCGAGTCGATGTGGATCGTCTTCGACCAGAAGTACCGCAACAGCTACGTCTTCGCCGCCGGCTCATTCCCCCGGATGCCCCTGCCCAAATCCTGGTACCGGGCCGGTATCGCGGCGAAGGCGACCAACTTCGCCGACCTGGCCGCGCAGATGGGTGTCCCAGTCGCCGATTTCGAGCAGACCATGACGCGGTTCAACGAAAGTGCGGCTGCCGGCATCGATCCCGATTTCGACCGTGGTCTCAGCGCCTACGACCAGTATTACGGCGACCCGACCGTGACGCCGAATCCGAACCTGCGGCCGTTGGTCAAGGGTCCGTTCTACGCCGTCAAGATGACGCTGAGCGACCTCGGCACATGCGGTGGCGTCGTGGCCGACGAGCGGGGCCGGGTGCACCGCGAGGACGGCGGTGTCATCGAAGGGCTGTACGCGCTCGGAAACACCGCGGCCAACGCCTTCGGCGCCGTCTACCCGGGCGCAGGCGCGACCATCGCGCAGGGCCTGGTGTACGGCTACATCGCCGGACGGGATGCCGCGGGCAAGCTGTAACGCTCAGAGGCCGCCGAGATCGTCGGGCACGTCGACGGCATATGCCCTGAGGACCTCGATCGGTACAACCTCCAGGGTGCGCTCGTGCGTGGAGGCCAGCACCACCGGCGCCGCGCAACCGTCATTGTGAGCCCGAAGCCAGTTCACCGCGGTCACGCACCAGCGGTCGCCGGGCGACAGCCCCGGGAATCGGTATTGCGGCATCGGCGTCGACAGGTCATTGCCGATCGAACGCTGGTGCGTCAGGAACTCGGCGGTCACGACCGCGCAGATGGTGTGCCGGCCGGCATCCTCGGGTCCGGTCGAGCAGCAGCCGTCGCGGTAGAAGCCCGTCAGCGGTTCGGTACCGCACGGTTCCAGCGGAGCACCGAGCACATTGCGATCTGCCATCGGTCAATCCTTCGCGCCCGGGCTAACTGTCGTGGCGACCCTGTACCTCACGCTCGACCTCGCGCCACAGGCCGGGCATCGAACGCGGCATGCCCGCTACACCTTTCGCTGCGGTCTGCAGCACCGCGTCGGCCTCGTCGATGTCCTTCATGAGCTCCAGCGCCAATTCCCGCTCGGCGGCGTAGTACTTGGCCGCCCAGCGCAGCGCGATCACCGAATACGCCCACACCGGCTGCGCCTTGGCGCCGTCGGAATCTTCGGCGGCCTGCCGCTCCATGGCCTCACAGTAGGCGACGTGCTGCTCCAGCAGCTCCCGCAGCCGGGTCGGATTGCTCAGATGGCCGAACGTAACCCGCAGCAGCACACTGTGTTTGAGCACAGGAGGGTCGACGGGCGCGTTGTTGGTCCAGTCGGTCACGGCAGCCATGCCGGACTCGGTGATCTTGTAGAGGCGACGGGTGCGCAGGCCCTCGTCCTGTTCGACCCGGGACTCGAGATAGCCAAGTCCCTCAAGCTTTTTCAGCTCGGTGTAGATCTGGCTGTACGACGGGCTCCAGTAGTAGAAACCGACACTCCAGTCGATCCACTTCTTGATGTCGTAGCCGCTGAGTTCCTCTTCGTACGACAGCATGCCGAGCAGCGTCCAACTCGTCGCTGCGAGCGACGGCTTGTTCTGTGGCTTACTTGCCATCTGCTTAGCCTAACAATCTATTGCCGCAAGCACCCAGTTCATGACCGCTCGCCGGGATAGTCATTCGCGGCCCACCGGCCCGGCTACCGCGGCCACGTAACGGCGTACCACCTGCTCTTCGGCCTTTTCGTCGGCCAGCGGCCAACACAGCAACGACAACACAACCCGCACGATCCAGTCCGCGAGAAGCGGATCCGTGGTTCCTGTCAGCTCGGATGCCGCCCGCGAGAGCCGAGGTGAGTCGAAGTCGATGAGGGCTCCGGCACGCACCACACCCGAGGCCAGCGGGTCCGCCCGGACCACTCGCAGGGACGTCAGCACGGCCGCCGCGATCCGCTCGGGCCCGGTGTGCCCGGCCACCGCCTGCGCGATCTCCTGTCCGACCCGCATGACCGCGCGCGCCAGCACCCCGTCCCGCAGCGCCTGTTTGCCGCCGACATGCCGGTACACCGTGGCGCGGGAACAGCCCACACTGGCGGCGACCTCGTCGATGTTCAACCGGTCCAGACCCCGGGCCGCGGCGCTGGCGGCCGCGGCGGCGTAAATGCGCTCGACGCCGGCATCGCGGCGCTCGGCACCGATCAGCCAGTCCACACCTGTGATACTAAATGACAAATATGTCTCATGGCGAGATATATTTTCATGAATCGTCTGCATCACCGCAGCTCTGGTACCGTGCCTGAGACTGCCGGAAATAGTCCTTGACACACCCTCATCGGCACCCAAAACTCAAGGCGTGCAACTAGTTTCAGATCTTCTCAGCCCGTCCGCGCTGGACGATCCGTATGCCTGTTACGCGCAGCTTCGCGTTGCCGGTCCGGTACACCGGGTGCCCGGCACAGATTTCTACCTGGCCACCACCTGGGACGCCGTGCAGGAGGCCGTCAGCCGCCCCGAGGACTTCTCCTCCAATCTGACCGCCACGCTGGTGAATGCGGGAACGCAGGCAGGGACGGTTTCGGCAGCGACCTTCGACATGGGCGCCGTCGACACCGCGGGACATGTACTCGCCACGGGCGACGACCCGCGGCACGCACACGAACGCAAACTGGTGCTACCGGCGTTGGTGGCCAAGCGAATCCGAGCCCTCGAGCCGACGATCGCCGACATCGCCCGACAGCTGTGGGCCGACGCGGCCGTGGGCGGTCGCATCGAGTGGATGTCCGCCGTCGGCGACCGGCTACCGATGACGCTGGTGGCCAGGCTCATCGGACTCCCCGACGACGACGTACCGCAGCTGGTCCAGTGGGGCTACGGCAGCACCGAACTGCTCAGTGGTGTCTTCGACCTCGACCACATCAGCACCGCGGTCGAGACGTCGACACAGCTGGCCGGCTACCTGTACGCCAAGTTCGCCGAAGCCCAACCGGACCCACGAGACAACCTCCTCGGCGACCTCGCCCGCGCGGTGGCCGACGGCGCCCTCGCCGGCGACACGGCGGTGCTGATGCTGCTTCAACTGGTGGGTGCCGGCGGCGAATCCACCGCGGGCCTGATGGGCAACGCGGCGCGGCTGCTGGCCACCCTGCCGGACATCCAGGAGCAGGTCCGGGACGATCCGCAGTTGGTGCCTGCCCTACTCGAGGAGACGCTGCGGCTCGAGTCACCGTTCCGCAACCATCACCGGCACATCCGGAACGACACCACGCTGGCCGGCGTACCGCTGCCCAAAGACGGCCACCTGCTGCTGTTGTGGGGCTCGGCCAACCGTGACCCGGCGGCGTTCGACGACCCCGACCTGCTGCAGCTGGGCCGTCCGAACCTGCGCAACCACCTCGCGTTCGGGAAGGGCCTGCACTTCTGCGTCGGCGCCGCACTGGCCCGTACCGAAGCCCGCATCGGGATCACCACGCTGCTGGAATCCACCGACTGGTTCGAGCTCGCCGACGCCGAATGGGTGCCGAGCCTCATGGTGCGCCGGCACCGGCGCCTGGAGCTGCGCTACCGCTGACCGCTATTCGGGCAGGCGCAGTTCGGGCTTCTCGACCTCTTCGATGTTGACGTCTTTGAAGGTGATGACCCTGACCTGCTTGACGAACCGCGCCGGCCGGTACATGTCCCAGACCCAGGCGTCGGCCAGCCGCAGCTCGAAGTAGACCTCGCCGTCGGCGTTGCGCGGAATCAGCTCGACACTGTTGGCCAGATAGAAGCGGCGCTCGGTCTCCACGACATAGCTGAACTGCCCGACGATGTCCTTGTACTCGCGGTACAGCGAGAGTTCCATCTCGGTTTCATACTTCTCGAGATCCTCGGCACTCATCGGCACAAACTCATCAGTTCAGCGGTCCTTCGGTTTACGTGGTTTGTCAGGGCCATTTTCCCTTACCCGGATCGGCAGCGCTGCCCTATGCCGGGTTTGGTCGCCACCTTGCGCACATTGGCGAACGAGAACCGGTGCTCCGGGCACGGCCCCAGGTCCGCCAGCGCGGCGGTGTGCGCGGGGGTGCTGTACCCCTTGTGCACCGCGAACCCGTAGCCCGGATGCACGGCGTCCATCTCGACCATCAGGCGGTCGCGGCTGACCTTCGCCAGCACACTGGCCGCGGCGATGCACGCGGCCGCGGCGTCCCCGCCGACCACCGGCAGCGACGGCATCGGCAACCCCGGGACCCGGAAGCCGTCCGAGAGAACATATCCCGGTCGCAGTGACAGCCCCGCCACCGCACGGCGCATGCCTTCGATGTTGGCGATGTGCACCCCGCGTCGGTCCACCTCGACCGACGGGATGAACACCACGTGATACGCCAGCGCATAGCGCCGGATCAACGGAAACAGGCGTTCCCGTTCGGCTTCGTTCAGCTTCTTCGAATCATCAAGGGCCGCCAGGCTTTCCAGCCGATTCGGCCCCAGCACACAGGCGGCCACCACCAGCGGGCCGGCGCAGGCCCCGCGGCCGACCTCGTCCACTCCGGCCACCGGACCCAGGCCGCCGCGGTACAACGCAGACTCCAGGGTGCGCAGGCCGGCGGACTTGCGGATCACCGTGCGGGGCGGCCAAACCGGCAAGACAACACCTATTGACCAGTCTGCGGGTTGACCGTGACCACACCGCCCCAGCGCGACGGCGGCCACGCGATGAACCGGGCCTTGCCGATCACGTTGTCGACCGGCACCGTGCCCGCCATCGGGTCACCGGTGCACATCAGCCCGTTGATGGCGTCGGCCGGGGTGTTCGTGCAGTGCGCACGCGAGTCGGCCGAATGGGTGCGGTTGTCGCCCATCACCCAGAGCCGATGGTCGGGCACCTTCACCGGGCCGAACTCGTAGCCGAGGCACGGATCGGTCGCCGGGTCGACCATCATGGTCGCCGGGTCCAGGTACGGCTCCTTGAGCTTCTTGCCATCGACCGTCAGACCCGTCGAGTTCCGGCACTGGACCGTCTGGCCGCCGACAGCGATGACGCGCTTCACCAGATCGTTCTCATCGGGCGGCACGAAGCCGACGACCGAGAGCGCGTCCTGGATCCAGCGCATCGTCGGATTGTCCGAACGGATCGACTTGTAGCTGATGTTCCAGTTCGGCGGGCCCTTGAAGACCACCACGTCACCGGGCTCGGGCGCACCGAACCGATAGGTCAGCTTGTCGACCATGATCCGGTCGCCGACGCAGCCGCTGCAGCCGTGCAGCGTGGGCTCCATGGACTCCGACGGAATCAGGTACGGCCGCGCGACGAATGTCAGCACGACGTAGTACAGCAAGACCGCGGTGACGACGAGGACGACGCCCTCACGCAAGGCGGCCAGCTTCGACTTCGGCTTTTCGTCGGCCGTGTCGGCCTCGTCGGCGGCCATCTTGGTGTCGGGGTCGTCCGTCGTCGGACTGTCCGGGGTACTGCTGTCCTCGCTCGGGCCGGTCACGGCACCAGGCTAATCAGTTCGGCTGTGACGTCGCCGAACAAGCTCAGCGCTTTTCCTTGATCTTGGCCTTCTTGCCACGGAGCTCGCGCAGGTAGTAGAGCTTGGCGCGACGGACGTCACCGCGGGTGACGACGTCGATGTGGTCGATGTTCGGCGAGTGCACCGGGAAGGTCCGCTCGACGCCGACGCCGTAGCTCTCCTTGCGGACGGTGAAGGTCTCACCGATGCCGCCACCCTGACGACGGATCACGACGCCCTTGAACACCTGGATGCGGTGCTTGTTGCCCTCGATGACCTTGACGTGCACATTGAGGGTGTCGCCGGGGTTGAAGGCCGGGATGTCGTCGCGCAGCGACGCCTGGTCGACGAAGTCCAGCGTTTTCATCGGTGACACTTCCTTGCTAACTCGCGGCTGGAGCCGTCGGACGCCAAGCGGCGCGACGGAAAAGCCATTTCTCTTTACGGACGTTGGTCGGATGCCGTAGCGGGCGGGGACACATCCGGAACAGACGCCGACCCCGCGCCCAGCGCAGACAACTGCTCAATTGTGCCAGACGGCCGCCGGGTGACGAAATCGTGACCCCACCGGGAGCGGTGCAGTCGACATCACAGACCACACCGCCACATCCGTCACACGCAACACACATTCACCGGTTACGCTGATCAATCGGAATTTACTCACCGTGAGGCTAGGAGACCCATGCGCCCGCAGCACCTGAAGCTGCTGACCATCACCGCTGCTGCGGCAACGGTGATGGTCACAGCCGGTTGCGAGGCGAAGGTCTACGGGGCTGCGCCCCCGAACAAGATCGCGCTGACCGTCGTGCCGGTGGTCACGGCACTGGAGATCCCGCAGGCCCCAGCCACCGAGCCCGCCGCGGCCCTGACGGGCCTCGAATCCCGCGAACGTAGCGCCACCAGCGATGCCGCGGCGGCCGGCGCACAGATGAGCGCCGCGGTGCTCGATCGCAACACCGGCCAGCTGATCGCCACCGGCAACGGTTCCGCCATGCCCATCGCATCGGTGGCCAAGCTCTTCATCGCGGACGACCTGCTACTGCAAGAGGCCAAGGGCCAGATCGAGCTCACCGCGGCCGACCGGCAGTCGCTGGACACCATGCTGCGCTCGTCCGACGACTCCGCGGCCGAGGTCTTCTGGAACCGCAGCGGCGGCAACAGCGTCATCACGCGCGTCGCGGCCCGCTACGGACTGACCGGGACGTCGGTGCCCTATGACGGCAAGTGGTGGAACACCATGAGCACCACCTCCGATCTGGTGCACTACTACGACCAGCTGCTCAATGGTTCGGGCGGGCTACCGCCGGAGCAGGCCAGCATCATCCTGTCCAACCTGGCCGCGTCCACGCCAACCGGCGCGGACGGCTACCCGCAGCGCTTCGGCATCCCGGACGGGCTGTACGGCGAGCCGGTAGCGGTGAAGCAGGGCTGGATGCCGGAGTGGGGCGGCAACAACTGGATGCACATGTCCACCGGCGTGATCGGCGCCGACCGGCGCTACGTCATGGCGATCGGCTCGCTGCAACCCACCGATGACGCCACGGCTCGCGCCACGATCACCAACGCGGTGAAGACGATGTTCCCGGGCGGACGAATCAGCTAGCTGGGGCAAGCGAAGCGACGGGAAGCGGTCTAGCTCAACAGATCAGGTCTTCTTTCCCGCGTCCGCTGCAGACCCTGTTCGCGACGCCACGCGGCCACCTTGGCATGGTCGCCGGACAGCAGCACCGGGGGCACCTCGAGATCGCGCCACACCGGCGGCCGGGTGTAGCTCGGCCCCTCCAGCACTCCCCCGACATGCGCGGAATGCGAATCATCCTGGTGCGACTCCGGATTGCCCAGGACGTCGGGCAGCAGCCGCACGACGGCCTCGATCATCACGAGTGCCGCGGACTCGCCACCAGGCAGCACGTAGTCGCCGATCGACACCTCTTCGACGCGCATGCGCCGGGCAGCGTCGTCGGCGACCCGCTGGTCGATGCCTTCGTAGCGGCCGCAGGCGAACACCAGGTGCTTCTCACCTGTCCAGCGGTGCGCGTGCTCCTGCGTGAACAGCCGGCCCGCGGGCGTCGGGACCACCAAAACCGTTTCGGGCGTACAGATTTCGTCGAGCGCGGCACCCCAGATCGGCGCCTTCATCACCATGCCGGGTCCGCCGCCGTACGGGGAATCGTCGACCGACTTGTGGACGTCGTGTGTCCAGTTCCGCAGATCGTGAACGCCCAGTTGGACGGTGCCGTTGGCGATGGCCTTGCCGGGCAGGGATTGCTGCAGCGCGTCGAGATACGCCGGAAAAATGGTGACTACGTCAATGCGCATGGCTGTCAATCCGCATGGATGTCAGTCCATCTCGAGCAGGCCGTCGGGCGGATCGATCTCCACCAGACCGTCGGCCAGCGACACAGTCGGCACCATGTGGGTGACGAACGGCACCAGCACCTCGGCGCCGGATTCTGTTCGGATGGACAGCAACTCGCCGCCGGGCGTGTGCAGCACCTCGGTCACCACACCCACGTCGACGCCGTCGACGGTGCGGACCTTGAGGCCCTCGAGCTGGTGATCGTAGAACTCGTCGGGCTCGTCGATGGGCGGCAGACTGGCGGAGTCCACCAGAAACAGGGTGCCGCGCAACGCATCTGCCGCATTGCGGTCGGTCACGCCTTCGAGACGCACCAACAGCCGGCCGCCATGCTCACGCATCGATTCGACGACGAAGGTCCGCTGCGGACCGGGATTCCGGGCTCCCGGCTTGCCACGCAGCGATGATCCCGGCGAGAAACGCTCGCCGGGATCATCGGTACGTACTTCAACGACTACCTCGCCGCTGATGCCGTGCGCCTTGACGACGCGGCCGACCACGAGGTCCATATTTACTGGTCGGTGTCCACCACGTCGACGCGGATGCCCCGACCGCCGATGCCGGCGACCAGCGTCCGCAGCGCGGTGGCCGTGCGGCCGCCGCGCCCGATGACCTTGCCCAGGTCGTCGGGGTGCACGTGCACCTCAACGGTGCGACCGCGACGGCTGGTCACCATGTCGACCCGGACATCGTCGGGGTTGTCGACGATCCCGCGGACCAGATGCTCTACGGCGTCGACGACGACGCTGCTCATTCGGCGGGCGCTTCGGCCTCGGCCTCAGTGGCCTCGGCAGCCTCGGTCTCGGCGGCAGCCTCGGCTGCGGCCTCTTCCTTCTTGTCCTTGCGCTTCTTCAGCGTGACGGCCTCGCCACCGGGGGCGGCGTCGGCGTTCGCCAGCGCGGCGTTGAACAGGTCCAGCTTGGACGGCTTGGGCTCCTTGACCTTCAGGGTGCCCTCGGCGCCCGGCAGGCCCTTGAACTTCTGCCAGTCACCGGTGATCTTCAGCAGGGCGGCGACGGGCTCGGTCGGCTGTGCGCCGACGCCCAGCCAGTACTGCGCGCGCTCCGAATCGATCTCGATCAGGCTCGGCTCTTCCTTCGGGTGGTACCGGCCGATGACCTCGATGGCGCGGCCGTCGCGGCGGGTGCGCGCGTCGGCGACGATGATGCGGTACTGGGGGTTGCGGATCTTGCCAAGCCGGGTGAGCTTGATCTTGACAGCCATGTTTCTGCACTTCTCCTGATGATTGCCACGCTGCAATTCAGCGACTCAGGCGGATTGCCCGGTCCGGTCTTGCCTCACGTGTGTGACCGCCGCGCGGCGCATTGAACGAGTCGCGGACAGACAGCCGATCATTCTGCCAGAGCAGCTGCGACCGGCCCAAATCCCGCTAGACCACGCGGTCGAAGCACTTGGTCTCGACGCGCCGCGTCATACGCCAGCCCTCGGCGGTGCGGACGAACTCGTCCTCGTACCAGAGGCCGCAGAACAGCACCTGGCTCTGCTTCTCCGCGTCGCCCGACGGCAGCACCATCGGGTTGAAACAGATGGTGCGCGATTTCGCGGTGTCGCCGGTGATGGTGACGTCGAAGTTGCCGAGCATGTGGGCGTAGGCCGGAAAGTTCGGCAGCACCTGCGCCAACCATTCCTTCACCTCGGGGAAATGCCCGTCGATGCCGCCCATCGCGCGGTAGTCGATGTAGGCGTCGGGTGTGAAAACCTGTGCCAGATCATCGAATTGACGGCTGTCGATGGCCGTCGAGTACGCGACCAACAGCTGTTGGATTTCCAGGCGGTCCGAGATCTCTTCCAGGCTCAGCATGGTCCGATTGAACACCACCGGACAGCTGTCCGGATGGCGGGCGGGAGCTTCAGGGCGCGGTTCGGGCATGTCGAAGTCCCGCAGCGGCGCCAACCACCCCGACGCGCAGGCGAATCAGTTTGTCGGACTGTCACTTTCACCATCATCGTCGCTTCCACCTTCGGTGGGGTACAGCGTTGGGTGCCAGTACTGGTTGGTTCGGGGTTGGCCGACATCCAGCAGTGGTGGTGGGGTCCAGTGGGGGCGGCCGTCTTTCATGGCGCTGCTCCAGCCGGTGGTGTCTTCGAGGCGGTTGTCGCAGCCGCAGGCCAGGGCCATGGTGGTGACGTCGGTCTGTCCGCCGCGGGTCCATCCGGGGATGTGGTGAGCCTGGCAGCCCGCGGCCGGGACAGTGCACTCGGGGCGGGTGCAGCCCAAGTCGCGGGCGAATAGGGCCAGGCGTTGGCCGGTGGTGGCGGTGCGCCTCGCTCTGCCGAGATAGAGGGGGACGTCGGAGTGGTTGTCGAAGACGGCGAGGTAGCAGGATGCGCCGGTGCGGGCGGCCAGGTTGAGCAGGTCTCGGACGGGGAGCTGGCTGCCGGTGTGCGTTACGGCGACCCCGGCGCGCTGCTCGAGCTGCTCGAGGGTGCAGGTCGCCACGATGGTGACCGGGAAACCGTTGTGCTCACCCAGATCGGTGGACAGCAGCAGCAGGCCCACCGTTTCCCAGGCATCATGCTGACGCTGCGCCAGGGTGCGGTGATCATTGTCGATCTGCTCTTGGGTCGGTGTCCCGCAGGTGCAGGGCTGCGGGTCGGCGGGGTTGCACATGCCCGGCGCGGCGTATTTGGCCATCAACGCTTCGAAGGTGGCCCGCGCGGCCGGGGTCAGCACACCACGCAACGCCGACGTGCCATCAGCAGCCTGCTTGGACACCACCAATGCCCGGTCCCGGTACGGGTCGGGGTCGCGGTCATCGGGTTCGGGGCCGTCCTGATCCAACTCGTAGAGCTTGCGTTTGACCACCGATCGCAGCGATTCAGGCGTGAGATTGCGGGCCGCGGCCACCAGCGCCTGCTCGCACTCGTCGAGGCTGGCCAGGTCGACCCAGGTGGGCAGTTTCGCGAAAAACGACTCGATGACATCAACATGATCACCATTGATCGCGCCCTCGGCGACCGCGGCCGCGACATGCGGCCGCAGCGGCGGCAACACCTCCCCGGTCAGGGACATGCGGGGCCCCAACAGTTCGGCGTGCCGGACCCGGCGGCGGGCCTCCTCGCTGCTGAGCCGGTCCCGGATGCGCAGCGCGTCGGCCCAGTTTTTCGCCCCGATCTCCTTGGCCGTGGTTTGGGCTTGGGTGGCGGCGACGATCGCGTGGTCCACGGCTTCGGCGGCGCAGCGTAGCTGTTCGCGGTGGGACTGCAACGCCAACAATTCGGGGACCGACAATCGGCTGTAGTCCAGGGACGCCACCCGGGCCAGCGCCGTGTCGAGGCCGGTGTAGGCCTCGTCGACGGTGAGCGTGCTGGCGATGTCCATATTCGAACAATAGTTCGACCCACTGACAAAAATCGGTCGCTGACTGTGACGCCAGTTACCTACCGTGACCAGGGGAACCAAAGTGACCAAAGTTGTTTTGAATTGTTCGGTGGACCTCGCCCGGTTGCCAGTACGTCGACGACGTCGAGACGGCACCACCCAGGTTCGGCCAGTAGGCTGCTGGCTCCATGGGAAGGTTCGCAACCGCCGTCATGGCGACCCTGACGCTCGTGTTCCTCGTCGCGCCGCCGCTGGCGGCCGCCGACCCCGACATCCAGCCCGTCGGCACCGTACAGATTCCGGCGGGCCCGGCCCCGGCCTGGATCGTCGCCGACATGGACTCCGGACAGATCCTCGCCGGCCAGGACATCGACCTGCGGCATCCGCCCGCCAGCACCATCAAGACGCTGCTGGCGCTGACGGCGCTCAGTGAACTGCCGAACCTGGACGCGACTGTGGCCGGCACCGTCGCCGACACCCAGGTGGAGTGCAACTGCGCCGGCATCGTCCCCGGCCACGTGTACACCGCGCGCCAGCTGCTGGACGCGGTGCTGCTCGCCTCGGGCAACGACGCCGCCAACGCCCTGGCCGACATGATCGGCGGCTACGACGTCGCCGTCGCGAAGATGAACGCCAAGGCCGCCGCCATCGGTGCCGTCGACACTCACGCCGCGACCCCGTCAGGTCTGGACGGTGCCGGTGGTTCGGGCTGGACCACACCCCGCGACCTGGCCATCATCTTCCGCGCAGCCATGGCCAACCCGTACTTCGCACAGATCACCGCGCAGCCCGCCGCGACGTTCCCCGGCAAGAACGGCAACGAGCAGATCGTCAACGAGAACCAGCTGCTGCAGCGGTACCCGGGCACCATCGGCGGCAAGACCGGGTTCACCAACGCCGCCAAGAAGACCTACGTCGCCGCCGCCGACCGCGGTGGACGCCGCCTGGTCATCGCCATGATGTACGGCATGGTGCGCGAGGGCGGGCCGACCTACTGGGACCAGGCCTCGCAGTTGCTCGATTGGGGCTTCGCGCAGGACCGCTCGGTCACCATCGGCTCCCTGTAAACCGAAACAACCGATACCCGACCGGAATCTGCACGCGAGCTGATCGCAGCCTGGGCGCCGTAGCGTCGGCGCTCGTGCGCAGACTGTTCACGGCGACCACGCTGGCCCTCAGTGTGTTACTGGCAGCGCCGACCGCAACACCGATCGCCGCAGCTGAACCCGCCGGGCAGCCCACCGGTGCACAGGCCCTGGCGAACGGCCCCGCCAAGGCCTGGCTGGTCGCCGATCTGGACACCGGCCAGGTGCTGGCGTCGCAGGACCCCAATGGGTCGTATGCCCCGGCCAGCACCATCAAGCCACTGCTGGCCATGGTCGTGCTGGACAACCTGCGCCCGGATGCCCTGGGGCGGGCCAACGAGTCGCACACCAAGGTCGAATGCTCGTGTGTCGGGCTCAAACCCGGGCAGGTGTACAGCGCGCGACAGCTCTTGGACGCCCTGCTCATGGTGTCGGGCAATGACGCCGCGAACATGCTGGCGGACATGCTCGGCGGGCAGCGCCCCACGGTGGCGGCCATGAACCGCAAGGCCGCCGCGCTCGGCGCCCGGAGCACGCGCGCAGGCTCGCCATCCGGGCTCGACGGACCGGGTTGGGAGTCGATCACCACACCGCGCGATCTCGCGGTGATCTACCGGGCGGCGCTGACCTATCCCGTCATCGCCGAGATCTTCCGGCAGACGACGGCGCAGTTCCCCGGCCGGACCCTCACCAGTCAGAACGAGTTGTTGACCGGGTATCCCGGCGATTTCGCCGGCAAGACCGGCTACACAGACCGCGCCCGCAAGACGTACGCCGGCGCCGCGCAACGCGGCAACCACCGGCTGGTCGTGGTGCAGATGTACGGCACCGGCGACCTCTACCCCCAGGCGCGACAGTTGTTCGACTGGGGTTTCGGCCAGTACACCTGAGTCAGTAGATCCGCCCGCGCAGGAGCACCAGCGCAGGGTGGTCGAGCACACCCGGCAACCGCGGGTCGTCGGCGTAGCAGACCAGATCGGCCGACGCGCCGTGCTCGAGTGCCGGACGCCCCAACCACTTTCGCGCATTCCAGCTGGCCGCCCCCAGCGCATCCGTCGGGCTCAGTCCTACCCGGCCGAGGGCGGCGACCTCGTCGGCAATCCGGCCGTGCGCGATCATGCCGCCGGCGTCGGTGCCCGCGTAGATGGGCACCCCCGCGTCGTGGGCGGCGCCGACGCGCTGCGGGCACGTCGCGTACAGATCGCGCATGTGCTTGGCGTAGGCCGGAAACTTGGTGGCTTTCTCCGCGATGCCGGGGAAATTCTCGATGTTGATCAGGGTCGGCACCAGCGCGGTGCCGTGGGCCAGCATCAACTCGATGATGTCGTCGGTGATCCCGGTGCCGTGCTCGATGCAGTCGATGCCGGCGTTGATCAGTCCCGGCAGCGCCTCTTCGCCGAAGACGTGGGCCGTGACGCGGGCGCCGTTGGCGTGGGCGGCGTCGATGGCTTCTTTGAGAACGTCGTCGGACCACAACGGGGCCAGGTCGCCCACACCCCGGTCGATCCAGTCGCCGACGAGCTTGACCCAGCCGTCACCGCGGCGGGCCTGTTCGGCGACATACTGCGGCAGCTGCGATTCGTCTTCGATGTCGATCGGCAGGCCGGGCATGTAGCGCCGGGGCCGGGCCAGGTGCCGTCCCGCCCGGATGATCCTTGGGAGGTCGTCACGGTCGTCGAAGTCGCGGGTGTCGACGGGCGATCCGGCGTCGCGCAGGAGCAGCGCGCCGGCCTGCCGCTCGGTCTCGGCCTGCCGCTCTGCCTCGTCGAGTTCGACGGGGCCGGCAGGCCCGATGCCGACATGGCAGTGCGCGTCGACGAGGCCGGGGATGATCCAGCCACCGTCGAAGATCGTCTCGGCGTTCGCGATCGGCTCGGCCGACAGCACCCCGCCGTGTATCCACCACTGCACCTCGTCGCCATCGGGCAACCCCCGACCGCGGATGTGCACCGGGGCGAGCGAAGCGACGGGAGAAGCCGCTGGCATCGGGCTACTTCTTCGGGAACTTCAGCTGCGACAGATCGAAGTCGGCAAGACCCGGAGGCAATTCGTTGAGCCCCTGCGGCATCTTCGACAGGTCCGGGAAACCGCCCGGCAGCGCGCTCGGGTCCAGGCCGAACGGGTTGGCTGCGGCCTTCGGCGCCGTCGGACCCCGACCGCCCTTCCGGCCCTTGCCCGCCTGCTTGTTCTTGCCCTTGGCGGCCTTGCGAGAGTTCTTGCGGCCGAACGGCATTCCCATCTGACCGGCCATCTGCGACATCATCTTGCGGGCCTCGAAGAAGCGGTCGACCAGCTGGTTGACCTCGGCCACCGTGACGCCGGAGCCGTTCGCGATGCGCAGGCGCCGGGACGCGTTGATGATCTTCGGGTCGGACCGCTCGGCGGGCGTCATACCGCGGATGATGGCCTGAATCCGGTCCAGGTGGCTGTCGTCGACGGCGGCCAGGGCTTCCTTCATCTGCCCGGCACCGGGCAGCATGCCCAGGAGGTTCCCGATGGGCCCCATCTTGCGGATCATCAGCATCTGCTCGAGGAAGTCCTCGAGCGTGAGCTCGCCGGAACCGATCTTGGCCGCGGCCTCTTCGGCCTTCTTCTGGTCGAAGACCTGCTCGGCCTGCTCGATCAGGGTGAGCACGTCGCCCATACCCAGGATGCGCGACGCCATCCGGTCCGGGTGGAAGACGTCGAAGTCCTCGAGCTTCTCGCCGGCGGAGGCGAACAGGATGGGCACGCCGGTGACCTCACGCACGGACAGCGCAGCACCACCGCGGGCGTCGCCGTCCAGCTTGGTCAGGACGACACCGGTGAAGCCGACGCCCTCACGGAAGGCGTTGGCGGTGGTGACGGCGTCCTGACCGATCATCGCGTCGAGGACGAACAGTGTCTCGTCAGGCTTGACGGCGTCGCGGATCGCGGCGGCCTGGGCCATCAGTTCCTCGTCGATGCCGAGGCGTCCGGCGGTGTCGACGATCACGATGTCGAAGTGCTTGGCCTTGGCCTCGGCCAGACCCGCGGCAGCGACCGACACCGGGTCGCCGGTGGTCATCTGGTCGATGGTGACGCCGTCGGGCGAGACCCCCGGGTGCGGGGCGAAGACGCTGACTCCGGCCCGCTCACCGACGATCTGCAGCTGGTTGACGGCGCCCGGGCGCTGCAGGTCACAGGCCACCAGCAGCGGCGTATGTCCTTGATCCTTAAGCCATTTCGCCAGCTTGCCGGCGAGGGTGGTCTTACCGGAACCCTGCAGACCGGCCAGCATGACGACCGTCGGCGGCGTCTTGGCGAAGGCCAGCTGGCGGGTCTCGCCGCCGAGGATGCCGATGAGCTCCTCGTTGACGATCTTGACGACCTGTTGCGCCGGGTTCAGCGCGCCGGAGACTTCGGCACCCTTGGCACGTTCCTTGATCCGGCCGATGAAGTCACGCGTCACGGGCAGTGATACGTCGGCCTCGAGCAGAGCCAGGCGGATCTCGCGGGCGGTGGCATCGATATCGGCGTCGGTCAGCCGGCCCTTGCCGCGCAGACCCGACAGCGCACCGGTCAACCGGTCGGACAGGGATTCAAACACGGGGTCAAGCCTAACCGCAGCGCCTGTCGCCGGTACTTCGGCACCACCGTCCCCTTGACACCGTGCCGCCCGGGCGCGCAATATTTCATCACATGATGAATTCATTGCCTGATGAATTAATTGAGGAGGCTGAGATGACCACCACGAACAGCACGGACGTCGTCGTTGTCGGCGCCGGCCCGACGGGCCTGGCATTGGCATGCGAACTGGCCATGCGCGGCGTCGCGGTGCAGTTGCTCGAACGGCGCCGCGACATCCCGAACATCACCCGGGCCTTCGGCGTGCATGCGCGGACGCTGGAACTGCTGGACGCCCGCGGCCTCGCCGACGAACTCGTGCAGCGGGGCCTCCCCGTCCAGAGCGTGAGCCCCGTCCCCGGCGTGGCGATCAACCTGCAGGAATTGCCCAGCCGCTACCCCATGGTGCTGATGGCACCGCAAAGCCTGACCGAGCGGGTGCTGACCGAACGTGCGATCGAACTGGGCGTCGAAATCCGTTACGGCACAGAGGTTGTCAGCCTGGCGCAGGACAACGACGGCGTCACGGTGCAGCTCGGCGACCAGAGCACGGTGCGCGCGGAGTACCTCGTCGGCTGCGACGGTGCGCACAGCGCCGTGCGCACCATGCTGAACATCGGGTTCGCCGGCAAGCAGTATCAGACCCACATCCTGCTCGCCGATGTCCAGCTGGCGAACCCGCCGGCCGACGGGTTGGCGGCCGCGACCAGTCCCGACGGCGTCGTCCTGCTGGTCCCGTTCGGCGACGGCTGGTTCCGCGCCATCGCATGGGACCGGACGCGTGAGAACGTTCCGCTCAGCGAGCCGGTACCGCTGTCAGAAATCAGGAACTCGCTGCTCCGGATAGCGAAAACAGACTTCGGCATCGGCGAGATGCGCTGGAGCACCCGCTTCCTGTCCGAACGACGACAGGCTGACCGCTATCGCGTCGGACGCTGCTTCATCGCCGGGGACGCGGCCCACGTGCACTCGCCCCTCGGCGCGCAAGGCATGAATACTGGCATCCAGGATGCGATGAACTTGGGCTGGAAGCTGGCGTCGGCCGTCAAGGGCACCGCACCGGCCCGGCTCTTGGACAGCTACCAGCGTGAACGCCATGCCGTGGGCGCAAACGTGCTCAAACTCACCGACGCGTTCAATCAGCTGGTGCTGGGCCGCAGCCTCCCGCGGCGACTGCTGCGGCGCATCGCGATCACCGCGCTCCTGAGCACCCGACCGACCAGGCGCGCCATGGCAGGCCGCCTCAGCGGAATCGCGATCAGCTATCCACGCAAGCGTGACGATCACCGATTGGTCGGGCGACGGATGCCCGACGCCTCGTGCTCGGGCACACGAGTCTACGAACTGCTGCGTGACGGTCGGTTCTTGCTGGTGACCAAGGGCGGTCTGATGCTCGACCGCGCGGACGTCACCTGCGCGGTCACGGACGATGACCAACTTCCGCCGGCGGTGCTGATCCGGCCCGACGGCTACGTCGCGTGGGCGGGTGAAGCGGCCGAGGCGCCTGCAGCCGTGCTGAATTGGTGCGGACGCGCCGAACTCGCTAACTCACCTCGGCAGTGACCGCAGTCGCCGGCTTGACCGGCGCCGGAGCAGGCAGCACCGCGTACAGGTCCTGCTCGAACGCGGTCCGGGCCTCGGCGGCGGTGAAAGTCTCCGGCACCAGCAGGCCGAAGGCGTCGACGACCGTTGCGCCCAGCGTCGTCACCTTGGCCCACGACACGTCCACACCGTCGCGCTCGATCACGGCGGCCAGTCGGGCCAGCAGGCCGGGGCGGTCGGCGCTGCGGATCTGCACCACCAGCTCACCGGCGGAGGACCCCGCGAACCACAGCACGCGTGGCGGCGCGACGGTCTGGTATCCGGGCACAGCCGCTGGAATCTCGCCGGCCCGCCGGGTCGCCGGTGGCGTCTCGTCGTCGCGCTCCTCGAGCGCGGCGATGACATCCAACTCGCCGTCGAGAGCCAGGATGAACTGCTGTCGCAACAACTCCGCGGCCGGTGGTGTACCGAAATGCGGCGAGACGACGAACGTGTTGATCGCCAACCCCTCGTGACTGTTGACCGACGCCGAGTGCACCCGCAGCGAGTGCAGAGCCAGCACCCCGGCCGCCTTGGACAGCAGGCCGCGCCGGTCCGGGGCCATCATCGTGACGTTGAACAGGTGCGCGCTGCCCGCTGCGGCGAGTTCCACATGGACACCGCTCTGGTTGGCACGCGAAAGCAGTTGCGGATCAATGGGATCAGGGTGCGGCAGGCTCTCCCCCGCCATCACCATCCGGCATCGCCGGACCAGGTCGCCGATCAGCGAGGCCTTCCAGTCGCCCCACACGCCGGGGCCGGTGGCCAGCGAATCCGCCTCCGCCAACGCGTGCAGCAACTCCAGCACCTGGGCATCGCCGTCGAGCGCCTCGACGACAGAGGCAATGGTGTTGGGGTCCTGCAGGTCTCGACGGGTTGCGGTCTCGGGCAGCAGCAGGTGGTAGCGCACCATCTTGACCAGCACCTCGATGTCGGCAGGCCACAGGCCCAACCGGATACCGATCTGATTGGCCAATTCCGCGCCGATGACGCTGTGATCGCCGCCCCGGCCCTTGCCGATGTCGTGCAGCAGCGCGCCCAGCACCAGCAGATCGGGCCTGTCCACCCGGGTGGTGAAAGCGCTTGCCCGGGAGACGGTTTCGATCAGATGGCGGTCGACGGTCCAGATGTGTACGACGTCACGGGGCGGCAGGTCGCGGATCGCGCCCCACTCGGGGAACAGCCGTCCCCACAACCCGGTCCGGTCGAGGGCCTCCACGGTGGCGACCGCGCCCGGCCCGGCCGCCAGCATCACCAGCAGGTCGTTGAGCGCTTCTTTCGGCCACGGTGCCCGTAGTTCGGGTGCCGATTCGACCAGCCGCGCGAGCGTCGAGGCTGCGATGGGCAGTCCGTTGGTGGCCGCAGCCGCGGCCACGCGCAGAATCAGACCGGGGTCACGCTGCGGCTTGGCGTCGCGGGCCAGGATGACCTCGCCGCCGAACTCCAGCACACCCTCGTCGAGGGGGCGTCTGATCGGCCGCCTGAGGGCGGCAAAACCTCTGCGCGGCAAAGCATTTCCCGCGGTTCGCACGCCGGCGTCCACGTAGAAGGTGATGGTGCGGGCCGCATCGCTGATCATCCGCGCCAGGTCGAAGCGGTCGCCGATGTTCAACGCGGCGCCGACCTCGTCGGCGTACTGGGCCAGCACCATCTCGCGGCCCTTGTGCGAGATGCGATGGAGCTCGGTGCGGACGTTGAGCAGGGCCAGGTGGGCATCACCCAGAGTGCCGATCGGCGAGGCCACCGACCGGCTCGGATAGACATCGGCCAGCTGTGCCATGGCCAGCGCGTTCAGCAGCTGCACGTCGCGCAGGCCGCCACGGCCGTTCTTCAGATCCGGTTCCGCCCGGTGCGCAATCTGGCCGGAACGTTCCCACCGCGCCGCGGCGTGTTCGATCAATTCGGTGAAGCGGGAGGTGATCCCGGTCCGCCACTGCCGCCGGGCTCCCCCGACCAACAGGGACGACAGATCGGAATCACCGGCGATGTGCCGGGCGTCGAGCATGGCGAGCCCTGCCGAGACATCGCCGGCCGCGGTCTTGAGTGCCTGCGGCACCGTCCGGACGCTGTGGTCGAGGTGAATGTTGGCGTCCCACAACGGGTACCACAGCGACTCGGCGACCTCGGTGACGACGTCCTTGGGCAGGTCGTCGTGCAGCAGCATCAAATCCAGATCCGAGAACGGCAGCATTTCCCGCCGTCCGAGACCTCCGGTCGCCACGATGGAGAATCCACTGGTCTCGGTGATGCCGATCTCGGTTGCCTTTGCGGCAAGCCAGAATTCATACAGATCGACCAGTGCCTCGCGCAGCGCCGCCGAATCGAGCCGGCGCGCGCCGCCGGACAACAGCTGCTCGACGGCAGCCGAGAGGTCACTTGCCGGGCGGGGTGATCCCACCGCCGGAGCCTGCGAAACCGAAGTATCGCCGGCCCCGGCAGCGGAATCTGGTGTCTGCATGGTCATCTGGTAGTCAGCCGCCGTCAGATGGCGTCGCTGCCCCGTTCACCCGTACGGACCCGCACCACGGTCTCGACGGTGGTCACCCACACCTTGCCGTCACCGATCTTGCCGGTCCGTGCGGCCTGGACGATGACGTCCACGACCTTGTCGACGGACGCGTCGTCGACGATGACCTCGACCCGCACCTTCGGCACGAAGTCCACCGAGTACTCAGCACCGCGGTAGACCTCGGTGTGGCCCTTCTGGCGGCCGTAGCCCTGCACCTCGCTGACGGTCATCCCGAGGATGCCCATCTGCTCCAGACCGGTCTTGACGTCTTCGAGCGTGAACGGCTTGACGATCGCCGTGATCAACTTCATTTGATCAATTCCTTCCAAATAACCGCGAAACCCGTGGATGTCACCGTAAATCCTTCCCGATCACGCGAATTCATAAGCGGTTTCCGCGTGTTCGGCCTCGTCGATACCGGTGGCCTCATCTTCCTTGTCGAGGCGCAGGCCGATGGTGAACTTGACGATCAAGGCCAAGATAGCGGTAACGATCGCCGAGTACGCAAGCACCGCGAACGCGCCGACAGCCTGACGCCACAGCTGGTCGAACCCACCGCCGTAGAACAGACCCGCGACTGCGGCCGGAGCCTCCTTGGTGGCCACCAGGCCGACCATCAGGGTGCCGAACAGACCACCGACCAGGTGCACGCCCACGACGTCGAGCGCGTCGTCGAAGCCGAACTTGAACTTCAGGCCGACAGCCAGGGCACAGACCACACCGGCACCCGCACCGATCGCCAGCGCACCGATGACGTTGACCGACGAGCAGGACGGGGTGATGGCGACCAGACCGGCCACGATGCCCGACGCCGCACCCAGCGAGGTGGCGTGGCCGTCGCGGATCTTTTCCGTCAGCAGCCAGAACAGCATGGCGGCGGCGGTCGCGACGGTCGTGGTGATGAACGTCGACGCGGCGACACCGTCCGAGGTCAGTGCCGAGCCGGCGTTGAAGCCGTACCAACCGAACCACAGCAACCCGGCGCCCAGCATGACGAACGGCAGGTTGTGCGGCCGCATCGGAGTGGTGGGCCAACCCGCGCGCTTGCCCAGGATGATCGCCAGCACCAGACCCGCGGTACCGGAGTTGATGTGCACCGCGGTACCACCGGCGAAGTCGATTGCCTTGAGGTGGTTGGCGATCCAGCCGCCGTGGGTGGCGGTGATGCCGTCGAAGGCGAACACCCAGTGCGCCACCGGGAAGTAGACGAAAGTGGCCCACAGACCGGCGAACACCAGCCAGCCGCCGAACTTCAGGCGGTCAGCGACCGCGCCGGAGATCAGGGCGACGGTGATGATGGCGAACATCAATTGGAACGCCACGAACACGAGCTGCGGGATGGTCCCGGCGAGCGGAATCTGCACCGCCGCAGTGGTTCCCGCGGGCAGGTGGGCCACCAGCGAGTTGCCGCCGATCAAACCCTTGAGTCCCCAGTACTGCGTGGGATCTCCGACGATGCTCCATTTGTCGTCGCCGAACGCCATCGAGTAGCCGAACAGCACCCACAACACGGTGACGACACCCATGGCGCTCACGCTCATCATGATCATGTTGAGCACGCCCTTACGGCGCACCATGCCACCGTAGAAGAACGCCAGACCCGGTGTCATCAACAGCACGAGAGCTGAACTCACCAGCATCCATGCTGTATCACCGGTGTCCGGCGTGCCCAAGATAGGGAATCCATCCACTGGCCGCTTCCTCCTTCACCTATGTCATGGGCAGATGCCGATGACCTAGGCCAGAACTTTGCGCATCGGTTGTTTCGCCGACGGCGCGCGGGCGTTTCGCATATGTGAACGGATCGACCAGTTACGTTTCGGCGCGGTTAATGCGCTCTTCGCCGGCCCTCGCACTCTTTGTCAGAAGACGCGAAAACCCCACATTTCGGTCGAAATATGGGGTTCTCGTGCCTGTTCGCGAGAGGTCGGGTTACCCCAGGAGCGCGTCGACGAAAGCGGCGGGTTCGAACGGCGCCAGGTCGTCCGGGCCCTCGCCGAGGCCGACGAGCTTGACCGGCACGCCGAGCTCCTGCTGCACCCGGAACACGATGCCGCCCTTCGCGGTGCCGTCGAGCTTGGTCAGCACCACACCGGTGATGTCGACCACCTCGGCGAAAACCCGGGCCTGCGGCAGGCTGTTCTGGCCGATGGTGGCGTCGAGTACCAGCAGCACCTCGTCGACCTTGGCGCGCTTCTCGACGACGCGTTTGACCTTGCCCAGCTCGTCCATCAGACCGGTCTTGGTGTGCAGCCGGCCCGCGGTGTCCACCACGACGACGTCAGCGCCCGCTGCGATGCCCTTGTCGACGGCGTCGAACGCGACCGACGCAGGGTCCGCGCCCTCGGGGCCGCGCACGATGTCGGCGCCGACACGGGCGCCCCAGCTCTGTAGCTGATCGGCGGCGGCGGCGCGGAAGGTATCGGCCGCACCGAGGACCACGCGGCGGCCGT
This sequence comes from Mycobacterium sp. ST-F2, assembly GCF_001905655.1. Lineage (GTDB taxonomy): Bacteria > Actinomycetota > Actinomycetes > Mycobacteriales > Mycobacteriaceae > Mycobacterium. The sequence goes on from NZ_JMHT01000022.1 coordinate 128,232, forward strand.
CGGCGACCAGGACGCGGGCCAGCTTGCCGACGGTGGTGGTCTTGCCGGCGCCGTTGACGCCGACGACCAGCAGCACCGACGGCTTGTCGGCGTGCGGCAGCGCCTTGATGGACCGGTCCAGGTCGGTCCGCAGTTCCTTGATCAGCACCTCGCGCACCACCGCGCGGACGTCGGCCTCGGTGCGCACGTTGGCCTCGGCCATGCGGCTGCGCAGCGCCGTGACGATCGATTCGGTGGCGACGGGTCCCAGGTCGGCGATCAGCAAGGTGTCTTCGATGGACTCCCAGGAGTCCTCGTCGAGGTCGCCGCCGCCGAGCAGGCCCAGCATGCTGCGGCCCAGTGTGGTCTGCGACTTGGCCAGGCGGCCGCGCAGGCGCTCCAGCCGGCCCGCGGTCGGTGCGATCTCTTCGCGCGGGGCAACCTCGGGTTCGGGTTCGGGTTCGGGTTCAGGTTCAGGGGCTGCCTCGACCTCGGGTTCGGGCGCGACGGTCGGCTCGGGCTCGGCCACCACTTCCGGTGCCTCGGCCACCACGTCCGGCTCGGCCACGACTTCGGGTTCGGGCAGTTGGACGTCGGCGATGGTGCGCTTGCGCGAGTCCCGCGGAATCTCGGCGTCGTCGCCGACCGTCGGTAGCTTCTCCGCGGTGTCCGAACTACTGAACGTGATGCCGGATGACGCCGTGTAACCGCCGGAACGGTCCAGCTTCGGAGTCTCCTCCGGCGCGGACAGCGAAATCCGGCTGCGCCGGTAGCGGACAAATCCGACGACCAGAGCGGTGACAACGAGAACAGCGACGATCGCTACTGCGATCCAGAGACCTTCCGACACCGTGCCATTCTGTCAGTCGCTCCCCCGACACCCGCGCCTGGCGCTGCCTCTGCGTCGGCGGCGCGGACGCCCGAGTGGACGTCACCCTGGACGCAGGGTGAACCCTACGTCGGGCTCGAGACCAACTCCTGGCCGCGCATGCGCTGCGAGATCACCTGCGTGATGCCGTCGCCCTGCATGGTGACGCCGTACAGCGCGTCGGCGACCTCCATGGTCGGCTTCTGGTGCGTGATGACGATCAGCTGCGACTTCTCACGCAGCTGTTCGAACAGGCTGATCAGACGACGCAGGTTCACGTCGTCCAGGGCGGCCTCGACCTCGTCCATGACATAGAAGGGCGACGGGCGGGCCCGGAAGATCGCCACCAGCATCGCCACCGCGGTGAGGGACTTCTCACCACCGGACAACAGCGACAGCCGCTTGACCTTCTTGCCCGGCGGCCGGGCCTCGACCTCGATGCCCGTGGTGAGCATGTCGCTGGGATTGGTCAGCAGCAGCCGGCCCTCACCACCCGGGAACAGCGTTTGGAACACCTGGCTGAACTCGGCCTCCACGTCGGCGTAGGCCTCGGTGAAGACCCGCAGGATGCGCTCGTCGACGTCGGCGATGACGTCCATCAGGTCCTTGCGGGCACCCTTGACGTCCTCCAGTTGAGTGGACAGGAAGTTGTAGCGCTCCTCGAGCGCGGCGAACTCCTCCAACGCCAACGGATTCACCCGGCCGAGCTCGGCCAGTTCCTTCTCGGCCTTCTTCGCGCGACGTTCCTGCGTAGGCCGGTCGAATGCCATGGGCACGGGCGCGGTGACCTGCTCGCCGCGTTCCTTGGCCTGCTCGTACTCGGCCATCTCGAGTTCGGTCGGCGGTAGCGGCACATCGGGTCCGTACTCGGCGACCAGGTCGGCCACTGCCATGCCGAACTGCTCAAGTGCGTGCTGCTCGAGCTGTTCGATGCGCAGGGCCGCTTGGGCTTTCGCGACCTCGTCGCGGTGCAGCGCCTCGGTCAGAGCACCGGCGCGAGCGCTGAGTTCCGACACTTCCGCCCGGACCCGCGTCAACCCCTCGGAACGCTGGGCCCGCTCAGTGGCGAGCGCATCGCGCTTGCGCGCCGCGAGAGTCACTGTGGCAGCGAGCTTTTCCGCCACCAGCCGGCCGGACTCGGCGACCGCGGCCGCGACCTTGGCCGCGTTCTCCCGGGCTTCCCGGGCCCGCGCCGCCCGTACCCGGGCCTCACGCTCGGCCGCCGCGGCCCGGCGCAACGAATCCGCCCGTCCCCGTACGGCATTCGCCCGTTCCTCAGCAGTACGCACGGCCAGCCGGGCCTCGACCTCGACCGCTCGCGCCTCTTCGGCGGCCGCCGTCGTCTCGGACCGGTCGACGTACTCGACGTCGAACATCGGCTCCTGCTGCGCGTTGTGGAATCGGTCTTCCAGCTCGGCCAGCTCGGCCTGGGTGCGGCTGCGGCCGGCTTCCAGTTCGTCGCGCTGCCGGATCAGCTGCTGCCATTCGGTCTCCGCAGTCCTGGCCTCGTGCCCGAGCCGGGCCAGCTGCTCGTAGATCGCCGAGATCGCGGCGTCGGACTCGTGCAGCGCCGCCAGTGCATGCTCGACGGCGTCGCGCCGCGCCTTCTGTTCAGCGAGGGCACCCGCCAGTGCGGCACCGTATTCGCTGGTCTGGCGCTCGGCGTCGATCAGCGCGGCGCGCGCCTTCTCGATCTCCGAGGTGATCTCCAGAGCGCTCGGCTTGCGATCGGATCCACCGCTGACCCAACCGGCGCCGACCAGATCGCCGTCCGCCGTCACCGCCTGCAGTTCCGGACGTGCGGCCGCCAACTCCAGCGCCGCAGGCAGATCAGCGACCACCGCGACCCGCGCCAGCATGGCGTGCATCGCACCCGAGAGCCGCGCCGGCACGTCGACCAGATCCAGCGCCCACTGGGCACCGGGCGGCAAATCCCCACGCAGCGAAGCGGTTGCATCCCCTTCCACGGGCCAGTCGCCCAGCACGATGGCCGCTCGTCCACCGTCGCCCTTCTTGAGCGCGTCGACGGCGGCCCGAGCCGCATCGAAACTCTCGGCCGCGAGCGCGTCAGCAGCGGCACCCAGCACCGCCGCGATCGCCGTCTCGTGACCCGACCGTACCCGCACCAGTTCGGCGACCGAACCGAAAAGTCCTGCGCCGTCATGGTTTTCCTGCAGCCACGCCGAACCGTCTTTGAGGTCCAGGGTCACTGCCAACGCGTCGATACGCGCGCGCAGCGAGGCCACCTGCTTCTCCGCGGCGCGCTCGGCGGCTTGCAACTCGTCGACGCGTTCGTCGGCCTGCAGCATGGCGTTGATGGTGCGGTCGTGGTGCTCGTCCAGGCCGTACTCGCCGGCGTCGAGCTCACCGACCTTGCTCTGCACGAGTTCGAACTCGGCTTTCGCCTGCTCGACCCGGGCGGCTGCCTCCTCGATGCTGCCGGTCAGCCGGACCGCGCCCTCGTCGATCGATTCGATGCGGGTACGCATGGTGTCGACCTGTCCGGACAACCGGGCCAGTCCTTCACGCCGGTCGGCCTCGGCCCGGGCTGCCGCCATCTGGGCGCGTTCAGCGTCGGCCGCGGCGCGTTCACACTCGGCCAGCGCGCCACGGGCGGCCTCCAGCCGGGTCCGCGATTCGGCGAGCTCGGCGAGCAGTTGTTCCTCGTGCTCGGCGACCGCATCGGCCTCGGCGTCCAACGCGTCCGGGTCCGGCCCGGTCGACATCTCGGGATCGGAGTCCAGGAGGTTGGTGCGCTCGGTGGCGATGCGCACGGTGGCGCTCACTCTTTCGGCCAACGCGGACAGCCGGAACCAGGTCTGCTGAGCGGCCTCGGCACGGCCGGACAGGCCCGACACCGCGGCTTCGTGGCCGGCCAGTTCCGCGGAGGCGGCTTCGAGGCGCTCGGTCACCTCGCCGTGCTCGCGCCGCAGCGCGGTCTCGGTCTGGTTGGTGTCGTCGAACTCGGCCTGCCGCGTCACCAGATCGTCGGCGGCCAGCCGCAGCCGGGCGTCACGCAGATCGGCCTGGATGGTCTGCGCGCGACGTGCCATCTCGGCCTGCCGGCCCAGCGGCTTGAGCTGACGGCGCAGTTCGGTGGTGAGGTCGGTCAGGCGGGCCAGGTTGGCCTGCATGGCGTCGAGCTTGCGGACCGCTTTTTCCTTGCGCCGACGATGCTTGAGCACGCCGGCGGCTTCCTCGATGAAGGCGCGACGATCCTCGGGGCGCGATTCCAGGATTTCCGAGAGCTTGCCCTGGCCGACGATGACGTGCATTTCGCGCCCGATACCGGAGTCGGACAGCAGTTCCTGCACGTCCATCAACCGGCAGCTGCTGCCGTTGATCTCGTACTCACTGGCGCCGTCGCGGAACACGCGGCGGGTGATCGACACCTCGGAGTACTCGATCGGCAGGGCGTTGTCCGAGTTGTCGATGGTCAGGGTCACCTCGGCCCGGCCCAGCGGGGCCCGCGACGAGGTGCCGGCGAAGATGACGTCTTCCATCTTGCCGCCGCGCAGAGTCTTGGCACCCTGCTCGCCCATCACCCAGGTCAGGGCGTCGACGACGTTCGACTTGCCCGAGCCGTTCGGCCCCACCACGCAGGTGATGCCCGGCTCGAAGCGAAGAGTCGTCGGCGACGCGAAGGACTTGAAGCCCTTCAGCGTCAGACTCTTCAGATGCATGGGGTGAAACCCTACCGTCGCACCGGTTAAATGCCGGGGACCCCTGGGCCTCTAGCGCTCAGAAAAACCCTCGATCGGGTCGCCTGCGGCGGCCCAGTCGTCGACGACGGTCGTCACCGTACCGGGGGTGGTGCCACCGCGCAGCAGCGCCAACAACCGCTCGCAGTCGGCCCGCGACCCCTGCGCCACGACGTGCACCCGGCCGTCGGGCTTGTTGCTCGCGTAGCCGGTGAGGCCCAGCTCCAGCGCCCGGGCCCGGGTCCACCAGCGGAACCCGACGCCCTGCACCTGGCCGTGCACCCAGGCCGACAGCCGGACCACGTCGGCGGAGCCGACAATCGGGCCTTCAGCGGTCACTTGTCTGCGAACTCGAACGTGACCTCGGTGCCCGCCTTCAGCGTGCGGCCCACCGTGCAGACCTTGTCGATGGCCCGCTCGACGACGATCTTCAGTCGCTTGATCTCGTCCTCGGACAGGCTCGACAGGTCCAGCTCCATGGACTCCTGCAGCAGCGGGTAGACCTCGTTCTCCCGATCCGGTGGTCCCGACACCCGGATGGTGGCGTCGTAGTCGTCGCCGAGCCGGGTGCGCAGCGGTGCGTCGCTGCTCATGCCGCTGCAGGCCGCCAACGCGATCTTGAGCAGTTCGCCGGGCGTGAAGACGCCGTCGACGTCCTCGGATCCGACGAGGACTTCCGCTCCGCGCGAGCTGTGCCCGGTGTAGCGCCGTACCCCGGTCCGTTCGACCCACAGTTCCGTCATGGCTCATTTGTACCGTGCCGGTGGCACTGACCGGGTACCGCGCCGGCGGCAATATCCTGCGGGAACCCGTGCTGGGGCCCAGGTAATGTCGGGGATTCGCACAACACTCTCGGGGGGAGAGTTCTCATGACGTACCCGCAACCAGGTCAATATCCAGGCCCACACGGGTACCCGCCGCAGGGTCCGTACGGCGCGGGCCAACCGGTTGCCCCCGGCTATCCGGGATACGGCCCGGTGCCCGGTCAGCCGATGGGTTTCGGGTATCCCGGTCCAATGCCACCGACCTCCGGCGGTCCGGGCAAGTGGATTCTCATCGCCGGCGCGGTGGTGCTGGTACTGATCCTGGGCGGCGTGGGAATCTACGTGCTGACCGGCTCGTCGAACGACGACACGTCGACTTCCGCAAGCAGTCAGCCCAGCCACAAGCGCAAGGGTGCGGCGGGCAGCACCGGTCCGACGGACGAGGCCACCGCGCCGGGATCGTCGGGCAGCGGCTCCGACGAGGACGAGATTCGCCAGTTTCTGGCCACATTCGGTGGGGGCGACATGGCCTCGATCTCCTGCGCCAACGACCGCAAGTTCTATGAACAAGCGGCCGGCGGCGCATTCGGCAGCATGCCGATGCCGAAGGTCTCAGGTGACCCGGACAGCCTCAAGGACCTCGACATCACCGTGACCGGCGACCGCGCCACGGTCCAGCCCCCGGGGTCATCGCAGATCGCGATCTACCTGCGCAAAGAAGGCGGCGAGTGGAAGTTCTGCAGCACCGACAACCCGGTGTTCAAGAATCTGCCGGGGACCCGCTGACAGCACCGGTTGCAACGCCCGGGTCGACTGCGGCCGCGGTGCTAACTTGGACAGCACGCACCAGCTCACAGGGAGCGATCACATGACCTATCCCCCACTCGGCCCGCAGCCAGGCGGACAGCCGTGGCAGCCGCCGCAGCAGCCTGCACCCGGGTACCCGTCGGGCGGCTACGGCCAACCGGGATACAGCCAACCGGGATACGGCCAACCCACGTATGGCCAACCGGCGTACGGCCAACCCGGCCAACCCGCCTACGGGCAGCCCTCCTACGGGCAGCCCGCTTACGGCCAGCCTGGCTACGGACAGCCGCCGGGCTACCCGATGGGTCCCGGTTTCCCCGGCGCACCGCAACCCAGATCGAACGGCCCGAAGTGGGCACTGATCGGCGGCCTGGCGGCCATCATCGTCGTCGGCATCGTGTTGGCCGTGGTGCTGGTCTCGAACTCCGGCGGCGGTCTCAGCGCTCTGGGCGGCAACTCGGACGAGGACCAGATTCGCAGCCTGATGAGCTCGGGCCCGGCATCGATCAAAGAGCGCGCGTGCGCCAATGACCAGAAGTTCTTCAGTAAGTTCCCCGGCATCGCCGACGCCACAGGCACCAATCCGACGGGCGCCAAGGGCAAAGCCACCGTCGACAGCGTCAACGTGACCGGCGATACCGCCACCGCAGAAGTCACCGCGACGTCGAGCACCGGCCTGGAGCGTTCCGGCACGCTGTACTTCCGCAAAGAAAGTGGCGAGTGGAAGATCTGCTTCACCGACTCACCGCAACTGAAGCAGCTGCAGAACCTGCCCGGCATGAAGTAACCGACCTGTGACTTGCCCGGCCGCGGTGGGCATTTCGGGCAGGCGAGCTGGTGTTACGTTGGTAACCAAGCACAGTTCACAGGGAGCGCGCAGACATGACCTATCCCCCGTCCGGCTCCGACCCGGGCGCCCAGCCCTGGCAGCCACCACAGCAGCCGACCGAGGGATACAGCCAGCCTGCGTACGGGCAACCGGCGTACGGGCAACCGGCCTACGGACAGCCCGCCTACGGACAGCCGGCTGACGGGCAGCCGGTTTATGGCCAGCCCACATACGGCCAGCCGACGTACGGGCAGCCCGCCTACGGACAGCCCACCTACGGCCAGCCGGCCTACGGACAGCCCACCTACGGCCAGCCGGCCTACGGCCAACCCGGCTACGGCCAGGTACCGGGTTACCCGATGGGGCCGGGTTTCCCGGGTCAGCCCGGGTTCCCGCCACCCACGCCGCCCAACAACACCCGCAAATTCGCCCTGATCGGCGCCGGGATACTCGCCGTCGTCCTGGTGATCGGGGTCGTCTTCGCGGTGGTGGCGTCACGCTCGGGCACGAGCTCGGATTCGGCATCCAGCGGCGGCGGCGTGAGCATCGCCGGGCCGGCGTCGGACGAGGAACAGATTCGCGACCTGATGACGGCGCAGATCGAGACTTTCGACGATTTCAAAGCGCACTCCTGCGCCAATGACGTGAAGTTGTACGACAAAGTGCCCTCGATCGCAGGCAAGTTCGGCAAGGGCGGCAGCAGCGACGCCGGACCCGGTTCGACCAAGCGCGCCGAGATCACCGACATCAACGTCAACGGCGATCGGGCGACGGTGACCGTCAACTCGGCCAGCGGGGTCACGAACGTTCCGCTGCGCAAGGAAAGCGGCGAGTGGAAGTTCTGCATGACCGATTCGCCCAAGTTCAAGGGCATCCCCGGGCTGAAGTAGCCGCCGCCGGTCAGCCCCCGCGCGGAATGCGCGGCCGCGGTTGGCATTTCGGGCAGTAGTACGACGAGCGGTTCATGAACTTCTCCCGCCGGATCACCGTGCCGCAGCGACGGCAGGGCTCGCCTTCCTGACCGTAGGCGTCGAGCGAACGGTCGAAGTATCCGGACTCGCCGTTGACATTGACGTACAACGAGTCGAACGACGTACCGCCTTGAGCCAGAGCCGAATTCATCACATCTGCGGCGTGCGTGAGCAACTCCCCGAGCCGCCGGCGGGGCAACGCCGAAGCCGCCCGAAAGCCGTTGACCTGGGCCCGCCACAGCGACTCGTCGGCATAGATGTTGCCGACGCCGGACACCACGGTTTGGTCCAGCAGCTGGCGCTTGATCTCGGAGTCCTTGCGCCGCAAGACATTCACCACCGCCTCCGGATCGAATGCGGGATCGAGCGGATCACGGGCGATGTGCGCCACCGGCTGGGGCACGACGCTGCCGTCGACCTCGACCAGGTCGCATACCTGCCAACCGCCGAACGTGCGCTGGTCGACGAAACTCAGTTCGGTGCCGTCGTCGAGCACGGCCGCGATGCGCAGATGCGACGGCCGGGCCGGTGGCCCGATCAACATCTGGCCACTCATTCCCAGGTGCACCACCAGCGCCTCGTCGCTGTCCAGAGTCAGCCACAGGTACTTGCCGCGGCGACCCGTCCCGGTGATCCGGCGTCCGGCCAGCCGGCCGGCCAGGTCCGCGGGACCGTTGTCGTGCCGCCGCACCGCGCGCAGGTGCAGGACCCGCACCGTGGCGAAACTCTTTGCGACAACATGTGATTCGAGGCCGCGGCGCACGACCTCGACTTCGGGGAGTTCAGGCATTGCTGACGGCGTCGGCGTCAGGGTCGACGACGGGGCTGGCCTCCAGCGCCTGGTACGCCGCCGCGGCGGCGTGCTGCTCGGCTTCCTTCTTGGTGCGCCCGGTGCCTTCGCCATAGTCGACGCCGTTCACCACGGCGCGTGCGGTGAACTCTTTGTCGTGTTCCGGGCCGGTGGACGTGACCACATACGACGGAACGCCGATCCGGCGGGCCGCGGACAGTTCCTGCAGGCTGGTCTTCCAGTCCAGACCGGCACCGAGACTGGCCGCGGTATCGAGCGCGGCGCTGAACAGTCCCATCACCACGGTCTGGGCCACCTCGTGCCCGTGTTCGACGTACGTTGCGCCGAGCAGTGATTCGAGTCCGTCGGCCAGGAGGTTGGCCTTCTGGGCACCACCGCTGGCCATCTCGCCGCGGCCCAACAGCAGATAGCTGCCCAGCCCGTCGGGGGTGAGGCTGCGCGCGATCTCGGCCAGCGCCTGGGTGTTGACCACCGCGGACTTGAGCTTGGCCAGCTCGCCTTCGCTGCGGTCCGGGTAGCGGCGGAAAATCTCGGCCGTGATCACCAATCCGAGCACGGCGTCGCCCAGGAACTCCAGCCGTTCGTTGGTCGGCAGGCCGCCGTTCTCGTACGCGTAGCTGCGGTGGGTCAGCGCCACGGTCAGCAGCTCGTCGGGCAGTTGCACACCCAGCGCTGCCAGCAGTGGCGCACGATCTACCGTCACGAACCGCCCTCCGACGAAGCCCCGTCGGCATCGGAGGTCTCGGGCAACAACGCCGACAACTTCGCCCACCGGGGGTCGATCTTGTCGTGGTGATGGTCCGGTTCGGCGTCGAGCAGGCGCACACCGCAGTCGGGGCACAGCCCCGGGCAGTCCGGCGTGCACAACGGCGAGAACGGCAGCGTCAGCCCGACCTCGTCGATGATCGACTGTTCGAGATCCACGGCGTCGTCGACGACGTGGCCGACCTCGTCTTCCTCGGTGGTGGCCTCGGTGGTGCTGTCGGGATACGCGAACAGCTCGGTGAGGTCGACGGTGACGTGCCCGGACAGAGGGTTGAGGCACCGCGAGCACTCGCCGGTGGTCGGCGCGGACACCGACCCCGTCACCAGCACACCCTCGGACACCGATTGCAGTTGCAGGTCGAGTTCGATGGGCGCCCCGGGCGCGATCGCCATCAGATCCAGGCCGATCCGCTCGGGACTGGGCACGGTTTCGACGTGCGTGATCATCGACCCGGGCCGGCGGCCCAATCGGGCAATGTCAATGGTCAGCGGACTCGGGCCAGGCATTGCTCAATCCTACGTGTTGCAACTGTCGGCTCGGCCGACGTGGCGCCGATCGTCGACCGGACGCCATTCCCGCAAAGCGGTTCAGCGCTGGGCGTAGTCGTGCGTGCCGGCGGCGGTACGCAGCTGGTGCCGGCCCCGGCTGACCGAGCGCAGGGTGCCCTGGAGGTGCTCCTCGAACTCGGCGAGCTTGGTGTCGACGTAGATGTCGCATTCGCCCCGCAGGCGGTCGGCTTCGGCGTGCGCGGAATCGATCATGCGGGTGGCCTCGGCGTGGGCGGTCTGGACCACCTCGGTCTCGGACACCAGGCGCTGCTGCTCCTTGATGCCTTCCTGCACGGCCTTTTCGTACGACAGGTTGCCGCTCTCCAGCAGGCGGTCGACCTCGGCCTTGGCGCGGTTGGTGCTGGCCTCGTACTCCCGCTTGGCGGTGCTGGCGATCCGGTTGGCCTCTTCACGGGCCTCACCGACCATGCGCTCGCTGTGCGCACGCGCCTCGGAGACCATGCGATCGGCTTGCGCCTTGGCGTCGGCCAGCAGGCGGTCGGCCTCGGAACGGGCGTGGTTGACCAGGGAGTCCGCCTCGGCGGTGGCCGACGACACCATCGAATCGGCGTGCTGCTTGGCCTCGCGCAGCATGCCGTCGCGCGCGTCCAGGACGTCCTGCGCGTCGTCCAGTTCGCCCGGGATCGCGTCCTTGATGTCGTCGAGCAGTTCCAGGACATCGCCCCGCGGCACCATGCAGCCCGCGGTCATCGGCACGCCACGTGCCTCTTCCACGATCGCGCCGAGCTCGTCCAGCGCCTCAAATACTCGGTACACGGCAACACCCTCCAGGCGTAGTTGTTGTTACCAGTGTGCCTGCTGTTACTCGTGTGACTCGGCTTTGACGGCCGGTGTGTCGCGCAGAACTATCCGGCCAGCTTGGCCTGCAGTCTCTTGTTCACCACGGCCGGCAGCAGATCGGTGACGTCGCCGCCGAGCGCCGCCACTTCCTTGGCCAGCGACGACGACACGAACGAGTACTGCGGCTTGGTCGCCACGAAGAACGTGTCGACGCCGGCGACGTGCCGGTTCATCTGCGCCATCTGCAGCTCGTACTCGAAGTCGGTGCCGGTGCGCAGGCCCTTGACGATGGCCGTCAGCCCACGGGACCGGGCGAAGTCGACGACGAGTCCCGACCCGGCCTCGACCCGCAGGTTCGGCAGGTGCGACGTCGCCTCGGTGATCATCGCGATGCGTTCCTCGGCAGTGAACATGCCCTTCTTGTTGGGGTTCACCAGCACTGCCACCACCACCTCATCGAACTGGGCTGCCGCCCGCTCGAAGACATCGAGGTGACCAAGGGTTACCGGGTCGAAGGATCCCGGGCATACCGCGCCGCTCATAGCCAAAGACGGTACAAGGCCCCGCCCGATTCAGGCCCGACTGGTCAACCCGACTGGCCGGCCGTCCACTCCGCCATTTCCAGCCGGGTGTCGCCGTACCGCCGCTCCCGCAGCACGGTCCAGCCGTCCGGCCACGCCAACGCCGGGCCCGACGTCGGGCGCTCGATCACCGCGATCGCGCCGTCCGCCAGCCAGCCGCCCGAAACCAGGTGCCCGACAACGGCTTCCACGTCCGTGGCGGGCACGTCGTAGGGCGGGTCGGCGAACACCAGGTCCACCGGCCGGGTCGCCGACGTCGCCGCCACACTGGACGCGGTGGCGCACCGCACCACCGCGCCGTCGACCCCCAGCTCGGCGATGTTCCGCGAGATCACCGCGGCAGCGCGCCGGTCGGCCTCGACGAACAACGCCGACGCCGCACCACGCGACAGCGCCTCCAGCCCCAGCGCACCCGACCCGGCGTACAGGTCGAGCACCCGGGCCCCCTCGAAATCCACCCGGGCCGCCAGCACGTTGAACAGCGACTCGCGAACCCGATCCGTCGTCGGCCGAGTCCCTTTGGCGGGCACCGAGATCCGGCGGCCACCGTGGCGGCCGCCGATGATCCGGGTCAGCTGATCACCACGAGCAGATCGCCACCTTCCACGCCCGCGGTGGGTGTGACGGCAATCCGCGCGACAGTGCCGGCCTTCGGTGCCGTGATGGCCGCCTCCATCTTCATGGCCTCGATAGTGGCGATGGTCTGGCCCGCCTCGACCTGGTCGCCGACCGCGACCCCGACCGTGACCACGCCCGCGAACGGCGCGGCCACATGATCCGGGTTCTGCCGATCGGCCTTCTCGGCGGCCGGGACATCGGCGGCGATGGCGCGGTCACGCACCAGCACGGGACGCAGCTGACCGTTGATCAGGCACAGCACGGTACGCATGCCGCGCTCGTCGGGTTCGGAGACAGCCTCCAGCCCGATCAGCAGCTCGACGCCCTTCTCCAGGTGCACACGATGTTCCTCACCGCGGCGCAGACCGTAGAAGAACTGGTTGGCGCTGAGCCTCGAGGTATCGCCGAACTCCTCGCGGTGGGCCAGGAACTCCTTGGTCGGGCCGGGGAACAGCAACCGGTTCAGGGCACCCTGGCGCACCGGGCCCGGAGTGCCGAGCTGAGCTTCGTCCTCCTCGGTCAGCTCTTGCTCCGGCCGGGCCGGGCCACGTCCCTCCAATGCCTTGCTGCGCAACGGCTCCGGCCAACCACCGGGCGGGTCGCCCAGCTCGCCGCGGAAGAATCCGATGACGCTGTCGGGGATGTCGTAGCGGGCCGGGTCGGCCGCGAACTCGTCGGCGGTGACGTGCGCGCCGACCAGCGACAGGGCCAGGTCGCCGACCACCTTGCTGGACGGTGTCACCTTCACCAGCCGGCCGAGGATGCGGTCGGCGCCGGCGTAGGCGTTCTCGATCTCCTCGAACCGGTCCCCCAGGCCCAGCGCGATCGCCTGGGTGCGCAGGTTGCTCAGCTGGCCACCGGGGATCTCGTGGGTGTAGACGCGACCGGTCGGCGACGGCAGACCGGACTCGAACGGCGCGTACACGCGGCGCAGGGCCTCCCAGTACGGTTCCAGGTCGCAGACGGCCTCGAGCGACAACCCGGTGTCGTACTGGGTGTGTGCCGCCGCCGCGACGATGGACGACAACGCGGGCTGGCTGGTGGTGCCTGCCATCGGCGCCGAGGCACCGTCGACGGCGTCGGCCCCGGCGTACCAGGCGGCCATGTAGGTCGCCAGCTGCCCACCCGGGGTGTCGTGGGTGTGCACGTGCACCGGAAGATCGAAGCGAGACTTCAACGCCGACACCAGCTTTGCCGCCGCCGGCGGCCGCAGCAGACCGGCCATGTCCTTGATGGCCAGCACGTGGGCGCCGGCCTCGACGATCTCGTCGGCGAGCCCCAGCCAGTAATCCAGGGTGTAGAGCTTCTCCCCCGGATTGGTCAGGTCGCCGGTGTACGACATCGCGACTTCAGCCACGGCAGAACCGGTTTCGCGCACCGCCTCGATGGCTGGGCGCATCGAGGACACGTTGTTCAGCGCGTCGAAGATCCGGAAGATGTCGATACCGGTGGCGGTGGCCTCTTCGACGAACGCCGACGTCACCAGTTCCGGATATGGCGTGTAGCCGACGGTGTTGCGGCCACGCAGCAGCATCTGCAGGCAGATGTTGGGCATCGCCTCACGCAGCGCGGCCAGCCGCTCCCACGGGTCTTCCTTCAAAAAGCGAAGGGCCACATCGTAAGTGGCGCCGCCCCAGCACTCCACGGAGAGCAGCTGCGGGGTCAAACGCGCGATGTACGGGGCGATCTCCAGCAGGCCGGTGGACCGCACCCGGGTGGCCAGCAGCGACTGGTGCGCGTCGCGGAAGGTGGTGTCGGTGACGCCGACGGCGGGGGTGTCGCGCAGCCACCGCGCAAACCCTTCCGGCCCCAGTTCGACCAGACGCTGCTTCGAGCCGGCCGGCGGCGCCGCCTTCAGGTCGACGGCGGGCAGCTTGTCGCGCGGGTACACCGCCGCCGGACGCGGTCCGTGTGGCTGGTTGACCGTCACGTCGGCCAGGTAGTTGAGGATCTTGGTGCCGCGGTCGGCGCTGCTGCGCGCGGTCAGCAGCTGCGGACGCTCGTCGATGAACGACGTCGTCACCTTGCCGGCGACGAAATCGGGGTCGTCGAGCACCGCCTGCAGGAACGGGATGTTCGTCGAGACACCGCGGATGCGGAACTCCGCCAGGGCGCGCTTGGCACGCGCCACGGCCGTCGTCAAATCCCTTCCGCGACAAGTCAGTTTGACCAGCATGGAGTCGAAGTGCGCCGACACCTCGGCACCCAGGTTGGTGCCGCCGTCGAGGCGGATGCCGGCGCCGCCCGGGGTGCGGTACGCGGTGATCCGGCCGGTGTCCGGACGGAAACCGTTGGCCGGGTCCTCGGTGGTGATGCGGCACTGCAGCGCGGCGCCGCGCGCCTGCATGGTCTCCTGGCTCAGTCCCAGCTCCTCGAGCGACGAGCCGGAGGCGATACACAACTGTGAGGCGACCAGGTCGACGGCGGTGATCTCCTCGGTCACCGTGTGCTCCACCTGGATGCGCGGGTTCATCTCGATGAACACGTGCTGGCCGCGCTCGTCGACGAGGAACTCGACGGTGCCGGCGCACGAGTAACCGATCTGCCGGGCGAAGGCCACGGCGTCGTTGCACATGCGCGCCCGCAGTGCGGGATCCAGGTTCGGCGCGGGCGCCAGTTCGATGACCTTCTGGTGCCGGCGCTGGACGCTGCAGTCGCGCTCGAACAGGTGCATGACGTTGCCGTGGGTGTCGGCGAGGATCTGCACCTCGATGTGCCGCGGGTTGACGACGGCCTGCTCCAGGAACACCGTCGGATCACCGAATGCCGAATCGGCTTCACGGGACGCCGCTTCGATGGCTTCACGCAGGTCAGCCGGGTCGGCCACGCGGCGCATGCCGCGGCCACCACCGCCGGCGACGGCCTTGACGAACAACGGGAACTGCATCTGCTCGGCGGCCGCCAGCAGATCGTCGACCGACGACGACGGGTCCGACGACGCCAGCACGGGCAATCCCGCGGCGCGTGCCGACTCGATGGCCCGCGCCTTGTTGCCGGTGAGTTCGAGAATGTCGGAGCTGGGTCCGACGAAGGTGATGCCGGCGGCGGCGCAGGCCGCTGCCAGTTCCGGATTCTCCGACAGGAAGCCATAGCCCGGGTAGATCGCGTCTGCGCCGCATGCCACCGCCGTGGCGACGATGTCATCGATATTCAGGTACGCCCGGACCGGATGGCCTTTCTCGCCGATCTGGTACGACTCGTCTGCCTTGAGCCGATGCAGCGAGTTGCGATCCTCGAACGGGTACACCGCAACGGTCGCGATACCCAGTTCGTTGGCTGCGCGAAAGGCCCGGATCGCGATCTCACCGCGGTTGGCCACCAGGAGTTTGGAAATCACCCCGTGACCCTAGCGGTTACCGCAAGTTGAAGCACTAGATCAGCGTGGACCAATAACTCCAGAACCGATCCAGGATCAGCAACGCGATCGCGGTGATCCAGAGGGCGTACAGCGGCCACCGCCACTGGTACAGGGTGTACACCACTTTGCTGCCACTGGCCAAGGGCCGCAAAGCAATTGACGACACCACGATGAGCAGCGCCATGGTGACGACCCAGACGATCATGCAGTACGGGCAGAGCGCACCGATCTCGTACAGGCTCTGGTAGATCAGCCAGTGCACGAACACCGCGCCCAGCACCGTGCCACCGGCCAGGCCGGCCCAGTACCACCGCGGCAGCCGGACGCCCGCCACGGCCAGCACACCCGTCACGATGACGACGCTGAAGGCCGCGATGCCCAGCAGCGGGTTCGGAAACCCGAACAACGAGGCCTGCTTGGTCAGCATGACCGACCCGCACGACAGCACCGGGTTGATGCTGCACGACGGCACGTACGACGGGTTCTGCAGTTGCCGGATCTTCTCGACCGCCAGCACGAACGCGGCGACCTCACCGATGATGCCGGCGAGCAGAATCCAGACGGCGGCGGGGCGGCTGACCGTCACCCCCGCCTGCCGTTCGGCTGTCTCGACGTCGGTCACGGGTGCGGCGCCGGTGCGGGCTGCGAGGCCGGCACGGCGGTCAGGTTCGGCAGATCGGGCGCGACGGCCTTGATCTTCTCGATCAGGCTGTTCGGGTCACCGTTCGGGACGAGGCTGGTCTCGGTGCCGTTGATCTTGATGGTCGGGGTGCCCTGGATCTCCGCGTTGCGGGCCATGTTGTTCACCATGTCGGTGTAGACGCCGTTCGCGACGCACTTGCTCACCGGGTCGTTGGGCCCGACCGCAACACCCGACTGGCGGGCGTACTCCAGCAGCTTGGCATTGTCGGGGAAGGTGGCCGCGGTCTCTTCGGGCTGGTTCTTGTACAGCGCATCGTGGAAGCGGCGGAAGGCGTCCTTGTTCTCGTCGGCCACGCAGTACGCGATGGCGCCGGAGCGGGTCGAGTACGACTTCGGGTCGCCGCGACCGATGATCGAGACGATGTTGTAGTCGACGGCGATGGCACCGCTGTCGATCAGCTTGGCGATGGTCGGGCCGTAGGTCTTCTCGAAGACGCCGCAAACCGGGCACAGGAAGTCCTCGTAGACCGAGAGAGTGACCTTCGGTTCCTTGGAATCCGGCTTGGTGACGACGTTGCTCGCCGCGATCTGGATCGCCTGCACCTTGTTGGCGTCGGCCTTGGGCTTGCCGTTCATGACGATGTACGCCACCAGGACCACGGCGAAAATGATGACAAGCGCGGTCAGCCCGCCCTTGACGACCCACTCCCGCTTGCGGTCGGCAGCCTTCAGGTCGTAGCTGGCGTTCTTCGATGACTTCGACGATTTCGACGGCACGGCGTCAAGGGTACCGACGCCGTCGCGGATGCCTGTCCGAAGCCTGCCGGACGGGTGTCTCAGCGGGTGAGGTGCGCCCGAAACGCGGAGATGTAGTCCGCGCACGCAGTGGCACTGTCCCCGCCCAAGGGGAAGAAATTGGCGAAGGCATGTACCAGCGAGCCGTACGTGCGGTGATCGACCGGAACTCCCGCGGCGGCCAGCGCCACGGCGTAGGCATCGCCCTCGTCGCGCAGCGGATCGAAACCGCCGGTGAGGACCAGCGCCGGCGGCAGACCCGACAGGTCCTCGGCCAACAGCGGCGACACCCGCGGGTCTGCGGGATCGAGTGCCGATTCGGCCAGGTAGTTGGCGCGGAACCAGTCCATGTCGATCTTGCTGAGGAAGTACCCCTCGGCGAACAGCACCTTGGACCTGGTGTCGCCGGCGAAGTTGGTCACGGGATAGAGCAGCAGCTGCAGCGCCGGCAGCGGTGCGTGCCTGTCCCGGGCCATCTGGGACACCACAGCCGCCAGGTTGCCGCCGGCACTGTCGCCGCCGACCGCGATCTTCGATGGATCGGCTCCCAACCGGGCAGCGTTCTCCACACACCACAGATATGTGGCGTAGCAGTCGTCGGCGGCCGCGGGAGCCGGGTGTTCGGGCGCGAGACGGTACTCGACGGACACGACGTGGACCCCGGCGTCACGGCAGATCTGGCGGCACGGCCCGTCGTGCGACTCGATGCCACCGACCACGAACCCACCGCCGTGGAAGAACACCAGCAGCGGCGCAGTGCCGGTGCCGTCGGGCTGGTAGTGCCGGGCACGCAGGGGGCCGGCCGGACCGGGAACGGTGATGTCGGTCGTCGTTACGGCGATGCCCGGGTCCAGATACTGCGAGAGTTTCGTGATCTCGCTCCGTGCCACCGTGACGTCACTGCTGGCGACCAGGCCGCCGGCGCGGGCGGCGTTCTGCGCCGTCAGCATCAGCTGCAGGGTGGTGTCCAGGGTGTTGCCGTCGATGGTGACCCGACGGCCGCCGAGCAGCACGCGCTTCACTCGATCGGGGATTTTCGGCAGCACGCGCAGGGCGACACCGCCGACTCTGCCCATCACCGCCAGCTTCAGCCGGCTGGGCCGGCCCGCCGTCGGATGCTCCGGCCGGACGACGAGTTCGGCATCGGTCGTCGCTGCCGACAGCTCAGCATCGCCTGGCATGCTCATGGTCATGGCTGATCCTTCAGGTGCTCCGAGTCCAACACTGACGCTCAACGACGGTACGTCGATCCCTGTGGTCGGGCTCGGGGTGTGGCAGACACCGGCCGAGGACACCGAACGCGCCGTCAGTGCAGCATTGCACGCCGGATATCGCCATATCGACACTGCGGCGGCTTACGGCAACGAAGCCGGAGTCGGGCGGGCCGTCGTCGGCTCCGGCATCCCGCGTGAAGAGGTCTACGTCACCACCAAGCTGTGGAACTCCGAACAGGGCTACGAGAAGACCCTCGCCGCGTTCGACGCCAGCATGGAGCAGTTGGGGCTCGACTACCTCGACCTCTATCTGATCCACTGGCCGACGCCCGCGCAGAACCTGTTCGTCGACACCTTCAAGGCGTTCGCCCACCTGCGCGACCAGGGCCGCATCCGCGCGATCGGCGTCAGCAACTTCGAGCCAGAGCACCTCAAGCTGCTGATCGACGCCACCGGGATCGTGCCCGCGGTGAACCAGATCGAGCTGCATCCGCGCCTGCCGCAGGCGGAGCTGCGCGAGACCCACGCCCGGTACGGCATCGCCACCGAAGCGTGGAGCCCGCTGGGGCAGGGTTCCTTGCTTACGGACCCGATCGTCACCGCCATCGCGGAGCGACACGGAAAAACGCCAGCCCAGGTGTTGATTAGGTGGCATATCCAGCTGGGTAATATCGTCATCCCGAAATCGGTGAACCCAGAGCGGATTGCGAGCAACTTCGACGTGTTTGATTTCGAGTTGAGCGAAGCGGACCTTGCGTCCATCGCGACCCTCGACAACGGCACCCGGCTGGGCCCCGACCCACGAACATTCAACTTCACAGGGTAGGTGACATGGCCTCCGCAGAGATTCCCAATCTGGCGCTCCACGACGACAACACGATTCCGGCGCTCGGCCTCGGCGTGGCTGAGTTGTCGGACGCCGACACCGAGC
Source organism: Mycobacterium sp. ST-F2 (assembly GCF_001905655.1). GTDB lineage: Bacteria > Actinomycetota > Actinomycetes > Mycobacteriales > Mycobacteriaceae > Mycobacterium. The sequence continues at coordinate 147,216 of NZ_JMHT01000022.1, forward strand.
GCGCCGTCTCGGCCGCGCTCGAGATGGGCGTCCGGCTGATCGACACCGCGGCCGTCTACGGCAACGAGGAAGCCGTCGGGCGCGCGATCGCCGCGTCGGGCATCCCGCGCGCCGAGATCTTCGTCACCACCAAGCTCGCCAACGCCGACCAGGGCTTCCAGGCCGGCCAGGACGCCATCAAGGTCAGCCTGGAGAAGCTCGGCCTGGAGTACGTGGACCTGTACATGATCCACTGGCCGGCCGGCGACATCAGCAAGTACGTGGACAGCTGGGGCGCCCTGATCAAGGTGCACAACGACGGCAGCGCCAAGTCCATCGGCGTCTGCAACTTCTCCGACGAGGACCTGTCGACCATCATCGACCTGAGCTACGTCAGCCCCGTCGTCAACCAGATCGAGCTGCACCCGCTGCTCAACCAGGCCGCGCTGCGCGCGGTGCACGCCGAGCGCGGCATCGTCACGCAGGCCTACAGCCCGCTGGGTGTCGGCGCGCTCCTGAGCAACCCGACGGTGACGTCGATCGCCGGCGAGTACGGCAAGACCCCGGCCCAGGTGCTGATCCGGTGGAGCCTGCAGCTGGGCAACTCGGTCATCCCCCGCTCGTCGTCGCCGGAGCGCATCGCCGAGAACCTCGACGTGTTCGGCTTCGAACTGGCCGCCGAGCACATGGATGCGCTGAACGGACTCGACGACGGCACCCGCTACCGGCCGGACCCCGCCACCTACACGGGTATCTGACCTTTCGCGACTACTCACCAGTTGACTCCCGGGGCGAGCCGCGCAGCACCGCAAGGAGATTCGCCGGGTCATTGGCAAATCGGAGCCGAAGCTCGTCGTTCCAGTCCTTGGCGCCCAGGTCGCCGGCCCGCACCTAGGTCGGACCGAGACCCGGGTTCACGGCCTCGCCTGGCGACTCGGGTCGTTGTTTGGGGTCGTTCGTCGCACCGCCGCAACCCGTGTACGCGCCAAAGTCAGGGCTGAATTGCAAAGTGCCGCCGGCATCTACGCAACACCTCTGCTGCCAGTACTCGTTGGTGAAACCGGGCCGCGCCTGATGCCGTGACAGGCACTGTTGGTAGTGGTAATCGTCAAACGGCTCTGCGGTCGCCATCGCAGCAGCAGTGAGTGCCACGGTCGCCGCAACAGCGATTGCCAATGCTCGCTTCATCTCTAGGACTGCTTCGGTTCAGCGGGATACTGGTGGGGGCGAAACCACAGATGGTGCCGGCGTAGTGGTCGTGGCCGTCGGGCCACGGCCGCTCTGTGGGGCTCGAGGCGGAACCGGGTTCGGTTTCCCGGTGTTACCTTGTGGACCGTTCGGACTCTCGTCCCTCTTCGGCGCCTCGCAGCCAACGACGCTTCCGTCGGGGTTGGTTATCAGGCTGCCACCGGTGACGATGCAGCAATTCAGCATGGCCCCCTGGGCGCCCAGTTCGGACACCCCATCCCAATTCACCTCGACGCATTTGTCGTATGCACCTTCGTCCCACTTGGGATCGGCGACAGCAGGTGGACTGAGGCCGAGACCGAGGGCAACGAACGCGGCGCCGAATACGAATCGGCGCGGATGGGCTGGCCTCGTCGACGAAGCGGCTGTCATCGTGGTTCTCCTAACGAGAGGCCGGCGGTCGCGAAACAGTCGGGACACCCGGCGACGGCTTTGTGGCGGTCGGTCCCTGGCCGTTCTGCGGAGCTTGTTGAACCGGTGGTGGCACCTTGGTTCCTGGGGTCTGCCCGCTCGGACTCTTCACCTCCGCAGCAGGGCAACGGACGCTCCCTGGCTGACCGGTGCCCGTGCTCGTGGGGGTTCCGCCCGCCTCTATACAGCAGACTTCGGTGAGAACGTCGATGTCGGTTGCCGGGTTCTTGTCGAGTTCGCCCAGGACGCACCTATCGAAGGCTTCATCGTCGAACGGCTTAGCTGCCGCTGGCCCCGCGAGTCCCGCGAGTGCGAGCGCGGCGACACCCGCGGTGACGGCGAGGGATCGACCGAGGTTGCGGCGATTCGCCCAGGTGGAGGATGTCATTCGGCCCCCTTTGGCGGTGGTGCCCCGACCCGCTGGATGCTACGGCACGGCGAGCGTCCACACAGCGTTTTCGATGTTTGCTATCAGCATTCCGAGCGGCGAATTGGATCTCGCTGACGTGGCCTACTTGCTTCAGCCCTTCGGGCAGGTGCCGGCCGCATCGCGGAGCACCGGCACCGACGGCTCGTCGACCGGGAGTCCGTAACCGCGCAGCACGGCGATGTACTGCACCGCGTACTGACACCAGAACGCGTGGTTGGGCGGCATCCAGTCCGACGGCTGCTGGTCGCCCTTGTCCTGGTTCGTTTTCCCGGACACCGCAAGGAGATTCGCCGGGTCATTGGCGAATCGGAGCCGAAGCTCGTCATTCCAGTCCTTGGCGCCCAGGTCCCAGGCCAGCGCCAGCGGCACGATGTGATCGATCTGCACCGACGCACCCACCTGGTTGCCGCGGGTGAACGCGATGGTCTCGTTGGTGTACGGATCGTGCAGCACACCGGTCTTCACGGCCTGCGGGCAGCGTTTGAGCGACACGATGGTCTTGTCCGTCAGGTCGCGGTTCAGGATGTCGTTGCGGGTGTCGCAGCCGTTGTGACCGTCGGGCGCCGAGCTCTCGTCGGTCCAGGGTTCGCCGAACGCCGCGCGCCGATAGTTGGGGTCCCGCACCCGCCGCGGGATGACGGCGACGCCGGCCAGGATGTCGGTACCAGGTGCGACGGTCGGTACGACGGCACCGTCGGGGCCGTCGGCGACGGCCGCGGGTTCGTCCGCCGTGCCCACCTGGATGGCCACCACCACCGCCAACACCACAGCAGCCACCAGCCACAGCAGGCGCTTCACGCCTTGTCCAGGTACTCGACGCGTTCGGTATCGACGAATTGGGCCGCCAGCGCGGACATCCCAGGATCATCAGGATTCTCGGCATATGCCGCCTGACAGAACGCGCGGGCCGATTCGATGACTTCCTGGTGGTCGGCCAGCGACAGGAACCGCAGATGGCCGGCCCGCCCGGACTGGTTGAGCCCCAGCACATCTCCCTCGCGGCGCTCCTGCAGGTCCAGGTCGGCGAGCTCGAAACCGTCGAGCGTGCCGGCAACGGCCTGCAGCCGGGCACCGGCCTTCGAGCCCTCGGGGAGCTTCGTCGCGAGCAGGCAAAGACTGGCGTGTGAACCGCGGCCGATGCGGCCCCGCAGCTGGTGCAGCTGGCTGATGCCGAACCGGTCCGCGTCCATCACCACCATGACCGTCGAGTTGGGCACGTCGACGCCGACCTCGATGACTGTGGTGCACACCAGCACGTTGATCTGCCCGGCCCGGAAGGCGGACATGATGGCGTCCTTCTCGTCGCCGGGCAGCCGGCCGTGCATGAGTCCCAGCTTGAGGTCCTTCAGCGGCCCGGCGCTCAGCTTGTTGTACAGCTCGACGACGGTCACCGGCGGTGGGCCGGCCTGGTTGTTCTCGCCGTTGGTCTTGTCGTTCTCGTCGATCCGCGAGGCCACCACGTAGGCCTGCCGCCCGGCGGCGACCTCTTCGCGGATGCGGGCCCAGGCGCGGTCGAGCCAGGCCGGTTTCTGGCTGACGAAGATGGTCTTGGTGTCGATGGGCTGCCGACCCCGCGGCAGCTCGCGCATGGTCGAGGTCTCCAGATCGCCGTACACCGTCAGCGCCACGGTGCGCGGGATCGGGGTGGCCGTCATGACCAGCAGGTGCGGGGTCAGACCGTCAGGAGCCTTGGCGCGCAACCGATCTCGCTGCTCGACACCGAACCGGTGCTGCTCGTCGACCACCACCATGCCGAGCCGGTCGAACTCCACGGCGTCCTGCAGCAGGGCGTGCGTGCCGATGACGATGCCGGCCCGGCCGCTGGACACCTCCTCACGGACCTGGCGCTTCTGCCCGGCCGTCATGGATCCGGTGAGCAGTGCCACCGATGTCGCGTCGTCGGGCGCCCCGAGCTGACCCGCCATGGCCAACGGACCCAGCACGTCGCGGACCGACCGTGCGTGTTGCACGGCGAGCACTTCCGTCGGCGCCAGCAGTGCGCACTGGTAGCCGGCATCGACCATCTGCAGCATGGCCAGCACCGAGACGATGGTCTTGCCCGAGCCGACCTCGCCCTGCAGCATCCGGTTCATGGGCCGGGACTCGGACAGCTCGGCCGAGAGCACCTCGAGCACATCACGTTGGCCCGCAGTCAATTCGAACGGCAACCGGTCGCGTAGCGCGGCCGCCAGACCGTCGTCTCTCGGCAGCGCCGGCGGCCCCGATTGTGACTGTGCGCCGTGCCGGCGGGCGGCCAGCGCCCACTGCAACCCGGCGGCCTCATCGAAAGTCAGCCGCTCCCTGGCCTGTTCACGATCCGCCTCACGCTCACCGAGGTGGATGTCGCGCAGCGCCTGGTCCTCGGAGATCAGACCCCGCTGCGCCAGAATCGATTTCGGCAGCGGGTCGGTGATCGGGTCCAACACGGCGAGCACCTGCAGGATGCACGCGTAGATGTCCCAGCTCTGCACCTTGGCGCACGCCGAGTAGATCGGGAAGAACTCCCGCTCGAACGCCGACATCTGCAGTTCGCCGTGCATCTTCTCGGAGGCGTCGGCGATCTTCTTCAGCGCCGGGGAACCGAACGTGCGACCCCCGGCGGAGCCGAGGACCAGGTGCGCGGGATGCGTCAATTGCATTGTGCGCCCATAGAATCCGACAACACCCGAAAGCATCACCCGAGTACCCTCGACGAGGGATTTCTTCAGGAACTTGGCGTTGAAGAACGTCGCGGTGACCTTCGGATTGCGGTTCCCCAGGGTGACCACCAGGTATTCGCGTTTGGGCGCCCGGTTGGTCCAGCGCGTCTCGGCCTTGGTTATGACGTCGACGAACGTGACGTGGTCGCCTTCCGCGGGCAGCTCGGTGTCTTCTCCGAGCACCGTCATGCCCTGGCTGTACTTGCGCGGGTAGTGGCGCAGTAGGTCGTTGACGGTGCGAATCCCGAGGAATTCCTCCAGTGGCGCAGCAGATTTCGCACCCAGTACGTGCAGCAATGAATCCGTCAGCGCGACGCGCCCCTCCACGGCTACTCCACCCCTATCAACAGCGCGTCCCCGCGGTGGCCCGTGTGATAGGTCACCAACTCGGCGGCCAGGTGCTCCTGGCGCACGTGCTCGGCCAGCGCAACGCCCACCTGCGGGTCGACGCCGGCGCCGGTCAACACCGTCACCAGCTCGCCGCCCGACGACAACAGCAGGTCGATCAGCCCGCTGGCGGCACTGACCAGATCGTGGCCGACGATCAGCACCTCGTCACCAGCGATGCCCAACCCGTCGCCCGGACGGCACCGGCCGGCCCAGGTCAACGCTGCTTCGGTGGCGATCCGCACCGATCCGTGCCGGGCGGCCGCCGCGGCACGGGCCATGGTGTAACCATCGTCGACGGCCTGCCGCGTGGCATCGTGCACGGCCAGCGCCGCCAATCCCTGCACCATGGAGCCGGCCGGTACCGGCACCACGTCCATACCCCAGCTGATCGCCGTGGCGCAGCCGGCCACCAATTCCTCTGCAGCCAGGAAACCGTTGGGCAGCACCATGATCTGCGCCGCGCCTGTGCCGACCAGGCCGGCCAGGAACTGCTGCGCGCTGACCGGCTGGCCATCGACAGGCCGCAGTACGTACGCACCCTCGCCGCCGAACAACTCACCCGCACCGTCGCCGTCGACGATGGCGAGCACGGCACGGTCCCGGCTCCAGCCGCCGGACGGCCGGGCACCGGCGGCCCCGATCAGCGCGGTGACCTGAATCCTGCTGACGCTGCCCAGATCGAGAGCGGCTTCGATGGCCGCTCCGGCATCGTCGGCGTGCACGTGCACGCTGTACTGGACGCCGGCGATCGCAGCGGCGATGGCCACCGACTCACCCAGCCGGAGCAACCGGGCACGCAGCACCTCGACGCTGTCCGGGTGACAGTCGGCCAGCAGGTACATCACCTCGAATTGCGGTGGTGCGCCATTGATTTCATGGTGGCCGTGGTCATGATCATGGTCGTGGCCCGCGCGGGGGTGCACAACACCCGGTTGGTACTGGGGACGAGCGGTGCTGGCGCCGGACAACGTCGCGGTCAGGGCGTCGAGCAGGACCAGCAGGCCGCGCCCGCCGGCATCGACGACACCCGCTTCGGCAAGCACGTCCAGTTGATCGGGGGTGCGCTCGAGCGCCACCGCGGCGGCCTCCGAGACCGCAGCCGCCATGGTCGCGAGGTCAGTGGTCCCGTTGAGGCTCTCGGCTTCCAGCGCGGCCGCCTGCAGTACCGACACGATGGTTCCGGGCACCGTCTGCCCGACCGATGCGACCGCCAGCACCTGGGCGTGGTGCAGGGCCGCCGTGAACACCGGTGCGGTGATCTCACCGCACTCGCTGTCCTCACCGCCGCGTTGCTGTGCGGCCTCGGCCATGACATCCGCGACACCACGCAGGATCTGCGACAGGATGACCCCGGAGTTCCCGCGGGCACCGTGCAGCGCCCCGGCCGACAACGCGGCCGACACCGCCACCACGTCGTTGCCTGCCGTCTTCACGGCCTCGTCGGCCTGCGCGGCGGCCGCCCGCATGGTGAACAACATGTTGGTGCCGGTGTCGGAATCGGCGACCGGGTAGACGTTCAGCCGGTTGATCTCATCGGTGTGGGCGATCAGGTGCAGAACCGCAGTGTGAGCCCAGTCACGTAGCGCGAGCCCATCCAGCGGACGGGGTGTGCGGCCCACGCCAACTGACATGTGACCTCCATCGCGTTCGCCCGGGTGCGCCCCTGTGCAGAGTCTCCCGCCCTGTCCCCTCAGTGCCCCGCCAGCCTAGCCACTGGCCCCGACAAATCTCCTGACCAGCTCCCGTGGAACACCCGCCACCAGACCCATTTTGGTGATCCTCATGCCGCCCGGTATCCTGGTCAGGTTGTCTGTTCGCGCCGCGCAAGTTCTGTGGCCGTCGGACTCAGACCCCAAGTACTGATTTTCGAGGAGTTCTTCATGGCCGCCGTGTGCGACATCTGCGGAAAGGGACCGGGCTTCGGCATGTCCGTCTCGCACTCCCACCGTCGGACCAACCGCCGCTGGGATCCGAACATCCAGACCGTGCGTGCCGTCGACCGTCCGGGTGGCAACCGCAAGCGTGTCAATGCCTGCACCTCCTGCCTCAAGGCCGGCAAGGTCACCCGCGGCTAGTTTCGGCTACCGCCGGGCGGGTTGATTCCGCCGACAACTGAAGCTTTACACCTGAGCGCTGCGCGTATCCCGCGCAGCGCTTTCGTGTGTCTTCAGCCCGATGTCGAGGCGCGTGAGCGGCCGCAAAGTGCACGCCAAAATCGGCGTGTCGCCGTACAGACACGCCCGCTCGCGGGAAAGCGGCTAGGGCAGGCGCCAGTCGATGGGCTCGGCGCCGAGGCGGCTCAGCAGCTCGTTGGCCCGGCTGAACGGCCGGGACCCGAAGAACCCGCGGGACGCCGACAGCGGTGAGGGGTGCACCGACTCGATGCTCGCGCACCGTTCGCCCGTGAGCATGGGCTTGAGGGTCTGGGCATCCCGGCCCCACAGCACCGCCACCAGCGGCTGCGGCCGCGCGATCAGCGCCTTGATGGCGCATTCGGTGACGGCCTCCCAGCCCTTTCCACGGTGCGACGCCGGGTTGCCGGGCCGGACCGTCAGGACTCTGTTCAGCATCATGACGCCCTGCTTCGACCACGGGCTCAGGTCGCCGCAGCTGGGCTGCTCGTAGCCCAGGTCGGCGGCGTATTCGGTGAAGATGTTGGACAGGCTGCGCGGCAGCGGCCGCACGTCGGGCGCCACCGAGAAGCTCAGTCCGACGGCATGCCCGGGGGTCGGATAGGGGTCCTGTCCGACGATCAGCACCCGCACCTCGTCGAAGGGGAAGGTGAAGGCGCGCAACACGTTCTCCCCGGCCGGCAGATAGCCGTGGCCCGCCGCGTTCTCGGCGCGCAGGAATTCGCCCATCGCGGTGATTTGCGGGGCGACGGGTTCCAGGGCCGCGGCCCAGCCGGGGTCGATCAGTTCACGCAGGGGTCGGGCAGTCACGCCAGTACCCTACTGACCGAACGATTCCCATCCGCCGACTCCATGCCATGACGCGCCGTCGACCGTGACGCGCGGCTCACCGGGCAGCACGGTCCCGATGGCGCGCCAGCCCGCCGGCAGTGCGCCGCTGAAGGTTCCGACCAGCACGTGGTCCTCACCGCCGCCGAGCACCCAGCTGCGGGCGTCGCCGCCTGTCATCGCGGCCGCCGGTGTCAGCGTGGCCACGTCGGCGTCGAGCGCGCCCTGCGACAGGTCGACCGTCACCCCGGAGGCGTCCGCGATGTGGCCTAGGTCGGCGACCAATCCGTCGGACACGTCTGTCAGGGCGGTGGCGCCCGCCGCTGCGGCGGCCGCCCCCTGCCCGTACTGCACGTGGGGCACCAGGTGCCGCCGACGCAGTTCCTCGAACTCGTGGATACCGTTGTGCCACAACGCATATCCGGCGGCGGACCAACCCAGATCACCGACCACTGCGACGGTGTCGCCCGGTTGCGCGCCAGAAAGCAGTACCGGTGCACGGCCGCCGAGGTCGCCCAGGACGGTCACCGAGATGACCCACTGCGGCGCGGCCACCAGGTCACCGCCGACGATGCCGGCACCGAATCTCGTTGCCTCCGACCACATTCCGTCAGACAGGAGCTGCGCGTCCGCGGCCTCCGTGGCGGGCGGCGCACCGAAGCCGACGACGAACGCGTACGCCCGGGCCCCCATGGCCTCGATGTCCGCGGCATTCTGCGCAATTGCCTTGCGCCCCACATCATGCGGCGTGGACCAGTCCAGCCGGAAATGCCGGTGCTCGACCAGCATGTCGGTGGACACCACGACCCTGCCATCGGCGGCCGTCACCAGAGCGGCGTCATCCCCCGGGCCGACGAGGACCTCGGCGGGCTGGGTCCGCAGGGCGGTCAGCCGCCCGATCACCGCGAACTCGCCGAGTCCGGCCAGGGTCTCCCCGGATTCAGCGCTGGTCATGGTGGTGGAGTCTATGCAGGATGGCGGCGGCCGGCCGCCCGGGGCAACCGGCGCTCTAGAGTTGCCGTCATGACCGGAACCGGTGACCAGAGCGATCTGGCCGACGATCTGGATGGCCCGCCCCGCGGCGCCATCATCGCGGCCATCGTCGTCGCGGTCGCCGCGATCGTCGGACTGCTCGCCTATGCGGCACTGCGCCAGGCGCCCGCCGACAAGCCGGTGGCCCTCCCGCTGGCCGGCGCTCCGGCGCCGCAGGCCGACAGCCAGCCGTGCCGCGCACTGTTGGCGGAACTGCCGGACACCATGGGCGATTTCCGGCGGGCGACGCTCGCCGACCCCGCCCCGCCCGGCGCTGCCGCGTGGCTGGGTCCGACCGGTATCGACGCAGTGGTGCTGCGCTGCGGTGTCGAGCGGCCCGACGATTTCGTGGTCGGCGCACCGCTGCAGATGGTGAATGCGGTGTCGTGGTTCGAGGCCAGCGGAGCGGGTGCCAGCACCTGGTACGCCGTCGACCACGGCACGCCTGCCACCTACGTCGCGCTGACGCTGCCGCAGGGCTCGGGCCCGACGCCGATCCAGACCGTCTCCGAACTCATCGAAAAGGTGATGCCGGCCCGTCCGCTGGACCCGGCGCCGGCCCGCTAACGCAGTCCGGTCCCCCGGCTGACCGCGGTGTCCACCATGACACTGAGCAGCGTGGCGTAGTCGACCCCGCTGGCCGCCCACATCTGCGGGTACATCGAGATGGTGGTGAAACCGGGCATGGTGTTGATCTCGTTGATCACCGGCCCGTTCTCGGTCAGGAAGAAGTCGACGCGGGCCAGGCCCTGGCAGTCCAGCGCCTTGAAGGCGCGGATGGCCAATTGCCTTATCTCGTCGGCGGTTTCGTCATCGACCTTGGCCGGCACGTCGAGCTCGGCGGCGTCCTCGAGGTACTTGGTGGCGAAGTCGTAGAACCCGCCACCGACGCGGATCTCGCCCAGCTCGCTGGCTGCGACGCGGCCATCCGGGTACTCCAGAACCCCGCACTCCACTTCGCGGCCGGGCATCGCCGCTTCGACGATCACCTTCGGATCATGTTGGCGCGCATAGGCGATGGCCTGATCGAGCTCGTCCCACGACGCGACCCGGCTCACACCGATGGACGATCCGCCGCGGGCCGGCTTGACGAACACCGGCAGCCCCAGGCGCTCCCGGTCGTCGAGGCTCAGCGTCACGTCGCGCGGCCGCAGCACCACCTGGTCGCCGATCGGCAGGCCGTCGGCGGCCAGCAGCTTCTTGGTGAATTCCTTGTCCATGCCTGCCGCGCTGGCCAGCACGCCCGCGCCGACGTACGGCACACCCGCCAGTTCCAGCAGGCCCTGGATGGTGCCGTCCTCGCCGTACGGGCCGTGCAGCACCGGGAAGACGACGTCGACTGCCGTCAGGACCTGTGCGACGCCGTCCTGCAGTGACAGCAGTTCACCGCGACGGTTCGGATCGGCCGCCAGCGTCAGCGCGGTGCCGGACGCCTCGGTGACGGCGGGCAGCTGCCCGTCAGTGATGGCGAGGGTCTCCGGACGGCCGTCACCGAGCACCCAGGAACCCTCGGGGGTGATACCGACGGCGACGACCTCGTAGCGGGCCGGATCCAGGTTGCGCAGGATGCTCCCGGCCGAAACACAGGAGATGGCGTGCTCCGAGCTGCGTCCGCCGTACACGACGGCGACCCGGGTACGGCCGGCGGCTGCTGAGGATTGTGGGGCAGTCACAACCTAGAGAGGCTACCCGGCGACCTGGCTACCCGAGCGCACCCGTGATGTCGGCCAGTAGGTCGTCGGTGTCCTCGATACCGAGCGATATCCGCGCAAACCCCGGCGGCACCGCATCGCCCCAGCGTGCGCGCCTGTCGACCGACGTGTGGATGCCGCCGAAACTGGTGGCGGCGACCAGCAGCTCGCTGGCGTTCACCAGGTCGCGGACGGCATCGGCGTCGGCCAGCTCGATCGCGACCAGACCGCCGAAGCGTCGCATCTGGTCCCGGGCCACCGGATGCGCCGGATCGGTCGGCAACCCGGGATATCGCACGGCCCGCACCGCCGGGTGGACGTCGAGCGTCATGGCCAGAGCGAGGGCGTTGCCACATTGCCGTTCGAACCGCAGACCGGCGGTGCCGAGGCTGCGTAGCGCCAGCCAGGCCTCGAAATGCCCGAGGATCGCCCCGGCCAGCAGCCGCTCCCGTTCGATGGCTGCCATCAGTTCCCGGTGGCACCCCGCGACGTAGCCCGCCAGCAGATCGCTGTGCCCGGACAGTCCCTTGGTCGCACTGGCGACCACCAGATCGGCACCGAGCGAGAGCGGACGCTGACCGAGCGGGGTCGCGGCGGTGTTGTCCACCACCAGGGTCGCGCCGCGGGACCGGCAGATGGTGGACAACCGGTGCAGGTCGACGACGTCCAGCGTCGGATTGACCGGAGATTCGGCGACCACGACGTCGGCCTGGGAAAGTTGCTCGGCCGCACCGCAGATTTCCGCTGCGGTCGCCTCGATGACGGTGACGCCGCGGCCGGCGAGATGCTCGGCCGCGTAGCGACGGACCTGGTAGTAGCCGTCGGCCGGGACCACCAGGGTGGTCCCGGGGGTCGCCAGTACCCGCAGCGCCGACGAAATGGCGGCCATCCCCGACGAGAACGCCAGCGCCGAGATGGCACCCTCCAGTTCCGCCAGGGCCGATTCCAGTTGGCGCCAGGCCGGATTGGAGTTGCGGCCGTAGAAGTCAAGACCGTCGGATTCGTCGTCGGACAGGTGATAGGCCGCCACCGGAACCGGGGGCGGCGCCACCGGCTGCCCCGGAACCCGCCTCGATGCAGTCGCTTTGACGCTACGGGTGGAATCGCCGAGCTGGCCGTCCACGGCTCACTCCGGCTTGGTGCTGCGGCCGAGCAGCAGCGCGAACGCCTGGTCCACCGATAATCCCTTGTGGCACACCCGGTTCACCGCGTCGGTCAGCGGCATCTCGACGTCGTAGCTCTCGGCCAGCGCGAGCACCGACTGGCAGGAGGTGACGCCCTCGGCGACCTTGCCGCTGGCGGCGGCCATCGCCGATTCCATGGTGCCGCCGCGGGCCAGGCGCTCGCCGAAGCTGCGATTGCGGGACTGCGGAGAGGTGCAGGTGGCGACCAGATCGCCGACGCCGGCCAGGCCGGCCAGCGTTACGCCCTTGGCGCCGAGGGCGATTCCCAATCGCATGATCTCGGCCAGACCGCGGGTGATGATCGCGGCGGCGGTGTTCTCGCCGAACCCGGCGCCGGCAGCCATCCCACAGGCCAGCGCGATGACGTTCTTGCAGGCTCCGCCGATCTCGGCGCCGATGACGTCAGCGTTGGTGTAGGGCCGGAAGTATCCCGAGGCGAAGGCGCGCTGCAAGGCCACGGCACGGCCCGAGTCCGTGCACGCGATGACGGTGGCGGCAGGCTGTTCATCGACTATTTCGCTGGCCAGGTTGGGCCCGCTGAGCACGGCGACGCGGCTCGGGTCCGCACCCGTCACCTGGACGATGACCTGGCTCATGCGCAGCAGGGTCCCGAGTTCGATGCCCTTGGCCACGCTGACCAACGTGGTGTCGTCACCGAGATATCCGGTCCAGTCGGTCAGATTGGTGCGCAGCGTCTGCGACGGCACCGCCAGCAACACCGTGCACGCGCCGGTCAGGGCCTCGGCGGGGTCCGCGGTCGCTTTGATGGACGCCGGCAGCGCCCGGTCACCGAGGTACTTCGAATTGCGGTGAGTCTCATTGATCTCGCGCGCCACCTCCGCGCTGCGTGCCCACAACGTCACGTTGCTGCCCGCGTCCGCCAGGACTTTCGCCAGTGCCGTCCCCCACGCGCCGGCACCCATCACCGCTGCCTCCACCACGCGTCAACAGTAGCCCCGCCGACGCTTTGGCAGTATGGCGGTCATGAGCGACGACCCGAGGGTGCAGACCGCCGGCGGTGTCGCCGGTGTCGGGTTGATCATCGCGGTGAAACGACTGGCCGCGGCGAAGACCCGGCTGGCCCCGGTTTTCGCCGGCGATCTACGTGAGCAGGTGGTGCTGGCCATGCTCCTCGACACCATCACCGCCGCCTTGGCGGTGCCCGCTGTGGGTTCCGTCACCGTCGTCACCCCGGATGCGGACGCGGCCGCCGCGGTGCGGGAGTTGGGCGCCGACGTGCTGCTGGACCCCACCCCGGCCGGACACCCCGACCCGTTGAATCACGCACTGGCCGCCACCGAGCAGGCCCTGCGCGACCGCGTGACGAACATCGCGGTCCTGCAGGGCGACCTGCCCGCGCTGCGCACCGCGGAACTGGCCGAGGCCATCGCCGGGGCGGGCCGCCACACCCGCAGTTTCATCGCCGACCGGCATCACACCGGTACCGCGGCACTCTTCGCCTTCGGCGCCCCGCTGGTCCCCGAGTTCGGTGTCGATTCCGCACGGCGCCATGCCGATTCGGGTGCGGTGGAACTGTCGGGCGAGTGGCCCGGGCTGCGCTGCGACATCGACACCCCCGAGGATCTGGAGACGGCGCGCAGGCTCGGCGTCGGCCCGGCGACGGCCAGGATCGTCGGCTGACCATCGAGGGTTCCCCAACCATGTGGCTTGCACCCTGCCGATAGGGAATGATCGTCGGGGTGACCGAAGCCGACATCCGACCCGCACGCACCGAACGGACACCCGCCGATTCCGACCCGGAACCGCTGCCCGCGGCCACGGCGGATCCGACGGACGGCGCGCTACCCGACGACCGCTACCTCAACCGTGAGCTGAGCTGGCTGGACTTCAATGCCCGGGTGCTGGCGCTCGCCGCCGACCGGTCGCTGCCGCTGTTGGAGCAGGCCAAGTTCCTGGCGATCTTCGCGTCGAATCTCGACGAGTTCTACATGGTTCGGGTCGCGGGTCTGAAACGCCGCGACGAGACCGGCCTGTCGGTCCGGTCGGCCGACGGACTGTCACCGCGCGAACAGTTGCGCCGGATCGGGGAACGCACCCAGCAGATCTCGACCCGCCACGCCGCCGTGTTCGGTGACGTGGTGCGCCCCGCACTCGCCGAGCAGGGCATCACGATCGTGAACTGGAGCGAGCTCGACGAGAACGAGCAGGCGAAGCTGTCCACCTATTTCCACGAGCAGGTGTTCCCGGTGCTGACGCCGCTGGCCGTCGACCCCGCGCACCCGTTCCCGTTTGTCAGCGGCCTGAGTATCAACCTGGCCATCACGGTGCGCAATCCCGAGGACGGCACTCAGCACTTCGCCCGAATCAAGGTGCCGGACAACGTCGATCGGTTCGTCGAGCTGCACGAGCCCGGATCGACGGCCGACGGCGTCAAGGCGCGCGTGCGGTTCCTGCCGATGGAAGAACTCATCGCCGCGTTCCTGCCGGTGTTGTTCCCGGGGCTGGAGATCGTCGAGCATCATGCGTTCCGGATCACCCGCAACGCCGATTTCGAAGTCGAAGAGGACCGCGACGAAGATCTGCTGCAGGCCCTCGAACGTGAGTTGGCGCGCCGCCGCTTCGGCTCACCGGTGCGGCTCGAGGTCGCCACCGACATGACAGAGAACATGCTCGACCTGCTCCTGCGCGAGCTGGATGTGCATCCGGGCGACGTCATCGAAGTTCCTGGACTGCTGGACCTTTCGTCACTGTGGCAGATCTACGGCGTCGACCGGCCCGACCTCAAGGACCGTCCGTTCGTACCGGCCACTCCCCCGGCGTTCGGCGAACGCGAGACCCCGAAGAGCATCTTCTCCACGCTGCGCGACGGTGACGTCCTGGTGCACCACCCGTACGACTCGTTCTCCACGACGGTGCAGCGTTTCATCGAGCAGGCCGCCGCCGATCCGAATGTGTTGGCCATCAAGCAGACCCTGTACCGGACCTCGGGTGACTCCCCGATCGTCAACGCGCTGATCGATGCTGCCGAGGCCGGCAAGCAGGTGGTGGCGCTCGTGGAGATCAAGGCCCGGTTCGACGAGCAGGCCAACATCAAGTGGGCCCGCCAGCTGGAACAGGCAGGCGTGCACGTGGTGTACGGCCTCATCGGACTCAAGACCCACTGCAAGACGGCGTTGGTGGTGCGGCGCGAAGGCTCGACCATCCGCCGCTACTGCCACATCGGCACCGGCAACTACAACCCGAAAACCGCGCGCCTGTACGAAGACGTGGGCCTGCTCACCGCCGCGCCCGACATCGGCGCCGACCTCACCGACCTGTTCAACTCACTGACCGGGTACTCCCGCAAGGTGTCGTACCGCAACCTCCTCGTCGCCCCGCACAGTGTGCGGCGCGGCATCATCGAGCGCATCGAGCGCGAGATCGCGGCCAAGCGGGCCGGCGGCGACGGTCGTATCCGGATGAAGATGAACGCCCTGGTCGACGAGCAGGTCATCGACGCGCTGTACCGCGCCTCGCAGGCCGGCGTCCGCGTCGAGGTGGTCGTGCGAGGCATCTGCGCGCTGCGCCCGGGCGCGGAGGGATTCTCCGAGAACATCGTCGTGCGCTCGATTCTCGGGCGCTTCCTTGAGCATTCACGCGTTATTCACTTCAACGCCATCAATGAATTCTGGATCGGCAGCGCCGACATGATGCATCGTAATCTCGACCGTCGCGTCGAGGTGATGGCACAGGTGAAGGACCCGAGACTGACCGAGGAGCTGAGCGGGGTGTTCGATTCCGCGATGGATCCGGCCACCCGCTGCTGGGAGCTGGGACAGGACGGGCACTGGACGGCATTGCCCCGGGAAGGCGAGAGGGTACGGGATCACCAGGTGTCGATCATGGAACGGCACCGCACACCGTAGCTCTCGCCGCGCAATCTCACGCAGTGCGAAAACCTGATCCCACAACCACATCCAGGAGCACAGGTGCCGAACAAGACGGCGCACGAGACCCGCGTGACGCCGGTGTTGGCGGCCGGGGCGGTGCTGTGGCGTCCCGCCGAATCCGGGGAGCCGCTGATCGCCGTCGTCCACCGCCCGCGCTACGACGACTGGTCACTGCCCAAGGGCAAGGTGGATCCCGGTGAGACCGAACCGGTTACCGCCGTGCGCGAGATCCTGGAGGAGACGGGGTACGAGTCGGTGCTGGGCCGGCGTCTGTCCACCGTCAGCTATCCGCTGGAACAGGGCACCAAGAAAGTCCGCTACTGGGCGGCGCGCAGCACCGGAGGCGAGTTCAGCCCCAACTCCGAGGTGGACAAACTCGACTGGCTGCCTGCGGCCGACGCCATGCTCCGACTGCAGTACCCCCATGATCGAAAGGTGCTGCGGCGCTTCACCCGTCGACCGGCCGACACCCGCACCGTGCTGATCGTGCGGCACGCCACCGCGGGGCGTAAGGCCCGGTACAAGGGTGACGATCGGCTGCGGCCGCTCGACAAGAAGGGCCGGGCACAAGCGGAATCGCTTGTCGGCCAACTACTCGCCTTCGGTGCCAGAGACGTTTACGCGGCGGCGCGGACCCGGTGCCACCAGACCGTCGAACCGCTGGCGCAGGAGCTCGGGGTCCCGGTACGGGACGAGCCGACGCTCACCGAAGAGGCCTACGCGGCCGATCCCGAGGCGGCGCGGAAGCGGGTACTGAAGATCGCGGCAAAGAGCGGTGCCGGAACGGTCCCGGTCATCTGCACCCAGGGGAAGGTGATCCCGGATCTGATTTCGTGGTGGTGCGAGCGCAGCGGCATCCGGCCGGACAAATCGCGGAATCGCAAGGGCAGCATGTGGGTGATGTCCCTGCACGGCGACTCGCTGATCGCAGCGGACCACATCGATAGCCCACTGCCGACCAAGCGCTGACGGCGGCACGCCCATCGGCGGAAATCATCGCCGGCCGGACTGGCGACGTGTCACCGCTGGCGTGTCGTCTGTCCTGTGACACTTGAAATTTGGGGGCGCCAGGTTCGGTTTACTGTGTGTCCTCGCCGAGGTCTGTTCGCACAACTACGCCCAGGATGCAGGGTCAACTCGATTTCAGCGCCCAGAACCATTGACCCTGGTGTGACGGCGCACCTCACTCGAACAAATGCGCCCTGGATACAGGATCAACGTGGAAGCCCCACACACAGACACGCCGTGGATCGGTTGATCCACGGCGTGTCCGAGTCGGACCTATCGGATACGGCTTAGCGGCGGCCCTTCTTGGCGGGAGCGGCCTTCTTGGCCGGTGCAGCCTTCTTCGCCGGTGCTGCCTTCTTGGCGGGAGCGGCCTTCTTGGCGGGAGCGGCCTTCTTCGCCGGAGCGGCCTTCTTCGCCGGTGCTGCCTTCTTCGCGGGAGCGGCCTTCTTGGCCGGAGCCTTGGTGGCGACAACCTTCTTCGCCGGTGCTGCCTTCTTCGCGGGAGCGGCCTTCTTGGCCGGAGCCTTGGTGGCGGCGGCCTTCTTGGCCGGTGCTGCCTTCTTCGCGGGAGCGGCCTTCTTGGCAGCGCCGCGCTTGGCCGGAGCTGCGGTGGCGCCGCGCTTCACGGCGGGGCCGTCAGCCGAAAGACGCTGAGAGCCAGCCACAACGGCCTTGAACTGAGCGCCCGGGCGGAATGCCGGAACCGACGTCGGCTTCACCTTGACGGTCTCGCCGGTGCGCGGGTTGCGCGCGACACGGGCGGCGCGGCGACGCTGCTCGAAGACGCCGAAGCCGGTGATGGTGACGCTCTCACCCTTGTGCACGGCGCGCACGATGGTGTCGACGATGTGCTCGACGGCCGCGGTGGCCTGACGACGATCGGTGCCCAACTTTTCTGTCAGGGCATCGATGAGTTCTGCTTTGTTCATCCAAAACCTCCGATTTCAGTGGCCCTGGCTGGACCGACTAATGCACACGGTAAACCCAGGACCCGCCGATTTCCAAGAGCCACGCCCAATTTCGGGCGTAGCTATGACGGAATTCAGCAATCCGGTTGGCCCACTTGGGAGGTGTTAACGGGATTTTCGAACCTGGTTGCGGGGGCAGGGATTCGAGCTGCGCCCGAGTGCCGAAATTGCTCCGCAGGCCCGGCCACGGGACCTGCCAGGCACCTGCGGAGCGACCCGGTCAGGCCGGCAGAGTGCGGGGTTTGTAGCTCGGCCGGTTCGCCTCGAACTCTTCAATTTCGGGGAGTTTCCGCAGCGTAAGGCCTATATCGTCGAGACCTTCGAGCAGCCGCCACGCGGTGTAATCGTCAATCTTGAAGGGCAGCACGACCGTTCCCGCGGTCAAATTCCGATCTTGAAGATTCACAGTGATTTCCAGCCCCGGATTCTGCTCGATGAGCTTCCAGAGCAGTTCGACATCGTCCTGTGCGACCTCCGCGGCGAGCAATCCGGCCTTGCTGCAATTGCCGCGAAAAATATCTGCGAAGCGCGACGAGATGACGACCCGGAATCCGTAATCCATCAACGCCCACACCGCATGTTCGCGCGAGGAGCCGGTGCCGAAGTCGGGGCCGGCGACCAGAACCGAGCCGCGGTCGAACGGCGGGAGGTTGAGGATGAACGACGGATCGGTGCGCCAACCGGCGAACAGTCCGTCCTCGAAACCCGTTCGGGTGACCCGCTTCAGGTACACCGCAGGGATGATCTGGTCGGTGTCGACATTCGACCGGCGCAGCGGAACGCCGATTCCGGTGTGGGTGTGGAAAGCCTCCATTACAGTGCGCTCCTAGCTCAAGTCGGCGGGTGAGGACAGGGTTCCGCGCACCGCCGTGGCGGCGGCGACGGCGGGTGACACCAGGTGGGTGCGGCCGCCCTTGCCTTGGCGGCCTTCGAAATTCCGGTTGGATGTCGACGCGCTGCGCTCCCCCGGAGCCAGCTGATCGGGGTTCATGCCCAGACACATCGAGCATCCGGCCTGTCGCCATTCGGCGCCCGCGGCGGTGAAAACCTCTCCCAGACCCTCGGTTTCGGCCTGTGCCCGCACCGCCATGGACCCGGGCACCACCAGCATCCGCACCCCGTCGGCGACCTTGCGGCCGCGCAGCACGTCGGCCACCACCCGCAGATCCTCGATGCGGCCATTGGTGCAGGAACCGACGAACACGGTGTCCACTGCGATGTCCCGCATGGGCATATTGGCCTGAAGGTCCATGTAGGCCAACGCTTTTTCAGCGGCCAGCCGCTCGCCTTCATCGAACATCTGTTCTGGGTCAGGGACATTCGCGGACAGCGGCACCCCCTGGCCGGGGTTGGTGCCCCAGGTGACGAACGGGCTCAAGGTGGCCGCGTCCAGGTGGACCTCGGTGTCGAATTCGGCACCCTCGTCAGTGCGCAACGCCGCCCAGGCCTCGACGGCCGCGTCCCAGTCCGCACCCTTCGGTGCGTGCGGACGACCCTTGAGGAACTCGAACGTGGTCTCGTCGGGAGCCACCATGCCGGCGCGGGCGCCGGCTTCGATGCTCATGTTGCAGATCGTCATCCGGCCTTCCATCGACAGCGATTCGATGGCGCTGCCGCGGTATTCGATGACGTGGCCCTGGCCACCGCCGGTACCGATCTTGGCGATCACCGCGAGGATGATGTCCTTGGCACTGACGCCCGGCGGCAGCTCGCCGTCGACGTTGACCGCCATGGTCTTGAACGGCTTGAGCGGAAGTGTCTGCGTGGCCAGCACATGTTCGACCTCGGACGTGCCGATGCCCATGGCGATGGCACCGAAGGCACCGTGCGTCGAGGTGTGGCTGTCACCGCACACCACCGTCATGCCCGGCTGCGTCAGGCCCAGCTGCGGACCGATGATGTGCACGATGCCCTGCTGTGCGTCACCCATCGGGTGCAGGCGGATGCCGAATTCCTCGCAGTTGCGCCGCAGCGTCTCAACCTGGGTGCGCGACACCGGATCCGCGATGGGCTTGTCGATGTCGATGGTCGGGACGTTGTGGTCCTCGGTGGCGATGGTGAGGTCCGGGCGATGCACGGGGCGGCCGGCCAGCCGCAGACCGTCGAACGCCTGCGGGCTGGTGACCTCGTGCACCAGATGCAGATCTATATAGATGAGGTCGGGTTCGCGGGCCGCACCCTCACCGGTGCCCTCGACCACCACGTGGTCCGCCCAGACCTTCTCCGCCATGGTGCGTGGCTTGTTCGTCATGACTGTGCAGTTCCTTCCGCGATACCGGAGCTGGTCTACCGTCTCACAATGCGGGACGCTAGTATCTCCCTGTGAGACAGGATAGCGGCATCGGCGTCCTCGACAAAGCGGTGGGTGTGCTGCATTCAGTGGCCGAGTCACCGTGTGGCCTGGCCGAACTGTGCGCCCGCACCGGGCTGCCCCGGGCCACCGCCCACCGACTGGCCGCAGGCCTCGAGGTCCACCGACTTCTGGCCCGCGACAACGAAGGACGGTGGCGGCTGGGCCCGGCGCTGACCGAGTTGGCCGGCCAGGTCAACGACCCACTGCTGAGTGCGGCCGGCGCGGTGCTCCCCCGCCTGCGGGAGATCACCGGCGAGAGCGTGCAGCTGTACCGCAGGGAAGGCATGGCGCGGGTCTGCGTCATGGCGCTCGAACCGCCGTCCGGCCTGCGTGACACCGTGCCCGTCGGCACCCGGCTGCCGATGACCGCCGGATCGGGCGCGAAAGTACTCCTGGCGTACAGCGATCCCGCGACCCAGCAGGCGGTGCTGCCGACGGCGAAGTTCACCGACCGGGTGCTGGCCGAGGTCCGTCGGCGTGGCTGGGCACAGAGCGCCGCCGAGCGCGAGCCCGGTGTGGCCAGTGTCTCGGCACCGGTGCGGGACAACCGTGGTGCGGTGATCGCGGCGGTCTCGGTGTCGGGACCGATCGACCGGATGGGCCGCCGTCCCGGCGTCCGCTGGGCAACCGATCTGCTCGCCGCCGCCGAGGCGCTCACGCGGCGGTTGTGACACCCGCCAGCAAACCTGGCAATCCGCTGTATACGTCGACGCCGACGGTGCCGATCACCTAAATTCATAGGGGTCCGGGACGTGTCCGGAAAATGCAATCGGGGAAAGTGGGTTCAACGTGTCACAGCCACCACAGTGGCTGGCAACCGCACGGATGCTGCGCCGCACGGGCTTCGGTACCACCGGGGCCCAGGTGGACGCGGTGGCCAGCCAGAACTGGTCGACCTACCTCGATGGCGTACTGAACCTCGATCCGAATGCCGACCCGGGCGCAAAGGCCACCCCCATCCCGCAATCGGTCATTCCGCAATACCCGACGCAGGGCATGTCCGCGGATCAGATTCACGCGTTCCAGGCGGACCTGCTGGCGAAGTTGCAAGAGTTGTCCGGATGGTGGCTGCGGCGGATGGCGGCAGTCAAAGAGCCCATCCACGAGAAGCTGACCCTCTTGTGGCACAACCATTTTGCGACGTCGGCGGAGAAGGTCAATGCCGCCCATCTGATGGCCGTCCAGAACGAGAAACTGCGCACCCTGGCCCTCGGGGACTTTTATGCCCTGGCCTACGCCATGCTCTCCGACGGCGCGATGATGCACTGGCTCGACGGCGATTCCACCACTGCGAAGAACCCGAACGAGAACCTGTCCCGCGAATTCATGGAGCTGTTCTGCCTCGGCCACGGCAACGGCTACACCGAGAATGACGTGCGCGAGGGTGCCCGGGCACTCACCGGCCGCCGCGTCGAACATGACGGCATCACCCGCCTCTATCCCCAGTTTCGCGACGACACCACCAAGACGGTGCTGGGTGTCACCGGCGATATCAATGACACCGAGTTCTGCGACATCGTGCTCAGCCAGCCGGCATCGGCCAAGTTCATCTCCGGAATGCTGTGGCGCGAGCTGGCTTCCGACCAACCCGCCTCCCCCGAGACGCTCGACCGACTGGTCGCGGCCTACGGCCCACAGCGCGATCTCAAAGCGCTGACGAAGGCGGTCATCCTCGATCCCGAATTCACCAAGGCCGCCGGGACCACCGTCAGCACTCCGGTCGAATGGCTGGTCGGCATCATCCGCTCGTTGGCGGTGCCACTCGACGATCCGCGCGTGCTGGCTGAACTCGACGTTGTCCTGAGCGTCATGGGCCAGCGCCCGTTCTATCCGCCCGATGTCGGCGGCTGGCCCCGGGGCCAGCTCTGGCTGTCGACAAACAGTGCGGCAGCACGGGTTTGGGCCGCCAATCGGCTGCTCAACCTTGCCGACATCAGCGCCGTGGAGAACATGCCGTCCAGCGACCGAATCGACGGGGTCGGCTACGTGCTCGGCATCGGCAGCTGGTCCGATCGATCCGCAGCGGCACTCAAACCGTTGCTCGGCGATCCGCACAAGTTGGTGGCAGCGGCCGTCATCACTCCCGAATATGTGACGTCGTAAGGAGATCGCGGAGATCCCATGGCCGAATTCAATCGCCGCAAGTTTCTGATCGCCAGCGCCGGGGTGGGTGCCGCCGGACTGCTCGGTGGCGTCGCCGCGGTGACCCTGCCCGATCTGCTCAACGAAGCACAGGACCGCCCGCTGGCGAAGAACAGCGGAATCCTGGTGATCGTCACGCTCTACGGCGGGAACGACGGCCTCAGCACCGTCATCCCCTACGCGGACAACGCCTACCACGACCTGCGCCCCGATCTCGCCTACAAACCGGAAGAGGTACTGCGGCTCGATTCGGCCTACGGGCTGAACCCGGCGTTGACCGGGATGTCAGAGCTGTGGCAGAGCAAGAAACTCGCCATCGTGCGCGGCGTCGGCTATCCGAAGCAGGACCGTAGCCACTTCCGCTCCATGGACATCTGGCAGACCGCCAATCCCGTCGAAGCGGTGACCAGCGGCTGGATCGGACGCTGGTTGGACACCACGGGCGACGACCCGATCCGGGCGGTCAACATCGGCACCGTGCTGCCACCGCTGGCCGTCGGGGAAAAGCACGTCGCCGCATCGCTTTCCGACTTCGTCCCGGCCATCCCCGATGACGTCGCGAAGACGTTGGCGGCGCTCAGCGCCGGCGACCCGCACGACACCTTGGCGATGGGACAGGTGTGCCAGTCGTACAAGGACACGCAGGCCACCAATTCCCGCTTCGACCCGGTGCTCAAAGGACGCCCGCAGACCGACAGCGAGGCCGCGAACCAGCTGGCCAGCGATCTCGATCTGGTCGCCGGCTGTATCAGGGCGGGCGTTCCGACTCAGGTGTACATGACGCATCTGCTCGGGTTCGACACCCACGCCGATGAGATGGCCCCTCAGCGGGCGTTGCTCAAGACTCTCGACGACGCGCTGACGCCCTTCTTCCACAAGCTCCAGGGCTCACCGTACGGACGGAACGTCGTCGTCCTGATGTACTCCGAATTCGGGCGGCGGGTCGCCGCCAACGCCTCACAGGGCACCGACCACGGCACCTCGGGTCCGGTGTTCATCGCGGGCACCCGTGTCAAGGGCGGCTTCTATGGTGACGAGCCGAGCCTGACCGACCTCACCGACGGCGATCTGAAGACGACCGTCGACTTCCGTGACGTTTATCACGAACTGCTCGCCCACACCCTCGGCGCGGATCCTGAGCCGTCGGTCGGCAAGGGACGGCGGGACATCGGATTCTTCGCCGGCGGTAAGTAGACCGGGAAAAGACAGAACGCCGGACCTGTTGTCAGGTCCGGCGTTCGTACGTACCCCCGATGGGATTCGAACCCACGCTACCGCCGTGAGAGGGCGGCGTCCTAGGCCGCTAGACGACGGGGGCTAGAACTTCCGAGGCGATAGCTTAGCTCAGTTGTGCTGGCTGACCTAATCGCTCCGGCAGCTGGGGTACCAGGACTCGAACCTAGAATGGCTGAACCAGAATCAGCTGTGTTGCCAATTACACCATACCCCACTTGATGCCCATCACCGCAGGTCAGGGGCATCTTCGGACCGAAAACCTCAGCGGATGTTCGCCGCTTTCTGCTTTCCGGGCCGACGAGCAGACTACCAAACAGTTGGCCTTGTCTTTAAATCGCCCGCTCACAGCCCGTTTCGGGCCGCTTGCAACCGCGCCAGACTGCGGTCACGTCCGAGCAGTTCCATCGATTCGAACAGCGGCGGGCTGACGGTCGCGCCGGTCACCGCCACCCGGATGGGACCGAACGCCTTGCGCGGCTTGAGTTCCAGGCCGTCGAGCAGCGACGCTTTGAGCGCGGCCTCGATGTGGGCGGTGTTCCACTCACCGACGCCCGCCAAGGCGCTCAGCGTGGCGTCCAGGACCTCGGCAGCCTCGGGCTTGAGTTCCTTCGCCGCCGACTTCTCGTCGATCACGTAGGCGTCGTCGTTGAAGAACTTCACCAGGTCCCACGCGTCGCCGAGGACGACGATGCGGGTCTGGATCAACTCGGCCGCCGCGGCGAAACCCTTGGCGTCCAATGTGGTGTCGTGGCCATGCTGCTTCAGGAACGCGTCCAGTCGTTTCGCGAAGTCCTCCGGAGCCAGCCGGCGGATGTGCTCGGCGTTGATGGCGTCGGCCTTCTTCTGGTCGAACCGCGCCGGGTTCGAGTTGACGTTGGCCACGTCGAAGGCCGCCACCATCTCGTCGAGGCTGAAGAGGTCGTTGTCGTCGGCGATGCCCCAGCCCAGCAACGCCAGGTAGTTCAGCAGGCCCTCGGGGATGAATCCGCGGTCGCGGTGCAGGAACAGGTTGGACTGCGGGTCGCGCTTGGACAGCTTCTTGTTGCCGTCACCGAGAACGCTTGGCAGGTGGGCGAATTGCGGGACCGCGTCGGCGACACCGATCCGGATCAGCGCCTGGTACAGCGCGATCTGCCGCGGCGTCGACGGCAGCAGATCCTCGCCGCGCAGCACATGGGTGATCTTCATCAGCGCGTCGTCGACCGGATTGACCAAGGTGTACAACGGCTCTCCGCTCGCGCGCGTGATCGCGAAGTCCGGAACCACGCCGGCGGCGAAGGTCGTCTCGCCGCGCACCAGGTCAACCCAGGTGATGTCCGCGTCGGGCATCTTGAGGCGCAGCACGGGCTTTCGGCCTTCGGCCTCGAACGCGGCCTTCTGCTCCGGGGTGAGGTCACGGTCGTAGTTGTCGTAGCCCAGCTTGGGGTTACGACCCGCCGCGAGGTGCCGGGCCTCCACCTCCTCCGGCGTCGAGTACGCCTCGTAAACCTCGCCCGCGGCAAGCAGTTTCGCGATCACGTCGCGGTAGAGGTCGCCGCGCTGCGACTGCCGGTACGGCTCGTAGGGTCCGCCGACCTCGGGGCCCTCGTCCCAGTTCAGCCCGAGCCAGCGCAGGGCGTCGAGGATCGCGTTGTAGCTCTCCTCGCTGTCGCGCGCGGCATCGGTGTCCTCGATGCGGAAGACGAAGTCGCCACCGGTGTGTCGCGCGTACGCCCAGTTGAAGAGCGCGGTGCGGACCAGGCCGACGTGCGGCGTGCCGGTCGGCGACGGGCAGAAGCGAACCCTGACAGGTGTGGTCACGTTATTTCCCTTTACGCACAACAGGATTGGAGAGGGTGCCGATACCATCGACGGTGATGCTGACGGTGTCGCCGTCCTCGATGGGGCCGACGCCCTCGGGGGTTCCGGTGAGGATGATGTCGCCGGGAAGCAGCGTCATGACGGCCGAGACCCATTCGATGATGGCGCCGACGTCGTGCAGCAGCAGCGCGGTGTTGCTGTCCTGCCGCTTCTCGCCGTTCACCTCGGTGCGGATGTCCAGATCGGCCGGGTCCACCGCGGTCTCGATCCACGGGCCGACCGGGCAGAACGTGTCGTGCCCCTTGGCCCGCATCCACTGGCCGTCCTTCTTCTGCTGATCACGTGCCGAGACGTCGTTGGCGATCGTGTAGCCGAGGATGTAGTCCTTGGCCTTGGCGGCCGGGATGTCCTTGCCCGGACGTTCGATGACCACCGCCAGCTCGCCCTCGTGGTGCACCGGGTTGGCGTCTGCGGGCAACTGGATCGGGATGTTCGGCCCGATGATCGCGGTGTTGGGCTTGAGGAAGATCACCGGATCCTCGGGCGGCTCGCTACCCATCTCACGGGCGTGCGCCGCGTAGTTCTTGCCCATGCAGATCACCTTGCTGGCCAGGATCGGCGCCAACAGCCGGACGTCGGCCAGCGGCCAGGAGCGTCCGGTGAAGGTGGGGTTGCGGGACAGGTACTGCTCAGCGATTTCTTTGCAGACCGCATCGGAGTTCGGGTCGCCCTCGATCACCACAAAAGCGACGCCGTCTGGACTGGCAATTCGACCTAGGCGCATCCGCCCAGCCTAGTGAGGCCCGCTGGTCAGCCCGCGAACTGGGCTTGAAGGAACGGGGTGGAGTCGGCCATCGAGGTCAGCACAGTGCTGGAGTGGTCGTCTTCGGGGTAGACGTAGAGCGCCACGTCCTGGCCGTTGGCCTTGAGCTGATCGGCGAACTTCAGGGTCGACGACGGCGGCACGTCACGGTCCTTCAGGCCGACGCCGAGGAAGATCGGCCGGTCGTAGCCGGTGACCGGCGTGCCCATGAAGTCGGCCAGCGCGCCGCGCATGCCCGGTAGCGATGCCAGTGGGGCGGAGAAGAACTGTGGCGGCGTGAGGCCGGCCACCGCCGCGCTCAGTGGTGCGGTGCACAGGGTCTCGGCCTGGTTCGCCGCGGTCAGGCCGGCAGGCGTGAGCACGCTGTTGACGTCCGGGCGGAGCTCCCGGAAGCCGGCGAGGATGTAGGCCGTGTAGGCCGACGCGATGGGACCCAACCCGGGCGGCAGCACCATGTCAGGGCCTGCCGTGATGATGACGTCGTCGATGTTCGCCGGGGTGCCGGTCGCCACGACGCCGCGGTAGTCGAGGCCGCTCCCCTTGCTGAATTCGGTGGCCCACCGCGCGCTCGCGACGGCCGCCGCGCCACCCTGCGACTGCCCGACCAGAGCCCACTTCGGCGACAGCGGCAGGTTCATGTGATGCGCGGCGATCACCGAATCGATGATGGCGTGCGCGGTGGCGACGCTGTTGAGGTAGCTCATCAGACCCGGGGTGCCCAGACCCGTGTAGTCGGAACCGACGACGACGTAACCCTCACTCAGCCAGTGGCTCAGATATTCGTTGTCGCGTGCGCTGCGCGGCTGCGCCGAGGGCGTGCAGTCGTCGCCCAGGCCGACGGTGCCGTGCGCCCAGGCGATGACGGGCCAGCCGCCCGGCGGGGCCTCGCCGGGCGGCACGAACACCACGCCGGTGCTGACCGCCGGCGAATTGTGTTGGTCGGTGGTCGAATACAGGATTCGGTAGGCGCGGGCCGCACCGGCGACCGACAGCTCGGGGTTCAGCGGGACGGTCCGGATGAGCCCGCCCGGCGGCGGCACCCGGTCCGCGAATGCCCGGGCGTCCAGACCCGACCAGTTCGGCGCAGCTGCCGATGCCGTGGGTATCGGTGCCGCCACCAGCATCAGGCCGGCCACCAAGGCCGCCGTCAAACGTGAGAAGTACGCGCGCTGAGCCATGTTGCCGACCCTAGTTGTTCTCAAATATTGAGAAACAGATTCATATCTTGAGAACCGTGATGGCACCATGAAGCCATGGTCACCAACGTCTCAGCCGTCCGCCGCTGGTCGATGCTGGTGATCGCCCTCGGCTCGACGATGTGCGCCAACGTCTTCATCAACGGCGCAGCCTTCCTGATCCCGACGCTGCACGGCGAGCGCGGCCTCGACCTGTCGCGTGCCGGCCTGGTCTCCGCCATGCCGAGCTTCGGCATGGTCCTGACGCTCATCGCGTGGGGCTGGGTGGTCGACCGGGTCGGCGAACGGTTCGTGCTGACCGTCGGGTCGTTGCTGACCTCGGCGGCGGCGTTCGCGGCGGCGTGGGCCGACTCGTTGGTAGCGGTCGGAGCCTTCCTGTTGTTGGGCGGCATGGCGGCCGCGAGTTCCAATTCCGCGAGCGGCCGGCTGGTGGTCGGCTGGTTCCCGCCCGAGCAACGCGGGCTCGTGATG
Source organism: Mycobacterium sp. ST-F2 (assembly GCF_001905655.1). Lineage (GTDB taxonomy): Bacteria > Actinomycetota > Actinomycetes > Mycobacteriales > Mycobacteriaceae > Mycobacterium. The sequence goes on from NZ_JMHT01000022.1 coordinate 175,127, forward strand.
GGCATCCGCCAGACGGCGCAGCCACTCGGAGTTGGGCTGGGCGCCTTGGTGATTCCGCGCCTGGCCGAGTCGTCAGGGGTATCGGCCGCGCTGTTGTTCCCCGCGATCGCCTGTCTGGTCGCCGCCGTGGTGACCGTCATCGGCGTCATCGATCCGCCCCGGCCGCCCCGATCCTCCGCCCCCGCAACCGATCTGGCCAATCCCTACCGCGGGTCGTCGGTACTGGCGCGCATCCATGCCGTGTCGGTGTTGCTGGTCGCGCCGCAGTGCCTGGTGTGGACCTTCTCGCTGGTGTGGCTGATGACAGCGCACGGCTGGTCGGCCGGCGCGGCGGGCGCGATGGTTACGGTGGCCCAATTGTGCGGTGCCGCAGGGCGAATCGGCGCCGGCCGGTGGTCGGACCTGACCGGTTCGCGGCTGCATCCGGTGCGGGTGATCGCCGTCCTGGCTGGTGCCACCATGGGCCTGCTGGCGCTGTGCGACTACCTGCACTGGCCGGTCGCGGTTTTCCTGATGGTGGTGGCGTCGGTGGTTACCGTGACCGATAACGGGTTGTCCTTCACCGCGATTGCCGAAATCGCCGGGCCGTTCTGGAGTGGCCGGGCGCTGGGTGTGCAGAACACGACGCAATTGCTGACGGCAGGCATCGTGCCGCCGGTGTTCGGCGCCCTGATCGGAGCCTTCGGGTTCCCGGCCGCGTTCGCGGTGTGCGCGCTGTTCCCGGTGCTGGCCGTGCCGTTGGTCCCGGTGGCCGCAGACCCGTTGCGCGCCAAGCCCGTTCCCGCCCCCGCCGAGCATTGAGTGTGCGTCTACGCAGGTCACCACTCGCACTTTGTCTGCGCTGACGCGCAGTCAAAAGCGGCCCGGTCGGCAATAGTCACAGCCGTCACTCCAGTCCCGGTCTGCTTGCTGCATACCCATCTGGGATGCGGTATCGCCGGTGCTATCGGCCCATCTCAAGCCGACCGTGGGACCTGACGAGCCGACACGCCGAAGCGAAGCTCGGCAACCCCCACGCTCGGTGTAGAGACGAAGACCGCCACGTTCACCCCGCACTCCCCTGGTAGCGATCTCGCACTTGAATGATCGATCGACGTCGCGCGGCGGTCAGCAAGTCCGCCGCGCCGAGTCTCATGTCACCGTAAGCCGAATGTGGGGCAACCCCGTTCGCACGTAACAACGGCTCGGCACGCTGCGAAACACTGCCCTTGACCCCGAACCACCCCAGCAGTTCAGTGACCGGGGGCGTGCCGAATCGGCCGATGGAGTGGTTGGCTCGGCAGATCACCCAGGCCACGGTGGCCGCTCCGCGTTCCAACGATGCCTTACGACGGAAGATCGCTGGATCGGCCACCGCAGCACGGCCCAGGAAGCGACGCATCGCCGTCCGGTGCTCGACATCGAAGAGCTCGTCTGCGCAGCGGTCGCACAGGGCCAGCACCGTCTCGACGGCGGGCCGGATGTCGTCGGCTATGCCCGCCCAGTCAAACGGCTCATCGTCCAATGGCTCGTCGGTCAGATTCTGCAACTGGAAATGGCCGCCGACCATCGCGTCCAAGCGCTCGAGCATGATCTCTGCGAAGCTTGGGTCGTCATCGGCGAAGCCGCCGAAGCCCTCCCCCAGCAACCGGGCGGCCAGCGCCGCCGCACCCTGCGGACGATCCGTCCGGATCATCCGCTGAAATTCGCCTTCCCATCTGCCGACGGACGCCAAGGTGTCGGCCGTGAGGGTGGCGCTGATGCCTTGGCGGTGGTGGCAGTAGGCGATGAAGGCACGCAACAGACTGGGTAATTGTGCGAGATAACCCGTATCCGCCACTATCTTTCGCGGAGCCCAATCCACGAGAAGGATCTCTACGTTGACGGGGCTCCACCGGTAGGGGTCACCGGGTCCCCACTCGGTCGCGAACCACAAGATCGAGTCCAGCAGACCGTGCGCATCGGCGGTATCCATGGCGTCACCGAACCGCGAGGCGAAGAAATCGTCGGCGATTGCCGTTCTCTCCTTGTCAGTCCATTCATGACGTTCCGGAACCGCGCCTCCGGCAGGCTGCATCCGGACCAGCCATTCGACCAGTGGCCGGCACATGGGCCAGGAATCGGATTCCGGTGGCGGGAACAGTCGCGAACCGTGGTCGATAGCCTTCTCGACTATCGCCCGCGCGTCGGCCGGATGGAACCGCGAGAGTGTCTGCCCGTCTTCAATCGACGGTTGCAGCTGCCGCAGCACGACTGAGATCGCTTCCGGAATGACGAACGCGTCTTTGACCACCGTGCCCATGTTGTGGTCCACATAAACCAGCGCCGTCAACTGCCGGCCGCCGGGGAGCGTCGCGCCGAAGAAATAGTCGTCACCGTCACCGAGAACGTGCGTCAGGAACCACACTTCCGGGTCGGCGCGGGTATCCGCCAGCGCGCCAAGCCAATTCGGCAACGTTGGCGGCGTGTAGTCAATTCGCGATCAATACGCGCCGCGATCTCCTGGTCGGGCACCATCTCGCGGATGACAGTCAGCGCGGCCGTGGTCTGCGCGAAAGAGGTACCGATCAGCGAGTCGACCAGCGCGTCGAGACTCGGGCCATCGTCATCGCGAGCCCAAGGATTGCGAGATCGTGGGTCGGTGGCAGTGATCAGCCCACTCACGAGTTCGAGCAGTGCCAGCGGCTGGTCAGAGCGCAGAGCAGACCGCAACGCCTGGAACAGCGGCTGGTCCTCAGGTCTGATCGAAGGCGGAGTCGGCACCGACCGAAGGTGACGCTTGGGTTGCTTGCCACGTGCGGACTTGGACATACCGGCCAGCGTAGGTTGTTGCCAACGGACGGAGGGTGAGCGAATCGCTCCTCGCTTACGGATTGGTATCGGATCGGGCTCGAAACCACGGGTCCGGAAGGTGTCACGGTGGCGCCAAGCCGGTCAAGGCCACCGGGCACCCATACAAGCTCATCTTCGGGCGCCGGAACATCGGAGACGCTACTTGGCGTCGATCGGCGCCCACCCAATGGAATGAACCCAGTTCAGTCGCGCTCACTCAAGACTTCGGCCACCAACTTCGCTGCCGACATACCCAATGCATCGCTGAGCGCCACCAACGTTGATAACCGCGGATTGGCCGGGCGCTTGGTCTTTCGGTTGCTGATGCCGCTTTCCAGCAGCTGGTAGTGATTCCGGCTGATACCGCTGGCTTCAGCCAGGGCTTCTTGAGTGAGTCCACGCTCCTCCCGGAGCCCCGCCAACCGTCGACCGAGAGCACCAGCGAGCTTTCGCTCGATCTCGGACTGCGGCACCCCTGCAATCTGCCGATACGCCATTCCGGCGTCGACCATCTATAGATGGCGTAATATGCCGACTTGTCGGCTGCACCATCTATACATGGCTCTCCCGACGGACGAAGGGAGCGTCGGGGTGGCCAGTCGACATGTCTGACGGTTGGCATACCCCTGCGCGCAACGCGCTCTCGGGCGACACCGGTTTGCAGACGACAGCGAACACCTCCAAGAAGTCATGCCTGGAGGTCGTGTGCAGCTAGAAGAGCTCAAATCGGGACTCCGCATCGAAGGACTGATCCCCGCTGAAATCGTCACCGTGCTCGCCGCCCAACAGCACGGCACCGAGGCAGTCGAGCTGACGTACCGGACCAACAACGGTGCGCTCGGTCAGCAAGTCGTCTTCAGGAAAGACCAGGACCAGCTGCGTGCAGCCGCGGCGGCCAGCCGACCATTCGACGCATCAGCATCTGACTACAAACTGGTAGCCGAGGCCCAAAGAATCAGCCTCGCAGGACTTTTCGACCCGATGCTGGCGGTGGCCACCAGCGACGTGCGTCCACTGCCGCATCAGATCCGCGCGGTCTACGGACAACTCCTCCCCCGGACGCCGCTGCGATTCCTCCTCGCCGATGATCCCGGTGCCGGCAAGACCATCATGGCGGGTCTCTACATCAAGGAACTCCTGCTGCGTGACGACGTCCGCCAATGCCTGATCGTCGCCCCGGGTGGCCTGGTGGAACAGTGGCAGGACGAACTGTTCTTCAAGTTCGGGCTGCGGTTCAACCTATTGACCAACCAGCTCATCGATGCCCACGTCGACCTCAACGTCTTCGAGACCAACCCGCTGCTCATCGCCCGTATGGACCAGCTGTCCCGCAACGAGGAACTGCAGGCTCAGCTCACGGAGACCGAGTGGGATCTGGTGATCGTCGACGAGGCGCATCGCATGGGCGCCCACTACTTCGGCGGAAAGCTGGAGAAGACCAAGCGTTTTCAGCTCGGCGAGCTTCTCGGCCGGATCACGCGTCATCTCCTCTTGATGACGGCGACGCCGCACTCAGGCAAGAACGAGGACTTCAATCTCTTCCTGACTCTGCTGGACCGTGACCGGTTCGAGGGCAGGAACACCAAGGCCACCGACACCGCCGACATCATGCGCCGAATGGTCAAGGAGGACCTCCTCACCTTCGACGGCAAGAAGCTGTTCCCAGAGCGCCGTGCCGAGACAGTGCCCTATGAGCTGACCGCCCTTGAACATTCGCTCTACGAGCAGGTCACCGCCTACGTCCGCGAAGGCATGAACCGCGCCGACCGGGTGGGCGGAAAGCGCAAGAACACAGTCGGATTCGCGCTCACCGTGCTGCAACGACGACTCGCGTCCAGCCCCGAGGCGATCTACAAGAGCCTGGTCCGCCGAACCGAACGGCTCGAGCGCAAGAAGCAGGAAATCGTCAACGGCACCTACGTCGAGAACGAACCGACCGTCGATGTCGATGCCCTTGACACCGACGACTACAACTCCGAAGAGATCGAAGCGCTCGAAGAGGAACTGCTCGATGCCGCTACTGCAGCGCAGACGGTGGACGAACTCGACGCCGAGTTGCTCGAACTGTCGGAGCTGACCCGCGCCGCCAAACAAGTTCGCGATTCCGGTACCGATCGCAAGTGGACCGAGCTGAGCAACATCCTTCACGACGAGGCACTGACGACGGATACCAACGGATGGCCGCGCAAGCTCATCATCTTCACCGAACATCGCGACACCCTCGATTACCTGGCCGGCCGGATCCGCTCGCTGCTCGGGAAACCTGCTGCCGTGCAGGCCATTCATGGTGGGGTCCGGCGTCGGGAGCGCCGCCAGATCACCGAAGAATTCACCAAGAACCGAGACTGCCAAATCCTCCTGGCCACCGATGCCGCCGGCGAGGGACTCAACCTGCAGGCCGCGCACCTGATGGTCAATTACGATCTGCCCTGGAACCCGAATCGCATCGAACAAAGGTTCGGCCGTATCCACCGCATCGGCCAGGAGGAAGTCTGCCGGCTGTGGAACATCGTGGCCAGCAACACCCGCGAGGGTGACGTCTTCGTCCGCCTGCTCGAAAAGATCGAAGAACAGCGGGAAGCCTACGGCGGCAAAGTTTTCGACGTACTAGGCGAAGCGTTCAACGAGACCCCGCTGCGCGACCTGCTGTTGGAGGCCATTCGCTACGGCGAGCTGCCCGAGACACGCGCCAAGATGCAGCAAGTCATCGATCACAACGTCTCCGACGGGCTCAAGGAACTGCTCGAAGAACGTGCCCTGGCGTCCGACCATCTCGCCGAGGCCGAGCTGGAGAAGTTGCGCGCGGCCATGGACGACGCGCGAGCACGCCGGTTGCAGCCCCACTACATCGAGATGGCCTTCAAGGCGGCCTTCACCCGACTCGGCGGACGCATCACCAAACGTGAGCGCGGCCGATACGAAATCACCAACGTCCCAGCACCTTTGCGCGACGGCAAGTTCGGGCCCGTTCCCACCAGATACGACCGCGTGACCTTCGACCTGGGACACGTACATTCCGAAGAACTCACCCGCGCTGATCTGCTCGCCCCAGGCCACCCCCTCCACGACGCGGTGATGCACGAAGCGATCCGTCGCTTCAGTGAAACTCTCACCAACGGGACCGTGTTGGTGTCGGCGACGCTGGACGAGCCGCAGCTCCTTGTGGGTGTCACCGAAGAGGTGACCGACGCTACCGGCGCTTCGGTGTCCAGGCGGTTCGGCTATGCATACGTGGACAGCCAGGGCGCCGTCAGGCCGGCCGGACCCGCTCCCTACCTGGACTGTGTCGCTGCGCCGGAGACGCCGGCAGTCACCGCAGCCCGCCAACTGTCCTGGCTTGCCGACGCCGAAGACCGCGCCACCAGCTGGATCATCACCACCCGCCTGCCGGAGTATCTGGCCGAGGTGCAGCCGCGTCGCGCCGCCGAACTCGCCAAGACCCGCGAACTGGTGACCAAACGGCTTGAGGGTGAACGCGATCGACTACTGCTCGATGCCGCAGTCGCATCTGAGAAAGAACAGTCCGGGGCCAAGCCCAAAGAGTCTGCGGAAAGCCTCAACCGCAAGGCCGTCGAACTTGACGCCCGCTTGCGCAGAAGGCTGGAGCTGCTGGACCGGCAGACGCTGATGTCGACCAAACCCCCGCGCATCGTCACCGCCGCACTGGTACTTCCTGTGGGCATGGTCGATGCCGACCTGCCGACCTCCGTGCCAATGCACGCCAAAGAGACCAAGGAAGTCGAGCGCCGCGGGGTCGATCTGGTGCTTGCCGTCGAACGGGCGCTGGGCCGCGAGCCGGTCGAGCAGGTCTTCAACAACAAGGGCTTTGACATCTTGTCAGCGGATGTGGACGGGGACACCTACCGCATCGAGGTGAAGGCCCGTATCGACGGTGCCACCGATTTCTTCGTCACCCACAACGAGGTGATGCTCGGCAAGAATGCCGCGCCCCGGTATCGGCTCGCCCTGGTGCGGGTTGACCCGCGCGGCGTCGAGTACGACGACGTGCGCTACCTCGACAATCCTTTCGCCTCAACGGATCTCGGCGACTTCGACGCCACCGGTGTACGAGGCGATTGGAACAAGATGTGGGACAAGGGAACTGAGCCATTCTGATGACGAACTCTACTGATGTGCCGAAGCGCAAGCTGATCGAAGTTGCGCTGCCGCTGGAAGCGATCAACAAAGAATCGGCTCGCGAGAAATCGATCCGCCACGGTCACCCGTCCACGTTGCACCTGTGGTGGGCACGCCGCCCCCTGGCCGCTGCGCGCGCAGTGTTGTTCGCGCAACTCGTCGATGACCCGTCTTCGAATCCCGAAGAGTTCCCCACCGACGAACTGCAGCGCAAGGAGCGCGATCGGCTACACAAGCTCATCGAGCGTCTTGTGGTTTGGGAGAACATTCGAGATGAGAAGCTGCTCGCCGAGGCGCATGCCGAGATCCTCAAGTCGACCGGGGGCAATCCTCCACCCATCCTCGACCCTTTCGCCGGCGGCGGCACCATTCCATTGGAGGCGCAAAGGCTCGGCATGGAGGCACACGCATCGGACCTCAATCCCGTTGCAGTGCTGATCAATAAGGCACTGATCGAGATCCCACCGAAATTCCGTGATCGGCCCCCGGTATTCCCGGGGCTCGCTGAGTCGGAGATCCGCTCGTGGAATGGCGCCGAAGGGCTGGCCGCCGACGTGCGGGCCTACGGGGCGTGGATGCGTGATGAGGCCGAGAAGCGGATTGGGCACCTGTATCCCAAGGCCACGTTGCCGGACGGTTCGGAAGCGACTGTCATTGCGTGGATTTGGGCACGGACCGTCACGTGTCCCAACCCGGCGTGCGGTATCGCGATGCCGCTGGTCCGCAGTTGGTGGTTCGGCAAGAAGAAGGGTAAGGAGGCGTACGTCGTGCCGTCCGTGGTGGATGGGACGGTTCACTTCGCCATCGGTCGCGACCCGAAGGCTGCGCCCACCGCCGAGACCGACGGCACTGTTGGCCGCACCGGCGCCACCTGCATCGGTTGCGGGTCCGCAGTTGAGCTGAAATACATTCGCGCCGAAGGCCGTGCGGGACGGATGGGCGCGCAATTGATGGCCACTGTTGCCGAAGGCAATCGCACGCGCGTGTATTTGGCACCGTCACTCGAGCATGAAGCCGCCGCACAGATTCCGCGGCCAGACGACGTACCAGGCGGTGAACTGCCGAACAACCCTCGCGACTTCAAGACTCCGAATTACGGCATGACTACGTTCGCCGACCTATTCACATCGCGACAGCTCACCGCACTCACCACATTCAGCGACCTGGTCGCCGAGGCCCGCGAACGAGTACTCGCAGACGCCCTCGCCGCCGGCATGCCCGAAGGCGACCGCCTTGAGTCCGGCGGCACCGGCGCTGCGGCCTACGCCGACGCGGTAGCGACGTACTTAGGGATCGTGGTGTCGAAGCTCGCCGATAGAAACGCAGCCATTGTCTCCTGGGATAGCAGCGTGAAACAAGAAGCCCCATCGCATGTCTTTACCCGACAGGCAGTTGCGATGAACTGGGATTACGCGGAAGCGAACCTATTCGGGACGTCAACAGGAAACTGGACTGATGCTGTACGTCGAACCTCGATTCCAGTCGAGCGTTTGGCGGCCAACGCAGACGGGCTTGCCAGTCAGCAATCGGCCCTAGACCGCAACTTCAGCAGCCTGCTTATATCTACTGATCCCCCCTACTACGACAACATCGGCTATTCAGATCTATCGGACTTCTTTTATGTCTGGCTACGACGCTCGTTGCGCGCAATCCATCCTGGCCTTCTCAGCACGATGTTGGTTCCCAAAGCTGACGAGTTGGTCGCAAACCAGTACCGGCACGGCGGCAAGGAGGGTGCGCACGAGTTCTTTGAGAACGGATTCCGGGAGGTGTTCCGCCACGCGCGCGAGTCCGCACTCCCCGACTACCCGATCACCGTCTACTACGCCTTCAAGCAATCCGAGACCACGGCGGTTGGCGAAGCATCGTCCGGCTGGGAGACACTGCTTGAAGGCATGATTCGCTCAGGCTGGGCAGTCACCGCGACATGGCCGCTTCGCAGTGAGTTGAGCAACCGGATGCTCTCTCAGGGAACCAATGCCCTCGCCTCGTCAATCGTGCTTGCATTACGCCCGCGCCCTGAAGACGCACCACGCACCGACCGCCGCGAGTTCATCGAAGCTCTCAAGGCCGAATTGCCCTCCGCACTCAGAGAATTGCAACAAGGCGCGATCGCCCCTGTCGACCTACCCCAAGCCGCCATCGGCCCAGGCATGGCTGTGTTCTCCCGGTACTCGGCAGTGCTGGAACCCGACGGCTCCAAGATGTCGGTGCGTTCCGCGCTGGCGCGGATCAACGAGATTCTCGACCAGGTGCTCAACGAGCAGGAAGGCGATTTCGACTCGACCAGCCGATTCGCCATCGCCTGGTATCGCCAACATGGCTACGACACAGGTACTTTCGGAGACGCCAACAACCTAGCCAACGCCCGCAACACTTCCGTCGACACTATGGATCGTGATGGCATCCTGATCAGCAGGGCCGGCAAGGTCCAGCTGATCAAACCGTCTGACCTGGCCTCCGACTACGACGTGCTCGCCGACCTACACACCAGCAACTGGGAAGTCCTGCACCACCTGATCAAGAAGCTGGAAGGCGACGGCATCACCCCCGCCGGCGAATTCCTGCGCATCGCGCTGACCCGACCGGACGCAGCGATCGATGCCGATTTGGTGAAAGAGCTTGCGCACCTCCTGTTCCGGATCGCCGAGAGCAACGGCTGGACCAAGGACGCGCTGAGCTTCAACAGCCTGGTCACCAGCTGGCCCGAAATTCTCGATGTGGCACGTGCCGATGCTCCGGCAACGAGCGCACAGGGCACCTTGGACTACGACGAGGAAGACGACTGACATGGCGCTGAGCAATCGCGACCGCATCAACCGCATGTTCGAGGTCATCGCGCCTGCCTTGGACGACTTCATCTCCTCAGTGATCGGACAGGGCGACCCAGCCCTCGGCGCGGCCTGGCCCAAACTCGTCCAGAACAAGGACTCGAAAAACGGCGCCCCGTCGACCAAGACATACGAGCCACTCGACCCGCAGGTGCAATTGCGGATGCTGACCGAAGGCAACATCACCGGCGGGTTCAGGAAGGGCTGGTACCCATTCAACGAAGCGCTCGGCAGGGCCGGGGAGTCCTTCGCCATTGAGCTTCGGGAGGCGCGAAACACGTGGGCACACAACGGTTCGTTCAGCGACGACGATGCCTACCGCACCTTGGACACTGCCGAGCGCCTGCTGCGGTTGATCGGCGGCAGCACCGAGGCGGACGAAGTCCAAACCATCAAGCGCAATCTGCGCCGAGTTACCGCGGACAAAGACGACAAGAAGGTACTCAAGGCGGCTGTCGACAATCCCGAGGCCGCCGGCCTCCAGCCGTGGCGGGAAGTGCTGCCACCGCACGATGATGTTGCGACGGGAAACTTCGCGTCCTCCGAATTTGCGGCTGACCTCCACAAGGTTGCCTTCGGCGGAGAACAGGATTCGGACTATGCCGACCCGGTGACGTTCTTCCGACGCACTTACCTGACAGAGGGACTGACCGATCTCGTCGGCCGTGCCGTCAGGCGCTTGTCCGGCGACGACAACGCGCCGCCGGTGATCAACCTGCAGACCAATTTCGGCGGCGGCAAGACGCACTCGATGCTGGCCCTGTGGCACGTCGCGGCCGGGCTTCCGGTGGGTGATTTCCCGCAGGAGACCGCAGACTTGCTGACCACCAACGGTTACCAAGCCGGCATGGTGAACCGCGTCGCGATCGTCGGCAATCATTTCAGCCCAGCCGGCGAACCCAAGACGGACGGCCCTCACGTCAACACCCTGTGGGGCGAGTTGGCCTGGCAGTTGGGCGGCGCGGAGGCGTACGCACTTGTCGCCGAAGCCGATGTCAACCGAACGCCTCCGGGCGCGGCGCTCCACGAACTGCTGGCGAAGTACTCCCCCGCGGTCATACTCATCGACGAATGGGTCGCCTACGCCCGCTCACTCGTCGGACGCGATGACCTCGCCGGTGGCACGTTCGATGACCAGTTCACCTTCGCGCAATCGCTCACCGAAGCCGCCAAAGGAACGTCCGGCGTGTTGCTGGTCATTTCGATACCGGCTTCCAACGCCATCGACAGTTCAGAGCCCATCGCCGGAAGCGCCGAGGAAGTCGGCGGCTCCAACGGACTGGAGGCCCTACATCGCCTGCAGCGCGTCGTTGGCCGTCTCGCCGACCAGTGGCGTCCTGCATCATCGCTTGAGGCGTATCAAATCGTGCGGCAACGACTGTTCCAACAACCCGACGCGGCTGCGCTGGCATCGATCGGCGCTACCGCGCGCGCCTATGTCGACTTCTACCGCAAGTACAACGACGACTTCCCGCGAGAATCCCGGGAGCCGGCCTACGAGGACCGCATCAAACGGACCTATCCCATTCACCCCGAACTCTTCGACCGTCTCTACGAGGAGTGGTCGTCGCTGGAGCGGTTCCAGCGCACCCGTGGAGTTCTGCGCCTGATGAGCACCGTGATCCACGCGCTGTGGACCGGTGACGACTCGTCACCGCTGATCATGCCGGGCTCGATACCGCTGGCGGTCGGACGGGTGAACTCGGAATTGACCAGCTACCTCCAAGATTCGTGGAAGGCCGTGATCGACGCCGATGTCGACGGCCCGAACTCCGAACCGGCCCGCATCGACGTTGCGAAGCCGCTGTTCGGTCAGCGGTCCCTGACCAAACGTCTCGCTCGAACCGTGTTCTTCGGCGCCGTACCGACGATCGGCTCGGCGCACAAGGGGCTCGAAACCCAACGTGTCTTCCTGGGAACCGCGGTGCCCGGCGATGTCCCCGGCAACTTCCATGCCGCGCTGACTCAGCTCGGCGATCGGGCTACCTACTTCTACTTGGGGTCCGGCAAGTACTGGTATGACCTGCAGGCCAACATCACTCGTACCGCCAAGGACCAAGCCGAGCGCCTGCACAAGGAAGACGTCTGGGCTGAAATCGCGCTCCGTCTGCAAGCCCAAGCACGTACCCGCGGCGACTTCGCCGGTGTGCACGTGTGCCCGGAATCGAATGCCGATACTCCTGATACCGATGAAGCCCGGCTGGTGATCCTGCATCCCAAGGTCGCACACAAGCGGGGTACCGATTCTGCGGCAAAGGCTTTCGCGCACAAGGCAACGGAGCAGCGTGGCACTGCGAACCGCTCCAACCGCAACATGCTCGTGTTTCTGGCCGCCGACGAAGCACGACTCGAAGAGCTCGACAACGCGGTGCGCGACTACCTCGGCTGGAGCCACGTCCTGGCCAACGAGGCCGATCTGGATCTCACCACGAACCAGAAGGATCAGGCCACCCAGCGGCAGACAACGGCCGACCAGACGGTCAAATCGCGTCTGCTGCAAACATTTACGTGGGCCCTCATTCCGTCACAGCCCGATCCGGGAGCGCCTTTCATCCTGCGCGAGACCAAGGTGGAAGGACAGTCGGAGTCACTGGCCGAACGAGTGTCCCGTCGTCTCGGCAGCGACGGGGATCTGTCAACACAGCAGGCCGCCGTGACCGTTCGGCTTGCCATCAACAAGGTCCCACAGATCTGGAAAGACGGGCACGTTACGCTCGGCGCGCTGTGGGAGCTGTACTGCCAGTATCCTTATATGCCGCGCCTCCGCGATCGGAAAGTGTTGCAAGAAGGCGTCCGTGAGCTTCCCCTGATCTGGGAGACCGATGCTTTCGCGTTGGCCACCGGCTACCAAGACGGCCGGTACGTCGGCTTGTGGATTCCTGGCGATGCCAATTCCGCACCGGTTGCCACGGACTCGCTCCTGCTCGTGCGCCCCGATGTTGCCACCAAGCAGCGTGCCGAAGAAGAGCCTGCCCCCGAATCTGGGGATCCCAGTCCGTCGCCAACGAAACCGCAGCCGGCCAAGGGACCAGGCGTCGACGTCGGGTTCCCGCCGGCCAAGACCCGCTTCTACGGCGTGAAGACCCTCAGCTCGGACAAGATCGCGCTCGATTTCAAGAACATCGCGGATGAGGTCATCGCAAACCTGCGCGACCAAGGAATTGAACTAGTGGTGCGAATCGAAATCGAGGCTGTCGACTCAAACGGGTTCGACGAGAACAAGATTCGCACGGTCGCCGAGAACGCCAAAACGCTGAAGTTCGATCAGTCTGGGTTTGAGGAGAGCTAGCTTCGCGCGGACTTCGCGGCCTGCACGTTCCAGTCAACGGCGAGGCTGTCGACGGCGTACGTCGCATCGTCGACGGTGTAGTGCTCCGCCGAAACCAATTACCTGATCAGGCCTGTTCGGGAAAACGCCGTGTAGTCGAGGTAATCCTTCACAGCTCGTACGGCATTCTGCCGACTCGCGGGTGTCCGCGGGAGTTGTCCCGCCGGGCGTAATCGACGTACCGCCACCATGGCCATCGGGCTGTCAGACGTGCTACATAAACGCTGGGCGTGAGGTACCAAAGTCGCCCCGCGCCGGTCACTTCGTACTGCCATTGGTCCATCTCGACACCGCCATGCGCTGCCGTCGCCAGGCGACCTTTGAGTTGGTGGTGCCGAGATGATCTGGGCGTGTGCGAAGCTCGCGCCAGGCCGTGGCCGTGTTCGCGGGCGCCTGTTGACACAGCGCTTCCCAACCCTTGATGGCCTCGACCCGTTCGCGCTCGCGGCCACGTTGACGCCACCCACGAAACCGGTTGACACCAACCTGCATCCCCATCGTTCAGCGAACAGTGAAGGATTCGAGCGCAGGTACACAACCTTCGGTGTATCTTTGGTGTATGACCCGCACAAACATCGACATCGACGACCATGCGTGCGAGGTCGTCATGCGAAGGTTCCATTTGACCAGCAAGCGAGACGCGGTGAACTTTGCATTGCGCAATCTCGCGCAGGAAGCATTGGACCTCAAAGCGGCCCGAGAACTCCGCGGGTCCGGATGGGACGCCGATCTCGATGAATTGCGCAGCGACCGCGTCCAATGATCCTCGTTGACGCGTCAGCCTGGATCGAGTTTCTAAGGAACACCGGGAGCGGCGTGTGCGAGCGAGTCGACGAGCTACTCGCCGAGCCGATCGCGATCTGCGCCCCCGTCCAGATGGAAATCCTCGCCGGGGCCCGAAACGACCGACACCTCAAGGATCTTCGTGGCCTGTTGGCACGCGCACAGACTCTACCGACGTCCCCCACAGACCATGAAGACGCCGCAGCTATTTACCGCGTCTGTCGACGTCGCGGTGAAACCGTACGCAGGCTGATCGACTGCCTCATCGCCGCGCACGCCATACGCGAACAGATTCCAATCCTGCACTTCGACAGCGACTTCGACGCGATTGCGCGGCATACATCGCTACAGCTGGATACCTCACCGCGGCCGGACTGACCCAGCCGCCATCAACAACTCCACCGCGGCGCCAATCGGAATGCGCTCCTGCTCCAGACGTAGGCCATTGCGCTGCAACACGTCCAATGCTGCGCGCTCGGTTTCGGTCAACCAAGCCACATCGACTGACCCACCCGCAGCGTGAGGCACGGCAAGGTCACGCCAGCGCTCCAGCGAGGCTTGATCCATCAGCAGGCTCTCGCAAGGACATTGCGCGCGAAAACGGGCCAGTATGTCGAACCCGTCCGTGTCCAGATCGCCCCAATACACGACACGCGGCGCATTCCGAACCCACGGGAATCCGGCCACCGCGGTGGCATGGTCGCCCCAGCCGAACACCGCGATCGTGCCGGGCACGTCAGGCAGCGCTTCGAGGGTCTGCAAGTTCTCGACAACCAGGACCTGCGATGCCGCAAAATCAAGCCCCGCCAGCTCACCATCCGGGGCGGCAAAGATACGTGGAAGACCTCGCCGCAGTGCGGGGTCAGCAATGACAACCGCCCGCAGTAGTTCACGCTCCCGCAGTCCCAGATGCTCAGGCACACCGAGCGGCACCGCTAGCGCCGTCACCGCAGTGCGGTGTGTACCCAGCCATTTGGTGTCGACACCGGGAATCGGAAGCTGACGGATCAGCAGGCCGGAGTCCGGATTCTGACGTAACCAGCGAACCGTAGCCAGGAGCCGGTCGAAGTCGTTGTCGGCCAAGGAATTCCAGTACCGGAACGTCTCGACCAGGACCGCCGACCATTGCGGCCCATCATCGAGCGCCTGGAGCTGCGCGCGGCGCTGTTGCAGAGACTGCCAGCGTCGGGTCTCACCTGCAGCCGCGACAATCGCATCCGCACCCTCGATGGTCACCACGACCGGTAGCAGTTGCCTACCAAGGCTGGGCCACCGCCGCTCCTCCCAGCGGACATCGAGGCGCGAGTCTTGCCAGGCATGGACCCAGTTCTCGACGACCGCACGCTGGGCCGCGACGGCCGCCTCGCTCGGGCTACCCAGTCTTATTGTCAACGCATCGACGGAAGCACCGAACAACCACGATTTGAGATGGCGGTCCACCGTCCGTCGTGCCCGCGCCACGACGTCCTTGGGCAGCACGAGTTTTTGTGGCTCAGCCATCAGCCGCCTCACCGATGGATGCGACCCCCAACCGGGATGCCTTCGAATCTCGGATCGACACAGTGGCTACCCCGCCGACGTAGTCCTGCAGTGTCTTGATCATCTTCAGTGGTGTGGCGAGCACAAGGTGAAAACCGAACTGATCGAACACATCTGCCGCACGGCGGGTGTATTCAGGATCCGACCGGTCGAATGCCTCGTCGAGGACCACCGTGCCGTACTTGGGCACGTCGGCATCCGACCCGACGAGCTGGTACCGAAGGGCCGCGGCCAGACAGAAGAACACCAACTTCTGCGCCTGCCCACCGGACAGCGCGTCCGAAGAATCGTGGTGGTTGACCGCCGTGCCCTCGGCATCCATCTCGATACCGACGAACGTGACGTGGCGCCGCGTGTCCAAACACCGATTGCGCCACACCACATCACCAGGATCGGACGATCCGAGCCGCCCGAGCAGTTCCCGCATCCGCTCGAATCGTTGCTCCTGAGCCTGTCGATCGTCAGCAAGCAACGACCCCTCCTGCACGCGTGCGATAGCCGCGAGAAACTCCGTCACGTCCGGATGCAGGGAGTCGCGGACGTCGATCTTCAGGAACCGGCCACGGTCGAATTCCGAGTGTGCCAGTGACGAATTGACCTCATCGATCCGGCGACGGATCTCGCCGGGCGCGCGCCGGATTCGGAGCGCGAGCGTGCCGAGGTTCTGATTCGACTGCCGATCATTGAGATCGAAGAATCGATTTTCCACGCTGGGCAGGTCATCAGCGCGCAGCCGGCGCAGGAATGCCACGGCATCGTCGGCGTATCCGTGCTCGGCAGCGAGTTCGGGGTGTGGCCAGCGGTTGAGGTACTGCTGCAGCACAGTCTCGATAGCGTGTTGCGCCTGCAGCAGCTTCTTCTCGGCTGCCGAGTATTCGCCCCGAATCTGGTTCGCCACAGCCCGTTCGGCAGCGGGAAAGCCGTTGAGTCGCAGCGGTGCACGCTTGCCATCGTCGAAACGGGCGCGATAGCGCTCGGTCAGTTCGGGAGACGGCTCGTCGCTGGCCGCCGCTGTGCGTTGAAGGTCGTCGATGCGGGATGCGACATTCTGTGCGTGCTGGCGCGCTGAGTACAACGCCTCGTGCGCGTCGTCGTACGCCTTTTCAGCTCGAGTCGCCTCGGCTCGCGCCGCCACCACGGCAGCTTCCAGGCGGTCGATCTCAGCGTCACCCCGTAGCGCCGCAAGACGTTCACCCACATCGAGACGGTGAGCTTCCGCGGCCAACAGGTCGAGCTCGTCCCATTCTACAGCGACGATCCCTGGAGCTGACTGGACCCGGTCCCGACGCTGTTCGGATTCGGCACGGGCGGCACGCGCGCGACGGTGTGCGGAGCCGGCATCGGATTCAGCCTTGCGCAGGGCGTCGCGCAGGGCCTGGAGCTTGCTGTCATTGCTGGTGCCGAGCACGTAGTGCCGTCGGTCGTCGATCGCCGACCGGTCGTCCTTGATATGCCGGTCGCCGTCGCGGGTCTGTCCGGCGCGGGTCACGGCGCGGTGGTGCCGGCCCAGTTCTCGCGCGTCGGCAACACGGCGGTAGTCGAATCGGGATACGAGTTCGAAATGCAGCCAGTGCTGCCATGGCCCCTCGGCGATCTGGAGCACATTCACGATCGAATCGGCATCGACAGCCGAAATCCGGTGTGTGCGATGCACATCCACGCGCCGCCACACCAGCCGCGTACCCAGATGGGCAGCATCGACGGCAGCGGCGACATCAGCGGCGTGCTCGTCGGCGACCAGCATTGTGCGGCCCAGCCCGCCGAGCACCCGCTCGGCGGCGCCCGCCCAATTCGCATCGATGACGTCGATCAACTCGCCGGCGAACGGCAACGATCGCGCCGGCAGCCCGGTCGCGCGCATGACCAGCTCACGAGCCGCCAGCAGCTTGTGGTCCAGGTTCGACTTCTGCCCGGCGAGCGAAGAGATCTGCTGTTTGAGGTCGGTAACCTGTTCGTCGGCGCGCGCGGCAGCGAGGATCAGGGCGCTGTGGGCGGCGTCGTGCGCACCGGCTCCAGCCTCTAGTTCAGCTGCCTCCCTTGCGATCTGCGAGCACATGGTGGCGAAGCCTTCGGCGGTATCGGGAACGGTCGTGTCCCAGGACCGCAAAGCCACACCTAATCGGGCGCGCTGCGTGACCACCCGACGGACCGCTTCGTCGGCGCTATCCAGGGCATCGGTGAGCTCACGCAGGGACTGATTTCCGTCACGCGCACGCTCGGCGTCCTTCAGCGCGGTGGCAGCACGATGACGGGCCGCACTCGCGTGTTCGTCACGCGTGACGGCGTCAGCGAGCGCGGCCTCAGCGTCGGCGTGCCAACCCTGCGCCAGGTGCAGCTCGAAGCGCGCGGCGAGGCCCTCGAGCGCTGTCTGCTCCTCCCCGAGTTCCTGAGTCCGTTGCGCCTCTCGGTCCCGCGTTTCGGTCCACTCCTCCAGCGGTGTCAGTGCGGCGATCTGCTCACGCGTCTGCACGACCCTGCGATGCGCCTCGTCGAGGTCGGCGAAGAACTCGACGGCGCGACGAGCTTCGGCAAAAGTGTCGGGTTCGTCGAGCATGTAGTCGCGGAACAGCCGGTCGAGGCTGTCGAGCCCTTTGGCAGACATCGCCCGGTGCAGCAACAGTTGCGCGTTCTCGTCGGCGATTCCCAACCGGGCACGGAGCCGCTGACCAAACTGGGGGTAGCTCTTGTTGTAGAGAACATCGGGCCAGCGCTTCTTCAACCCGCGGACGTCGATGCCGTCAGACACCACGTGTCTGAGTTCGGTGATGTCCAGGTCGTGGTCGAAAAGCAGGAACGCGCGGCCCGATTCGCCAAGATCATTGCTGCCGCGTTTGAGGTGGAACAGCGCGACCAAGGTGGTGACGGTATCCCCATCAGGATCGGCAGTGGCCATCGTCAACCCGACGGCGCTCCAGGTCGCACCTTCCCGCAGGTAGCGCGACCGCAATTCGCGGGTGTCCGTGTCGGATCCGCGCGCATACGCACCTCGGATATAGGAGGCCACGGTGCGGCCGCGGCCCTGCGCGGCCGCATTGAAACTGAGCTTCGTCGGGGGCACCAACACCGTGGAGATCGCGTCCAACAACGTGGACTTACCCGAGCCCGAGGGACCGGTGATCAGGAAGCCCCGGCGCGCCACGGACAGGTCGTGATAGCCGTCATAGGTGCCCCAATTGAACAGCTGAACACGTGCCAGGCGGTGCTGACCATGCCGGAACACGTCCTCACTCATCGTCGGCCTCGGTATCGGAGTCCTGGTCGCTACCGGCGTCCAAGAGCCGCTGGTACTCCGCCTCGACCAGGGCAACCTCGTCCGCGTCGAACAACTGACGGAGCACGGGCGATACTTCGAACCGGCCCGCGGTGTCAGCGGCGGCGATCAGCGAGTACTTCTTCATCTTTTCCCATGACGCGTTGATCCGCTTCCGGAAGCCGCCCGCATCGGTGGTGTAGCGCCCGCGGTAGGGCTCCATGTCGGCGGCGATGTCGTCGTAATCGACGATCACCCGTTGTCCAGGCGGTGCCACGAGCAACTGGTAGCGCAACGCGAGTACCACCAGCGTGTCCATGAAGGTCAGCGTCTCTGTCCGAAGTACCTGCGGTGGAGCGAATTTGGGGTCATCGGGTGCGGGCTGCGGCCGGGTGAACGCGATGCCGTCGTCCTCGTCGAGGACGAGGTCGAGGAACACGTCGGCCAGTCGGCGTTCGATTTCGCTGCGGTGGGCGAGAATTGCCGACCATTGCTGTCGATGCGCATCATGCGTCACCACCGGACCGCGGAGCAGTTGGACCAGCGCACGCTTTGCCTCGAACGGAAAGGTCTCTTCGGGATTCACCGGTGATCCTCGAATGCATCGGGGCTGAAGGTGATGGTCGGAAGCACAACGGTGCGTCGGTCCATGGCGACCCGTTCGCTGGTGTCGGCGGAGACGGCACCGTGCTCAGCGCCGAGAACCATCAGGCCGACGATGCTGGCGAGGCCCTGGGTGGCAGGGAACTCGGCCAGGACCTGCCCTGCGGTGACCGGTCCAGCCGACCGGCTGAGGCTGGCAACGATGTTGCTGCGGAGTTCCTCGAAATCGATGTCGGATTCATGTGCCTGCGCAGCGAGTTCGGCGAAGTCGACCTCGTCGGTGTCATGCCGATCGAACTCCGTAGGCACCCGGCCTTCGCCCGGGTTGTGCAGCTTGAGGGCGGCGATCGAACGAACCTGCATGCCAATTCTGGTGAGTTCCAAGTTCATTGACTTCTCGGGTCGGTGCTGTGCACTCACTCGCACAGCCAGCGACTGGCAGCGCTGAATCAGTTGGCGGAGCCGCCGATGTTCTTCGTATTGGCGCGAGAGCACGAAATGTCGCAGCGATCGCGATAGCAGGATCATGGTCTGGCGTACCGTGGCTGCTTCGTTCTCCAGCCGGGTGAGGAGAGTGCTCAGGTCCGTACGCGTCTGAGGGGTCAACTCGGCTGCGAAGTCCCGTGACAGGATGGCGGTGATCGCTTCCTGAAGACGGGTCGACTGTTCGGCATCGAGGATCACGTCGTAGAAGCCGTTCACGGAACGTCCGGCTTCTGAGTCCGCCAACAGATCAACCCCGCGAAAAACGTTGCTCAACGTCGCACCGCCCTCAGCGGTGTCGTCAAGGATTTTGGCCCGGAGGTCCCGGCTCAATTCTTCGATGGTCGACCGCACCCGGGCGAAATCCACGGGTATCTCCTGCGCCAGGCCGAGCGTCTCGGCGACCCGCTCCTTTGCCGTTTCCGCGTCGAGCACAGCGAACTCGCCGCGTTCGACTTCTTCAATGCGCTGCTCGACGGCCTTGCGTTCGGACTGCAGCAGTGCCAGCCGCGATGCCGAAACCGGGTCTGAATCACGTTGCAGTGCAATGAGGTTAGCGGCAATCGACCCCAGCCGTGACGCCGACGCGGCGCGCTGCGGCGCATCGATTCCGTTCACCACTGCGGCAGCGTTCAATGCTGCCGCCGATGGCACCAACGTTTCGGTCCCCCGCGTCTGGCCGGGACGCCGGACCAAGTAGCCGTCGTGCACCCATGCGGCGACGTATCCTGTTGCCGTCGATTCGAATTCAGCTCCGGTCTCGCGGAGGAGTTCGAGATCATGATCGAGTTCGGCTACCACCTCGGCCGCCGGGCGTATACGACGTTCCGGCGGAAAGTAGTCCTGGACCACGGCGATGATGAGCCCGGCGTTTCGGGCCCTCAGCAGCGACCATTCCGGCGCCTCCTGCTGTAGACGCCGGAAGCGCAGGACCGCGGACGTTATCGCCACGCTGCGAGACTAGCCGGAAGGGCTGACAAGGCTCTCCACAGTGTCGAGCGTTTCTGCACAGCGCAAACTCAAAAATGGGATTTCACTGGTACCATAGTCCCATGGAAGCGGTAATCGACTCGGGCGGCCGCATCTTGGTGCCCAAGCAACTCCGCGACGCGTTGGGACTGACGCCCGGTTCGACGGTCGATATTTCGGCATATGGCCCTGGACTGCAGATTGTCCCCGGCGGCCGCTCCGCGCGCCTCGTGCGAAACAAGGACGGACGCCTCGTCGCCAACGCAGACACAGTCGTCACCGATGAAATGATGTTCGCGCTCATCGATTCGGGGCGACGCTGACGTCGCAGCAGGTCACGGCAATCGATACCAGTGTCGCGGTGCCGTTGCTTGTGACCTCGCATCCGCAGCATGTCGCGGTCTCGCAATGGGCAAGGGGCCGACGGCTTGGGCTCAGCGGGCATGCGCTGGCCGAGACATACTCGGTTCTGACGCGTCTGCCCGGCGATGCTCGCGTCGACCCCGCTGACGCGGTGACGTTGATCGACGAGAACTTCCCAGAGCCCCTTCAGCTGGGTGCCGACGCCGCACGTGGTGCCCATCGCGAATTCGCCCGTCGTGGCGTCGCCGGTGGCGCCACCTATGACGGCTTGGTCGCGTTGGCCGCTCGTGAGCGCGGTGCGGTCTTGGTCACTCGCGATGCACGAGCCAAGGCAACCTACGACGCCCTCGGGGTGAACACGGAAGTGCTGGCCAGCGCCTGACCTGTCGTTGGCAAAACGGGCGCGGAAGGCGACAATCGAGCACCGCAATTTGATGGCCAACGACCGGAAGGGAAGCCATGACGATCAGTATCCGACCGCTGCGTGAGGACGACCTGGCGACGGCCGACCACATCGCGCGCATCGCGTTCGGCACCTTCGTCGGCCTCCCCGAGCCCGAGACCTTCATGGGCGACGCAGATTACGTACGAACCCGGTGGCGAACCGACCCGTCGGCCGCGTTCGCAGCCGAGAACTCGGGCGAGGTCGTCGGGTCCAACTTCGCGACGCGTTGGGGCAGCGTCGGCTTCTTCGGCCCGCTGACCATCCGCCCGGACCTATGGGATCGTGGCATCGGACGGCTGTTGCTGGAACCCGTCATCGGCTGCTTCGACCGTTGGCAGACGACGCACGCCGGGCTGTTCACCTTCGCGGAAAGTCCGAAACACGTCGGGCTCTACCAACGTTTCGGCTTCTGGCCGCGGTTCCTCACCGCGGTGATGTCCAAGCCTGTCGACCCGGACCAGACTGCGGCGTATGCCACTCTCTTCTCCGAACTCACTGCTGCCGAACAGGATTCAGCTCTTGCCGAATGTAGGGACCTGACCAACAACCTGTACGACGGACTCGACCTCACTTCCGAGATCCGTGCGGTCGCCGATCAGGAACTGGGTGAAACAGTCCTGCTCTGGGACGACGCCTCGCTCGCCGGTGTCGCCGTATGCCACCACGGCGCAGGCACCGAAGCGGGCAGCGGCACCTGCTACATCAAGTTCGGCGCGGCGCGTCCCGGCCCGGGTGCCGAGGCCGCGTTCTTCCAACTGCTCGATGCTGTCGAAACACTCTCCGCCACACGTGGTTTGGCACGCCTGACCGCCGGCGTGAACACCGCCCGTCACGAGGCCTACCGCGGCATGCTGGCCCGTGGTTTTCGCTCCGACATCCAGGGGGTCGCGATGTATCGGCACAATTCCGACGGCTACAGCCGGCCTGGCGTATTCGCCATCGACGACTGGCGCTGACCGCAAATCGCCAACGGACAAGGCGCACAACATCGTCAGCTCCGACCACAGCTTTCCGCGGCACGAACGTCGCCGCCGGTCAGTGCGCAGCGCCGGCAAAGAACAGCACGAGCACCGCCACCAAACCGAACAGTGCCGCGAAAAACGCCCCGCACGCCACGTCGTCGAATTGTGGCCGCACCGTCGCGACCAGAACGGCTGTCGCGGCGACGAGCAGCGCACCCGCAGGAACGAAGAGCCAGTAGAACATCAGCGGCGTCAGCGACATCGCCACCAGCCCAAGGACATAACCGCCGACCAGATACCTGGGATCGACCTTCCGCTCGGTGCGCGGGTCGAGTGAGTTTTCATACTCGAACGACATACTTACCCCCTACGGCGATCGGCGAGCCCCCTGCTCACCGCCATGTCGCCAGCATCGCAAGAGCCTGCAGGTACAGCAGACCGACCACGATCCAGCCACTTATCGGGGCGACCACAAGTGCGACGGCAGCGGTGCCCAATACGCGGGTGCGCGGCAGCACCACGGCAACAACCAGGCACACCAGCGAAATACCCACTGCCACAGGCAAATACCCACCGCCGACCCGGGCCGGGTGCGCGTGACCGCCAGATGCGCCCACCGCATCGACAGCGAACAGGCCCCAGCCGATTCCCCCGAGTACCGCGCCGGCGAGCACGCCGCGCATCCAGTCCGTGCCAGTCAAGCATCCCCCCGATCTGGCGCACTCATGTCCCCCGTCGCCGGAACACCTTCTGCCAACCCGTACTGCAGATACACAATTCCCGCAGGGCTCGACACGGGCGGCGCAAGCAACGTCAGATTCGACGGCACCGCGCCGCCGTCGAACACCTTCTTGCCGACCCCCAAGACCACAGGATGCACCCACAGGTCCATCCGATCAAACAGTTTTTCGCGCAACAGGGTCTGTACGAAGTTCAAACTTCCGACCACTTTGACGTGCTCGTGCCGCTCGCGGATCGCCCGCACCTCGGCCACCAGATCGGTACCGATCTGCGTGGAACCGGACCACGACAGGTCAGGCTTGCCGCGGGATGCGACGTACTTGGGGATGCGGTTGAACATGTTGCCGAACTCGTCATGCTGATGGGGCCAGTAGCCGGCAAAGATGTCGTAGGTCCGCCGGCCGAGAAGCAGCGCATCGGTGCCTTCGTAGGCGGCGCCGACCTGCTCGCCCGATACGTCGTCGATCAGCGGAGCCTGCCAGCCTTCGAAGGGAAAACCGCCGTCCGGGTCTTCGCCGGGACCACCGGGAGCCTGCCCGACGAGGTCGAGTGTGGCGAACAGTGCAAGGTTGATCTGGCCCATTTCCAGCTCCTGACGAGTCGATTCTGTCTGTCAGTGAGATAGACCATCGGCAGAGGCGAAACTCATCGGGGCAACCGGCTATTTCCCTGACAACACCCGGTATTGCGCCGAAATCTGTTGATCCACATCAGTTTCATCGTCGGCGAAAACCTGAAAGACGAACTTGCCGGTACGCGCCACACAGCTGTGATGCCAGTTCTCGATACGCAGTGTGACGCTGGCGTCGGGCGGCGCATAGTCGTTCATGTGCCAAAAGCACCGTGCACCAGGGAATCCGGGCACCGGGCCGGCCATCTGCACGTCGGAATCACCCATCATGGACGCCGTCATGAAATCGAGGAATTGAGCGGCCGAGTCGGCATTGGGCGCCTGGTAGACCCGTCCCCACCGCTGCGTCACCCATTGGATTCCCGCCCGGTCGAACTGGGTGCTTGCGGTCACCGGATCCGCCTCGAAGTGCAGCCACGCCCTTGGGCGCCACGTCCCGATCATGAATCCCTGTTGTTGGTCCGGTGTGGTGAGCGTCTTCGACAACAGCTGGTCGTCACTCGGATCTTTCGGCAGGTCGGCCAGTTTCGCCGGATCGGTCGGCGCGAAACCCTTGATGAGCGATTCCTGCCTGCTGAGAAGGCTGGACGCCAGGAACCTCGCCCGCTCGGTGGCTCTCAGGGTCTCGGAAGGTTTCGCAAAGACTCCCTGGAAGAACACGTACCGCCCTCGGGCGGTGAATGCTGCCACAGCACCGACCTTGCCGAGGTCGATACCCGCCGCGCCCGGCGTCGGGTTCCCTGTGCCGGACACGTCGACCGGAAAGGTCGGTGCGCCGGCGGCGACAACGGGGCCGATCTGCGCCGCGAATTCAGCAGCGGCAGCCGCGGCCTGCCCCTCGTCGGGAAATATCAGCACCGTGTTCTGGACGTCCAGCGCTGGATCGCGTTGCCCAGAAGTGCGCCGTGACCCGAAGCCCGCGACCAGATTGTGTGCACGGGCAATGCTCCGCATCACCGGCGCGTCGGACAGACCGAGCACCAGATCGACAGACATCGCGTCTGCCGAGTGCGTACCCAGAGGGACCAGCGTCGTCACCGATGAGTCGACTTCCCAAGGGCCAACCACGAATTCGGCCAGCCGGGTCGACTCGACGATCGACTGGGTCGAGGGGTTGGGACCGGCGCTGAAGAACGGGGTACTCGGCTTGATCTGGTAGTTGCCGGTCCGCAGCTGGCTGACGTCGGGTTCGGGGTCGCTCAGTGAGCCACCGAACCGCGCCGTACCCGAGGTGGTCGTCGAACACGCCGTCACGACACACAGGGAAGTGGCCGCGACAAGCGCCAGCTCCCGGATCCCCACGATCCAACACTAACTGTGGCCGAGGCGTGCCAGCACTGATCGCACGGACTCCGCTACCGCCTCATTGAACGGCCCGGCGTCCCGACGCAGGGTGCGCGTCCGGATCAGCACCGTGAGCATGACCCGCTCGCCTTTCGGACCGATGAGCATCCCGGCGTCGTTGGTCGACCCGTAGTCACCACTGCCGGTCTTGTCTGCACTGGTCCAGCCTGCGGGCAGACCGGCGCGAAAACGGCGGGTCGACGTTGCGGTCTCACCCATCCACCGTTGCAGCTGGAACTGAGCCGCACCGGACAACGCGTCGCCGACGAGAATGGCGCGATACCCGCCGCACAGAGCCCGCGGCGTGGTCGTGTCGCGCAGGTCGCCGGGCGCAGCCTCGTTGAGGGCCGGTTCCCACCGATCCAGCCGCGTCTGCGAATCGCCGATCGAACGGGCGAAATCAGTGAGGGCGGACGGCCCTCCGATGGTCCGCAACATGATGTTGCCTGCCGCGTTGTCGCTCTGGGTCAGGGCCGCGGCACATATCTCCCGCAGCTCCATCCGGGCACCCACTGCGGGGCTCAACACCGGTGAGTTGACGATGATGTCACCAGCAGTGATGGGCACCATGGCATCGAGATTGGCCTTACCGTCCTTGGCCATCTGCAAGATGCGAGCCGCCGCATACGCTTTGAAGGTCGAGCAGATCGCGAACCGCTCGTCGGCGCGGTGCTCGACCGTCGCCGATGACGCCAAATCCACTGCATAGACGCCGATTAACGCCTGGTAGCGATCTTCCAGGGCTTCAAAGCTCGTCGGCTCGACCGACTCCTCGGGCCGGCATCCCGCCAGCACACCCGTCGCGGCCAACCCGACGATGAAATCACGTCGGCTCAGCTGTACCCCCACGCAGCCCAGCCAATCATGTATCGGCGCGCTACGCCAAACGAGATTTCTGCGGGTCATGCTTTGGCCGCACCAGCAGAGCGGCCGCCAGGAAGCACAGCGCCCCGACGAACGTCCCGAAGTTGGCCAGCCACTCGTCGACCGTCACACCACTCTTGCGGACGAACGCCGCCAGCGCCGAGACCTCGAACGCGACGCAGCCCATCATGTTGATCCACGATGCCTGCCAGTCAACGGATTTCGGCGACCAGAGGCCGACGACCATGACCGCAAGCAGACCGCTGAGCAGGAACGCCAGCGAGCCGGCGGCGTCGGGCGCCCAGACGTAGCGGCGCTCGGCGAGCACCGCGTGTGCCCACACCGCGGCGCCCGTGCTCACGTTGAACAGGATGGTGCCCATGAATTGGATTGCCGCCGACCACCATTGGATTCCCGGCGGCGCCTGCACATACTGCATCAGCGCGGCCGTGGTGAAGAACCACGATCCGATGAAGCACAGCACGTTCGACGCGCCGGCCCCGACCACCGAGGAAAACCCAGGGATCGTGGCCAGCGCGAAGAACGACGACCCGATGGCGAACAGCCAGCACTGCCTGGTGAGGGTGGCAACGCCGGTTATGCCGTTCACGGGATTACAGGAAGCTACGGATCCGCTCGCCGGTCTCCGACGTCGACAGTTTGGCGTCGCCGCGCGTCGAAAGATGCTCGGCCACAGCCTTGTCCACGCGGGCGGCGGCCTCGGTCTCACCGAGGTGAGTCAGCAGCAGCGCCACGCTCATGATGGCTGCGGTCGGGTCCGCGAGACCCTTGCCGGCGATGTCGGGCGCGCTGCCGTGCACGGGCTCGAACATCGACGGGTTGGTGCCCGTCGCGTCGATGTTGCCCGATGCCGCCAGGCCGATACCGCCGGAAACGGCCGCCGCCAGGTCGGTGATGATGTCGCCGAACAGGTTGTCGGTGACGATCACGTCGAAGCGGCCCGGGTCGGTGACCATGTAGATGGTCGCCGCATCCATGTGCATGTACGCGGTCTGGACGTCCGGGTACTCGGCACCGATCTCGTCGACCGTGCGGGTCCACAGCGAACCGGCGTAGGCCAGCACGTTGTTCTTGTGCACCAGGGTCAGATGCTTGCGCCGGGCACGGGCCTTTTCAAAGGCGTAGCGCACCACACGCTCGACACCGAACCGCGTGTTGGTGGACACCTCGGTGGCCACCTCGTGCGGGGTGCCGACGCGGATGGCGCCGCCGGTGCCGGTGTACGGGCCCTCGGTGCCTTCGCGAACGACGACGAAGTCGATCTCCGGGTTACCGGCCAGCGGGCTGTCGACACCGGCGAACAGCCGCGACGGCCGCAGGTTCACGTGGTGATCCAGCGCGAACCTCATGGTCAGCAGCAGGCCGCGCTCGAGCACGCCGCTGGGCACCGACGGATCCCCGATGGCGCCCAACAGGATCGCGTCGTGCGTCTTGAGTTCGTCGACCATGCCCGCGGGCAGGGTCTCCCCGGTCTCGTGGTAGCGCTTGGCACCGACGTTGTACTCGGTGCGCTCCACGCCCGGCAGCACGACGTCGAGAACCTTCAGTGCCTCCCCGATGACCTCGGGGCCGATGCCGTCACCGGCGATGACGGCGAGCTTCACGACAGATCCACCAGTTCCAGCGTGGTGGCGCCGACGGCCTCACCGATCGCGCTGAGCACGTCGGCCGGCACCTCGCGGTCCACCCGCAGCATGACCGTCGCACCGCCACCCTCTGCGTCCTGAGACATCTGCGCGGCCAGGATGTTGACGTCGGCTCCGCCGAGCAGCGTGCCGATCTTGCCGAGAGCGCCCGGCTGGTCGCCGTAGTTGAGGATCAGGTTGATGCCCTCGGCACGCAGGTCGAGGTTGCGGCCGTTGATCTGGACGATCTTCTCGACCTGCTGCGGGCCGCTCAGGGTGCCCGACACGTTGGTCACCGAACCATCGGCCGCCACGGCACGCACATCGACGACGCTGCGGTGGTTGGGGCTCTCCGTCTCGGTGGTGAGGGCTGCCTCGACACCACGCTCGGCGGCCAGGGCCGGCGCGTTGACGAACGTCACCTGATCCTCGATGACGGCCGAGAACAGGCCGCGCATGGCCGAAAGCTTCAGAATCTCAACGTCTTCCGAGGCCAGCTCGCCGAGCACCTCGACGTTCAACGAGGCCGGCAGCGCCGGCGCCAGGGCGCCGACCAGCAGACCCAGCTTGCGCACCAGGTCCAGCCACGGCGCGACCTCCTCACCGACGACACCACCGCCGACGTTGACGGCGTCCGGCACGAACTCGCCGGCCAGCGCCAGCTTCACGCTCGCGGCGACGTCGGTGCCGGCGCGGTCCTGGGCCTCTTCGGTGGAGGCGCCCAGGTGCGGGGTGACGACGACCTGCGGCAGGTCGAACAGCGGGCTGTCGGTGCAGGGCTCGGTCGCGAAAACGTCGAGGCCGGCGCCACGCACGTGGCCGCTGGTGATCGCGTCGGCCAGGGCCTGCTCGTCGATCAGGCCACCGCGGGCCGCGTTGACGATGATGACGCCCGGCTTGGTCTTGGCCAGCGCCTCCTTGTTGATCAGGCCGGCGGTTTCCTTGGTCTTGGGCAGGTGCACCGAGATGAAATCAGCGCGACCCAAAAGCTCATCGAGGGGCAGCAGCTCGATGCCCAGCTGGGCGGCACGAGCCTGCGAGACGTAGGGGTCGTAGGCGACGATGTGCGCGCCGAACGCGGCCAGGCGCTGTGCCACGAGCTGGCCGATACGGCCCATGCCTACGACACCCACGGTCTTGCCGAAGATTTCGGTGCCCGAGAACTTCGAGCGCTTCCAGGTGCGCTCGCGCAGCGTGGCGTCGGCGGCGGGGATCTGGCGAGCGGCCGACAGCAGCAGCGCCAGGGCGTGCTCGGCAGCACTGTGGATGTTCGAGGTGGGCGCGTTGACGACCAGCACGCCGCGCGCGGTGGCGGCGTCGACGTCGACGTTGTCCAGACCGACACCGGCACGGGCGACGATCTTGAGCTTGGGTGCGGCGGCCAGCACCTCGGCGTCCACCGTGGTGGCCGAGCGCACCAGCAGGGCGTCGGCTTCCGGCACGGCGGCCAGCAGCTTTTCGCGGTCGGGTCCGTCGACCCAACGGACCTCTACCTGGTCGCCGAGTGCGGCGACGGTCGATTCGGCGAGTTTGTCAGCGATGAGTACGACAGGAAGGCTCACGCGCACAGACTAGTGGGCGGCACCGCCGCGCTACCAATCACTACCATCGAGTGGTGGACGTCACCGTCGTCGGTAGTGGACCCAACGGACTGGCGGCGGCCGTCATCTGCGCCCGAGCGGGGCTGTCGGTACGGGTCATCGAAGCCCAGCCGACTCCCGGAGGCGGCGCCCGCAGCGCCCCCGACCCCGAATACTCAGGCGTTGTGCACGACGTCTGCTCGGCAGTGCATCCGCTGGGTGTGGCGTCACCGTTCTTCGCGGAGTTCAACCTGGCCGCTCGTGGTGTGCAGATGGTGACGCCGGAGATTTCGTACGCCAATCCCCTGCCTGCTGGGGCGAGCGAAGCGACGGGAAAGGCCTCAGGACGGGCGGCCATCGGGTACCGCTCGCTGGACCGTACCTGCGCGGAGCTGGAGCACGGCTCATCGTGGCGAAGGCTGCTCGGCCCGCTGGTCGAGCACGTCGACGGCGTGCTCGGCTTCTTCCTCGGCGACAAGCGGTCGCTGCCACCGGACCTGCCCAGCACCGTGCGAGCCGGGCTGCGGGTCCTGGCGCAGGGCAGCCCGGCATGGGGCCTGCTGCGCGGTGAGGATGCCCGGGCACTGTTCACCGGCGTGGGCTCGCACGCCATCCACCCCGTTCCGTCGCCCGTCAACAGTGGCGCAGGCATCATGCTGAGCACTGTCGCGCACACGGCAGGTTGGCCGGTGCCGATCGGCGGCACGCAGACCATCACCGATGCCTTGATCGCCGATCTGCAGGCCCACGGCGGCGAACTGATCACCGGCTCGCCGGTGACGAGTCCACCTGAGGGCGTCGTCATCTACGACACCTCCCCCACCGCCCTGCTGGACATCTACGGGGCGGCCGTGCCGAGTCGCTACGCAAAAGCGTTGCGGCGGTACAAGTTCGGTCCCGGGGTCTGCAAGATCGATTTCGTCCTCTCCGGTGAGATCCCTTGGCGCGACCCGCGGATGGCGTCGTCACCGACCGTCCACCTCGGCGGCACCCGGGCCCAGATGGCGCACGCCGAACGGGAAATCTGGCAGGGCCGCCATGCCGCCCACCCCATGACGCTGGCGTCACTGCCCCACCTGGCGGACCCATCCCGCATCGACACCCAGGGCCGACGGCCGTTGTGGACCTACTGCCACGTGCCGGCGGGATCGACCGTCGACCAGACCGAGACGGTCATGGCGTTGTTCGAAAACGCCGCACCGGGTTTCCGCGATCTGGTGCTCGCGGCGCGCTCGGTGCCGGCCGCCGAGATGTCGCGGCACAACGCCAATTACGTCGACGGCGACATCATCGTCGGTGGCGCGACGCTCAAGGCCGCCATGATCGGGCCGACGCTGCGAGTCAACCCGTGGACCACGCCGATCCCCAAGGCCTACCTGTGCTCGTCGGCCACCCCGCCGGGCACCGGCGTGCAC
Organism: Mycobacterium sp. ST-F2; assembly: GCF_001905655.1. Classification (GTDB taxonomy): domain Bacteria; phylum Actinomycetota; class Actinomycetes; order Mycobacteriales; family Mycobacteriaceae; genus Mycobacterium. Next base: position 205,852 of record NZ_JMHT01000022.1, read on the forward strand.
GGCATGGCCGGCCTCTATGCCGCGCGCACCGTGCTGCGTCGTGAATTCGGAGTGAAGACGCTGCCGTCGCTCGCGCCATAGTGTTGGCTTGGCGCATGGCCAAGCTTTCTGTGATCTATTACTCCGCAACCGGACACGGCAGCTCCATGGCGCAGCGGGTCGCGAGCACCGCCGAATCGTGTGGCGCGCAGGTGCGGCTACGGCCCGTCGCCGAGACCGCGGCCCCCGAGTCGTTCGCCCACAATCCGGCGTGGACCGCGAATTACGAAGCAACCAAACACCTTCCGACCGCGACGGGCGACGACATCGTGTGGGCCGACGCCGTGATCTTCGGCTCGCCGACCCGGTTCGGATCGGTCGCGTCGCAGTTGCGGGGCTTCCTCGATTCTCTGGGTGGCCTGTGGTCACAGGGCGCTCTGGCCGACAAGGTGTACGCCGGGTTCACCTCGACCAACACCGCGCACGGCGGGCAGGAGACCACGCTGCTCTCGCTGTACATCACCCTGATGCACTGGGGCGGCATCATCGTCCCGCCCGGCTACACCGACCCGCTCAAGTTCGCCGACGGCAACCCCTACGGCGTGAGCCTGTTGGCCAACCACGACAACATCCGCCAGTTCGATGACAACACCTACGCGGCGCTGGACCACCTGGCGCGGCGGGTCGTCTCGGTGGCGGACCGGTTGGGCGGGTAGCGCGCTACTCGCGCCGGCGTGTCGGCTCTCCTGTGGCACTTGCGATTTGGCGGAGTCAACTTTCCTTGACGGCTTCAGACGAACAGTGCCGAGGGAGAGAGCGCCCGCATTCACTCCGCGCTGGGGGCGACAAATGTCGAGTACCTGACACCGTGGCCGCAACGTCGCCCGCGCGCTGGCCTCCATCGGATACACCGTCTACTGAAAACGACGAAAGGCCGGTTACCGCACGCTGTTTCGCGTGCCGTAACCGGCCTTTCCGGCGTCAGAGACTAGGCAGTCTCGGTGATCGGCCGGTCGACCCAGCTCATCAGGTCGCGCAGCTTCTTGCCGGTGACCTCGATCGGGTGCTCGGCGTTGGCCTTGCGCAGACCCTCGAGCTCCTTGTTGCCGCCCTCGACGTTGGCGACCAGGCGCTTGACGAAGGTGCCGTCCTGGATGTCCTTCAGGATGGCGCGCATGCGCTCCTTAGTGTCGGCGTCGATGACGCGCGGGCCGGACAGGTAGCCACCGAACTCAGCGGTGTCGGACACCGAGTAGTTCATGCGGGCGATGCCACCCTCGTACATGAGGTCGACGATGAGCTTGAGCTCGTGCAGCACCTCGAAGTAGGCCATCTCAGGGGCGTAACCGGCCTCGACCATGACCTCGAAACCGGCCTTGACCAGTTCCTCGGTACCACCACAGAGCACAGCCTGCTCACCGAAGAGGTCGGTCTCGGTCTCTTCCTTGAAGTCGGTCTTGATGACGCCGGCGCGGGTGCCACCGATGCCCTTGGCGTAGGACAGCGCCAGCGCCTGGCCCTCACCCTTGGGGTCCTGGTGCACGGCGATCAGCGCGGGCACGCCCTTGCCGTCGACGAACTGACGACGCACGAGGTGGCCGGGGCCCTTCGGGGCGACCATGCCGATGGTGACGTTGGCCGGGGGCTTGATCAGGCCGAAGTGGATGTTGAGGCCGTGACCGAAGAACAGCGCGTCGCCGTCCTTGAGGTTGGGCTCGATGTCGTTGGTGAAGATCTCGGCCTGCGCGGTGTCGGGCGCGAGCAGCATGATCACATCTGCCCAGGCGGCCACGTTCGCGGGGGTGTCGACCTCGAGGCCCTGCTCGGTGACCTTCTCGCGGGACTTCGAGCCCTCCTTCAGGCCGACCTTGACCTGCACACCCGAGTCGCGCAGCGAAAGCGAATGCGCGTGTCCCTGGCTGCCGTAGCCGATGACGCCGACCTTGCGTCCCTGAATGATCGACAGGTCCGCATCGTCGTCATAGAACATCTCAACTGCCACTTGCTTTTCCTTACCTTGTTTCTCTTGTTCGAAGTTCTGCTCGGGGTCCAGCTCGGTTACTTGGCCGCGCCGATGCCGCGCGGGCCGCGCGCCAACGAAACCACACCGGACTGCACCAGCTCGCGAATACCATACGGCTCCAGCACTCGCAGCAATGCGTCGAGCTTCTCCTGGGTGCCGGTGGCCTCGACGGTCAGCGACTCGGTCGACACGTCGACGACCTTCGCGCGGAACAGGTTGACCGCCTCGATCACCTGACCGCGGGTGGTGGCGTCGGCCCGCACCTTGATGAGCGCCAGCTCGCGGGAGACGGAGTTGTCCGGCTCCTGCTCGACGATCTTGATGACGTTGATCAGCTTGTTGAGCTGCTTGGTGATCTGCTCCAGCGGCAGCTGCTCTTCGACGCAGACCACGATGGTCATGCGTGACATGTTCTTCTGCTCGGTGGCGCCGACCGCCAGCGACTGGATGTTGAAGCCACGCCGGGAGAACAGCGCCGCCACGCGGGCGAGCACACCGGGGGTGTCCTCGACGAGAACCGAGAGTGTGTGAGTAGTCGCCATATCCCTTACACCTGATCCTCGTTGTCGAACAGCGGACGGATGTCGCGCGCCGCCATGATCTCGTCATTGCTGGTGCCTGCGGCGACCATCGGCCACACCTGGGCGTCGGCGCCGACGATGAAGTCGATGACGACGGGGCGGTCGTTGATCTCGCGGGCCTGCCGGATGACGTCCTCGACGTCCTCGGCGCGCTCGCAGCGCAGACCGACGCAACCCAGCGCCTCGGCCAGCATCACGAAGTCCGGAATGCGGTGCGAGTGCGTCGACAGGTTGGTCTGGCTGTAACGCTCGTCGTAGAACAGCGTCTGCCACTGCCGCACCATGCCCAGGTTGCCGTTGTTGATCAGCGCAACCTTGATCGGCGCCCCTTCCAGGGCGCAGGTGGCCAGCTCCTGGTTGGTCATCTGGAAGCAGCCGTCACCGTCGATGGCCCACACCTCGGCCTCCGGACGGGCGAACTTGGCGCCCATCGCGGCCGGGATGGAGAAGCCCATGGTGCCGAGACCGCCCGAGTTCAGCCAGGTCTTCGGGTTCTCGTACTTGATGAACTGCGCGGCCCACATCTGGTGCTGACCGACACCTGCCACGTACAGCGCGTCCGGCCCGGCGATCTGGCCCAGCTTCTCGATGACGTACTCCGGCGAGAGGCTGCCGTCGCTCTGCGGGCCGTAGCTCAGCGGGTAGGTGTCCTTGACGCCGTGGAGGTAGGTCCACCAATCGGCCAGGTCCAGCGTGTCGGCGGCAACACCGTCACGACGCAGAGCAGCGAGCAGATCCACGATGACGTTCTTGATATCACCGACGATCGGCACGTCGGCGTGGCGGTTCTTGCCGATCTCCGCGGGGTCGATGTCCGCGTGGATCACCTTGGCCTCGGGCGCGAACGACGACAGCTGGCCGGTGACCCGGTCGTCGAAGCGGGTGCCGAGGGCGATCAGCAGGTCACTCTTCTGCAGCGCCGCCACGGCCGACACCGTGCCGTGCATCCCGGGCATACCCATGTGCTGCGGGTGGCTGTCGGGGAACGCACCGCGCGCCATCAGGGTGGTGACGACGGGGATGCCGGTCAGTTCGGCGAGTTCCAGCAGCTCCGCGGACGCCTCGCCGCGGATCACGCCGCCGCCGACGTACAGCACGGGCTTGTGCGCCGCGGCGATCAGCTTGGCCGCCTCGCGCACCTGGCGGCTGTGCGGCTTGGTGTTCGGCTTGTAGCCGGGCAGGTCGATGACCGGCGGCCAGCTGAAGGTGCACTGCGCCTGCAGCACGTCCTTCGGGATGTCGACGAGGACGGCGCCGGGACGGCCGGAGGCGGCGATGTGGAACGCCTCGGCGATGACCTTGGCGATGTCGTCACCGTTGCGGACCAGGAAGTTGTGCTTGGTGATCGGCATGGTGATGCCGGAGATGTCGGCTTCCTGGAAGGCGTCGGTGCCGATCAGTCCGCGGCCGACCTGGCCGGTGATCGCAACGACCGGGATGGAGTCCATCTGGGCGTCGGCCAGCGGCGTGACCAGGTTGGTGGCGCCCGGGCCCGAGGTGGCCATCATCACGCCGACCTTGCCGGTGGCATGGGCGTAGCCCGACGCGGCGTGGCCGGCACCCTGCTCGTGCCGCACCAGCACGTGGCGCACCTTCTTGGAGTCGAACAGCGGGTCGTACACCGGCAGCACGGCACCGCCGGGGATGCCGAAGATGGTGTCGACGTCGAGTTCCTCGAGCGACCGGACGACGGCCTGGGCGCCGGTCATCTGTTGCGGGGCAACAATTCTCGGCTGACCGTTGACAGCACCGTTCTGCTGTTGCGTCGACTCTGGCGGTCGCGTGGTGGGTGCGCTCACTCTTGTCCTCTTGATCGTGTTCGGTTTGGCGTTCCCGGGCAAACAAAAAACCCCCGTCAGCGTGGGTGGCTGTACGAGGGTTGCGCGTCGATGCTTGTAGTCGGCTTACTCAGCCTGGTCACGCACCAACGCGCCCAGTTACTACAAGCAATCCCGAGTTCTGCATGGCAAGGACGGTAGTCCCCGCGGCGCACTGCGGTCAAATTCATCGCTCGCAAGCTCGCAGTGGCGGTCAAATCAGATCCACAGGCCGGCACACCTGGCAACCCGGACACCCGCCGCCTGGGAGAATGAATGGTGTGAGCCGCCGAACCGCTTCGACCGCAGCCAAACCCGTCGTGATCAAGATTCCGGGGGTCGCCCATCTGGCGGTGGGATTCTTCGCCATCGGACTGCTGGCCCTGGTGTTCGCCGGGCCGGCGTGGTGCGGGGTGCTGCTCGTCATCCCGATTCTGTTGTCGGCGATGGTGATTCGCTACCGCACCGTGGCGGACAAGAAGGGCGTGACGGCACGGTCGCTGCTGGGTAGCCGGACGGTGACGTGGCAGGACATCAAAGGCCTGCGCTTCGACGGATCCAAATGGGCCAAGGCCGAATTGACCGACGGCACCGACCTGCGACTGCCGGGTGTGACGTTCGCGTCACTGCCGGTGCTGACCGCCGCGAGCGGCGGCGTCGTGCCCAATCCGTACAACGAGTGAGGCCGGTCGAGCGCCGATCGAGCTCAGTGCAGCGGGTTTGATCCGTTCAGCAGCATCCACACGCCGACGCCCGCGCCGACACCGATCAGCAGGCACAGGACCGACCCGATGAAAGGTCGTCGCGCCCAGCCGCGTCCGGCGTCGAAACCGTAGAGCCCCGGCCCGGTCAGGGTCAGCCCCGCCGCCAGCACGATCATGGTCACCAGGTACTCGTGCCCTTCGGGCAGGAAGTACGGGAAGTAGCCGTGCACGGGTTGTGCGGCGACCTCCACCGCGAGCGCGTTGGTCAGGTACGCCAGCGCGACAGCGGCGGCCACCGGCGTGAACAGCCCCAGTACCAGCAGCACGCCGGCGCCGATCTGCGCCCCGGTGGCGAGGTAGGTCAGGACCCCCGCATGCTGGAAGCCCGCGGCGGCCAGTGCGTGCTCATAACCGTTCAGTCCCTGACCACCCCACCAGCCGAACGTCTTCTGCAGTCCGTGGACCACCAGCCAGGCGCCCAGGCCGATCCGCAGCACCATCAGTCCCAGGTCCTGGGTGCCGCGGCGCTTGGCCACCCGCACCCGGGCGTCGGTCTCGGGGTCGGGCTCGATCTCGGCGGGCTCCAATACATCCTGCGAGCCCTGCTTCGTACTTCTCTCTCGGGGTTGCACGTACGGCAGCGGCTCGGGTTCGTGCATCAGGTCGAACGCCATCGAGGACGGCGACGGAGACGACGCTGAGGTCACCTCGGTGACGTCTTCCGATGATGCGGTGTCGAACCGTGGGATGGCGGTGGTCGCCGCCGCCTCACCGCCATCCGCACCGCCACTACCGCGGTAGGTCGTGATGGGCAGGTCGTCTTCGGGATCGACCAGGCGTGCCGACGCGGGCCTGGCGGCCGACTCATCGGGCCGTTGCCATGCACGCGGGTCATGGGAAGTACTGGTCATGATTGCCAGGGTAAGTGCAGTTGCACCGCTGACCGTGGATTTAAAGGGTGGTTTGACCGGCTTGTTCACCGGATTTGCCGCGCCCGGCGCACGGCCCCACCGTGGCGAGCACTGCCGAACAGTCCGTAACCTGGCGGGCATGACATTGCGGCGGTCGACGCAGACTGCGCTGACGAAGCCCCGACGCCGGCCTGAGCGCCCCAGCTCCGCACCCGCTCGACGGGTCCTGGCGCTGTGCGCCATCGCTTTGCTGGCGCTCCCGGGCTGCGCCCGTTTCGATTCGGCCGCCTCCGAGCCGTTCACCATCGAGCCCGACCTCGGTGGTGCCCCGAGCTCGACGCCGCCGCCACCGCCGCCGCTGCCGCCGAACCCGTTCCCGAAGGCATGCCCGGCACCGGCTGTCCTGCAGGGCTGTCTCGAGAGCACCAGCGGCCTGATCATGGGCGGCGACAGCAAGTCGGCCATCGTCGCCGAGCGTGTCACCGGCGCCGTCAAGAACATCGCCACCAACGCGGAACCCAAGGTCAAGACCGTGATTCCGGTCGACGCATCCGGTGACGGCGGCCTGATGGACATCGTCCTGTCGCCGAGCTACCAGCAGGACCGGCTGATGTACGCGTACATCACCACCCCCACCGACAACCGGGTGGTCCGGATCGCCGACGGCGACGTCCCCAAGCCCATCCTCACCGGCATCCCCAAGGGCCCCACAGGCAACACCGGAGCACTGATCTTCACCAGCCCGACGACCCTCATGGTGCTCACCGGGGACGCCGGAAACCCTGCCGCCGCGGCCGATCCGGCTTCGCTGGCGGGCAAGCTGCTGCGCATCGAGCAGCCGACGACCGTGGGCCAGGCGCCGCCGACCACCGCGTTGTCGGGCATGGGCGCCGGCGGCGCCCTGTGCATCGACGGCGCCAGCGGGGCGCTGTATGTCACCGACCGCACGCCGACGGCCGATCGGCTGCAGAAGATCACCAAGGACTCGAAGGTGTCCACGGTGTGGAGCTGGCCCGACCGGCCCGGTGTCGCCGGCTGCGTGGCGACCGACAACACCGTCATGGTCAACCTCGTCAACACCAAGAAGACGGTGGCGCTGCGGTTGGCGAAGGACACCGGCGCAGTGACAGGTGATCCCGAGGCGCTGCGCACCGACACCCACGGCCACGTCTTCGCGCTGAAGCTCTCCCCCGACGGCAACATCTGGGGCGCCACGGTGAACAAGACGGCCGGCGACGTCGAGAAGTTCGACGACGTCGTGTTCCCGCTGTTCCCGCAGGGCGGATTCCCGCGTAGCACCGACGACAAGACGTAATTGGTAGCCGACGTGCGAGGGGTCGCTCGATGATGCGCGCCTGCCCGGCCGACTTCGCTCGGCTGGCGGGCTACCTGGGCTTCTCCTGCGATGACGATTCCTGGGTCAAGCTGCGGAACCCGTTGACCCTGGCCCACTGGACCATGCCGGTGGTCGAGTTGCTGATGCTGATCGGCGCAGCGCTGGCGCTGGCGTATGCACTGCGGCGGGTGCGCCGAGACCCCACGGGGATCGCGATCTGGCTGGCGTCGCTGGTGTACGCCCTGGTGACCGAACTGCCCCGGCATCCACCGGACATCTTCGCCGGCACCCGGCTCGGGGTGATGTTGGTGCACAACGTGTTCAGCGTCGATTTCGTCGACGGACGGCTGCCGCTGTACATCGTGGCGCTGTACCCGGCGACCATCACCCTGGCCTATGACATCGTCCGTGCCACCGGGGTCTTCGAACGGCGGGGCGCGGTCGTCGGCGCCATCTGCGTCGGCTTCGTGCACGGCTGCGTGTACGGCGTCTTCGACCATCTCGGACCGCAGCTGCGCTGGTGGGTCTGGAACACCGCGAACCCGCTGAATCATCCGACGCTCGGGTGCGTACCGGTGAGCAGTTGGGTCAGCCTGGCCGTGGTCGGCCCCGCGGCAGTCGCGTTCCTGGTCTATCTGCTGGTCGAGCGCGAGGTGACGGCGGGCACGCCACCGGGGCTGTTGTCGCTGGCCTGGCGCATCCCCGTCATCAGCGTGCTGGCGCCGGTGATCATGGGTGTGCTGAGCCTGCCGACGTTGCTCTCCGCGCACCACAGCGCGATGCAGTACGCGGTGCTCGGTGTGGAGGTCGCGATCTTCACCTTCGTCGCGGTGCCGGTCCTGGTGCAGGACTGGCGCATCACGCGCCGCGTCGGGACCCAGCACCCGAGTCAGTACGTCCGGGTGTTCGGGATCCTGTACCTGCTCACCTTCACGGTGCTGTGGCTGACCGCACTGCCGGACTTCGCCGGCGCCATCGACGGCGTCACCGGGGCCGGCACCCCGACCGGCAATCTGCCGTGCGCCGCCGTGTGTTTCGTCATCGCGGGCTACTGCGTCGCGGGCGTGTCATCGCTCAAGCCGAAGACCGCACCCGCGCCGCAGGAAGCACTGCGCTAGCTGCAGGCCGCGATCACCAGTTCGCGGACGCGCGCCGCGTCGGCCTGGCCCTTGGTCGCCTTCATCACCGCGCCGACGATCGCACCGGCGGCCTGAACCTTGCCGCCCCGAATCTTGTCGGCGATGTCGGGCTGCGCCGCCAATGCCTCGTCGATGGCGGCCTGAATGAGCGAATCATCGCGCACCACAACGAGTCCGCGGTCGTTCATGACCTGCTCGGGCTCACCCTCGCCGGCCAGCACGCCCTCGACGACCTGACGGGCCAGCTTGTTGGACAGCTTGCCGTCGTCGACCAGCTTGACCACCGCGGCGACCTGGGCCGGGGTGATGGCCAGCTCGTCGAGCGTCACTTCGCTCTCGTTGGCCTTCTGCGTCAGGAAGTTGCCCCACCACGCGCGGGCGGCCTCACTGGACGCGCCGTGCTCGACGGTCGCCGCCACCAGCTCCACCGCGCCGGCGTTGACCAGGTCGCGCATGACCTCGTCGGAGATGCCCCAGTCTTCCTGAATCCGCTTGCGCACCAACCACGGAAGCTCGGGGATGGTGCCGCGCAGCCGCTCCACCAACTCGTCCGACGGCGCGATGGGCTCCAGGTCCGGCTCAGGGAAGTACCGGTAGTCCTCGGCGGTTTCCTTGCTGCGGCCGGACGTGGTGTGCCCGTCCTCGTGGAAGTGCCGGGTCTCCTGCGTGATGGTGCCACCCGACTGCAGCACGGCGGCCTGCCGGCGCATCTCGTAGCGAACCGCCACCTCGACGCTCTTGAGCGAGTTGACGTTCTTGGTCTCGGTGCGGGTGCCGAACTCCGCCGCGCCCTTGAGCTTGAGCGAGACGTTGGAGTCACACCGCATCGAGCCCTGGTCCATGCGGACGTCGGAAACGTCCAAGCCGCGCAACAGATCCCGCAGCGCCGTCACGTAGGCGCGGGCGATCTCCGGGGCGCGCTCGGCGGCGCCCTCGATGGGCTTGGTGACGATCTCGACCAGCGGCACGCCGGCACGGTTGAAGTCGGCCAGCGAGGTGGTGGCGCCCGAGATACGGCCGGTGTCGCTACCCAGGTGGGTCAGCTTGCCCGTGTCCTCCTCCATGTGGGCGCGCTCGATCTCGACGCGCCAGGTGCTGCCGTCCTCCAGCGGAACGTCCAGGTAGCCGTTGACGGCGATGGGCTCGTCGTACTGACTGATCTGGTAGTTCTTCGGCTGATCCGGGTAGAAGTAGTTCTTCCGGGCGAACCGGCCCCACGGCGCGATGTCGCAGTTCAGCGCGAGGCCGATCCGGATCGCGGACTCGACGGCGGCCTCGTTGACCACCGGCAGTGCCCCGGGCAGGCCCAGGCACACCGGGCACACCAGCGTGTTCGGCTCGGCACCGAACCGGTTGGCGCAGCCACAGAACATCTTGGTCTCGGTGGACAGCTCGACATGCACTTCCATGCCCATGACGGGCTCGTACGTCGCGAGGACGTCGTCGTAGTCGAGAAGATCTGCGTCAGCCATGCGCCCGATCCTAGTTGTCGTTCACCGGCCATTTCCTCGGCCCGGTTAACCTCCGCGGATGCTCGCACGCATCGGCACCCTGCTGACCACTTTCGCGCTGACGGCCATGCCCGTCGCGTCGGCCGATTCCGGCACTTTCGACCTGCAAGCGCACCGCGGCGGACGGGGCGAGACCACCGAGGAATCGCTGCGCGCGTTCACCAAGGCCATCGAGCTCGGTGTCACCACACTGGAGCTCGACATCGTCCTCTCCCAGGACGGCGCGCCCATGGTGTGGCACGACTCGACCGTCCAGGCCGACAAGTGCGCCGACACCGGCCCCGCCTTCGGCGGCGACCCGCAATACCCCTACGTCGGCAAGCTCGTGCACGACCTCACTCGTGCGCAGCTGCACACGCTGAACTGCGGCAAGCTGCTCAGCGGATTCCCTGCCGCCGAAGTCGTCAGCGACAACAAGATCGCCACCCTCGAGCAGGTCTTCGCGCTCGCGGACTCCCATCACGCTGATGTCCGGTACAACATCGAGACCAAGATCGAAGCCGACAAACCCGAAACCTCCGCCACGCCACAGCAATTCGTCGACGTCATCCTCGGCGCCGTACGTGCCGCCAAGAAGGTCGACAAGGTCGAGATCCAGAGTTTCGACTGGCGCTCGCTGCCCCTGGTCCACCGGCAGGAGCCCGGCATCCCCCTGGTGGCGCTGTGGGATGAGACGACCTGGGTGCCGAACTCGGCGTGGACGGCCGACGTGAATCCGGCGGTGGTCAGCGATCCGATCACCGGGGCGGCAGCTGTCGGCGCGAACATCCTGTCCCCCGGCTACTCGGTGCCCTACGGACTCACGCCGAAGGATCCCGGTTTCGCTCTGGTGGCCGACAGAGGGTTCATCGACCGCGCACACGCCCTGGGGCTCAAGGTGATTCCGTGGACCATCAACGATGCCGACACCATGCGGGCCCAGATCGCCGCCGGCGCCGACGGCATCATCACCGATTACCCAGCGCGGCTGCGTGCGGTGGAGTCCGAGCTGGGCATGCCGCTGCCGAAGGCCTACCGCTAACCGAAGAACTCCGCGGCATCGTCGTACCGGCTCTGCGGCACCAGCTTCAGTTGCCGCACGGCGTCGGCCAGCGGCACCCGGCCGATCTCCTGGCCCCGCAACGACACCATCATCCCGTACTCCCCCGAATGCGCGGCGTCGGCGGCGTTGACCCCGAACCGGGTGGCCAGCACCCGGTCATGGGCTGTCGGGGTACCGCCGCGCTGCACGTGGCCCAGCACCGTGGTGCGGACTTCCTTCTTGATGCGCTTCTCGATCTCGACGGCCAGCTGCTGCGCGACGCCGGTGAACTTCACATGCCCGAATTCATCAATTCCGCCGTCACGCAACTGCATTGAGCCCTCGGCCGGGCGCGCCCCTTCGGCGACGACACAGATGAAGTGCGAATCACCGCGCACGAAGCGCTGTTTCACCAGCCGGCACACCTCTTCGATGTCGAAGGGCTGTTCTGGGATGAGCGTCATGTGCGCACCCGACGCCAGACCGGCGTTCAGCGCGATCCACCCGGCGTGCCGGCCCATCACCTCGACGAGCATGACCCGCTGGTGTGATTCGGCGGTGCTGTGCAGCCTGTCGATGGCCTCGGTCGCGATCATCAGCGCGGTGTCGTGGCCGAAAGTGACGTCGGTGCAATCGATGTCGTTGTCGATGGTCTTGGGCACGCCGATCACTGGGACGTTCTCCTCGGCCAGCCAGTGCGCCGCGGTCAGCGTGCCCTCGCCGCCGATGGGGATCAGCACGTCGATGCCGTTGTCCTCGAGCGTCTGTTTGATCTGGTCCAGCCCGGCCCGCAGCTTGTCGGGGTTGACACGCGCGGTGCCCAGCATGGTGCCGCCCTTGGCCAGTAGACGGTCGTTGCGGTCGTCGTTCTTGAGCTGCTCGCGCCGGTTCTCGAGCAGGCCGCGCCAGCCGTCGCGGAACCCGACGACCGTCGAGCCGTACCGCACATCGCACGTGCGGACCACCGCCCGGATCACCGCATTCAAGCCAGGACAGTCCCCGCCACCGGTCAGCACGCCTATCCGCATGCCCCCCATACTGCCCGCTCGCCGGTTCTCGGTCTCGCCGAACGTGCGGCCGCTCGGCGCTAGACGGCCGTGGGCAGTGCGCCGCGCGCGGCTTCGTAGGCCGCGCCGACGCGGTACAGCCGGTCGTCGGCCAGGGCCGGCGCCATGATCTGCAGACCCACCGGCAGGTTGTCGTCCGGCGACAGGCCCGAGGGCACCGACATGCCGCAGTGCCCCGCCAGGTTCAGCGGCAGCGTGCAGAGGTCGAACAGGTACATCGCCAGCGGATCGTCGACCTTCTCGCCAATGCCGAACGCGGTGGTCGGGGTGGTCGGGGTGACCAGTACATCGACCTTCTCGTACGCCTGATCCAGGTCACGGGCGATCAGGGTGCGCACCCGCTGGGCCTGGTTGTAGTAGGCGTCGTAGTAGCCCGACGACAGGGCGTAGGTGCCGATCATGATGCGGCGCTTGACTTCCGGGCCGAAACCGGCGGCGCGGGTCAGGGCCATGACCTCTTCGGCGCTGTGCGTGCCGTCGTCGCCGACCCGCAGGCCGTACCGCATCGCGTCGAAGCGGGCGAGGTTCGACGACACCTCGGACGGCAGGATCAGGTAGTAGGACGCCAGCGAGTAGTCGAAATGCGGGCAGTCGACCTCGGTGATCTCGGCGCCGAGCTCGGTCAGCTGGTCCACCGCGGCGTTGAACGACGACAGCACGCCGGGCTGGTAGCCCTCGCCGGTGTGCAACTGCTTGACCACACCGATCCGGACGCCCTTGAGGTCACCGCCGGCGCCGGCGCGGGCCGCCCCGACGACGTCGGGCACGGGGGCGTCGACCGAGGTGGAGTCGCGCGGGTCGTGACCGGCGATCACCTGGTGCAGCAGTGCGGTGTCGAGCACCGTGCGGGCACACGGCCCGCCCTGGTCCAGCGACGACGCACAGGCGATCAGGCCATACCGCGAGACGGTGCCGTAGGTGGGCTTGACGCCGACGGTCGCGGTCAGCGCGGCGGGCTGACGGATCGAGCCACCGGTGTCGGTACCGATCGCCAGCGGCGCCTGGAACGCCGCGAGCGCCGCGGCGCTACCGCCACCGGAACCACCCGGCACGCGGTTGACGTCCCACGGGTTGCGGGTCGGGCCATAGGCCGAGTTCTCGGTGGAGGAGCCCATGGCGAACTCGTCCATGTTGGTCTTGCCGAGGATCGGGATGCCGGCCGCGCGCAGCTTCGCGGTGACGGTCGCGTCGTACGGTGACTGCCAGCCCTCGAGGATCTTCGAGCCGGCCGTGGTCGGCGCGTCGGTGGTGGTGAAAACGTCCTTGAGCGCCAACGGAACTCCGGCGAGTGGCGACGCCAGCGGCTCGCCTGCGGCCACCTGCTTGTCGACGGCGGCGGCAGCGGCCAGTGCCGCCTCGGCACCCACGTGCAGGAAGGAGTGGTAGGTCTCGTCGGTGGCGGAGATCTGGTCCAGGTGCGCCTGGGTGACCTCGGTGGCCGACACCTCGCCCGCGGCGATCTTCTCGCCGAGCGTGGCGGCGTCGAAACGGATCAGGTCGCTCACTGTGATTCTCCCAAGATGCGCGGCACGGCGAACCGGCCATCCTCTGCTCGCGGAGCCTCGGCCAGCGCCTCGTCCTGCGTCAGGCTGGGCACCTCGACGTCGGACCGAGTGATGTTGACCTCTTTGAGGGGGTTGCCGGTCGCCTCGATACCGGTGACGTCGACGGCCTGAATCTTGCCGACGTGCGCCAGGATGGCATCGAGCTGGCCTGCGAAACTGTCCAGCTCACCGTCGGTCAGGGCGAGCCGGGCCAGATTCGCCAGATGGGCGACATCGTCCCGGGAAATCTTCGACACGTCGAAACAGCCTAGTGGGGGGCTCGATGGGCCCCGCGGCGGGGAACGCATCCGAGGCGAGCGAAGCGACGGGGAATATACCGGTGACACGCGCCGCACCTGCCCGTCCTGCCATCGCCACGACGCTGTGCAACAGTTGTCGCGTGTCCTCCTATCTGCTGCGGGTGCAGCTCGAAGACCGCCCCGGTAGCCTCGGCTCCCTGGCGGTGGCTCTCGGCTCGGTGGGCGCCGACATCCTGTCGCTCGACGTCGTCGAGCGCGGTCCGGGCTTCGCCGTCGACGACCTGGTGGTCGAGCTGCCGCTCGGGGCCATGCCCGATGCCCTGATCACTGCCGCCGAGGCTCTCAAGGGCGTGTACGTCGACAGCATCCGGCCCCACACCGGACTACTCGAGGCCCACCGCGAACTCGAACTCATCGACCATGTCGCCGCCGCCAAAGGCAAGGCCGCCCGGCTCCAGATGCTGGCCGACGAAGCACCGCGTGTACTGCGGGTCGGCTGGTGTGTCGTGGTGACGGGCGGCAAGGAAGGCGTACTACCCCGCCGCATCGCCGGCAGCCCCGGTGCGCCCGAGACGCTCGCAGACTCGGCGCCCTGGCTGCCGCTGGAACACGCTGCCGCCCTGGACGCCACGGGCGACTGGGTGCCGCAGTTCTGGCGGGAGATCGACACCACCCTGGCCGCGGCGCCGTTGGGTGACCCGCACACCGCAGTGATGCTCGGCCGCCCGGGCGGACCGGCCTTCCGTCCGTCGGAGGTCGCGCGGCTGGGATATCTGGCCGGAATCGTCGCGACCATCCTGCGCTGACCGTCTGGTTCTCAGCCACTTCACCAGCGCGAATACGGTTACGCCGGCGTCGAAACTGCTAGCGTGGGCCGACATCTCGCTGGAGGGCACACGTGAGCACATTCCTGATCGTCGTCGGCGTCGTGCTGATGATCGCGGCCGTCGTCGTCGTGGTGCTCGCCTTCACCCGGGCCAAGAAAGCGGACAAGCCCGGCGCCCGCCAGGACCCGCTGAAGGCCGGCGAGATGCCGGTTTTCGGACCGAAACAGTTGGGTCCCGGCGCGATCGTCAGCCATGGCGGAGTCGACTACGTGGTGCGCGGCTCGGTGACCTACCGCGAAGGCCCGTTCGTCTGGTGGGAGCATCTGCTGGAAGGCGGTCAGGGCGAACCGATCTGGTTCAGCGTCGAAGAGGACGAGGGACGGCTCGAGCTCGCGTTCTGGACCAAGCGACCCGACCTGGCGCTACAGCCAGTCGGCCCGCACACCATCGACGGCGTGCAGTACAACGAGGTCGAGACCGGCGATGCGCACTACACCTCGGAGGGCACCACCGGCCTGCCCGAAAACGGCCAGATGAACTACGTCGACTACGCCAGCGCCGGCCGCGCCGCGCTGCTGAGTTTTGAGCAGTGGTCACCGAATTCGCCGTGGGAGGTATCAACCGGCAAGGTCATGTCGCCTGGTGAGCTCACGGTGTACCCCGCTCCCCCTGCGGGTTCGTAGGGCGCCATGACCCGGGGCAGGATGTTGATTCTCGCCGGGGTGCTCGCGGTCGCATCGGTGATCTGCCTGGCGATCGGCATCAGCACCGCCCGCACCATCGAGTCGTACGTCAAAGACCGCTATCAGAACGTCGGCTACAACACCTACCGGTGCAGTGGGTCGCCGAGCGCCGTCGCCGACGATCTCGCCCGAGCCCACTGACCGCAGGCGCGCGCGACCGATCGCGGCAATTACTACCTGCGGTACAGCGACTCCATCGCGATCGTCGGCGCGGGCTCCGGGCAGACGTGCGCCATCCGGCTGGAGAACCTCAACTCCGGTTACAACCACGGCAGTTACGTGTTTCTGGGCCCGGGCTTCAGCCCGGGATCACCGTCGCACAGTTCCGGCGGCAGCTCGGGCGGACCGGGCGGCGTCAAGTGACCACACCAATTCCGAGGAGAATCCGATGAACCTGGCCGCCATCGACTTCGGCACCGTCCACACCGACGCGATCATCCAGAACGTGGTCGGCTCGGTGCTGTACTTCCTCGTGGGCGTACTCGTGTTGGCCGCCGGTTTCGTCATGGTCGACGTGTTGACGCCCGGAAATCTGCGCCGCCAGGTGTTCGTGGAGCGTCGGCCCAACGCCGTGGCGATCACCGCGGCGATGGATGTCTCACTGGCCGCCGTCATCATCACCGCGATCCACTCCAGCTCCGACCGCCTGGGCCAGGGTTTGATCGACACGCTGATCTACGGGCTGATCGGCGTCGCCCTGCAGTGTCTGGCCCTGGTGGTCGTGGAGTTGTTGGCGCCCGGCCACTTTCGCAACGACATCAACGCCGAGGAATTCCATCCCGCGGCCCTGTCGGTCGCCGTGGTGTTGCTGGCCATCGGCGGCATCAACGCCGCCGCGCTCACCTGATGGTCACCACGGCCCCGGCGGCCCCTGAAGCGCCCGATCCGGTCATCGGAACCCGGTGGCGCGCGCTGCTTTTGGCGGCCGTGGCGGCGTGCGCCGCGTGCGGCATCGTCTACGAGCTTGCGCTGCTGACCCTTTCGACGAGCCTCAACGGCGGCGGCGTGGTGTCGACGTCGCTGATCGTCGCGGGCTACGTGGCAGCCCTCGGCGTCGGTGGGCTGCTGGCCAAGGCGCTGCTGGCGCGCGCGGCCATCAGCTTCATCGCGGTCGAGACGACGCTGGGCGTCGTGGGCGGCCTGTCAGCGACGGTGCTGTATGTGACGTTTGCGTTCCTCGGTGACTCCGACTGGGTGCTGGGTGTCGCGACGGCGCTGATAGGTGGATTGGTCGGAGCGGAAGTACCCCTGCTGATGACGCTGCTGCAGCGTGGCCGGGTCGCCGGGGCCACCGACGCCGGGCGGGTGTTGGCCAATCTCAATGCCGCCGACTATCTGGGCGCGCTGCTGGGCGGTCTGGCATGGCCCTTCCTGGTGTTGCCGTATCTGGGCATGATCCGTGGCGCGGCCGCCACCGGGATGATCAATCTGGCTGCCGCAGCGGTGGTGTCGGTGTTCCTGCTGCGCCGCATCCTGAGCCGGCGGGAGTTCGTCGCCGCGCTGAGCGTCCTCGTGCTGGCGTTCGCGGTACTGGCCACGCTGATGGCGTCCGCCGACGGTATCGAGACCACGTCCCGCCAGCGGCTGTACGCCGATCCGATCGTGGCCTACCAGCATTCGGCGTACCAGGAGATCGTGGTGACCCGGCGGGGCGATGACACCCGGCTGTATCTCGATGGCGGACTACAGTTCTCGACACGCGATGAGTACCGGTACACCGAGTCGCTGGTGTATCCGGCGCTGGGTCGGGGCGCGCGCTCGGTGCTGGTCATCGGTGGCGGTGACGGTCTGGCGGCGCGAGAGTTGTTACGCCAGAAGGGTGTCGACCGCATCGTCCAGGTCGAGTTGGACCCCGCGGTGGTCGCGGTGGCGCGCACCAAGCTGCGCGACGCGAATGCCGGCGCACTCGACGATCCCCGCGTCCAGCTGATTCTCGACGATGCCATGACGTGGCTGCGGGTCCCCCACCGGGACGTCATACCGCCGGGCGGGTTCGACGCCGTCATCGTCGACCTGCCCGACCCGGACAACCCGGTCCTCGGCCGGCTGTACTCCACCGAGTTCTACAGCCTGATCGCCCGGGTTCTGGCACCCGAAGGGCTGCTGGTGGTGCAGTCCGGCAGCCCCTACTCGACGCCGATCGCGTTCTGGCGCACGGTTTCCTCCATCGCCTCGGCGGGACTGGCGGTGACGCCGTACCACGTGGAGGTGCCGACGTTCGGCGATTGGGGCTTCACCCTGGCCGGTCGCGGTCCCCTGCCGCCCGCGCCGGTGGTGCCCAAAGATGCTCCGCCACTGCGGTTCCTGAATCAACAGGTGCTCGACGCCGCCACCGTCTTCGCACCCGACACGGCACCGCAACACCTACCGCCGTCGACGCTGGAACATCCGCTGATCGTCGACGACATGCGGCGCGGATACCGCTAGACCCCGTCCGGACCGTCTGCCAACAACCGCCGGAAGCCGTCCTCGTCGAGAATCGGCACGCCGAGCTCAACGGCCTTGTCGTACTTGGATCCCGGTGCGTCACCGGCCACCACATAAGCGGTCTTCTTCGACACCGAGCCGGCCGCCTTGCCGCCGCGGACCAGGATGGCCTCCTTGGCCTCGTCGCGCGAGAACCCGGTCAGTGAACCGGTCACCACGATCGACAGGCCCTCCAGATTCCGCTCGATACCGGCGTCGCGTTCGTCGGCCATCCGGACGCCCGCAGCCCGCCACTTGTCGACGATGGCGCGGTGCCAGTCGACGGTGAACCAGTCGATCACCGCGGCGGCGATGGTCGGGCCGACGCCCTCGACCGCGGCCAGCTGTTCCTCCGAGGCTTCGGTGATCGCTTGCAGATCACCGAATTCCGCGGCCAGCGCCCGGGCCGCCGTCGGACCGACGTGCCGGATGGACAGCGCCACCAGCACCCGCCACAGCGGCTGCTGCTTGGCCTTGCCGAGGTTGGCCAGCAGCCTGGCGCCGTTGGCCGAGAGCTCACCCTTCTGGGTCTTGAACAGGTTGGTGCGCAACAGCTCATCGGCCGTGAGCTCGAAGATGTCGCCCTCATCGGTAATCACGCCGGCGGCCAGCAGCGCGGTCGCCGCCTCGTAGCCCAGGCCCTCGATGTCGAAGGCACCACGGCCCGCGACGTGGAAAACCCGCTCGCGCAACTGCGCGGGGCACGACCGGGTGTTGGGGCAGCGGATGTCGGCGTCACCCTCCTTCGAGGGCGCGAGAGTGCTGCCGCACTCGGGACACGTTGCGGGCATGACGAATTCACGTTCGGTGCCGTCACGCAGATCGACGACCGGACCGAGCACCTCGGGGATGACGTCACCGGCCTTGCGGATCACCACGGTGTCACCGATCAGCACGCCCTTGCGCTTCACCTCGGTGGCGTTGTGCAGCGTCGCGAGACCGACCGTCGAACCGGCCACGGTGACGGGCTCCATGTAGGCGAACGGCGTGACCCGGCCGGTACGTCCCACGCTGACCCGGATGTCGAGCAGCTTGGTGGTGACTTCCTCGGGCGGGTACTTGTAGGCGATGGCCCAGCGCGGCGCGCGGCTGGTGGCGCCGAGCCGCCGCTGCAGGGTCCGGTCGTCCAATTTGACCACCAGACCGTCGATTTCGTGGTCGACGTCGTGGCGGTGCTCACCCCAGTAGGCGACCCGCTCGGCCACCGCGGCAATGCCGGTGACCCGCGTGGTGTGCTCTGACACCGGCAGACCCCAGGCCTTCAGAGCGCGATAGGCGTCGTGTAGCGACGCGGGCTCGAAACCTTCGGTCAGGCCCAGCCCGTGGCAGATCATGTGCAGCCGACGACGGGCCGTCACGGCCGGATTCTTCTGGCGCAGCGATCCCGCGGCGCTGTTGCGCGGATTGGCGAACGGCGCCTTGCCCTCCTCGACCAGGCTGGCGTTGAGCGCGGCGAAATCCTCGACGCGGAAGTACACCTCGCCGCGGACCTCCAGCACGGCGGGCACCGGGAATTCATCGGTGCCGACGAGCACCTCGGGCACGTCGGTGATGGTGCGCGCATTGAGCGTCACGTCCTCACCGGTACGCCCGTCACCGCGCGTGGCACCGCGCACCAGCTTGCCGTCGCGGTAGACCAGCGCCAGCGCGACGCCGTCGACCTTCAGCTCACAGAGGTACTCGAGGTCGCTGCCGAGCTCGTTGGTGAGCCGGGCCGCCCATGCCGTCAGCTCATCGGTGTTGAACGCGTTATCGAGCGACAACATGCGCTCCAGGTGCTGGGCCTCCCCGAACTCGGTCGCGAATCCGGCGCCGCCGACCAGCTGCGTCGGCGAATCCGGCGTCCGCAGTTCGGGGTACGTCTCTTCGAGCTGCTGCAACTGTCCCAGCAGTGCGTCGAACTCACCGTCGGAGATGATCGGCGCGTCCTTGACGTAGTAGCGGAACTGGTGGCCGCGAACTTCTTCGGCCAGTTCCTGCCATTGCCGGCGCACGTCAGGGTCAGGTGAGCTCACCCGGTAAGGCTAGCGAAGGGCACTGACACGGGTTGGGCCGCTAAGCCGCGATGATCCCTGACGCCGGCCCGCACGCCACGAGGACGGTGCAAGCAGCTGCCGGGGCCGGGTCCTCGGTACCGACGAGCGGCGGCAGCGGCGGCATGAAGATCGGCACGAGGCTGGCCCCCGTCACGCCCGTCAGCCTCGCGACAACCTGTGCCACCACGTTGGTCGCCGCGTACGCCAGGCTGCCGATCACCTTGACCGGAACGATCGCCACCTGCGCCAGCGGGCTGATGACGAAGATGTTCTTGTCGGCGATCGACTCCAGCTGCGCCGTGACCGCGTCGAACCCCTGATTGAGGAAATAGGGCACGGATGCGAAGACCGTCCGGATGCCGAGCGTCAGATCGGTGCCGATGTTGGGGTACCCGTATTTCCCGATCACTTCCAGCACGGCGGCGCGCAGTGCCGCGTCGTTGTCGATGGGCGTGACGGTGCTGCCACCGAAGTTGGTGATGGATTCACCGTCGGACGCGGCGGGCGTGCCACCGAACAACGTCACGACCGTCGGCGTGACGTCGACGATCTGGTATTTCAGGTTGACGCCACCGGGAGTGAACAGATCCGGGTTGTTCGCGATGACGAAAGTCGATGTCTCATTGGGTGATTGGAAGCCGTGCCCGAAGCCCTGGCTGGCCTGGTGGCCATGGTCGGTGACGACGATGACGGTCCACTGTTCCCCGGTGGCGGCCTCCCAGTCGTTGACCGACTGCATGATCTCGCCGATGTTCCGGTCGACATTCCGCACCGCGTCTGCGTACTGCTGCGACGCGCCGCCGTGCGCGTGCCCGTTCTCGTCGACCCCGACGAAGTAGCTGAACACGAAGTTCGGCTTGGTCGGGTCGGCGGCGCCGATGGCGGCCTCGGTGGCGTCACCGACGGCGTCGTCCGTGAGCGACCAGTTGGAGTCGCCCACGATGTGCGAGATGTTGACGACGTGGTCGGCACCGACAGAACCCGACACCGCGATGGCCGAGATGACGTCCCAGTTAGCGATCGCTGTGGTCTGGATACCGGAGTTGAACGTCTCGAGTTGGTTGAACACCGTCGGGAACCGGTCATAGACGGCCGGATTGAAGATGTTGTTGATGACGCCCGTCTTCTCACCCCAGACACCGGTGAGGATGGCGGTCCACGACGGATTGCTGATGGTGGTGTGCCCGACGATGCTCGCCGGCGCCGTGGTGCCGCCCTGCATCAATTCGAAGAAGTGGGCGTTGGCCGGATCGGCCAGCACCCGGCTGAGGTTGGTGCCGTCGACGCCGATCACCAGCACGTTGGGCGTGGTGTCGGCAACTGTCGAAACCGACTGTGGCGCTGCGGCACTGGTGGGCTTGAGCGTTCTGCGTTCCAATTCATCGCGCACTGCGGCCAGGGCCACCATCACCGATGTCGAACTGAGCGGTGATACCGGCAGCTGCAACGACCGCAGCGCCTTGGTGAGTTTGGCGATGGGGTCCGCCGACAGCGCGGCCACCTTGACAGTGGGCTGCTGCGTGCCGGCCTGCGCCGTGACGGCGGCGGTCACCGACGGCGCCGCCGCGGTCTTGGCCGGAACTGCGGCCGCGACGCGTGGCACGCTCACCCGCGGTGCCGGCTGGTCCGCTCTGCCGCCGGTGTCCTGGTCGTCCTTGTGCTTCTCGGGCTTGTCGGCGGCAGCGGGCTTCTGCACCTTCTTCTCGGGCTTGTCGGCCTTGTCCTTGTCAGCCTTGTCCGAGTGTTTGTTGGGCTTCGGCTTGGCCGGTTTGCGCTGTTTCTTCGCCGGAGCGTCCGACGGCGCCCCCACCGGCTGCGATGATGCCGTCGACCCTGCTGCACCTGCGGTGGTGTCGGCCCACGCGGGGCAGTCGCTCCACCCCGCCAGCGCGGTACCGATCCCCAGCGCGACCGCCAGTCCCCCGACCCGACCAATGCATCTTCCAGCTGTCATTCGGAATGTATAACGCGCGACAATTACCGGGCGCACAGGAATCGCCAACCTGACCCACAGTCACCTCGAAGGTTGGTCGCCTTCCGCGCTCCCGAGGGTTACCGTGGCACCGTGCCGCATCCGATCATGTTCGACGATGACGACCCCGGCCTGAGCGAGCTGCGAGCGGTGGCGCTGAGCTTTCCCGAGGCGTTCGAGAAGGTGTCGTGGGGCCGGCCGGTGTTCTGCGCACCCAAGATGTTCGCGATGTACGGCGGCAATTCGAAGTCGACGGGCGAGATGGTCGCCTATCCACACTCACTACTGGTCAAGGTCGACGAGTCCGACCGCGCTGCGCTGGAACAGGATTCGCGCTTCTACTACCCCGCCTACATGGGTCCGTCAGGTTGGCTCGGGCTGGACTTCACCGCGGCAAAGGTCGACTGGGACGAGGTCCGGGAGCTTCTCGACGCGTCGTTCCGGCTGGTCGCGACGAAGCGATTGGTCAAGCTGCTCGACGCGCAATGAGATATGCCTGCGGCGTGGATTCGAGTCCGTCGTCGTCGGGTTGCCGGACCGTTTCGAGGTAGACACGAAAGCCACTGTTCGACAACAGGTCTGCGACGGCCTCCGGCCGACGGCGGATGAAGGTCAGGTTCACCGGCTCGCCGTCGAAGTCCGTCAGCACCCGCGCTTCCTCGCCGACCTGAAACGCCAACAGCACCACGCCGCCGGGCACCAGCACCCGATGGAACTCGGCGAACACCGCAGCCAGGTGCGAGTCCGGGACATGGATGATCGAGTACCAGGCGCACAGCCCACCGATACTGCCGTCGGCGACATCGAGCTCCAACATCGATCCGACCCGAAACGGCAGACCCGGGTAGTGCTGCCGCGCCTGCTCGATCATGTTGGGAGACAGATCGATTCCGGTGACGTCCAGGCCGGCCGCCGCCAGCGCCGCGGTCGCCACGCCGGTACCGCACCCGACGTCCAGCACACGGGCACTATGGTCCGCCAGTTCGGCAAAAGCGCCGATCATCGCGCGGTCCACCGGCCGCTCGTCGAGATGGTTCTGGAAGCGCTCGACGTAGTGCGCGGCAGCACGGTCATAGCCGTCACGCGTCATGGCCAGAAAATCGGGCATCGGCCAACCGTACGCGGGCACGGCGACACGGTCGGCCAGGCGCGTGGCATCCGCAGCGCGGCGAAGCACCGTGCCACCGCGCGCCCGGAGCGCCGTATCACGTTGCGGGACTGTCGCTTTCACCGTCGTCATCGCTGCCTCCCTCTGGCGGGTACAGGGTGGGGTGCCAGTATTGGTTGGTTCGGGGTTGGCCGGTGTCCAGCAGGGGTGGTGGGGTCCAGTGGGGGCGGCCGTTTTTCATGGTGCTGCTCCAGCCGGTGGTGTCTTCCAGGCGGTTGTCGCAGCCACAGGCCAGGGCCATGGTGGTGACGTCGGTCTGTCCGCCGCGGCTCCATCCGGGGATGTGGTGGGCCTGGCAGCCCGCGGCCGGGACAGTGCAGTCGGGGCGGGTGCAGCCCCCGTCGCGGGTGAACAGGGCCAGGCGTTGGCCGGTGGTGGCGGTGCGCCGCGCCCGCCCCAGGTACAACGGCACATCACCATGGTTGTCGAACACCGTGAGGTAGCAGGACGCGCCCGTACGGGCGGCCAGGTTGAGCAGGTCCTTGACGGGGAGCTGGCTGCCGGTGTGCGTCACGGCGACCCCGGCCCGCTGCTCGAGCTGCTCGAGGGTGCAGGTCGCCACGATGGCGAGGGGGAAACCGTTGTGCTCCCCCAGATCGGTGGACAGCAGCAGCAGGCCCACCGTTTCCCAGGCATCATGCTGACGCTGCGCCAGGGTGCGGTGATCATGGTCGATCTGCTCCTGCGTCGGCGTCCCGGACGTGCACGGCACCGGGTCGGCGGGGTTGCACATGCCCGGCGCGGCGTATTTGACCATCAACGCTTCGTAGACGGCGCGGGCGGCCGGGGTCAGCACACCACGCAGCTCGCTGCTGCCGTCGGGTCGCTGCTTGGACACCACCAGCGCCCGGTCGCGATCACAGTCCGGTTCCCGGTCCTCGGGTTCGGGACCATCCTGATCCAACTCATACAGCTTGCGTCTGACCACCGACCGCAGCGATTCAGGCGTCAGATTCCGGGCGGCGGCCACCAGCGCCTGCTCGGCGCCGTCGAGGCTGGCCAGGTCGGCCCAGGTGGGCAGTTTCGCGAAAAACGATTCGATGACATCAACATGATCACCATTGATCGCGCCTTCGGCGACGGCGGCGGCGACATGCGGGCGCAGCGGCGGCAGTAGTTCCCCGGTCAGGGACATGCGGGGCCCCAGCAGTTCGGCGTGCCGGACCCGGCGGCGGGCCTCCTCGCTGCTGAGCCGGTCCCGGATGCGCATCGCGTCGGCCCAGTTTTTCGCCCCGATCTCCTTGGCCGTGGTCTGGGCCGCCAACGCGGCCTGGATGTGGTGATCGACCGCCGCGGCGGCGCAGGCCAGCCGTTGCCGCTCCGATTGCAGCGCCAGCAGCTCCGGCACCGACAGGGTGCTGTAGTCCAGGGACGCCACCCGGGCCAGCGCCGCGGCGAGGCCGGTGTAGGCCTCGTCGACGGTCAGTGTGCTGGCGATGTCCATATTCGAACACTAGTGCGGCTCCTCACCTTCTCGTGGGTAGCTTTGGGTGTAGTCCGCCCAGG
>NZ_JMHT01000023.1 GCF_001905655.1 Mycobacterium sp. ST-F2
CGGTCTCTCACCGCCTCTCGATATACCCAGCGCCTCGTGGCGCACAGCTCGGCCCCGAAGAAAATCGCCGCTGCTTTCAAGATCTCATTGGCCCGACGCAACTCGGCGATCTCCTTACGCAGCGCCTTGTTCTCCTCGGCCATCTGCGTGGTCACCCCCGGACGCTGGCCGGTATCGACCTCCGAGCGGCGAATCCAGGTCCGCAAGGTCTCCGGGGTGCCGATCCCCAACATGCCCGCGACCGCGGTGATCGCCGCCCACTGCGACGGGTACTGCGGACGGACCTCGGCGACCATGCGCACCGCACGCTCACGCAACTCGTCGGGGTACTTGCTCGGACGTCCCATAACTCAGATCCTCCCAAGATCGGGAGCCTCCGGAAACGCCGGGACGGGTCATCTGGCCCACGGAGAAGATTTGCGTTCTCTATGGGAACTCTTCCTCGCCTTGCGACCCTGTCTGGCGATAAATACTCTCACACTTAGCAATTGACGTCGCTTATCGTCGGCGACCGTCGAACAGTTCTGAAACATGTTGTCTCGCAACATGTTTAATCGACAATGGTGTCGGCGGGTTTGCGGACCGAAACTCGCGCAGCGCATCTGCACATGTGTCCATCGGACAACAATCGGAGAACGGAAACCTAGACATGCTAGAAACCGCCCCGCCGGCAAAGGGTCTACGCGCCATACTGCGCTACGACCTGCCTGCGTCACTTGTCGTATTCCTGGTGGCACTCCCACTGTCGCTCGGCATCGCCGTCGCGTCCAACGCGCCCATCCTGGCCGGCATCATCGCCGCCATCGTCGGCGGCATCGTCGCCGGCGCGCTCGGCGGCTCGCCGCTGCAGGTGAGCGGACCGGCCGCCGGCCTGACCGTCGTCGTCGCCGGATTGATCGCCCAATTCGGCTGGGGCGTGACGTGCGCCATCACCGTCGGCGCCGGCATCCTCCAGATTCTGTTCGGCCTCAGCCGCGTGGCCCGGGCCGCGCTGGCCATCTCGCCGGTCGTCGTCCACGCCATGCTCGCGGGCATCGGCATCACCATCGCGCTGCAGCAGCTGCACGTGCTGCTGGGCGGCAAGTCCAACAGCAGCGCGTGGGAGAACATCCACGAGCTGCCGGCGCAGCTGATGAACGTCCACGGCCCCGGCTTCGTGCTCGGCATGCTGGTCATCGTCACGCTCGTGGCGTGGCGCTGGGTGCCGGCACCCGTCAACCGGATCCCCGGTCCGCTGGTCGCCATCGTCGGTGTGACGGCGCTGTCCGTTCTGCTGCCGTTCGACGTCAAGCGCATTCAGATCAACGGCTCGCTGCTGGACTCGCTGTCTTTGCCGACCCTGCCCGACGGACAGTGGGCCGCCGTCTTCGCGGGCGTCCTGACCGTCGCCCTCATCGCCAGCGTCGAGAGCCTGCTGTCGGCGGTCTCGGTCGACCGCATGCACAACGGCCCGCGCACCAACTTCGACCGTGAGCTGATCGGCCAGGGCGCGGCCAACACCATCTCCGGCGCCATCGGCGGCCTGCCCGTCACCGGCGTCATCGTGCGCAGCTCGACCAACGTCGCCGCGGGCGCCAAGTCCCGGGCGTCGGCCATCCTGCACGGGTTCTGGATCCTGCTGTTCGCAGTGCCGTTCGCCGGCCTGGCCCAGCTGATCCCGACGTCGGCGCTCGCCGGCCTGCTGATCGTCATCGGCTGCCAGCTGGTCAAGAAGGTGCACATCGAAACCGCCCGGCGCACAGGCGATATCGCGGTTTACGCCATCACGGTGCTCGGCGTCGTCTTCCTCAACCTGCTCGAGGGTGTGCTGATCGGCCTCGCCCTGGCGGTCGCCCTGACGGTGTGGCGCGTCATCCGGGCCAAGATCGTCACGGAGCACGTCGCCGGCAACGACTGGCGCATCGTGATCGAGGGCTCGGTCAGCTTCCTGTCGCTGCCGCGCCTGACCTCGGCCCTGGCTTCGGTGCCGACCGGTTCGGACGTCACCGTCGAGCTGTCGGTGGACTTCATCGACCACGCCGCCCACGAGACCATCGACGAGTGGAAGCGCCAGCACGTCGCCGGCGGTGGCTCCGTCGAGATTCACGAGCACGGCACCGCCGAGCTGCACAGCGCGGCCGCCGGTCCGCCGACCCGCACGTTCACGCCGTTCGACAAGCGCTCGGGTGTCGTCCCGTGGAAGTCGCAGCCGCAGACCTCTTCTGTGATGGAGGGCCTGGAGACCTACCACCGCCGCACCGCACCCGTGCTGCGCCCGCACATGGAAGACCTGGCCCACACCCAGAAGCCGGAGACGCTGTTCATCACCTGCGTCGACTCGCGGGTCGTGCCCAACGTCATCACCAGCAGTGGCCCCGGTGACCTGCTGACGGTCCGCAACGTCGGCAACCTGATCCCGGAGGGACGCGCCGACGCCTCGGTCGAGGCGGCCATCGCCTTCGCCGTCGAGGTCCTGGAGGTCTCGTCGATCGTGGTGTGCGGCCACTCCAGCTGCGGCGCCATGACCGCGCTGCTGGGCGGCGATCAGGGTCACGACGAGCACCTGCACACCTGGCTGGAGCACGGCGATGCGACGTTGCGCGCCTTCGACGAGGGCCGGCACCCCGTGGCCGTCGCCGCGGCCGAGGAAGGGTTCGGCGTCGTCGACCAGCTGTCGATGGTCAACGTCGCACTTCAGGCGCAGACCCTCGCCGCCCACCCGCTGGTCCGGGCCCGGCACCGCGCCGGCGACCTCGAGGTGATCGGGTTGTTCTATGACATCGGCACCGCGGCCGCCCTCCGGGTGACGCCGGTCAGCGTGGACCGTCTGGTCGAGGTTGCCGAGTAGTACCTGATTGATCCTGCGCCCAGGGCCGTACCCCGCGAGAGCGGCAGGCCCTGGGCGCAGTGTCATTTCCGGGTCCTCGTCAGCTCAGCCGCAGCAGCATCCGCCGGCCGCCTCCGCGGCGGACGGCAACTCGACGTTCGGCAGTTCGCCGTCGGGCCGCCAGTCGAACGGGAAGTGCTTGCTGGAGACGCCGAGGTACTCGTGGGAGAAGTCGAAGCCGACGGCGTCGGCCTTCCTGACCACACCCCACGTCGCGACCTGTCCCGGCCCGACTTCGGCACCCGGAGCGTTGACGGTGGTGACGCGACGGTTCGGGTCGGCCGTCGGGCCGGTCAGCGCATCCACCCGGACGTCGACCTTGCCCGGAATCTCCGCCCGCCAGTAGGCCAGGTCGTCGGCCGCGGCGAAGTTGATCGGGGCGTACTCGATACCCCGCAGCTCGCTGATCAGGGCGCCGAACTCCCCCGGCCAGCCGCCCTCGTCGCCGCGGAAGATCCGCTCCAGGGCTTTCCGTTGATCAGCGTCCGCCTTCTCGTCGATGTAGAACATGAGCTTCATGGTGGCGTCCGGGTCGCCGATCCACATGTTGCCGGCGAACTCGCCCAGGGCCACCACGCCAAGGCCACTCAAATCGGTTGTGCCGTAATGCCCTTCGTGGACCTGCCAGACGAGCGTGAACAAGCAGTCGCCGTGCGTGGGCTCCTGCGCGAAGCTGCACGGGCACGGCAGCTTGCAGCTGCACACATCGAACCACTCGCCGCGTAGATGCCAATCGGTCTTCGGAGTTACCGCCGCCGTCATCGCTGAATCCCTTTCTCATTTACATACCCCCTATGGGTATCTGACGTCGACGACGTTACGCAGCGAGGCGAGTGTCCGTCAAGTACCCCCGGGGGGTATATTCCTATGAGCTTGGCGTGCCTGATGAGGTGGCCATCGTCGAGATGCACGAAATGGTCGTCGAACGAGCTGCAAACCAGCCATTTCGTCCATCTCGGCGATGCGGCCATCACTTCGTCGCCGCTCTACCCCTGGCACCTCGCGCCAGGAGTCGTCGACTTTCCTTGACGGTCAACGAAAGTTGACGGCGTCGGGCCGAACATGTCGAGGCTCCGCTCCGCGCGATGCGACGGCCGGGCCGGCGGAACTACCGCCCGGCCATGCGCTCCAGGCGCGCGATGCGGTCCTCGATGGGCGGATGTGTCGAGAACAGCTTGCCGATCTTCTCGCCGGCGCGGAACGGGTTGGCGATCATCAGGTGGGCCTGGTCGGCCAGCTGCGGCTCAGGGGGCAGCGGGGCCTGCTGCACGCCCACGCTGATCTTGCGCAGTGCACTGGCCAGCGCCAGCGGGTCGCCCGTCAACTCGGCTCCCGACTGGTCGGCCTGGTACTCGCGCGAGCGCGACACCGCGAGCCGGATGATGGTCGCGGCCAGCGGACCGACGATCGAAAGAACCAGCAGGACAAAGGGATTGGGGCGGTCGTCGCGATCGCCGCCGAACATGCCGATGAAGTACGCGACGTTGACCAACGCCGTCACCACCGACGCCATGGCGCCCGCGACGCAGGAGATCAGGATGTCGCGGTTGTAGACGTGTGAGAGCTCATGGCCCAGCACGGCGCGCAGCTCGCGCTCGCTGAGGAGATTCAGGATGCCCGTGGTGCAGCACACCGCGGCGTTACGCGGATTACGCCCCGTGGCGAAGGCATTGGGCGCGGCGGTGTCGCTGATGTACAGCTGCGGCATCGGCTGCCGCGCCGTGGTGGCCAGCTCGCGGACGATGCGGTACATCGCCGGCGCCTGCATCTCGCTGACCGGCTGTGCGTGCATGGCCCGCAGCGCCATCTTGGCGCTGTTGAAGTAGACGTAGGCGTTCATGCCGATGGCGAACAGCACCGCCAGGTACATGATGTTCTTGCCGAACAGCGACCCGATCAGCACGATGAGCGTCGAGAAGCCCACCAACAGCGCGAACGTCTTCACGGTGTTCGCGTGCGGGTTCCACGTCATCGGCTACCTCCTCCAAGCGCAGTACTCAGCGCAGTCAAACTCACTGAATTGAACGCTCGGCAACTGGTGCCGGGTTCCGCGGTGTCCCGATCGGCGGTCAGCCGTGGCGGTCAGCGGTGTACTCGACCAGGTTGAGCAGGGCTACCCGGCCAGGCAGGTCCGGGAGGTTGTCCAGTTCGGTGCGGGCGTCCGCGGCGAACCGCTGCACGGTGCGCTTGGCCTCGACCATGCCCTGTGACGCCCGCAGCAACCCCAACGCCTCGGCGAGGTCGGCGTCGTTGTCGATGGGCGTGGCCAGCAGCTCCCGCAGCCGGTCGGCGTCGGCCCCGGTGTCGCGCAGCGCGTACAGCACCGGGAGTGTGTGCACGCCTTCGCGCAGGTCGGTGCCCGGCACCTTGCCCGACTCGTCAGGATCGCTGTCGATGTCGATGATGTCGTCGGAGATCTGGAAGACGGTGCCGACGATGCCGCCGAGCCGGCTCAGCCGCTCGATCTGCTCCTCGTCGGCGCCCGAGAACGTCGCGCCGAAGCGGCCGGATGCCGCGATGAGGCAGGCCGTCTTCTCGTACACGACCTTGAGGTAGTGCTCCACGGGGTCGGCGCCCTCGACGGCGCCGCGCGTCTCTCGCATCTGGCCCGTCACCAGCTGGGCGAACGTGTCGGCGATGACGCGGACCGCGTCGGGCCCCAGCCTGGAGACCAGACGCGAGGCGGTGGCGAACAGGTAGTCCCCGGCCAGGATCGCGATGTTGTTGCCCCAGCGCGCATTGGCGCTGTCCGCTCCGCGCCGCACCTGGGCCTCGTCCATGACGTCGTCGTGGTACAGCGTCGCCAGGTGCACCAGCTCGATCACGGCGCCGGCGATGGCGACGTCGTCGTTGTCCGGATCGGGCCCCAGCGACGCCGACAGCACGGTGAACAGCGGGCGGAACCGCTTGCCACCGGCCTGGAACAGGTGCTGGACCGCCTCGGCCATCAGCTCGTCGGCCTTACCCAACTCGGTCGACATCAGGTCTTCGATACGCGCCACCGCGTCACGAACCTGCGCGGCAAAGTCGGCGTCACCAAAGTCCACGCCCGCGACCACTGTCGCTGGTGTCTTCATGGGTCCAACATACTGGGCGGCATGGTCGTGCACGCAGATGTGGTCGTGGTCGGAGCCGGGCCGGCTGGTTCCGCGGCTGCCGCCTGGGCAGCGCGCCGGGGCCGCGACGTCCTGGTGGTCGACTCCGCGCAGTTCCCCCGGGACAAGGCCTGCGGCGACGGGCTGACGCCGCGGGCCATCGCGGAACTGCGCGAGCTCGGGCTGGGCGAGTGGCTCGACGGCCACGTGAGCCACCACGGTCTGCGGCTGGCCGGGTTCGGCGCGGAGCGCGAGGTGCGGTGGCCGGGGCCGTCGTTCCCGGCCACCAGCAGTGCGGTGCCGCGGACCGAGCTCGACGACCGGATTCGTCAGGTCGCCGCCGACGCCGGCGCGAAGATGCTGTTGGGCGTCAAGGCCGTCGGCGTCTCGCATGACGCCACCGGCCGGGTGTCCACGTTGCAGCTCGACGACGGCCAGGAGATCGGTGTAGGCGAGCTCATCGTGGCCGACGGCGCCCGGTCGACGCTGGGCCGCGTGCTGGGCCGGCAGTGGCACCAGGAGACCGTCTACGGCGTCGCGATCCGCGCCTACATCGAGACGCCGCGGCACGCCGAGCCGTGGATCACGTCGCACCTGGAGCTACGGTCGCCGGAAGGCGAGGTGCTACCCGGTTACGGCTGGATCTTCCCGCTGGGCAACGGCGAGGTGAACATCGGTGTGGGGGCACTGGCCACCGAGAAGCGGCCGGCCGACGCCGCGCTGCGGCCGCTGCTCGCCCACTACACCAACCTGCGCCGCGACGAGTGGGGCTTCGAAGGTCAGCCCCGGCTGGCCAAGTCGGCGCTGCTGCCGATGGGCGGCGCGGTGTCCGGGGTGGCCGGGCCCAACTGGATGCTGGTCGGTGACGCGGCGGCGTGCGTCAACCCGCTCAACGGCGAGGGCATCGACTACGGACTGGAGACGGGCCGGCTCGCCGCCGACCTGCTGGGCTCAGGTGACCTGAGCGCGGCCTGGCCCGCGGTGCTGCAGGAGCACTACGCCGCGGGGTTCTCCGTGGCCCGTCGCCTGGCAATCCTGCTGACCGTGCCGAAGTTCCTGCCGCTGACGGGTCCCGTCGCGATGCGGTCGCAGTACCTGATGACGGTCGCGGTCCGGGCCATGGGCAACCTGGTGACCGAAGAGGACACCGACATGATCGCCCGCCTCTGGCGCCGGGCCGGCCGGGGCTCGCGCCGGCTGGATCAGCGCAAGCCGTTCAGCTGACCGACCGCGCGAACCCGACGATGTCGCGCACAGTGGCGGCGAAGACCTCGGGCATGGCACCGGCCAGCAGGATGTCGCCGGCGTGGCAGGTGCCGGCGACGATCCGGCCGACGACGCTGACGCCGGCCGCAGCGAGCCGGCGGTAGTAGATCAGGCCCTCGTCGCGCAGCGGGTCGAGCTCGTTGACCGAAATGACGTGCGGCGGAAGGCCTTCCAGCTCGGTATCGGTGGCCGCCCCGGCCCAGCAGGTGCCGTCGTTGTCGTGTTTGCGGTCCGGATCGTAGATGGATCCCAGCAGGGCCAGTTGCAGGCAGCTGATGAAGTACCCGTCGTTCTCCCGCAGCGACGGCAGATCGTCGGCCTCCTCGAGCCACCGGTTGGAGATGTACGGGCACTGGGCGTAGACGCCGGCGATCTCGCCGATCCAGCCTTCCCGCTTGGCTTTCAGCGCGACCGTCAGCGTCAGGTTCCCGCCGCCGGACTCCCCCGACACGATCAGATGGCTGACGCCCAACTCGTCCTTGTTCGCGGCCGTCCAGCGCACGGCCGCGGCGCAGTCGTCGAGACCGGCCGGGAACGGGTGCGGACCGAGCGCGCCGCCGGAATTGCGGAATTCGACGCCGACGACCACGAGCCCCGCGGCCGCGAGGTTCTCGCGGAGCCGGACGTACTGGATGTCCGCGGCACTGAGGATCGCCATGCCACCTCCGTGCAGGTGCACGACGGCGGGCAGCGGGCCGGTGGCCTCGGTGGGCCGGCTGATGAACAGCGTGATCTCGTTGCCGTCGGCGCCGGTGATCGTGGTGGTCGAGGTGGTGACGCCTTCGGGCGCGGGGGCCTGGTCCCCCAGCATCTTCAGGACGGCGCCGGTCCCCTGCTCCGCGAACGCGGTGAACTCGAGGCGCTGGGCGAGCGGAGCGTCGACCGTGAGCGGCGGTTCCGGGAGGCGGCCGTCCATCCCGAACGCGGCGAGGGCCTTGACCATGCGCGGGTCCGAGCGGCGGTCGGTACCGATGGTGGAGTCGGGATCAGCGAGGCGTCCATAGGGCATGCCTCATCTTGGTGCACGAAGTGAACTCGGTCGAGACTTTGCGAAAAAGTCGCGACCAAGTTCACCGTGGGCGGAAAGTTACCGGTATTCGCAGAGGTAGGCGGTCTCGACCTCGACGCGCACGCCGAACTTGCTGTCGGCCGGCACCGTGAATTGCGTTCCGGCAGCATAGGTTTCCCACTCGTCACTACCGGGCAGCTTGACGGTCAGGGCGCCGGACACCACGTGCATGATCTCGAGGCTCGAAGTCCCGAATTCGTACTCGCCGACAGCCATGACACCGACGGTCGCGGGGCCCTCGGCGGGCGCGAACGCGATCGATGCGACCTTGCCATCGAAGTACTCATTGACCTTGAACAACACATCTCCTCGAACTCAGGTGAGGGGCCAGAATATCCGGGGCCTACTGCACCACGTACTTGTGGACTCCGAGGATGGCGTTCTCGTCGGCCGGTTCGGTCGTGCACTCGTGCAGCGCCGCCCGCACCTTCTCGGTGTCCATGCCGGTGCCGATGCACACCAGTTGGGTGCCGGTGCCGCGGCGCTTCTGCAGCCGCAGCGAGCCGCCCACCAGCTGCAGCAGGTATCGGTGTCCGGCGCCGAAGTCGACGAAACCCTTTGCCCGGTAAAGCCCTTCGGGCCGGTCACGCAGCAGCGCCAGCAAGCGGCGCGGGTTCAGCACGTCACCGGTGGTGTATTCGACGGACTGGTAGACGGGATGGTCGTGGTCGTGGTCGTGATCGTCGTGCAGCAGCTCGTCGAACGACAGCTGGGCCTGCGGGGCGCGCTCCGGGATGTCGATCAGCAGCGTCGGGTCGATGCGCGCGAAATCGGTGGGCTGCACGGGGACTCGCGGATTCTGCGCGCGAATCCGGGCCACCACGGCGTCGACGTCGGCGACGTCGGAGGCACGATTGAGCACGACGAGGTCAGCGACCGGCAGCCCGTGCCCGAGCTCCGGCTCGCATCCGTTGACCACCAGGATCAGCCCGGCGTAGTGGAAGTCGTCGGAGTCGGCCGTCATGATGGTCCGCGCCACGGCGGGCGGCTCGGCGACGCCGCTGGCCTCCACCACGATCAGATCGAGGGCCGGGCGGACGGCCGCCAGCTTGCCCAGCATCTCGGCGACCTCACCGTCCTCGGCGACGCAGCAGATACAGCCGTTGGACAGTGACGCCATGGCGTCAACCTGACCGGCGACCAGCATCGCGTCGATGTTGACGGACCCGAAGTCGTTGACCAGCACGCCGATTCGCGCTCCGCGGCCGTTACGCAGCAGGTGGTTCAGCAGCGTGGTCTTGCCCGCACCGAGAAAGCCGGCGACGGCGAGGACGGGCAGGCTCACGGCTTGACAGCGGCGTGCAGCGCGACGATCCCTCCGGTCAGGTTGCGCCAGCGCACCTGCGACCAGCCGGCCGCCTCGATCTTGCGGGCCAGGTCGTCCTGATCGGGCCAGGCCCGGATGGACTCGGCGAGATAGACGTACGCCTCGGGGTTGGACGACACCGCGGTGGCCATCGTCGGGAGCGCCTTCATCAGGTACTCCTTGTAGGCCGTCGCGAACAGGCGGTTGGTGGGCGTGGAGAACTCGCACACCACCAGGCGGCCGCCGGGGCGGGTCACCCGAGCCATCTCGCGCAGGCCGGCGCTGAAGTCGACGACGTTGCGCAGCCCGAAGCTGATGGTCACGGCGTCGAAGACGCCGTCGTCGAACGGCAGCTTGGTGGCGTCGCCGGCCACCTTCGGGACGTTGCGGGCCGCACCGGCGGCGAGCATGCCGACCGAGAAGTCGCAGGCCACACACCAGGCGCCCGACGTCGCGAGCTCGACCGTCGACACCGCCGTCCCAGCGGCGAGGTCCAAAACCTTGTCACCTGGGCCGATGCCCAGCGCGGCGCGCGTCTGCCGCCGCCAGAACCGGTCCTGTCCCAGGGACAGCACGGTGTTGGTGATGTCATAGCGACGGGCGACGCCGTCGAACATCGACGCAACCTCGTGCGGATCCTTCTCCAATGACGCGCGACTCACGGATATGACGCTACCGGCTGGTCCTGCGCCCCGCGTCTGCGGCGGCCCCGGGAATGGAACGGCCACCACGGGAGCTGTAAGCCGCATGGGTCAAAAAGTCTGGTTCATCACGGGGACATCGCGCGGGTTCGGACGCGAGTGGACGGCTGCCGCGCTGGAGCGCGGCGACAAGGTGGCCGCGACGGCGCGGGACGTGTCGACGCTCGACGACCTCGTCGCCAAGTACGGCGACGCGCTGCTGCCCGTCGCGCTCGACGTCACCGACCGCGACGCCGACTTCGCCGCTGTGAAGGCGGCGCACGAGCACTTCGGCCGGCTGGACGTCGTCGTCAACAACGCGGGCTACGGCCAGTTCGGTTTCATCGAGGAGTTGTCGGAGGCCGAGGCGCGGGATCAGATCGAGACCAACGTCTTCGGCGCGCTGTGGATCACGCAGGCGGCGCTGCCGTACCTGCGGGCGCAGGGCAGCGGGCACATCATCCAGGTGTCCTCGATCGGTGGCATCAGCGCGTTCGCGGGCCTCGGCGCCTACCACGCGTCGAAGTGGGCGCTCGAGGGTTTCTCACAGTCGCTGGCCGCCGAAGTGGAGCGGTTCGGTGTACACGTCACCTTGATCGAGCCCGGTGGCTTCGCGACCGACTGGGGCGGCGCGTCGGCGAAGCGGACCACGGAACTGCCGGAGTACGACGGACTTCGGGCAGACGTCGCGCGCTGGCGCAGCGAGCGCAATGCGGTACCGGGCAGCCCGGAGGCCTCGGCGGCCGCGGTGCTCAAGATCGTCGACGCCGAAAAGCCGCCGCTGCGAGTCTTTTTCGGCAGCGCACCGCTGCAGATCGCCAAGACCGACTACGAAAACCGGTTGCGCACCTGGGAAGAGTGGCAGCCGGTGTCCGAGCTGGCGCAGGGCTGAACGAAGGAACTCCGATGGCGGGATTGAAATTCGTCCGACGGGACGACGGGTTGACCTATGAGTTCACCGAAGACGGCGAGGCGCACGGGTTTCCGTCGTACAAGCGGGTCGATCTGGACATCTGGTGCCGGCGGCTGCCGCACTTCGGGTGGGTGGTGTGCACGGAGCGGGGCGCGGTGTCGAGTCGCCCGTTCGACCACGCGGGGTTCGGTTACCTGCCGCCCGAGGGTGCGTGGGTGAGTCGCAAGGACGACCGCTCGTATGTGTACGACCTGGTCCATGTGAGCTGATCTTCTCTGATCGAGCGTGCGTGTTCTGCGCAAGCACGCTCGATCAGCATGTGCAGTTTCGTCGCGCTCGGCGGCCGCGAGCGGGACGTTTGTGTACACCAAATACGGTGTGTCGCCGTACAAACACGGGCCGCTCGCGGGAAATAACTAGGCAGCGAGGGCGCGGCGCTCGCCGAGGACGGCGGCATAGTGGCCGAGCAGTTCGTCGCACACGGCGGGCCAGGTGCGGCCCAGCACGCTGCGGCGGGCGGCGAGCGAGTAGCGGGACCGCTCGGCGAGCAGGTGATCGACCGCGGCCGGCAGCGCCGCCTCGAAATCCGCTACCGGCAATAGCAATCCGGTGTGCATGGGCGTCACCAGGTCACGCGGGCCGCCGGCATCGGGCGCGATGACCGGCAGACCCGACGCCATGGCCTCCTGGACGGCCTGACAGAACGTCTCGTGCTCCCCCGGGTGCACGAAAACGTCCATGCTGGCGTATGCCGTGGCCAGTTCCCGGCCGTACAGCGCGCCGGTGAAAACCGCTGTGGGCATGAGTTTTTCGAGCTTGGTCTGGTCGATGCCCTCACCGACCACCACGAGCTGCAGGTCGTCGCGTCCGGCCAGCGCGGCCAGCCGCTCCACGTGCTTCTCCGGCGCCAGTCGGCCGACGAAACCCACCACCGGCTTGCCCTCGGGCGACCACTGCGCCCGCAGCGCGGTGCTGCGCGCCGATGGCGCGAAACCGGTGACGTCGACGCCGCGACCCCACTTGTGCACACGCGGAATCCGTTGGGTGACAAGGTCTTCCATCGTCGCGCTGGACGGCGCGAGAGTCCGGTCAGCACGCGAGTGCAGGTGCCGGTTCCAGGCCCACGCGGTTTTCGTCATCATGCCGACGCCGTAACTCTGCGCGAAACCGGCGATGTCGGTCTGGAACACCGCGACGGTCGGGATGCCGAGGAAGCGCGCGGCGTGCAGGCCGCCGTAACCCAGCAGCGCGGGCGAGGCCAGGTGCACCACGTCGGGCTGAAAATCGCGCAGTACCCGCACCATTCGCGGCCGCGGCACACCCAGCGGCAACGACGTCACCTTGGGGAACATCCGGGACGGGATGCGGTGCACGGGCACATCGCCGTGGAAAGTGTCCGCGGGCTTTTCACCCCGGGGCGTGTCGGGCGCGATGACCAGCGCCTGATGGCCGTTCCGGTGGAGGTGCTCCAGCACCCGGAGCACCGAATTGGTGACGCCGTTGACATTCGGGAGAAAGGACTCCGCCACGATCGCAACTCGCACACCTGCAGGCTGGCAGCGCAGCCTGACCGTCAGGTGACCGTCAGGGATCCGCGACGCGAAGACACGCACAACTCGGGTACCACCGGTATCGTCTGTCGCACCGCGGCGAGAAAGGGGTCGGCATGCGTCTACCTCGGCTGATCCTTGTTCTGGCCACCGCGCTGGCGCTTCTCACCGCATCAACCGGCTGCGGCCGCACCGTCACCGGATCGGCACTGCGGGACCCGGATCTGCCGGGCGTCACCCTCACCGCGGACGGCTTCGGCATCATCGCGGGCCGGCCCGACGCCCCCGCGCAGATCGAGGTGTACACCGAGCCGCAATGCACTCACTGCGCGCACCTGCAGGACACCGACGGGCCGGAGATGAAGAGCCTGATCGCCCTCGGCCTGCTGACCGTCACCTACCGCCCGGTGACATTCCTGGACACCGAGTACGGCTATTCGGCCAAGGTCGCCAACGCGATGTTCCTGGCCGCCGCACACGGCACGTCGGCGCCCGCCCTGCAGGCGTACGTCGCGACGCTGTGGGGCCACCAGAATCCGGGCGGGTCGGCACCGTCGGACGGTCAGCTCGCGGGCTGGGCCGCCGACGCCGGCGTCAGCGCCGAGGCCGTGGCCACCATCCAGTTCGGTGAACACGCCGTCGACACCGACGAGATGACGATGACCAACGAGACCCGGCTGCAGGAGATCCGCGACGGCGATGCGGGCACACCCACGGTGTACGACCTCACCGGCAACACCGTGGTGGACATCCAGGAAACCGGGTGGCTGGCGAAGCTGACGGCGGGGCGGCAGACCTAACCCAGCCGGCGCTGCACGAGAGTGACGATGCCGAGCAGCACACCGGCGACCAACCAGCCGACGACGGCGATCGAGCCGGCCGGGATGACGGCCAGCGACGCGTTGCGGTTCTGCACCCGCACCAGGTCCGGGTTGCTGCGGTCGTATTCGACGTAGATGCGCATCCCGGTCTCCAGCTCGGACGGGTACAGCACGCCGAGTTCGGGCCGGTAGGTGACGCGGTCGGGCGTCACGAACTCGATGGTGGAGCGCCGCGGACCGGCCGAGAGCACCTCGGCGGCCGCGGTTCCCATGTTGTGCTCGATCTGCTGATCGTTGCGCCACGCCCCCAGCACCAGCAGCACCGATTGCAGTGTCACCAGGCAGGCCATGATGACGATGCCGATCCGGATCCGGCGGATGACGCGCTGTGACCGGGTCTCCTCGCCGTTGCCGAAGAGACGCAGGATCAGGTTGTCCCACAACGTGTTCAACCGGCAGCGCAGGGGTTCGGGAATCACGGAGCGGCCTTGATCGCCGCCCGTATCGAAGCGTGCAACGACCGTAGGGTGGACCGGTCGGCCTTGACCTCCAGCACCCGCATCCCATCGAACGGTTCGCGCAGCGCGGCGGCCAGTCCGTCGGCCTCCACCTGCCGGCACTCGACGTGGTACGCCCGGCACAGGGCGGCGACGTCGACGTCGTGCGGGGTGCCGAAGATGCGCGACGACACGTCGGAGAACCGGGGATCGCCCTGCTCCAGCAGCTCGAAGATGCCACCGCCGTTGTCGTTGGAGACCACGATGGTCAGCGCCTTCGGTGTCGGCTCGGTGGGGCCGATCAGCAGGCCCGAGCTGTCGTGGACGAAGGTCAGGTCACCGATGAGCGCGACGGTCCGGCCCGAGGTGTGGGCGAGCGCGGCGCCGATGGCCGTCGACACCGTGCCGTCGATACCGGCGACGCCGCGGTTGGACCGCACCGAGATGCCGTGCGAGTTCAGCCCGACCAGCGCGGCGTCCCGCACCGGGTTGGAGGCGCCGAGCACCAGCTGGTCGCCGGGCTGCAGGCCGTCGGCGACGGCCGCCGCCACGTGCAGGCCGGTGGTCAGTTCGTAGGCCGCGAGCTGGTCACGCACGGCGTGCTCGGCACGGGCGTTGGCGTCGGCACACTTCGCGAGCCAGGCCGGATCGGGCGTGCCGGAGGTGATGGCGCGGGTGCCGGTGGCCTGCGAGTTGCCCGACACGTCGGGCCAGCGCGGGCCGGTGGTCAGCGCGTAGACGGGCGTGTGTGGGTCGGCCAGCAGGGTGGACACCGGCCGGTGCAGCGTCGGGCGGCCCAGCATGATCACCTGCTGCGGCCGGACCAGCGACAGCGCCAGCGGGTGCAGCGGGTTGTCGGCCGGCGGCGCGGTCGGTTCGGCGACGGTCGGCAGGTGCGCCAGGTTCTCGTGGCGGCCCGCGCCATGGCCGGCGATGACGACCGTGTCGGCCGTCAGGCCGATCTCGAGGGGCTGGTCGAACGTGACGGGCGGCGTGTACGTCCACGGCCGGCCGTCGGGGCGGCCTTCCGGCGCGTAGGGGCCATCTTCGGCGGTGTCCGGGACCAGCGGCTCCCGCAGCGGGATGTCGAACTGCACGGGTCCGGCATTGGCGGTGCGAGAACCCTTGGCCGCCACCAGAACCCGGCACGTCGCCGACCGCCACTGTGCGTTGGCCGCGGCCACGTCGGCCGTCGGCTCGGCGAGGCCGAGGCTGATGGTGGCCCGCACCTGGTTGCCGAAATAGCCGAGCTGCTCCATGGTCTGGTTGGCGCCGGTGCCCAGTAGTTCGTAGGGCCGGTTGGCGCTCAGCACGATCAGCGGCACGCGGGCGTAGTTGGCTTCGATCACCGCCGGGCCGAGATTGGCGACTGCGGTACCCGACGTCATCGCGATGCACACCGGCGAGCCGGCCGAAACCGCCAGCCCGACGGCCAGGTAGCCGGCGGTGCGCTCGTCGATGCGGACATGCAGCCGCAAGCGGCCGGCCCGGTCGGCGTCGGCCAGCGCGAACGCCAGCGGGGCGTTACGCGAACCGGGGCACAGCACCACGTCGCGGACGCCGCCGCGAATCAGTTCGTCGACGACGACCCGCGCCTGAATCGTCGACGGGTTCATTGCTACAGCGTGTCACACCGGGTTGGCAGCGAAGAATTCCAGCGCGGCGGCGTTCACCGCATCGGGACGCTCGATGAAGCCGAGGTGGCCGGCGTCGGGGATCTCCAGATAGCGGCCCAGCGGAATGGCGTCGGCCACTTCCTTGGACAGGTGCGGCGGCAGGACCACGTCGTCGGCGAACCCGATCACCTGCACCGGCACCGCGATCTGCCGGTAGGCCGGCAGCCGGTTGGTCTCCGGCGCGACGGCCAGCTGGGCCCGCAGACCCGGCGTGGGCTTGGTCGGCCACATGGTGAACATCTCGATCCAGTCCTGGACGGCGCGGTCGTCGTTCAGGGTCTTGGGTGAAAAGTTCTCCAGCAGACGGTTTTTCGCGTCCACCTCGGGCGGCAGCTCGATTCCCGCCGCCAGCAATGCCCGCTCCGCCTCACGGAAGAAGGTGCGGGCCCGGTCCTCGCGGCCGCGGGTGGCCATCAGCACGGCCGACGACACCAACTCGGGCCGGGCGACCATGAGCTCCTGGGCGATGAACGACCCCATGGAGACGCCGACCACACGCACCGGGCCGCCGACCACCTT
Source organism: Mycobacterium sp. ST-F2 (assembly GCF_001905655.1). Lineage (GTDB taxonomy): Bacteria > Actinomycetota > Actinomycetes > Mycobacteriales > Mycobacteriaceae > Mycobacterium. Next base: position 16,259 of record NZ_JMHT01000023.1, read on the forward strand.
GTTTATCAGCGACGCCGTGTCCGCGACCACCTGGTCGGTGCCGAAGCCGATGGCGTTCTCGGTGGCGCCGATGCCGCGGTTGTCGAAGGTGATGCAGCGATAGCCGGCCCGCTGGAACGCCGGTACCTGGTGCAGGTGCCAGGTGCGTCCCGCGCCGCCCCGGCCCGCGATGAACAGCACCGGCTCGCCGGATCCGCCACGGTCGTCGAATGCCAGATTCACCCGGCCGAGGTTACTGGACCCGGGATTTGTGCACGATTTTCCGCGGTCGGCGCGGAAAATCGTGCACAAATCCCTCGGTCAGCGGCGCGATCGGACGCGCTTGATGGCCTGGTCCCACAGCAGCAGCGTGGTGGACTTGAGCGCCGTCGGCTTGAGCAGCTCACGGGACATCAGCGCCGTCGCCGTGGCCTTGGTGGCGGCCGACGCCTTCGACATGTGCCCGGAGTCGAACGGCGGCTGCGGGTCGTACTCCATGGACAGCTGGATGGCTTTGGCCTTGTCATCACCGGCGATCTGACCCGCGAGCCAGAGGCCGAGGTCGATGCCGGCAGAGACGCCCGCGCACGTGACGATGCGGTCCCCGGCCGGCACGATCCGCTCGTCCGTGACGGGTTCGGCGCCGAAGGTGCGCAGCAGTTGCACGGCCGCCCAGTGCGACGTCGCGCGCTTACCGGTGAGCAGACCCGCGGCGCCCAGGATCACCGAACCAGAACAGACCGACGCCGTCCAGGTCGTGGTCTTATGGGCGCGCCGGACCCAGTCGAGCACCTTCTCGTCGCGCGCGTGCTCCATGGTGCTGAACCCGCCCGGGATCAGGATGATGTCGGGCGACGGGGTCTCGTCGAACGAATGCGTGGCGCCGACCAACAGCACGCCGGAGTCGGCGGCGATGGGGCCGGGCTCGTGCCAGACGAAGCGCACCTCGGTGTCGGGCAGCCAGCGCAACGACTCATAGGGCCCGATGAAGTCGAGGGCCGTGAACCCCGGGTACAGGACGATGGCAACTTGCATGATTTCTCCCTACCTCGCGCCTTCTCTGCTCCTCGCGTGCGCGAAAGTTCTGCGGTACTGATCTGGTGAAACCCCAACGCGCCGAACAAAACTGCGACGCAGCGTCTCGGCGCTGCCGAAGCCGCACCGCGCGGCGATGGCGGTGACGGTGTCGTCGGTCTCGGTGAGCTGCCGGCGGGCCGCATCGGTGCGGACCCGCTCGACGTACGCCGCCGGCGGCTCCCCCACCTCGGCGGTGAACGTCCGGGTGAAGTGCCGCGGGCTCATCGCCGCGGCGCGCGCCAGCTCCGGAACACTGTGCGCCCCACCGGGTTCGGCCTCGATGAGCTCCTGCACGTCGCGAATCGGTTCCCGCTTGGCGCGCGGCATCCAGACCGGCGGCGCGAACTGCGTCTGCCCGCCGGGCCGGCGCAGGTACAGCACCAGCCACCGGGCGACGTTCTGGGCGACGTCGGTGCCGTAGTCGTCTTCGACGAGCGCCAGTGCCAGATCGATGCCCGCGGTGACGCCCGCCGCCGTCCACACCTGATCCGAGCTGCGGACGAAGATCGGATCGGCATCGACTGCGATGCAGGGGAATTCACTGGCCAGTTTCTCTGCCGAGGCCCAGTGCGTGGTGGCCGAGCAGCCGTCGAGCAGGCCGGCCTCCGCGGCGAGGAACGCGCCGTTGCAGACGCTGACGATGCGGCGCGCGTGCGGTGCGGCGGTGCGGATCCAGTCGATGACGGCGGGGTCGGCCCGGGCTTCGTCGATGCCCATGCCGCCGGGCAGCACGATGGTGTCGATGGGTTCGTTCGGGTCGGGCGGCGGCTTGGTGACGAACTCGAGCCCGGTCAACGTGGTGACGGGGCCGCCGTCGGCCGCGGCCAGGACCGGCGCGTAGCCCTCATCCGTGCGTCCCATCGCGGCCAGCTGCAGCGTGGCGCCCGTGAACACCTCGAACGGGCCGACGACGTCGAGGGCCTGCACCCCGCGAAAGCCGAGCAGCACCACAGATCGCGTCACGCCTCTATCGTGCGACGCCCAGCCCCATGGCGTCTACGCCATGGGGCCCACAAATTAGGACAAACCTGTCGCTACCCGCGGCCGAGCAGGCCGCCGACGAGCCGCTGCAACGGGCCGCGCGCCGAGTCCTCCACCACGGGCGCCTCGGCGCGCGGTGCGGCGCCATAGCCCGCTGCCACGACGGCGTCGCACAGTTCAGCCGGGCCGACATCACCGGCGGTCTCGATGGTGGCGGTCTTGGTGGCGAAACTGGCCGACGCGTGCACGCCGTCGATCTTGTTGAGTGCCTTCTGCACGCGGCGGGCACACATGACGCACGACATTCCGGTGATGTCGAGATAGATGGCACCGACTTCCGGTGCCTCGTGCCGGGGTTCAGTCACATCGGTCAATGTCATTTCCTCACAATCTGCTCAGCGCCGAAGACACTGCGAAGTGGCTCAGGCGCACTGGTGCATTCCGCGACAGCCGCGAAATCGACCTCGACACTGGGATATTCGGCCAGATAGTCGGCATACGTGCGGCCCCGCAATCTGGCACCCAACCCGACCCACGCATCGAGTACCGCCCACCGCTGCGGATTTCGGGTAGCCCACACGCTGCGGTCCAGCCGGTCCTTCCACTCCGCGAGGGCGATGGCCTCGAATCCGAGGCTGCCGAGAAACGCTGTGTAGGAGACTTTCTCGCCGCGTAGTACCGCCATGCCGCGGCCCAGCTCGACCGCCGGTGACAGCTGCGGAAGCAGACCGAGAATGCTGTGGGCGGCGGCCACGCCGGTGGTGACCTCTTCGGTCACCGGCACCACGGGACATACGCCCAGCGCGGTGCACGCATCGACCATCGCGACCAGGATGTCCGACGACTGCGCGAGCCGGCGGGCGTCGCCCAGCACCCGGGGCAGCCGCACCACCGAGAAGTCCAGGTCGCCCGCGGCGCGGGACACCACGATCTCCGCCAACGACTTCGAGGCGGCATAGGGGTATGGCGCGTGGCGGGGATCGGTGACGCGGGGCGCTGTCACGTCGGCGTTCACCACGAAGGTCGACAGCTGCACCAAACCGGCGCCGCGCCGCGCACACGCATCGGCGATCGACGCCACCGCCGACACGTTGGCCGCCCGCAGCCGGCGGTAGGGCACCAATACATTCGTGTTGCCGATGCAGTTCACGACGGTGCGGGCGCCGACGCCCTCGAGGAGGGCACCCAGCTCTGCGGCGGATGGGTCGGCAGGTATCCGCACGACGTCGACGCCGTCGACCGATTGCAGACCGGACCACGGATCGCGTTCGGGCAGTGGTGATCTCGCAGCGAACACGACGCGTGGGCAGTCGAGTCCGGCATGTGTGCGGTCGAGAATCGCCTGCGCGAAGCCGGTGCCGAGAATGCCCGAGGCACCCAGGATCACGACGGTCTGTGCGCTGCCCCCGCGTGGGCGCGCGCGGGCGGCCGGCGCCGCCGACTGCCCCACCGCCGCCAGATCGTCGGCGATCTGGGCCGCGGTCTCGTCGTCCATCCAGGTGTCTACGTCAGGCCGGCGGTCGACGACATCGGCCGCGGAGTCCGCACCGATCAGATCGAGAATGGACAGCTGCCAGTCGAGGAATCGTCGCGTCTCCGGCAGGATCCGAATCAGGTCGAGTGAACCGATGCCCTCGTCCAACAGCGACGCGCTGGGCCCGATGGGGCGTTCCAGCATCCGGCTCCAGAGCGCGGCAAGCGCGGCGGCCCGCGGATCGTGATCAGCGCCGTCGCACGGAGCCGGAACGTCCACAGCCAGTTTCGCGCGGTCGACTTTTCCGTTGGGCTGTCGTGGGATGCCCGGGACACCGAATACGGAAAATGCCGGTGCTCCTTGGGCTCTCGCCAGGCTGCGAACCCGGGCGCGGGCGGCCGGATCGTCGTTTCCGGTGCGGGTCAGTGCGGATTGGAACCAGATGCCCAGGCCGTTTCCGGCCGGTTCCACTGCGACATCGGAGATCTCGGGCGCCGCCGCCAGCCGGCGCAGCAGCTCGGCGGTGTCGAATCGCTTACCGGCGATCTTGATCACGGCGTCACGACGCCCGGCCAGCACGGGATGGCCGCCGTCTGGCGTCACGCGGTCGCCGGTGGCGAACGCCCGCTGCCGGGAGCCGTCCGGCGCCTGCACGGTGCCGAAGCTCGGGCTGTCCAGCCCGAGATAACCGGCCGACACCAGCTCCCCTGCGACGACGACCTCGCCGAACGCGACGAACACCGAGCCGGGTACCAGCGGATGCCCCAGCCGGGCCGTGGCACACGCGGGTCCATCGGCACCGATCGGCAAGTGCGTGACGACCACCGTCGTCTCGGTCGGGCCGTACGTCGAGACCAGTGAGATTCCCTGGCCCGCAGCCGAATCCAGCCATTTGTCGACAGCGGCAGGACGGACGGCCTCGCCGCCGATGATCACCTGGCGCAGCGCCGAGCCGCCCAGCGCCGCCAACGCCGCGTCGTCCTCGCACAGCAGGTGCCAGACCGCGGTGGGCAGGTCGAGCACGGTTGCGATGTGCGCCGCGACATCGCGGGTCAACGCGGGCACGTCACCGGCGCGCATCGCGGCGGACCGCACCACGCGCGCGCCACCCGACAGGGCGCCGAAAATCTCCTCGACGCTGATGTCCGACGTCAGCGGGGCGCACTGCAGGACGGTGTCCGCCGGCCCCCAGCCGTAGGCGTCCCGCGCCGCGGCACAGAAGATCGCCAACGAACCGTGTGTCACCGGAACAAGTTTGGGTTTCCCCGTCGAGCCGGACGTCGGCATCACGTACGCGAGCCGGGAGCACAGCAGGTGGTCCCGGCCGGCCTGACCGATACGTTCTTCGACGAGTTGTCTTGTCGCGCCGTTCAACTCGGTACCAGGGCGGTTGAGCTCGACCGCGTGTGCGGCGGTGGCGCACTGCTCGGTGATGGCCTCGACTCGTGCAGCCACGTCACCGGGTGCCGCGCAGACGCTGTAACCGCAGCCTGCCAGGTGGCATGCGATCAGCAGCTCGACCGCGCGCTGCGAATCGTCGTCGGCGAAGACCACTACGTCGCCGGGATCGACACCGCGGCCGATGATCTCGGCGATCCACTGGTCGACGCCGGGTCCGCGGCACTGGCCGAGATCCACGTCCAGGAACCACGCGCCCGCACCGGCCGGCGGTTGCGCCGGTATCCCGGCGCCGGCTTCGAGCCGGCCGTCGGCGGCGAGCCCGGACCACTCGCCGACGGTCAACGCGATCGGCAGGTCCCAGTGCGCGTCCATCGCTCGCAGTGCCGCGACGATGCGGTCGGCGACGCCGGTTCGGCCGGCGCCTTCGGGTTGGTCGTGCCGGGTCCAGATGGCGACGTCGATGGTGCGCCGCGCTTCATCGTGGACGCAGGCCACCGTCATCCCTTCCACCGGACCGATATCGGTGACCACCGGGGGTTCGGACAGGTACGGACTCAATTCGGCGGCGGACCGGCCACGCAGGTAGTTGATCGTCAGCGCGTCGACGGGCGCGCCGCGGGTGATCGCCAGATGCATGCGGCGGTACCGCTCTTCGCGAAACCACCGGCGCCGCAACGCTTTCACATAACCCCGGTCGATCACGGTCACCACGTCCCGGACCGCGGCGAACGGCGCGAATCGAACCGGGTGCGCGACCGAATTCACCAGGCAGGTGGCGACATCCAACTCCGGCGCGCCGAAGCGGTTGTCCACCGGGTGCACGAGGTGAGCCTCGGTGCTCTGGCGCAGACTCGCGTGCACCGCCGTCGCGGCGGCCGCGACCAGGATGTTCAGCGGAACCTGCCGGGTCTCCGCGAGCGCGACGATCTCGTCATAGGCCCGGTCAGCGACCCGAGAGGATTCCCGCAGCACGCCGCGGCCGGCGGTGCCGGGCGCCGCATCGTCCGAGCCCGGCGCGGAACTGCCGCGCCGGGCTTCGTCGGTCAGCTCACGACGCACCGCGGCGACATGGCGTTCGGTCGATTCCGCCACTTTCCCGCTCTCACTGCGGTGCGCCGCCGCGACCAGCGCCAAACCCGCTGCGGCGCCGGTCTTCTGCTCGGACCCGGCCAGATGCCGGGCGAGGTCGGCTTCGATGATCGCCGTCGCCGCACCGTCGAGCAGGATGTGGTGGCTCTGCGCGTCCATCCCGACCACCTGGCCGTCGGCATCGGTGTGCACGACATAGCGCACCAGTGGGGTACCGAGTATGCCGCCGGTCCACAGCTCCGGCAGAGTCCGGGTTGACCCGGGCTGCACGCAGACGATGTCCTCGAACCGCAGCCGGGCGACGAGCTCGGGATAGCCGTCGCCGGTCGCCGGCGGCTCCAGCACGCACAGCTGAATGGGGTTGTCGAGCAGCGTTGCTTGCAGCGCCGACAGGAATGCCGCCGGTGCCAGCGGCCGGAACCGGTAACTCTTGCCGATCAGGTACAGCGCGGGATCCGGGTCCTGCAGCACCCCGTGATAGATGTTCTGCTGCGAGATGCTCAGCGGAATCCGGCCGTCGTCAGACGCCGCCACGGACGCCCTCCAGCTCCCGGGCCCAGCCGGCGATCGTCAAATCCTGTGCCAGGCGCTTCAGCAGGTCCGATTCCCGGTCCACGCCGAGGCGTTTCATCAGCAGGACGAACCGCACCGAGTCCAACCCGAGTTCGCGCAGATCGGTGGCGTCGCCGTCGAACAGATCGGATTCATCGATGTAGAGCACGTCGGCGACGGCGGCCAGGACGCGTTCGCGGAGCCCGTCAGCCATGAACCGCCGCTGCCAGTGCGGCGCGAATGACCTTGCCGGACTGCGTCCTCGGTATCTCGGTCACCAGCGTGATGGTCGACGGCCTGGCCATCGACTCCGATTCCGCCCGATAGCGCGCCGCGATGGCCTGCTTGAGCTTGCGGGCCTGGCCTTCGTCGAGTTCCCCGGACGGGATCACCGCCAGGCCGATCAGCGCGCCGAACTCGGCATCGGGGATTTCGAAGCAGGCCGCCGCGCCGACACCGGGGACGCTCTCGGCGATGCGGTCCACCTCGTCGGGTGCGACATTGACGCCGCCGGAGATGATCATCTCCGCGGACCGGCCCTTGATGTAGAAGTACCCGTCGGCACCGCGCTCGAAGATGTCGCCGGTGTTCACCCAGCCGTCGACCAGGACTTCAGCGGTGCGCTCGGGATTGTTCCAGTACCCCAACATGTTTGCCGGTGACTTGATCCACAACGTGCCCGAGTCAGCGCTGTCTCCACCGGTCAGCCGGACCTCGACCCCGGGGTAGGGCCGCCCTACGGCGCCGGCCTCGATCCGGGTGATCGATCCGTCTGACGTCGGCAGACACAATGCGGTACAACCTGTTTCGCTCAGGCCGAAGACCTGAGCCGCATGAACGCCGGCCGCTTCGACGAAGTGCACGTCGGCCGCGATGGCACGCGAGCCTCCGTAGCCGATCATCCGCAGCGGCGGCAGCGCGACACCCGCCTTGACCTCCGACACCAGTCGCGTCAGCAGCGTGGGCACCAGACAGGTCGAGGCGATCTGGTTCGCGGTGAGAACCTCCGCCAGCGACGTGGAATTCTCACCGCCGGTCACACATTCACTGCCATGCATCAGGCAGTTCAGGATCCACCACAGGCCGCCGATGTGGCTGGCCGGCAGCGGCGAGTACGTGGCTTCTCCCACCACCCAGCTGATCCAGGTGAGGTTCTCGCGCGCCAGGATGTCGGCCACGGCGAAGAACGTGCGATTGGCCAGCAGTACGGCTTTCGGCTCACCGGTGGTGCCGCTGGTGAAGATCATCGCCAGCGGATCGTCGGCGCCCAGTTCCGCCGGCGCGACGACGGGCGCGTCGTCTCTGTGCTCCGCGACGTCGACGAGGATCACCGGGATCGCGCCGAGAGCACTCGGCAGTGCCGTCGGGTCCGCGCCCGGGGTCAGGAGAACCGCACTGGGGCTGGTGATCTCGCCGAAGCGCGCGACCGTCGCGGTCGGGACACCACGATCCACCAGCACCGCGATGGCACCGAGGTGCGCACATGCCAACACCGCGACATAGGTCTCGGGACCGTTGTCGGACATCACGAATACCCGGCCACCGCGAGCGACCCCGTGCTTGTGCAACTCGCCGGCCAGCCGATGCACCACCGCGGGGAGCCGGCCGTACGTGACGGCGCTGGTTCCGTCACAGCGCCGCAACGCGATTGCCTGCGGGTGCTGCTGCGCCTGCGCCAGCAGCCGCCCCAATACGGTGCTCACGGGATGTTGAGGATCGCGAGTTCGAACTCGCCGGACGCAGATCCGCCGTCGTCGTCGTGGAACTCGATGGCGCACGGCACTTTCAGGTACCGCCAGCTCCGCTCGACGACTTCGATGCCTTCGCAGGTCAGTCGGGCGGAGAACTTGCGCGCATCGATCTGCCGCTTGTAGCGCGACGCGGTGGACCGGATCAGCATGCTGGCCAACTGGTTCTCGAAATAGTCATCGAGCGTCCAGCCCCGGAACCCGTCGATCTCGCCGTGGCGGACCGCCGGCGCGAACGCCGAGTAGGCGAGCTGGTTGAAGCACAGCACCAGTTCGACGGCGTTGAAATGCCCGGTGCTGCGGATGTACACCGACTCGGGAATGCTGAAGTTTCCCGTCGCGAACATCGAATCACCGCTGGCCCGGTATGTCGCGTCCGTGAGATAGCGGCAGCCTTTGTAGGAGTAGGGTTCCAGCACGCGGGCCAGGAGTTCTTCCGGAATCTGCTCGGTGTCAAACAATTCGGTGACGGGTGCGGTGAGTTCGGTGGCGCTCATGCCGCGAACCCCGGCGTCGCCAGGCCGTCGAGCATGGTCAGCCGATACGTCGTCAGGGTCCCCGTCGCAGTGCCGTGTTTGGCCCGGTGAATCAGCGCCCGGTTGTCCCACAGGATGATGTCGCCGACCTCGTAGTGCTGCGTATGGATGAACGGCGATGCGAAGTCGGCGTCGAGCTGGCCGGTGGCAGTGAGGAGTTCATGCAGGACCGCGGGGTCCAGGACCTCGCCGTCGCCGTCTTCGATCTTGCTGGTGCCGGTGGAGCAGATGTACAGGATCTCCTGGCCGGTGTGTGGGTGCCGGATCACCGTGGGCCACTTGATCGGTGGCGTGGCGCGGTTGATCTCGTCCCACACCTCGCCGATCGGCTTGTACACATCGCTGGGCCGAATCTTGATGTGGCGCCGCGGATCATGCGTGCTGAAGGTGCCTCGCACCGGCTCCTGCTGCGCCGGCTGCAGGGATTCCCAGACCTTGTTGAGGTCGATGAAGTACGTGCCGCGGTCGGCGCCCGGGACCGTCAGCGGCATCACCATGGAGAACGCGAACGGCTCGGGCATGAACATGTAGTCGATGTGCCAGAACGCACCCGTGCGCGGCACGCCCTGCCCTTCCTCAGTGGATGAGACGAAGATCTCCGGGTGCTCGTTGTGGTGGTACACGGGCTCGTAGTACGTGACGATCTCACCGAGGATGCGGCCGAGCTCGATGAACTGCGCGGGCGACGGCTTGACTCCCTTGAGGACGACAAGCTTGTTCTCGTAGACGATTTCGCGGAGCTCGTCGGTCGAGATGTTGCCCAGATTGTTCGGATCGATTCCGACGACCTGCGCTCCGAGCCCTCGTCCCTGCACATTGAGCGTCATCGACGCGCCTCCCCAAGTTTGCTGCACCACGCCGGTGTGCATCGAAATTCGTTGCCCCACAACGCAGAAAGTCGTTCAGTTGTTGTCTTCAATTGATGTAGTCGTCGGGACCTCGAGAAAAGTTCCGCGCCCCTTCACAATTCGTGCTCTTGCTGGTTGCGCCCGTGCTCCACGCCGGACAGCCAGGTGGCCGGAAGCAGTGGCGCCGACGGGCTCGCACCCGCCGGCAGCCGCTCCACCATGCCGTTCGGTGCGGTGCTCGCCGTGGTCACCGCACCGGTGAACCCGACCGGTTCCGCGCCGCGCGCGCCGGCCGTGACGACGGGTGCGCTCGGCGAATTGTCGCCGGCGCCAGTCAGATCGGCCTTCATCTCAGGAAGCTCATCGCGATAACCCCGGGCTCCGCGCCGGGCTCGACGCACACGTTTGGCCCGGTCACGGACGCCGGCGACGGCACGAGCGGAGGCTGCGGCATCGATGCTGTCGGTGCTGATATCGGGCGATTCACTGCCCGATTCCGGCCCTGGTCCCGCTCCATGTCGCGACAGCCCGGGTACGGCGTAGACCAGGTTGGCTGCGGGCGCGGCGCCGCCGGCCCCGGGAGTGGTCGGCGCCGGCGCGGAGAGCCCGGAGGCCGGTGTCATACCGACCTGAACACCGGGGACGAGAGGGACACCCTGGGCGCGCGGCGCAGCTCCCGCAGGCTGGACCACAGCGGGTTCGGCGGGCACCGGCGCCGCGTCCGCGGCCGGCAGCACTGGCGATTTCACCAGCGCCAGCGCCGCGAGCGCGCTGAGTGCCGGCGCGAAGAACGATGCCAGCGGCAGTAGGTAGGAGGCGTAGTAGGGGTACCAGAGCATGTCGTAGAGCGTCAACGCCACCAGGGCCAGCACCGCGGACGTGGCGGGATTGAAGCCCAATTGCTCGAAGAAGCGCGTGAAGTTCTCGAGCAGCTGGTCGACCTGGCCGGTGGTGCCCAGTTGCGAGAGGAACTGCCAGAGGTCGCTCAGTGGTTGGCCCGGCGAGGTGGGCGCGTTCGACAGCGACTGCCGGGCTTCACCACCGGGCGCGACGATCGACGGCGCCGGCTGCGCGGGCGGTACCGCCGCCGTGGCCACCTCGGCGACCGCTTGGTAGACGATCATGGTGTCGGCCGCCTGTATCCACATGCGCGCGTAGTCGGCCTCGTTGACCGCGATGGGAATCGTGTTGATACCGAAGAAGTTTGTCGCCAACAGTGCGGCGTTCGTCACATGATTGGCGGCCAGTTCCACCAGCGTCGGCATGGTCGCGACGGCGGTGCCGTAGGCGGCGGCCACCGTTTCATGCTGTGCCGCCGTCGCGGCCGTCGTCAGCGCGGACTCCTCCAGCCAGGCCAGGTAGGGCACGTGCGCGGCGACATACTGGACCGCGCTCAGCCCCTCCCAACTGCTCCCCTGCACGTCGGCCAGGACGGTCGACAGCTCGGCGGCCGCCTGGCCGTACTGCAGGCTCAGCTGTTGCCATTGCGCGGCGGCAGCGAGCAGTGAACCGGGCCCCGGGCCGGCCGTCAGCAACGCCGAATGCACCTCAGGTGGCATGGCCATCCAGATCGGCACAGTCACGTCGCGGTCTCCTCGCACGGCACAGCAGGCCGCGCACCGTCGTGGCGCGACCGCCCTGGATACCCCCACGGCACCCGTACGTCTAGCTAGTCGGTGGATGCATCGAGAAAGTTCCCGGCCCGGTGGCCCGGGCGAAATCGCCTATGCGACAGCCGGTTATCGCGGCACCGCGCGGCGGGTGATTTTCGCGACCGGTTTTGACAGCCACCCGATCGGTGGACGTACGGTGGCGCCATGCCAGTCATCGACGCCCGCCATCTCGACGGCGTATCCGAAACCGCGCTCCTCACGTTGCACCAACGCGCCACCGAGGCCGCCCGCCCCGACGGCATCATCGACGACCCGATGGCGATCGCGCTGCGGGACCGCCTCGATTACGACTACCAGGATTTCGGCCGCACGCATCAGGCCACCGCACTGCGGGCCCTGGTGTTCGACGCGGTCACCCGCGACTATCTGGCCGGCCATCCGCGCGCGACCGTCGTGGCGCTGGCGGAGGGGCTGCAGACCAGCTTCTGGCGCGTGGACAACGGCGAAATGACTTGGTTATCAGTGGATTTGGCGCCGATCATCGAGCTCCGGCAGCAGGTACTCCCGACGCCTGATCGGCTCGGGTACTGCGCGCAGTCCGCGCTGGACCACTCCTGGATGGACGCCGTCGACGATTCCGATGGCGTGGTGATCACCGCCGAAGGCCTGTTCCAGTATCTGACGGCGGATGTCGTGTTCGACCTCATCGCCGCATGCGCCGCGCGGTTTCCCAACGGACAGTTGGTCTTTGACAGTGTGCCGCGGTTGCTGAGCGCGTATTCGCAGCGCCGCGGCTTCCGGCTCAGCGAGCACTACACCGTGCCCCCGATGCCGTTCTGGTTCACCGCCGATCGATACCCGCGTTTGCAATCCATCCCCGGTGTCCGCAACGTGAGCGAACTGCGCTATCCGGCCGGCCGCGGCAAGCTCGTGCCATGGGCCACCCGGCAGTCCTACCGGTTGCCCGCGTTGGCCCGCTTCCGCGCGCCGGTCACGCTCGTCGAATTCAGTTGACAGACAAAGTCTCCAGCACCGGATAGCACTCCCGGACACGCTCGATCCACCAGTCCCGACGCGCGGGGGCCGCCGCCAGGCCGGCCAACCGCGCCGGGTCCGGCGCCACCGGCCCGACGGGCAGGAACCCGTCGACCGAACGCGCCACGTCCGCAACGTCTTCCACGAACAAGCCGCCCGTACCCAGCCCACAGGCGTGCTGCAGCGTCGGCAGACAGCCGGCGGCCAGCAGCCCGCGCGTCATCCCGACCGCGGAGTCCAGCGCGCTCGACACCACGATCGGGATGTCGATCTGACGCGCCACGTCCAACAACCGGGCCACCCCGCCCAGCGGCGCGACCTTGACCACCGCGACGTCGGCGGCGCGCTCGCGAACGACACGCAGCGGGTCGGAAGCCTTGCGGATGGACTCGTCGGCCGCCACCGGCACGTCGACCAGCCGCCGCAGTTCGGCCAGTTCCGGCACCGTCGCGCACGGCTGCTCCAGGTATTCGAGCGGACCAGAGGCGGTCAGGGCCCGCGCCGCGGCCGTCGCTTCCGCGACGGTCCAGCCCCCGTTGGCATCGACCCGAACCACCGGCACCAGGGCCCGGACGGCCTCGACGCGGGCCACGTCGTCGGCCAGCGTCTGGCCCGGCTCGGCCACCTTGACCTTGGCGGTGCGGGCCCCCGGGAACCGGGCCAGGACCTCGGGCACCCGCGCCGCCTCGACGGCGGGCACCGTGGCGTTGACGGGGATGCGGTCGCGCACCGGCGCGGGCGACGGCCGGTACGCCGCCTCGATGCCGGACGCCAGCCAGTGCGCGGCTTCAGGCGGCTGATACTCGACGAACGCGCCGAATTCACCCCAGCCGCACGGTCCTTCGATCAGTGCGACTTCACGAACGTCGATGCCGCGGAACCGGACCCGCATTGGCAGCGAGACGACGTACAGGCGCTCGAGCAGTTCGTCGAGCGCAGGCAGAGCGGGTGGCACTCCTCTATCGTGCCTCACACGGTGGCGCGGTCCCGACCCTCCCAGTACGGCTTGCGAAGCTCCTTCTTGAGGATCTTGCCCGTGGGGTTGCGCGGCATGTCGTCGACGAAGTCGACGGTCTTCGGGCACTTGTAGGCGGCGAGGCGCTCGCGGGCGAACGCGATGAGGTCGGCGTCGGAGACCTCCCCCTCAAGCGTCACAACGGCTTTCACCGATTCGCCCCACTTCTCGTCGGGCACGCCGATGATCGCGACCTCGGACACCGCCGGGTGTTCGGCGAGCACCCGCTCCACCTCGATGGAGTAGATGTTCTCGCCGCCGGAGATGATCATGTCCTTGAGCCGGTCCTCGACGAAGATGTAACCGTCGGCGTCGACGCGGCCGATGTCCCCGGTGCGGAACCAACCGTCGGGCGTGATGGCCTCGGCCGTGGCGTCGGGCCGGTTCAGGTATTCCTTCATCAACGTCGGTGTGCGGAACCACAATTCACCCTGCTCGCCGGCCGGTGCGTCTTCGAGGGTTTCCGGGTTGACCACCCGCACCTCGGCCTCGGGAATCAGCACGCCGGCGCTGACCAGCCGCTCCTCGTTGTCGGCGCGGTGGTCCTCGGGCATCAGCCGGCTGACGACGCCGCAGACCTCCGTCAGGCCGTACACCTGGATGAACTCGGTGTCGGGCCACGCCGCCAGAGCCTGGCGCAGCAGCGGCAGCGGCATCGGGGACGCCCCGTAGGCGTAGGTCTTCAACGCGCTGAACAGCTTCACCGCATCCGGGCCGGACTCGAGCACCTTGGCCAGCACGGCCGGCACCAGGAAGGTGCGGTTCGCCCCGTTCAGGATGCCGCCGGCGAGCGACGCCCCATCGGCGTCGCGCGTCATGTAGCTCGGGACCCCGTTGTGCAGCCCGTACTGCATGTACGACGAGCCGCCGACGTGGAACAGCGGCATCGCCACGAGGTTCTTGTCGTCCGGCGTGCTCTCCCAGCTCTCGAAGGCGTTGATGGTGTGGGCGATCATGTTGGCCTGCGTGAGCGCGACGCCCTTCGGCCGGCCCGTCGTGCCCGAGGAATACATGATGATGGCCACGTCGTCGGGCTGGACGTCGGGCGCGCGGTCCACCGGCGTAGCGCCGGCCAGCAGCGCCTCGTACTCGTCGCCGTCTCCGCCCTCGGGCGTCACGCTGACGATGTGCTCGACGGCCGTCAGCTTGTCGGCGATGGCGTCAACCGCCGGCCGCAGCTCGGCGCCGACGATGAGAACCTTTGCGCCACAGTCGTTCAGCACGAAATCCAGCTCGTCGGCGGCCAGCCGGAAGTTGATGATCGCGTTGGCGGCCCCCAGCGACGCCGCGGCCAGCGTCAGCTCGACGCATGCGGGGTGGTTCTTGTCCAGGAACGCCACGACGTCGCCGCGTTTGACGCCCCAGGCCGCCAGCGCACCGGCCAGCCGGCGGACCCGGTCGTTCCACTGCGACCACGTCCAGGTCCGGCCCAGATAGGTGATCGCTTCTTCGTCTGGCTTGGTCGCGGCCCAATGGGCAACACGTTCGTCGAGGAATCGGGGTGCCGACAGTTCAGTCATGTCCTGAGCCTGCCACGTCTGCCGCGCGCTCAGTCGGCTTTGGCGTGAACCTGTTGTCCTGCCAGGTAAGTCGCGAGCACCTCCAGGTCGGCGACGTCTTCCGGCGGCACCGTCCGCGGATCGGCGGACAGCACCACCAGATCTGCGTACTTGCCGACTTCCAGCGAACCGATGACATCGTCGGAGAACAGCTGCCAGGCCGCGTCGATGGTCTGCGCCCGGATCGCCTGGTCGACGGTGAGCCGTTCCTGCGGCGCCAGCACGCGTCCGCTGGGGGCGACCCGGGTGGCCGCGACGCTGATGTTGCGCAGCGGCTCCTCGGGCGTCACGGGCGGGTCGTTGTGCAGCGAGATCCGCATGCCGGTCGCGACCGCCGACCCGGCCGGCATCCACACGTCGCCCTTTTCCGGGCCGAACAGCCCGTCGACGATGACGTCGCCCCAGTAATGGATCTGGTCGACGAACACGCTGCACGTGACGCCGAGATCGTGCGCCCGCTGCAGCTGCGCCGGCGTGATGGCGCCGACGTGCTCGAGCCGCAGCCGGTGGTCGTCGCGCGGCCAGCGCTGCAGCGCTTCCTCATAGACGTCCAGGATGGTGTCGACGCCGTGGTCGCCGTGCACGTGACAGGCCATCTGCCAGCCCTGCGGGAAGAAGGTGTGGACGATCTCGGCGAGTTGCTCGCGGGTGTAGTTGGCGTGGCCGCACGACCCCGGCACCACACCGATGGTGCGGGTGGCCTCGGTGTCCAGATACGGGAAGGTGAGGTCGATGTTGCCGACCCACGGGGACCCGTCGACCCAGATCTTGATGCCGGCCTGCCGGACCATGTCGTCGCCGTTGTCGGGCGACGCATCGGTGTGCAGCGCCGCGGTGGACATCTCGTAGGTGCGCAGCCGCACCGTGAGCTTGTCGCGCATCTGGTCCAGGACCGGCCGGAACATCGGGTCGAACGCCATCTCCGAACACGTCGTCAAACCGGCCTGGTTCAGCCGCGCGCATTCGGCGAGCAGCAGCGCCGGATAGTCGCTGGGCGTCAGCACTCCGGTCACCAGCGGGAACACCGCGCCCGTCTCGATGGCGGTGCCGTCGAGCTCGCCGTCGGCGTCGCGGCCGTACTTGGCGCCGTGCGGGTCCGGGGTGTCGCGGGTCAGGCCGGCGGCCCGCGCTGCGGCCGAGTTGAAGTACGCCTTGTGTCCCGAGTTGTGCACGATCACCAGCGGGGTGTCGGGCGCCGCTTCGTTCAGCCAGGCCTGCGTCAGCTCGGGCAGCCCCTTTTGCAGCAGCGGGTCCCAGCCGTTCAGGTAGGCACCGTCGGCGCCGCGGGCGGCGACCTCGGCGTGGATCGCGGCGACGACGTCCGCGGCATCGGGCATCGTGACGGGCCGGATGTCGACCATGCGGCCGCCCAGGACCACGGCCTCCATCAGGGGGTGGCCGTGCGCCTCGACGAAACCGGGCAGCACGCAGCCGTCGACTTCACGTACCTGGGTGTCGGCGCCGATCCACGGCTGCACGTCGGCACGCGTTCCGACGGCGACGATCCGGCCGTCGGTTACGGCGAGCGCCTCGGCGGTGGGCCTGTCGGGGTCGACGGTCAGGATGTTTCCGACGATGACGAGGTCCGCAGCGCTGGCCATGAGGTGGATGCTAGACCGCAGGGCTTGACCTACGGACTAGAACACGTTCTAGTCTTAGGTCATGAGTGACGAGCTGCTGCGCCATCCCCTGCATTCCGGGCACTTGACCGTTGGCGCCCTCAAGCGCAACAAAGACAAGCCGGTCCTGTTTCTCGGCGATACCACGCTGACCGGCGGCCAGCTCGCCGACCGCATCAGCCAGTACATTCAGGCCTTCGAGGCGCTCGGTGCCGGCTCCGGCGCCAGCAGCGGCCTGCTGTCGCTGAACCGGCCCGAGGTGCTGATGATCATCGGCGCCAGCCAGACGCAGGGTTACCGTCGCACGGCACTACACCCTCTCGGCTCGCTCGACGATCACGCGTACGTCCTGACCGATGCCGGCGTCACGACGCTGATCATCGACCCCACCGAGGCTTTCGTGGAGCGGGCCATCGGCCTGCTGGAGAAGGTGCCCTCGCTCAAGCAGATCCTGACGATCGGCCCGGTGCCGGACGCGCTGATCGGTTCGGCGATCGACCTGGCCGCCGAAGCCGCGAAGTACGAGCCGCAGCCGCTGCAGGCCGCCGACCTGGCGCCCGATCACGTCGGCGGGCTCACCTACACCGGTGGCACCACCGGCAAGCCCAAGGGCGTCATCGGCACGACGCAGTCCATCAGCACCATGACGACCATTCAGCTGGCCGAATGGGAATGGCCCGAGCACCCGCGGTTCCTGATGTGCACGCCGCTGTCGCACGCCGGCGCCGCGTTCTTCACGCCGACCATCGTCAAGGGCGGCGAGCTGATCGTGCTCAAGAAGTTCGACCCCGCCGAGGTGCTGCGGGTCATCGAGGAGCAGAAGATCACCGCGACCATGCTGGTGCCGTCGATGATCTACGCCCTGATGGACCACCCCGACTCGCATACGCGCGATCTGTCGTCGCTCGAGACCGTCTACTACGGCGCCTCGGCCATGAACCCGGTGCGCCTGGCCGAGGCGATCCGCCGGTTCGGCCCGATCTTCGCGCAGTACTACGGCCAGTCCGAGGCGCCGATGGTCATCACCTACCTGGCCAAGGGCGAGCACGACGAGAAGCGGCTGACGTCCTGCGGGCGGCCGACGCTGTTCGCGCGCACCGCGCTGCTCGGCGACGACGGCCGGCCCGTCAAGCAGGGCGAGGTCGGCGAGATCTGCGTGTCCGGCCCGCTGCTGTCGGGCGGCTACTGGAACTTGCCCGAGGCCACCGCCGACACGTTCAAGGACGGCTGGATGCACACCGGCGACCTGGCCCGCGAGGACGAGGACGGCTTCTGGTTCATCGTCGACCGCACCAAGGACATGATCGTCACCGGCGGCTTCAACGTGTTCCCCCGCGAGGTGGAAGACGTTGTCGCCGAACATCCTTCGATCGCGCAGGTGTGTGTGGTCGGCACCCCCGACGAGAAGTGGGGCGAGGCCGTCACGGCCGTCGTGGTGCTGCGCCCGGACGCCGACCGCTCCGAGGAGGCCATCGCGAAGATGACGGCCGAGATTCAGGCGGCGGTCAAGGAACGCAAGGGCTCGGTGCAGTCGCCGAAGCAGGTCGTCATCGCCGACGCCGTGCCGGTGACAGCACTCGGCAAGCCCGACAAGAAGGCCGTCCGCGCCCAGTTCTGGGCCGGCTCGGAGCGCTCCGTCGGCTAGCAGTCAGTTCCGCGAGCAGACGCAAAACTGTCAATTTCCGCCCGAAATCGACAGTTTTACGTCTGCTCGCGAGTGGTAGGTACCCCCGGTTCGCGAGTGGATCTCAACCCGGCGAGGAGGCGGTCAAAGAGCTCGGCTGCCGCAGCGGCCGCGCCGTCGGGATCCCCGGCGACGATGTGATCGAGCAGCCGGTGGTGGTCCTCGAACTCGGTCTCGACGGGCGTCTCGTTCATGACGGACACGCTCGCGGTGATGACCTCGATGAGCCCGAGGTACAGGTCGATCAACATCGCATTGCCCGACGCCCGCATGACGGCGCAGTGAAATTCGGTGTCGGCATGGACGAATTGGTCGTGATGGCCGACGCGCTGCTCGTCGTCGCGGCCGTCCAGCAGCCGCCGCAGGGTGACGATGTCGTCGTCGGTCCGGTGGGCGGCGGCCAGCCGGGCGCCTTCCACTTCCAGTCCGCGGCGGACCTGCAGCACGTCACGCAGCTCGTCGCTGCAGAGCCGGCGCAGCGCGCCTGACACCTCACTGGTGGCGCGGACGTACGTGCCGTCGCCCTGCCGTACCTCGAACAGTCCGGCGTGCGCCAGCGCCCGGACGGCCTCGCGCACCGTGTTGCGGCCGACGCCGAGCGCCTCGACCAGATCGGTCTCGTTGGGGATGCGATGCCCGACGGGCCATTCCCCGTCCGCGACAGAACCCCGGAGCTGTTCGATGACCTGCTCGACCAAGCCGGTACGACGAGCTGTGTTCAGCGCCACCAAATCATCCTTTCAACCAATCATAGGATGTATGTCATCATAGCAAGATGAGTGCTGCCGTGAACGGAACCAAACACGCCCGTTACGAGGATGAATTGGCACTCGAGCTCGACGGCGCCATCGAGATCACGGACGTCCCGGCGAGCCCGAACACCCGTCTGGCCAGTGGCGTCCTGCTGGCGCTCGCCGTCGTCGTCACCGCGCTGAACCTGCGGCCGTCGGTCACGAGCGTCGCTCCCCTGCTCGGCGAGATGCGCGCCGCACTCGGGGTGTCGTCGGTCTGGGCCGGCATCCTGACCACCCTGCCCGTGCTGTGCTTCTCCGCCGCCGGCGCGACCGCGCCCTGGCTGGCGAAACGGCTCGGCCTGGGCCGGACCGTCACGCTCGCATTGCTCGCCCTGGCCGTGGGGCTGGCGGTGCGGCCGTTCGGCGACGGCGGCCTGATGCTCGGTGCCACGCTGCTCGCCTCGTCGGGCGTCGCGCTCGCGAACGTGCTGATCCCGGTGGTCATCAAGAGTTCGTTCCCCGCGCGCGTCGGTCTGATGACCGGCATCTACACCAGCGCCTTGCAGGCGGGCGGGGCCTTCGGCGCCGCCGTCACGCCGGCCGTCGAACACAGCGTCGGCGGCTGGCGCCCATCGCTGGCCATCTGGGCGGCCCTCGCGCTGGCGGCCCTGCTCCTGTGGGTCCCCGCCGCCCGGCGCCATCGCGCCGATTGGGCCGCCACCGCGGCACAGACCACCAAGCGCCGCTCACTTTTGCGGAACCCGCTCGCGTGGACCGTGACGGTCTACATGGGCAGCCAGTCGTTCCTGGCCTACGTCATGATGGGCTGGCTCCCACAGATTTTCATCGACAACGGCATGGACAAGACCAGCGCCGGCGTGATGTCCGGGGTGATGTCCCTCATCGGCGTCCCGATCGCGCTCCTGCTGTCGCCGCTGGCCGCGCGCAGCACGCACCAGAGCCTGTGGAACGTCGGCCTCGGCGTGCTGGGTGTGTCCGGCACCATCGGCCTGCTGATCGCACCGATGGCGGCGCCGGTGCTGTGGAGCACGATGATCGGCATCGGGTTGAGCGCGTTCTCACTGGCGCTGACCATCATCGCGCTGCGCGCCCGCAACGCCGAGGACACCGCACAGCTCTCGGGTATGGCGCAGGGCTTCGGCTACCTGTTCGCCAGCACCGGCCCGTTCCTGTTCGGGCTGCTGCATGACGTGTCCGGCAACTGGCACGTCCCGTTCGTGTTGTTCTTCAGTGTGTACGCGGTGCAGCTGACGGCAGGCTGGTTCGCCGGGCGCAACCGCTACGTCTAGCTAGAACTGCGGCGGATAGCCCGGGTAACCGACGGGAGCGACGGGCGCCGACTGCCCGCTCTTCCACCGGCACCACGCCTGCGTCGAATTCAGGGCGGCCAGCACGCCGGTGGCGAGCGCGAACACGATCGGTATCGCGGCACTCATCACCGACAGCCCCGCCATCGCCTGCATGCCGTCGTAGCTGCCGCCGAGGGTGGAGTCAATGCTCTTGAGGATGGTCAGCGAGGCGAACAGGCCGACCACATTCGCGAGCACCACGGCCGTGCAACCGCCGATGACGATCCAGCGGCCCACCGCACGACCCAGGACCAGCAGCACGCCACCGGTGAGCAGCACGATCGCCACAATCGTCTGCACGATGGCCATGCCGGTGGTCAGGCCCATCAGCTCGGACCGGGTGTCACTCGCGTAGGAGCCGATCAGCGCGCCCAGCGTCGCGACCGCGTACCAGCTGGAGAACGCCTGGAACGCCGTCGACAGGGCGCCGAGCATGCTGAGCACCGCGGCGATGATCGCCGTCACGCCTGACGGTCCCGACGGCCCGGCGGGCACCGGCGCGCCGTAACCCATCGGCTGGGGGTACTGCGGCTGCGGCTGGGGATACTGCGGGTAGGGCACGCTCGGCGGCACGCCGGGAGCCCCGTAGGGGTTGGGCCCATACGGTTGACCCGGTGGTTGACCGGGTCCGAACTGCCCAGGCCCGAATTGCCCGGGGGGCCACTGATTCGACATCGAAACCCCTCCTTCAGCTGGGCGAACATAGCACGCCACCGCCGTTTCGGCGCCTCGTCTAGCCTCGAATCATGACCCGGGACAGCGACGCGAATCTCAAGCCACCGTGGTGGCTCAAGCCCATGAACAAGGTGATGATGGCGGTCATGCGGGTGGTCCCGATCAAGGGTCCCGTGGTGCTGACCGTGCCCGGCCGCAAGTCCGGTGAACCGCGGTCGACGCCCATCACCCCGTTCGAGGTCGACGGCGCGCGCTACGTGGTGGGCGGGTTCCCCAATGCCGACTGGGTGCGCAACGCGCGCGCCGCGGCGACCGCCACCGTCACGCAGGGCCGGCACCGTGAAGAGGTCCGGCTGTTCGAGGTACCCGCCGAAGAGGCCCGACCGCTGTTGCGGCAGTTCCCCATCCTGGTGCCGACGGGCGTCGGCTTCATGAAGAACGCCGGCCTGGTGACCGGACCCAACCCCGACGAATTCGAAGCGCTCGCCGGCCGCTGCGCGGTGTTCCGGTTCGACCCCGTCTAGAGACGAGTGTGGGGGTTGACGAGAAATTCTCGTCAACCCCCACGCTCGGGCAGCCGTCTAGATGTGCGGCGCGTTCTTGATCGGGGCGTCCTGCTGGCCGACCGTCTGGCACCACGCCAGCGCCGACGCGCGCGTCCCCGACACCTCCAGCGACGACGGATCGGCGCCCTTGCGGTCCTTGATCATCTTGTTGACCGCCTCGTTCTGCGTCTTCTCGTCGGCACCGACGAAGTCCTTGCACTTGGTGTCGCCACCCTGCACGGCCGGCGAGCATCCGACCAGCATCAGTCCGGCAATGACACCCGACACCACCACGCCTGCTGACCGCTTCATCAAGGACCTCCCTGTATTCGGGCCGCGAACGGCCGCTGTTTGTGTCGATCTAGTACCCCTGGGTGGCGCGGACCAAACACAGTCGGCTCTAAGGTCGAGGCGTGAACGCAGACAATCCGTTTGACCCGCAGCTCTGGCAGCCGGTGACCGAACTCGGTGAACTCACCGACATCACCTACCACCGTCACGTGCGCGACGGTGAGCCGCAGCCGACGGTCCGGATCGCCTTCGACCGGCCCGAGGTCCGCAACGCCTTCCGGCCGCACACCGTCGACGAGCTGTACCGCGCCCTCGACCACGCCCGGATGAGCCCTGACGTCGGCGTCATCCTGCTGACCGGCAACGGACCGTCGCCCAAGGACGGCGGCTGGGCCTTCTGCTCGGGTGGCGACCAGCGCATCCGCGGCCGCAGCGGTTACCAGTACGCGTCCGGCGAGACCGCCGAGACCGTCGACCCCGCGCGCGCCGGACGGCTGCACATCCTCGAGGTGCAGCGGCTGATCCGGTTCATGCCGAAGCCCGTGATCTGCCTGGTGAACGGCTGGGCGGCCGGCGGCGGCCACAGCCTGCACGTGGTCTGCGACTTGACCCTGGCCAGCCGCGAACATGCCCGGTTCAAGCAGACCGACGCCGACGTCGGCAGCTTCGACGGCGGCTACGGCTCGGCGTACCTGGCCCGCCAGGCCGGGCAGAAGTTCGCCCGCGAAATCTTCTTCCTGGGCCGCGCCTACGACGCCGAGACCATGCACAAGATGGGCGCCGTCAACGAGGTCGTCGACCACAAGGACCTGGAAACCGTTGCGCTGCAATGGGCTGCCGAGATCAACGGCAAGTCGCCGCAGGCCATCCGGATGCTGAAGTTCTCGTTCAACCTGATCGACGACGGTCTGGTGGGGCAGCAGATCTTCGCCGGCGAGGCCACCCGCCTGGCCTACATGACCGACGAAGCCGTCGAGGGCCGCGACGCCTTCCTGCAGAAGCGCGACCCCGACTGGAGCGAGTTCCCGCGCTACTTCTGAGTTCCGCCGGCGTCCTGTCGGTCGGGCGGACGACGGGACGCTGTGCGCTTTTCATGAGTGCGCTGTGTATCCGCTTGGGCGCGTGTCGATGCGGGATGCCTCGCGTCACACTGGGCACGTGAACGTCGGGGCACAGGCGCGGATCGGCCGCTGGGCGCTGGGGGCCCAGGGCTTCGCCCTGGGCGTCTTCGGCGGCACCGGCCTGGCCTGGTCCATGGCGAACCCGCATTTCGGCGCCGCCGGGGCACCGATCATGTGGCTGCGGGTGACGCCGCTGCACTGCTC
The DNA here is from genome assembly GCF_001905655.1 of Mycobacterium sp. ST-F2. GTDB lineage: Bacteria > Actinomycetota > Actinomycetes > Mycobacteriales > Mycobacteriaceae > Mycobacterium. Next base: position 39,409 of record NZ_JMHT01000023.1, read on the forward strand.
GCTGCTGCTCGTGGTCGGCGTGCTGACCGTCTTCGCCGCTTTCGGCCGCAGCGCGGCACTGTTCAACCGCATCGCGGCCGTCGGCTGGTTCATCGTGACGGTGGTGTGCATCGCGGCCACCTCGAGCCACAGCCCGGGACCGCTGGGTTTCGACGCGCGCGACTCCGTGCTCTACACGATCCTCACCGGCTACAACGTGGCGCTGGCGGCGTGGTTCGCCTTCCCCAACCGAACCACGCCGGCAGCGCGCCCGTCCCGCCGGTCCCACCGGCGGCACTCCGACGTGATCGGATCCCGCTGACCCCTGTTAGCCTCCCGGGGTGAGCGAGCCGAGTTACTCCGACGCCGAACGCGCAGCCGTCTACCGCGTCATGTCCGAGCGCCGGGACATGCGGCACTTCACACCGAATTCCCAAGTGCCCGAAGATGTTCTGCGCCGCATCCTGGAGGCCGCGCACATGGCGCCGAGCGTCGGGCTGATGCAGCCGTGGCGCTTCCTGCGCATCACCGACCCGGCCACGCGGACTGCGATCAAGGAGCTCGTCGACGCCGAGCGGATCCAGACGGGCGAGGCCCTCGGACCGCGCGAAGCCGAGTTCCTGGCACTCAAGGTCGAGGGCATCGGTGACTGCGCGGAGCTGTTCGTGGTGGCGCTCGGTGACGATCGGGAGCGCCACATCTTCGGCCGGCGCACCATGCCGCACATGGACCTGGCGTCGGTGTCCTGCGCCATCCAGAACATGTGGCTGGCGGCTCGCGCGGAAGGCCTTGGGCTGGGCTGGGTTTCGCTGTTCGAGCCGACGGAACTGGCCGCACTGCTGGGGATGCCCGAGGGGGCGGATCCGATCGCGGTGCTGTGCGTCGGCCCGGTGCCGGAGTTCCCGGACCGCCCCGAACTCGAGATCGTGGGCTGGACGACGGCGCGCCCGCTCGACGAACTCGTGTACACCGACGTCTGGCCTGTCACCGGAGCGAGCTGACGCCCCGGCCCTAAGCTCAGGGGGTGAGCAAGAGTCCACTACGGCGCGTCAGCGAGAGCCTGCTGCTCGCCGGCATGCGACCGCCCCTGATCGAACGGTTGTCGGGCCACGGCGAGGTGGACCTGGCCGGGAAGCGCATCGTGCTGACGGGGGCGTCGTCGGGCATCGGGGAGGCGGCCGCCGCAAAGTTCGCGCGCCTCGGCGCGACGGTCGTCATCGTCGCCCGCCGGGCCGACCTGCTGGACAAGGTGGCCGCACGCATCACCCACGGTGGCGGCGACGCCATCGCGCGGCCGTGCGACCTGTCCGACATGGACGCCATCGACAAGCTGGTCACCGACGTGGAAGCCGAGCTGGGCGGCGTGGACATCCTGATCAACAACGCCGGCCGGTCGATCCGCCGCCCGCTGGCCGAGTCCCTGGACCGCTGGCACGACGTCGAACGCACCATGACGCTGAACTACTACTCGCCGCTGCGCCTGGTCCGCGGCTTCGCCCCCGGCATGCTCGCGCGCGGCGACGGGCACATCATCAACGTGTCCACGTGGGGTGTGATGAACGAGTCGTCGCCACTGTTCGCGGTGTACAACGCCTCCAAGTCGGCCCTGACCGCGGTGAGCCGGGTCATCGAAACCGAGTGGGGCGCAAGCGGAGTGCACTCGTCGACGCTCTTCTACCCGCTGGTGAAGACGCCGATGATCGCACCGACCCGCGCCTTCGACGGGGTGCCCGGCCTGTCGGCCGACGAAGCCGCCGACTGGATGATCACGGCGGCCAAGACCCGCCCGGTGCGCATCGCGCCCCGGATCGCGGTGACGTCGCACGCGCTCAACAGTTTCGTCCCCGGCTTGGTCGACCAGATGATGAAACGTCGACGCGCACAACCGGCCGGGTGACGCGATGGAGATCCTGGCCAGCCGCATCCTGATCCGGCCCGTCGACTACGCGAAGTCCGTGGCCTTCTACCGCGACGCCATCGGCCTGGCCATCGCCCGCGAATACGGCGCCGGCACAGTGTTTTACGCCGGGCAGTCGCTCATTGAGCTCGCGGGCCACGGCCGTGCCGACGACGGCCCGACGGTCCCGTTCCCTGGCGCGCTGTGGCTGCAGGTGCGGGACGTCTATCAGACCCAGGCCGAACTGGAGTCCCGCGGGGTGCCGATTGCCCGTGCCGCACAACAGGAACCGTGGGGACTGCACGAGATGCACGTCACCGATCCCGATCAGGTCACCCTGATCTTCGTCCAGGTGCCCGACACCCACCCCCTACGACGCGACACCCGGAGTTAGCACTCCGGGTGTCGTGGGTGGTGAATCTGTGGCGCGTCAGCGCGTCAGCGCGTCAGCGCGTCAGCGCGCCGGCGTCGCCAGCGGCCAGCCGACCGAGGCCAGCCGCGCCGACACCTGGTGGATGTCGTCCGCGCTGGGCTCCTGGTTGGTGACGGCTGCGATCGCGAGCTGAATCTCGGCCTCGGTGACCGGGCTCTCGCCGTCGTTGGTCCGCAGGATGGACCGCGCCGCCTCGACGACCTCGTCCTCCGTGAGCGACCGCTTCAGCAGCGCCAGCACCGGGTAGTAGTCCTTCGGCGGGACGCCGTCCGGGTATCCGGCCCGCAGCCAGCGCAGGACATTCTCGAACAATCCGTTGGATTCAGTCATTGTCCGTCAGCTCACTTCTTCAGAAAGGGGAACAGGTCGACGCCGGTGTGGTGGATGATCGTGGACCGGGTGATCCACAGGATCGCGAGCAGGACCACCGCTCCGACCAGCACGAACAGCGCGAGACCCAGGAACTTGAGGATCGGGTTGGGGGCCGCGACCGTCCCGTCGGAGTGCTCGCCGCCGGCGCCGTTGGAGTAGGCGACCAGGCCGCCCGCGAACACCGCGGGGAGTCCGGCACCGAGGACCAGGCCCACGACGAGGACCTTGAGGATGGCTTCCACGTAATTCATCAGTGAATCCTTCTGCTTGGTTCTCGGGGAATCAGACGCCGGCGGATTCGGGCGACTTGGCGGCAGCCCCACGGACATCGGCGGGCACCACCGAGTTGGTCGACGCGTCCCAATCAGCGTTGACGTTGTTGTGGTCGACCTTCTGCTGCTGCGCACGCCAGTACATGAAGCCCGACAGCGCGACCAGGATGACGAAGATCGTGCCGTCGCCGACCAGCGCGGAACCGGTGGCGGACTTCAGGCCGTAGGACAGCCAGTACGACAGGGCACCGACCAGAGCGGCGGCCGGCAGCGTGATCAGCCAGGCCATGGCCATGCGGCCGGCGACGGCCCAGCGGACCGAGGCGCCCGGCTTGCCGACGCCACTGCCCAGGATCGAACCCGTCGCAACATGGGTGGTGGACAGCGCCATACCGGCGGCGCTGGAGCTCAGGATGATGGCGGCCGAGGACGCCTCGGCGGCCAGGCCCTGCGGGGACTCGATCTCGACGAGGCCCTTGCCCAGGGTGCGGATGACGCGCCAGCCACCGATGTAGGTGCCCAGACCGATGGCCAGGGCGCACGAGGCGATGATCCAGAACGGCAGGCCGTCCTTCTTCACGTCGCCGGTCAGGTGGCCGGTGGTGATGAGGGCCAGGGCGATGACGCCCATGGTCTTCTGCGCGTCGTTGGTGCCGTGCGACAGCGCGACGAGCGACGCGGTGGCGATCTGGCCCCAGCGGAAGCCTTCCTCACGGCGCTTCTTGATGACGTTGCGCGTGATCCGGTACACCAGCCAGGTGCCGACGGCGGCCACGAGGCCCGCGATGAACGGCGCGGCGACTGCCGGGATCAGGACCTTCTGGATGACACCGGTCCAGTTGATGCCGGCGGTGCCGAGCGCGGCCAGGCCGGCACCGATCAGTCCGCCGAAGAGCGCGTGCGACGAGCTGGAAGGGATGCCGAACAGCCAGGTGAGGAGGTTCCACAGGATGCCGCCGATGAGGCCGGCGAAGATGATGGTGAGTCCGGTCGACGCGTCGATGGACTTCAGGAGGTGCCCGGACTTACTGTCCTGAATCTTCAGCACCGAGGTGGTGACGGTGACGGCGACCTCGACTGACAGGAACGCGCCGACCAAGTTCAGGACGCCGGCCAGCAGCACGGCGGTCTTGGGCTTCAGCGCGCCTGTGGCGATCGAGGTCGCCATGGCATTACCGGTATCGTGAAATCCATTCGTGAAGTCAAAAGCCAGTGCTGTTGCGATCAACAGCACCAGGATGACCAACTCTGCGCTCATGGCGCTCATTCTGGTGTAACGGCGGCGTTTTTGACCAGTTACAGAAGTCCTCGATCTTGACCGCGACCTGGGTGTTTTCCACTCCCACAGAGGTGTTCATGGAGTGTTCACCTGTTAGCTTCGTCTAATTGGTCTGGCAAAGTGCTGCGCGCGGCGCCGGGGGCTACGGTGGCGATATGCCCACGTCACAGCATGGGCATAGGATTCGGTGCGCAATTTCGGGGCACCCAGCGCACAGCTGGGCCGCCCCTTCCCGAGATCAGGAGGTGACGCCATGAACTCGTTTCTCACCAAGATCGTGGCGTGGCTGCAAGCCGGGTATCCCGACGGCATCCCCGCCACCGACCGGGTGCCGCTCCTTGCCCTGCTGTCCCGGCGCCTGACCAACGACGAGGTGAAGTCGGTCGCGCGCGGTTTGATGAACCGCGGCGAGTTCGACCACATCGACATCGGCGTCCTGATCACCCGCATCACCGATGAGCTGCCCCGCGCCGAGGACGTCGAGCGCGTGCGAGCGCGGTTGGCCGCCAAGGGCTGGCCGCTCGACGACCCCCGCGATCCCGCCGACGGCGGGCCTGCCGACGGAGGCACGCCATAGGCGTGCTGCGTCCGGTCGCCGTCGGGTCCGGCGCGGCGGCCCTTGCCCTCATTCCCGAGTTGGCGCACGCCCTGGACGGTGCCGGCGCACTGTTGCCGGTACCGGCCGACGACGACCGCCAGGCCGCGCTGCTGACCGAGACGTTGCGCGCCGGCGAGCCCGTCGGCGACGGCGTGGCACTGGTGGTCTCGACGTCGGGTTCCACCGGAATCCCCAAGGGCGCCTTGCTTTCCACGGCGGCGTTGCACGCCAGTGCCGACGCCACGCACGACCGGCTCGGCGGTCCCGGCCGCTGGCTGCTGGCGCTGCCCGCCTATCACGTCGCCGGCGTGCAGGTGCTGGTGCGGAGCCTGCGGGCCGGCACCACGCCCGTCGCCCTTGACCCGGGTTTCGACGTCGGCGAATTACCTTCCGCCGTCAGCGCTTTGGGCCCGGGCCGGCGTTACACGTCGCTGGTTTCGGTACAACTGGCCAAGATCCTGGCCGATGCCGCCGCGACCGCGGCCCTGGCCGAGCTGGACGCCGTCCTGATCGGCGGCGGCCCCATGCCCGCCGGTCTCGGCGAAAAGGCCGCGGCCGCAGGCATTTCCGTGGTCCGCACCTACGGGATGAGCGAAACCTGCGGCGGCTGCGTCTATGACGGAACACCGTTGGCCGGCGTCCAGCTGCGCGTCGACGACACCGGCCGGGTCGCCCTGGGCGGCCCCACGCTGGCCTCGGGTTACCGCAATCCCGTCGACCCGTCGCCGTTCGTGGACGGCTGGTTCGTCACCGATGACATTGGCGCCGTGGATGATTCGGGTGTACTGCGGGTGCTGGGCCGCGTCGACGACGCGATCGCCACGGGCGGGCTCAAGGTGCTGCCGGCCCTCGTCGAGTCGGCCGTGGCCGGCCATCCGGCCATCGCCGAATGCGCGGTCTTCGGCGTACCCGACGACCGGCTGGGCCAACGGGTGGCCATCGCCGTCGTGCTCCACCCGGGGACAACCGCTCCCACCGTCGCTGACCTGCGGGAACACGTGAGCGCCACCTTGGCCGCCACCGCCGCCCCGCGCGAGGTGCACGTGGTGGCCGAACTCCCCCGCCGGGGTATCGGGAAGCTGGACCGGCGGGCACTGACGCTGCGGTACCAGAAAAACGCCTGATCGGCCCGTGATGCCGGTCACAGTACCGGCGCTTGATTCGGTGGCGGGCCCGGCTCTCTGGGACCCTGGAACGCGGACCGGAAGAGTTGGAGTTTCCATGCCTGCCCACAGACAGCCTGACAACCACCCTGCGGTGACCGCCCTGACCTGGTCGGGAGGCGTGCTGGCCTGGCTCGTCGCCGCCGCCGTCGCGACCCCGTCCACCGGTCTGCCACTGGCCGTCGTGCTGCCCGTGACCCTGATTTTCGGTGCGCTGGTGGTCGTGGCCATCCGCAGCACCGTCGCCAGCGCCCGCGGCACCGGCGTGCGGGTGGCCCTGGCCGTCGCGATCGGCCTCCTCGTCGGCGAACTGGCCGCGATGACGCTGTTCAGCAATGCCATCACCCAGCGCATGGACGCCGAGGCCGCGGCCCGCGCCGCGGGCACGCCGGCGGTCGCCGCCGCACAGGGCCAGTTGGACGCGCTGCGCACCAACCGCGGCGCGCTCGACGCGGCCGTCGACTCCGCCCGCCAGCGTCGGGACGACGCCCAGGTCGTGGCCCGCTGCGAGTACCACCCGACGCCGGCCTGCGCCCAGCAGCCGGTCACCGGGGTGCCCGGTGACGGCCAGATCACCCAGAACACCCAGGACATCCTCGAACACGACCAGCGTGAGCTCGACGCCGCGCTGGCGGCCCGCAACGAGCAGGCCCCGAGCCTCGACGCGCGGATCGCCGGTGCCGAGCACGCCGTCACCGCCGCGCGCGACACGGCCGGCGCCGGCGCGGACCGTGGCTTCGGCGCCCGCTGGGTCGCGATGAACGGCTACACCGTCGAGACGCCCGCCGCTCTGGTGGCGCGCATCGCCGTGATCGGCGTCTGCGTCCTGCTGTACCTGCTCCCGATGCTGCTGCACGCCCGGCAGGACCGGACGCTGCGCGAGCGTCACGACGAGTCCCGGCTGCGGGCCGAGCTGCGCGCCGAGACCGCCATCGCCGTCAAACAGGCCGAGGTGCGGGCCGAAGCCGAGATCCTCAAGGCCGAACACCAGCTGGCCGCCATGCGCCTGGCCCTGGAAAGCGACGCCGAGATCAACCGCGAATACCACCGCCAGCGGGTCGCCGAGGCGCTGACCGGTGAGCCGGCACAGCCGGCGCTCGCGGGGCCGACGGCCGAGGTGCTGCGGCCCGCCGACTCGCAGCCGCAGCCCATGTACTCGGACTGGGACGAACTCATGGCGTTCCCGGATCCGCAGCGCCGTTCGTTGAGCGCCGCGCCGCCGGCGCCGGAGCCCGAACCGGCCGGCGCGCCGGCCGAACCGACCCCGACGGCCGAACTCGTCCCGGTCGACGACAAGCCCGCCGAGAACCTGCCCGTGCCGGCGTCGTCACAGCCCGCCGGTGGCCTGACGCTGCCGCAGCTGCCCGACCTCACCAAGGTGGCGGCCCGCCTGCTGCGTCCGCTGGTGGCGCCCGTGGCACCGGTGGTGGACCGCGTCATCGACACCTCGGTGCAGCAGCTGCGCTCGGCACAGAAGGTCATCGAGGAGTTCGAGGAGATCACCTTCACGCTGCGGCGCACCTCCCGGACCACCGTGAGCGAGAGCGAGCACGAGCAGTCGTCGGGCCCGCGTGACCAGGGTCAGGCGCTGGGGCCGGGTCAGGGCATGCACCCGCGCGTCGAACCCCAGTGGGCCGCACCGCAGATGAACGCGACGTTCGCCCCGACCACGCCGCTGCGCGGCGTCGACCCGTACACCGCTCTCGACGGCAGCGACACCACGATCATCGACGCTGCCGACGAGCGCCGTCAGCTCCGTGAGGGCCGCCGCGCCATCGAGCCGTAGCCCTGTGATTTGTGCACGAAAATCCGCGGCCGGCGCGGAAAATCGTGCACAAATCCCTAGGGCAACGAGCGGTTCAGGCGCTCGGTGGCGGCGAGGTAGTCCTCGATGAACTCGCGGACGACCTCGCGGGCGGGCTTGACCTTGTTCATCAGGCCGACGCCCTGGCCGACGAAGTAGGTCGCCAGCTGCTGGGCACCCGGATGGCCCTGCTCGGCCAGCCGGTCGATACGCCGGATCACCGGCTCGCTCAGCATGTTCTGCAGCGGCAGCGGAAGCGGTTTGCGGCCACCGGCATTCGGCGCCCAGGCATCCGTCCAGTCCGAAACCAGTTGACGCGCAGGCTTACCGGTGCGTCCTGCCGACCGTACGGTGTCCCGTGACGTGGCAGCGAGCATCTTCTGCTTGGTGGCCGGCGCGGTCTCGGCCTCCTCGGTGGTCAGCCACACCGAACCGGTCCAGGCCCCGGCGGCGCCCAGCGCGACCGCCGCGGCCATCTGTCGCCCGGTGACGATGCCACCCGCCGCCAGTACCGGAACCGAATCATCAATGGCCTCGATCACTTCCGGTACGACGACGAGCGTCGACACCTCGCCGCAGTGCCCGCCGGCCTCGGTGCCCTGCGCGACGATGACGTCCACCCCGGCCGCCACCTGCTTGATGGCGTGCTCCTTGGCGCCGACGAGCGCGGCCACCGGGATCCCCCGCTCGCGGCCGGCCTCGATCATGTAATCCGGCGGTACCCCAAGGGCATTGGCGATCAGCTTGATGGGGTGGCTCAACGCCACGTCGAGCAGGTCATGCCCGGTGTTGCCGGACAGCACCGATCCGCCGGTACGGACGCGTTCCTCGGGCTCGATGCCATGGTCGACGAGCAGCTGGGTGACGAATTCCCGGTATTCCGAAGGGATTCGGTCGGCCAGCTGGCCGTCGGACAGGTTCTCGCCCTTGCCCTCGAATTTCGCCGGCACGATGATGTCCGCGCCGTAGGGCCGGCCGCCGACGTGGTCGTCGATCCAGGCGAGTTCCCGGTCGAGCTGCTCGGGCGTGTACGCCGTCGCACCGAGCACGCCGAAACCGCCGGCGTTGGTGACCGCGGCGACGACGTCGCGGCAATGGCTGAAGGCGAAGAGCGGGAAGTCGATGCCGAGCTGTTCGCAGATGCGGGAAGTCACCCCGTCAGTTCTGCCACCCCGACTTGACGGGTGTCAAGAGCTGGTCCGATCAGGGCAGTTCAAACGGCAGCGTCACCCCGGTATGGGCGAGACAGTGGGTGCACGTCCGGTCGGCCGGGACGGTCGAAAGGGCCTGCTGCACCAGCGCCTTGAACATCGGGGTGTTCCGCTCGAACTCCGCGAACACGTCGACCGTGGTGACGCCGGCCCCCGCCTCGACGCCCGCATCCAGATCGGTCACCAAAGCGATTGCCGCATAACATATCTCGAGTTCACGGGCCAGCACCGCCTCGGGGTAGCCGGTCATGTTCACCAACGTGAACCCCTGGGTCGCGAACCACTGGCTCTCGGCGCGGGTGGAGAAGCGCGGCCCCTGGATGACCACCATGGTGCCGCCGTCGACGACGCCCGGCTGCCCGACCGCCACGGCGCGCAGTGTCGGACAGTACGGATCGGCGAAGCCGACGTGGATGCCGCCGGCGTCGAAGTAGGTGTCCTCGCGGCCACGGGTGCGGTCCACCAACTGGTCAGGCACGACCACCGCACCGGGGCCCAGGTCCGTCGTCAGGCTGCCGACGGCACACGGCGCGAAAATCCGCCGCACCCCGAGCTTGCGCAGCGCCCACATGTTGGCCCGGTACGGCACCGTGTGTGGCGAGTACTCGTGCTTCAGCCCGTGCCGCGGCAGGAACGCCACCTCGTGCCCGCCGACGGCCCCGATGGTGATCGGCGCACTCGGCGTGCCGTAAGGCGTGTCGACGCTGACGGTGCGCGCGTCGTCCCCGAAGAACGTGTAGAAGCCGCTACCGCCGATGACTCCCAGCATCCGTTATTCGGCGTCGGTCTTGGGGGCTTCCGCTGCCTCCGGTGTCACGGCCGTGACGGGCGTCGGGGCGGGCACGTCCGCGTCCGCCTCGTCGGTGTCCTCGACGTCCTCCTCGTCCAGTTCCAGCTCCGCGCGGGCGCGCCGGGCGCTGTCGCGGATCTCGAATGCGTCGGTGGCCAGGGAGCCGATGGAGCTCGCCACGTCCTTGACGGCGGTGACGACGATGTTCATGACCTCGCCGACCGTGCCTGCGACGGCTTCGACGGATTCCTGCACGACGTCTTTGCGAATCTCGTTCTTGCTGAGCCGATCCTTCATGCCGATAAGTGTAGGGGCGTGGGACGATTGCGCGCGTGGCCAGTCTTTCGCAGTGGATAGAGGGCGCCCGACCGCGGACCCTCCCGAATGCCGTCGCCCCCGTGCTGGCAGGCACCGGTGCCGCCGCCTGGGTCGGCGGTGAGGTGTGGTGGAAAGCGGCTCTGGCCCTTGTGGTTTCGATCTCGCTGATCATCGGTGTCAACTACGCCAACGACTACTCCGACGGCATCCGCGGCACCGATGACGACCGGTCCGGGCCGGTCCGGCTGGTCGGCGCCAAGTTGGCGTCACCGCAGGCGGTGCTGGCGGCGGCCGTGATCAGCCTGTCGATCGGCGCGGGTGCCGGCCTGGCGCTGGCCCTGGTGAGTCAGCCGTGGCTGATCGCCGTCGGCGCGGCGTGCATCGCCGGCGCCTGGCTGTACACCGGTGGTACCAACCCCTACGGCTATCGCGGGCTCGGCGAGGTCGCGGTGTTCGTGTTCTTCGGGCTGGTCGCCGTGCTGGGCACGCAGTACACGCAGGCGCTGCGGGTCGACTGGGTGGGACTCGTGCTCGCCATCGCGATCGGGTCGTTGTCGTCGGCGGTGCTGGTGGCCAACAACCTGCGCGACATCCCGACCGACCAGCTGTCGGGCAAGATCACGCTCGCGGTGCGGCTCGGCGATGCCCGCACCCGGCAGTTGTTCCAGGTGCTGACGCTGCTGCCGTTCGTGCTGACGGCGGTCCTGACGCTCGCGACTCCCTGGTGCCTGGTCGGCTTCGCGGCGGCGCCGCTGGCGGTCCGCGCGGCCAAGCCGGTGCGATCCGGCCTGGGCGGCCGCGAGCTGATCCCCGTGCTCAAGGACACCGGGCTGACGATGCTGGTGTGGGCCGCCCTGATCACCGCGGTGCTGGTGATCACGCACTAGCGCCGCGGCGGCGTCAGTCGCCCGAGGAGTCCTCGCCGTGCAAGCGGGACCGCAGCTGCTCGCGCTCGGCGCGACGGCGCTCGTCGACGGCGGCGATCCCGGCGGTGGCCCGGCGGCGCAGCGGCGCGAAGAGCCAGATGCCCAGCGGCATGCCGAGAACCAGCGCGAACAGCAGCGCCACCATGGCCGGGAAATCACGGATGCCCAGCAACGCGACGACACCGAAGATCGCGCCGGCAATCGCCGCTACCAGCAGCAGGCGGGCGAGCGCGTACAGAAAAACGTCGAGCAGCAAACGTGGCATGGACGGGGTGGCGGGCGCATCAGACACCGCACGAGTTTACCGACGGACGCGTATATTCGAATAAAGGAGGTTTTACGTGCAGTTCCTGCTCCTGATCACGCTGCTGGCGCTGTTGGCCTACGTCGGCTGGCGCGCCACCCGCGCCACCGCCGGGCGCCCGACCACGCGCGTCATCGGCCCGGACGACGATCCGGAATTCCTGCGTCGCCTCGGTTCCTAGCGACGCTCTACAGCGACAGCGGAAATCCGTCGGCGACTGCCACGGCCAATTCCAGCAACGCATCCCTGGTGTCCGGCCGGAGCCGGTCCAGACTGACCTCGGCCCCCTCTTCCAGGTGCGGATCGAACGGCACCACCTGCACTGCCCGGCACCGGCGGCCGAAGTGGTCGACCACCTTGCGCAGATCGACCTTGCCGGAGCGCGGCCGCACCGCGTTGACCACCGCGACGGCGTTGCGCACCAGCTCCTGATGACCGTGGGCATCGAGCCAGTCGAGCGTCGCCGCGGCGCTGCGGGCCCCGTCGACCGAGCCTGAACTGATCACGACGAGCACGTCGGCGTGCGCGAGCACCGCGCCCATCGCCGAGTGCAGCATGCCGGTGCCGCAGTCCGTGAGCACCAGGCGGTAGTACGGCTGCAGCACCGCCAGCGTGCGGGCGTAGTCCTGCGAGCTGAACGCCTCCGACACCGCCGGGTCGCTCTCCGACGCCAGCACCTCGAGCTGGCTCTCACCGCGCGAGGTGTAGTTGCGGACGTCGCTGTAGCTTGAGATGCCCTCGGCGTCGCGCAGCAGATGGCGGACGGTCGCCGGCGTCTCCAGCGGCACCTTCTGGCTGAGCGTGCCGCGGTCCGGGTTCGCGTCCACCGCGATGACCCGGTCGCCGCGGATCGACGCGAACGTCGCACCCAGCGTCGCGGTGATGGTCGTCTTACCCACGCCGCCCTTCAGGGACAGCACCGCGATCCGGTAGCAGTCCCGCAGCGGGCGGTTGATCTGCGCCGTCAGCCGGGCGCGGTGCAGGGTCTGGGGACTGTCGCCGGGGTTGAGCAGCGTGCCCGTCGCGTAGTACAGCGCCTTGCGCCAGCCGGACGACGGCGCACGGCTCGGCCGGCTCAGCAGCGCGACCGTGGCAGGGTCCAGACTCCGCGGCTTCGCGGGCGTCGGCGCCACGACAGGCGTCACCGCATGCGCGATGACGATGCGGGCCTCCGGCGCCGCGGTGGGCGTCGCGGCAGCGACGGGATCGGCCGGGTCCTTGAACCGGCCCTGGGCGCGGAAAGAAGTCATGGTCACCCGCGGTATCTGATCTGTCGGCTCAGCCGACGCCGGCGTACGAGTGCAGGCCGACCGTCACCAGGTTGATGAAGAACAGGTTGAACACCATCGCCACGAAGCCGACGACGTTGATCCATGCCGCCTTCTTGTCACGCCAGCCCGCGGTGGACCGGGCGTGCAGGTACGCGGCGTAGACGACCCAGGCGACGAACGACACCGTCTCCTTGGGGTCCCAGCCCCAGTAGCGGCCCCACGCCTCCTCGGCCCAGATGGCGCCGAAGATGACGCCGAACCCGAAGATCGGGAACGCGAAGATCGTGGTGCGGTAGGCGATGCGGTCCAGGGTCTGGGCATCGGGCAGGCGCTGGATCATGCGACCAAAGCCGTTGTCCTGCACGGCCAGCGGCGACATCTTCAGCAGGAACAGGATGCTGGCGACGCCGGCGACCAGGAACACGCCGGAACCGATGCTGACCACCGAGACGTGGATGGGCAGCCAGTACGACTGCAGCGCGGGCATCACGGGCGCGGCGTTGGTGTACAGCCACTTCCCCGACACCGACAGCAGGATCAGCTCGGGCACCAGCACGAAAACCCACAGCGCGCGGAACTGCGGCTTGCGCAGGACGACTGCCGCCGCGATCAGCCCGCAGAAGCTGGTCAGGTTGATGAACTCGTACATGTTGCCCCACGGCACGCGCGTGGTGGCCAGGCCGCGCAGCACGATGCACGCGAACAGCATCGCGATGCCGACGTACACGAGGGCCAGGCCGACCCGGCCGATGCGCTCGTCGGCCGTGCGCGTCGGGTCGTCGATCACGACGCCCGGCGTCATGCTGTCGGCGCCCACCCCGACCAGTTCCCGACTCTCGACCTTGCGGCCCCGGCTGTACGCCAACTCGACCGCGAGCAGCAGCAGGGCACCGACCAGCACCACGACCGACGTGGTGAAGGCCCAGTCCGAGTACCGGGCCAGGTCGATGTCGATGTGCTCTGTATTCATCGCTTGTCCTCAATCAACCGCTCAGTGAGCTTCTCGAACTCGTCGCCCCACCCCGAGTTGTCCGTGCGGGCCAGGCCGCCGAGCTCGACGTCGACGGTACCCGGCCCGGCCGACACGATCCGAATCCAAATGCGGCGGCGGCGCACCACCAACGACACCAGCAGCCCCGCCATCATCGTCAGCGCGAACACCAGCACCCACACCTGCGCCGGGTCGTGCGACACCTGCACGTTGATGAACGGCACGGCGCCGTCGAACTTGATGACGGTGCCGTCGTCCAGCTTGGTCTGCTCGCCGGCCTTGAGGTTGACGCGCGCCTGCTTGGTGAGCCGCTTCTGCTCGATGAGGCTGGGGTCCAGCGAGAACAATGACTGCGGCTTACCGCTGTCCAGGCCGCTGTCGCCGCGGTAGATGTCGATGGCCACCGCGGGCGCGTTCATCGCCGGGAAGCTCGAGGACAGCAGCTTGCCGTCGAGCTCGGCGGTCGGGGCGAACAGCCCCTGGATGGCGATCTGATGCTTGCGCCGCTCGCGGTCGTCGGGGTAGCTGCCGCCCGGCGGGTCGATGCGCGCGACGCCCGAGGACAGCAGTGTCAGCGCGTTCTCGGGCTTCCACTGCACTGTCGACGTGCGGGTCTGGCCGTTCGGGAACGTGACGGTGAAGGTCGGCGCGTAGCCGTGCCCCTGCAGGTAGATGCGTTCGCCGCCGATCCGCAGCGGGTGGTTGACCTCCAGCCGGTACGGCCGCCAGGTGCCGCTGACCAGGTCGGCGCCCTCCTGGTAGTCGATGTTCGCCGCGAAGGCCGTGGCCTGCCCGCTGGGCAGGTACCGGGCGTCGAAGTCGTGTACGCGCAGGCAGCTGGGGTGCAGCGACGTGCCGTCGACGACGTTGCCGGCACGGAACGAGTCGAACGCGGCCGGCGACGCCGAGCAGAACCCGGGCCCGCCGTCGGCGATGACGATGACGTTGCCCTCGTAACCGAACATCTTGCCGAACGCGATGGCCACCAGCAGGCCCAGCAGCGAGAAGTGGAAGACGATGTTGCCGAACTCGCGCAGGTAGCCCTTCTCTGCCGAAATCTCGCGCGCGCCGTCGTCCAGTGTGCGGGTGGTCTGGCGCCAGCCCTTGAGCCGGGCGGCCATCCGGTCGGCGACGGCGTCGGGCTCGCCGGGGACGGCGGCTTCGGCGTGCTTGGGCAGCCGTGCCAGGTTCCGCGGCGCGGGTACCGGCACGGCGCGCAGGCTGCGGACGTGCTCGATCATGCGCGGCGTCAGACAGCCCACGAGCGAGATGAACAGCAGCACGTAGATCGAGGTGAACCAGAAGCTCGAGAACACCGAGAACGCCTGCACCTTGTCGAGCCACGGCCCGATCGTCGGATGCTGCGCCAGGTACTCGTCGACCTTGCCGGCGTTGAGCGAACGCTGCGGCAGCAGCGCGCCCGGGATGGCGCCAAGCGCCAGCAGGAACAGCAGCACCAGCGCGGTGCCCATCGACGTCAGCGTCCGCCAGGTGTTGCGGAACAGCGCGAAAACCCGTGCCATCAGATCGGGAGCCTCACGTTGCTGACGAAGGCGTCGCGCACCCACGAGGTGAAGTCGTTCCACACGCCCGTGACGAGCGCGGTGCCGACGACGATCAGCAGCAGACCGCCGAAAATCTGGATGGCGCGGGTGTGCCGGCGCAGCCAGCCCAGGCCCTGCACCGCGCGGGCCGACCCGAAGGCCAACAGCACGAACGGAATTCCGAGACCCAGGCAGTACGCGATCACCAGCGCGACGCCGCGGGCGACGCTGGCGCCGTCACTGGCCGAGGCCACCGCGATGACGCCGGTGAGCGTCGGGCCCAGGCACGGCGTCCACCCCAGCCCGAACACCGCACCCAGCAAGGGCGCGCCGACGACCGTCGACACCTGGCGCGGCGTGAACCGCACCTGACGCTGCAACGCCGGCACCAGTCCGATGAACACCAGGCCCATCAGCACCGTGATGACGCCGCCGATGCGTTGCAGCAGAAGCTGATTGGCGATGAGCGTCGTGGTCAGGCCGAGCACCGCGACCGCGCCCATGAGGAACACCGCGGTGAAGCCCGCGACGAACAGCGCCGCGGCGCCGGCCACACGCCAGCGCGCGGTACGCACTTTTGTTGTCCCCTCAGCGTCATCCACACCGACCACCGCAGCCAGATACGACAGGTACCCGGGGACCAGCGGCACCACGCACGGCGAGGCGAACGACACCAGTCCGGCCAGCACGCTCACCCCGAGCGCCACCAACAGCGGTCCGGCGGCTGCGGTTTCGGCGAATCCGGTCATGCCTTGCCCTCTTTGGCGAGCCGCTCGACGACGGGCTTGAGGTCCTCGGCCAGCAGTTCCCGCAGGAACACCGCGGCCACCCGGTGCTGACGGTCGAGCACCAGCGTCGACGGGATGACCGTCGTCGGGTACTTGCCGCCGAACGCGATCATGGTGCGCATCGCCGGGTCGTAGATGGACGGGAACGTCACCTTGTGGTCGACGACGAAGTCAACGGCGGCCTGCCGGTTGTTGTCGCGCACGTCGATGCCGAGGAACGCGACGCCCTGCGCCTTGGTCTGCTCGTACACCTTCTCCAGCTCGGCGATCTCCGAGCGGCACGGGCCACACCACTGACCCCACACGTTGATCACCACGACCTGGCTGGAAAAGTCTTCCAGGGACAAGGTTTTCGACGGATCCGTGAGCGACGGACCGCGCACCGCACCCGGCTTGCCGCGGTTCGCCGGCGGGTCGTAGAAGATGTCGGTCTTGCCGCCCGGCGCCACGAACTCGAAGGTGCCGCCCTGCGCGACGGCGTCGTCACCGGTGGAGCAGCCGACGAGCAGCACGGCCGTCGTCAGGACGGCCGCCATCACTGCCCCGGCACGGGCCACCAGCGAAGTCACTGTCCGGCCAGCTCCGAATATCCCCAGCCGACCATCTGGTCGCCATGGAAGTAGAACGACGTCACCGACGCCAGGTTGCACATCCGCTTGGTCGGGAAGTGGTGCAGGTTCTTGCCGAGCATCGCGCGGCGCAGCGTCTCCACCGGCAGCTGATGGCTGACGCACACCGCCTCGTGCCCCATGCCCTTGATCCGGGCGCGGTCCACCGCGGCCGTCATGCGCGCCGCGATGTGCTTGTACGGCTCGCCCCACGACGGGGTCTTGGGGTCGCGCAGGTGCCACCAGTTCCGCGGGTCGCGCAGGGCACCGTCACCCGGCGAGACGCGCTGTCCCTCAAACACATTCGTCGACTCGATGAGCTCGGGATCGGTGTCGATGGGCAGTCCGTGCCGGGCCGCGATGGGCGTCGCCGTCTCCTGCGCGCGCTCCAGCGGCGAAGCAACGACGTAGACGATGTCGCGCTCGGCCAGCCAGCCGGCGACCGCCGCGGCCTGTGCCTGCCCACGCTCGGACAGATGAAAATTGGGCTTGCGGCCGTAGAGGATCTTGTCCGGGTTGTGGACCTCGCCGTGCCGCATCACGTGCACGATCGTCTTGTCGGTCATGCGGGCTCCTGAGCTTGGGCGGCGGCCTGCGCGGCAGGGGGCAGCGCGTCGGCGATCCGGTCGAACGCAGCGTCGTCGAGTGCGGCCGAGACGAACCAGGTTTCGAAGGCACTGCACGGCGGGTAGATCCCGGCGTCGAGCAGGGCGTGGAAGAACGCCGGGTAGCGCCAGGTCTCGGTCGCCTTGGCGGATGCGAAGTCGGTGACGGGCGCGTCGCCGAAGAACACCGTCAGGAAGTTTCCGGCACGCGAAATCCGGTGCGCCACAGAGGCTTCGGTGAGCGCGTCGGACAGCAGCCCGGACAGCCGGTCGGCGTTGGCATCGAGGGCACGGTAGACGGCGTCGTCGGCGGCGCGCAGCGTGGCCAGGCCCGCGGCCATAGCGACCGGGTTCCCCGCCAGCGTCCCGGCCTGGTAAACGGGGCCCAGCGGGGCGAGGCGTTCCATCACCTCGGCGCGGCCACCGAACGCGGCGGCCGGCAGGCCACCGCTCATCACCTTGCCGAACGTGAACAGGTCGGCGGCGACGGGATCGAGTCCGTACCAGCCGCCACGGCTGACGCGGAAGCCCGTCATCACCTCGTCGATGATGAGCAGCGCGCCGTGCTCGGCGGTGATCTGCCGCAGCGCGGCGTTGTAGCCCGCGGCCGGCGGGACGGTGCCCATGTTGCCGGGGCTGGCCTCGGTGATGACGCAGGCGATCTGGTCACCGGCCGCGGCGAAGGCCTGGCGCACCGCCTCGACGTCGTTGTACGGCAGCACGATGGTGTCGGCGGCGGCCGCCCCGGTGACGCCCGGCGACGACGGCAGCCCCAGCGTCGCGATGCCGGAGCCGGCGTCGGCCAGCAGGGCGTCGCTGTGGCCGTGGTAGCAGCCGGAGAACTTGATGATCTTGGGCCGGCCGGTGAAGCCGCGGGCCAGCCGGATGGCACTCATGGTGGCCTCGGTGCCCGAGTTCACGAAGCGGATGCGCTCGACGGGCGCGACCCGGTCGATGATCTCGCGCGCCAGCTCGGTCTCGGCGGGCGTCGGGGCGCCGAACGACAGGCCGTTGACGGCCGTGGTCTGCACCGCTTCGACGACGGCCGGGTGGGCGTGGCCCAGGATCATCGGCCCCCACGAGCACACCAGGTCGACGTACCGGTTGCCGTCGGCGTCGGTCAGCCAGTAGCCATTGGCCGAGGTGATGAAGCGAGGGGTACCGCCGACCGAGCTGAAGGCCCGCACAGGCGAGTTGACCCCGCCGGGGATCACGGTCGACGCGTCGGCGAACAGTTTCGCGGAGACGTCGGTAGAGCGCATGGCCACCAGTGTCCCAGCCGCGCGCGAATGGACCAACTACAGGGTGTAGGAGCTGGCTCACGTTGGCGTGGGTCCGCGGCCGGTGACAGCCGAGATGGGCGAAATGGTCGCTCGACAGGACGCCCGAGCAGCCAATTGGTCAATGTCGACAGCGGGCAACCCACGGGCTACCCCACCAGCCACACGGGCCACTCCTGTGAGGCTCTCCCCCGACACCTTTCGCCCGGAGCCGTCAACTTTCCTTGACGTCAAGGAAAGTTGACGGGCTGAGATCGCACGTGTCATCAGAGATACGACACGCCTGAGCCGACACGCCGACGTCTCCCCCAACGTGCCGCCAGAGCGCCAGAACAGCCGGGAAGGCGATCTGTGTGCACCGTCGCGGTACGTCCGCTAGTTCTGCGGCGTCAGCTTGAAGACCGGGTGGTCGGCGTCGTCGGGCAGCTCGCGCCAGTACTGCTCGACGACCTTGCCCGCCAGCGGCCGGTACGCCGCGATGATCGGCGCCCGGTCCGCCACCGGTACCTCACTGGCCAGGTAGTTCTTCTTGCCGAGCGCCACCACCGGGTTCTCCCGGACGTTCTTCACCCACGCCGACTCGCCACGCGTCGACACCAGGTACTTCACCCCAGCCACCTCCGGCACGACGACCGGGATGCGCTGTGGCACATGGTTCGAGCTTCGGGTGACCGTCAGGGTCTGGCTGCCACCGATACCGGTCAGCCGCGCGATCGGGTTGAAGACATGGACGACGAACCACGGCGGCTTGAGGTAGGCCATGCGCCAAAGCGTATGGCTATACCGCGCTCAGCGCATCGTCCAGAATGTCCAGCCCGCGCTTGGCGTCGTCGATGCTGATGTTGCACGGCGGCACCAGGTGGAAGCGGTTGTAGTTCATGAACAGCAACAGGCCGTTCTGCTTGGCCCGCGCGTTGATGGCACCCATCTCGGGCGACGAACCGCCGTACGGCGCCAGCGGCTCCTTGGTGGCGCGGTCCTTGACCAGTTCGACGGCCCAGAACACGCCCAGACCGCGGACGTCACCGATGATGTCGTGCTTGTCGGCCAGCGCCGCCAGGCCCGGACCGAACACGTCGGTGCCGATCAGCTCGGCGTTCTCGACGATCTTCTCGTCGTGCATCGCCGTGATGGTCGCGACGGACGCCGCACACGCCAGCGGGTGGCCCGAGTAGGTGAGGCCGCCGCCGTACGGCTGGTCCAGGAAGCGCTCGAGGATCTTGTCGCTGACGATGACGCCGCCGAGCGGGACGTAGCCGGAGTTGACGCCCTTGGCGAACGTGATGAGGTCCGGGGTGACGTTGTAGTTGTCGAGCGCGAACCACTTGCCGGTGCGGCCGAAACCGGCCATGACCTCGTCGAGGATCATCACGATGCCGTACTGGTCGCACAGCTCGCGCACGCCCTGCAGGTAGCCGGGCGGCGGCGGCATGATGCCGACGGTGCCGGGCACCGACTCGAGGATGATCGCGGCGAACGCGCTCGGGCCTTCGAACTCGATGACCGACCGCAGGTGCGCCAGGGCGCGCTCGGACTCTTCCTCCTGCGTCAGCGAATTGAACTGGCTGCGGTACAGGAACGGGCCGAAGAAGTGCGTGGTGCCCTCGGTGCCGTAGTCGTTGCCCCAGCGGCGGACGTCGCCGGTGAGGTTGACCGTCAGCGCGGTGCCGCCGTGGTAGCTGCGGTAGGTCGACAACGTCTTGTAGCGGCCGGTGTACACGCGGGCCATGCGGATGGCGTGCTCGACGGCGTCGGCGCCACCGTTGGTGAAGAACACCCGGTTGAAGCCCTCGGGGGCGACCTGGCAGATCAGGTCGGCGGCCGTGGCGCGGGCCTCGTTGGCATGCTGCGGCGCGATGGTGCACAGCTTGGCGGCCTGCTCGGCGATGGCGGCGACGACCTTGGGGTGCTGGTGGCCGATGTTGGTGTAGACGAGCTGGCTCGAGAAGTCGAGGAGACGGTTGCCGTCACCGTCGATGAGGTAGCTACCCTCGGCGCCGGTGAAAACCATCGGGTCGAGCTTCCCCTGGGCCGACCACGAGTGGAATACGCGGCTGCGCTCCAGGTCATAGATCCGGCGGGCGTCAGCGTTGGCGGGCGCAGGCATGCATTCCTCCTCGGAGATGAATCAGCGGGTTACGGGCTGGTGTGCGACACAGCGTCGTCGCCGCTACCGGTCGGTAACTTTACTCGCTTCCCTGGCCGCCCCAACCACGATGGCGCACGATGGGGACATGCAGATTCCGCAGTCGGTCGCCCGGTTCAACCGTCGAGTCACCAACCCCATCCAACGGCTGTGGGCCGGCCGCGCGCCGACGTTCGTCATCCTCGAGCACGTCGGGCGCAAGTCCCGCAAGACGTTCCGCACGCCGCTCACGGTGTTCACCACCGCCGACGGCTTCGCCATCCTGCTGACCTACGGCCCCGACCGCGACTGGCTCAAGAACATCACGAAGTCCGGCGGCGGCAAGCTCACCCGGCGCGGCCAGACTTACGACGTCGTCGACCCGCGGGTGGTGAGCAAGGAAGAAGCGGCCCCGCTCGTCACCGGAGCGCTACGTAAGGTGTTCCCGCGCTTGCCTTTCGAGCAGGCGGTGCTGTTGCGCCGGGCCTAGCGCGTTTCGTCCAGTACCTGCTGCACCACGCGCATCGCGCTCAGCGCCGCGGGCGCGCCGCAGTAGCCCGTGGCGTGGATGATCGCCTCGACGATCTCCTCGCGGGTGAGGCCGTTGTTGAGGCCGCCCCGCACGTGGCCGGCGAGTTCCTCGTGGGCGCGCAGCGCGGTCAGCATGCCGAGGTTGAGCAGGCTGCGGTCGCGGCGGCTCAGCCCCGGCCGGTTCCACACCGCGTCCCAGACGTGCTCGGTGACGAAGCGCTGGATCGGCTCCGACTCGGTGCCGCTGGTGCGGGCCAGCGCGCGGTCGACGAACTCGTCGCCCATCACCTGGCGGCGGGTGGTGATCCCGGCGTCGAACGCCGAACCTGGCTCGCTGGTCATCCCTGAGTCCTTCTCTCGATGTGGCTGCCGCCGACCGTAGCGCAGCACTCCGAGGCCGAATTCGGTGAACACAACGCGATACCGGTCGCGGGTGACCCAGCTCTCAATTAGGTTCATGCCCGATTCACCTCACAGCCAACTGCCAGGAGCCATCGGTGCCCGAAACCGACCGTCCCGAGAGGGTTGCCCCCACCGGGGAGCAGTTCCTCGCCATGCAAGCCAGCCCCGAGTTCCAGGAATTGCGAACCAGGCTGCGCCGCTTCGTGTTTCCGATGACCGCGTTCTTCCTGGTGTGGTACGGCCTCTACGTCGCACTCGGGGCCTTCGCCCATGACTTCATGGCCATCCGGGTGTTCGGCAACATCAACGTCGGACTGTTGATCGGATTGGGCCAGTTCCTGACGACGTTCGTCATCACCGGGCTGTACGTGCGTTTCGCCAACCGCGAGCTCGACCCGCGGGCCAGCGCCATCCGTGACGAGCTCGAGGGCGCCTGATGCACACCACCGTTCTCGCCGCCGCGACCGTCGGCAACCCCGTCGCCAACATCGGCATCTTCAGTGTGTTCGTCATCGTGACGATGGTCGTGGTCATCAAGGCCAGCAAGCGCAACGCCACCGCCGACGAGTTCTTCACCGGCGGCCGCGGTTTCTCCGGTCCGCAGAACGGCATCGCCATCGCCGGCGACTACCTGTCGGCCGCGAGCTTCCTCGGCATTGCCGGAGCCATCGCCGTCTACGGCTATGACGGCTTCCTGTACTCCATCGGCTTCCTGGTCGCCTGGCTGGTGGCGTTGCTGCTCGTGGCCGAATTGCTGCGCAACACAGGCAGATTCACCATGGCCGACGTACTGAGCTTCCGACTCAAGCAGCGCCCGGTCCGGCTGGCGGCGGCCACCTCGACGCTGACGGTGTCGCTGTTCTACCTGCTGGCCCAGATGGCCGGGGCGGGCGGTCTCGTCGCCCTGCTGCTCGACGTGAAGAGCCGCGGCGGCCAGTCGATCGTCATCGCCGTCGTCGGCGTCCTGATGATCGTCTACGTGCTGGTCGGCGGCATGAAGGGCACCACGTGGGTGCAGATCATCAAAGCCGTGCTGCTGATCACGGGCGCCGCGCTGATGACGGTCATGGTGCTCGGCAAGTTCGGGTTCAACTTCTCCGACATCCTCGGATCGGCGCAGTCCGCGATCTCGCACGCCACCACCAAGGGCGTGTCGAGCCGCGACGTCCTGGCCCCGGGCGCACAGTACGGCGGTTCGCTCACCTCGAAGATCAACTTCGTGTCGCTGGCCCTGGCGCTGGTGCTGGGCACCGCGGGCCTGCCGCACGTGCTGATGCGCTTCTACACCGTGCCGACCGCGAAAGAGGCTCGGCGGTCGGTGGTTTGGGCGATCGCGCTGATCGGTGCCTTCTACCTCTTCACGCTGGTGCTCGGGTACGGCGCGGCCGCCCTGGTGGGCCCGGACCGGATCCTCAAGGCGGCCGGTGGAGTGAACTCCGCGGCTCCGCTGCTGGCATTCGAACTGGGCGGCGTGATCCTGCTCGGGGTCATCTCGGCGGTGGCGTTCGCGACGATCCTCGCGGTCGTGGCCGGCCTGACCATCACGGCGTCGGCCTCGTTCGCGCACGACATCTACGCCTCAGTCCTCAAGTCCCACAAGGTGACCGAGGACGAACAGGTGCGGGTATCCCGGATCACCGCGGTCGTGCTCGGCGTGTTCGCGATCGGGCTCGGCATCCTGGCCAACGGTCAGAACGTGGCGTTCCTGGTGGCCCTGGCGTTCGCAGTGGCGGCCGCGGCCAACCTGCCCACGATCCTGTACTCGCTGTACTGGAAGCGGTTCAACACCCGCGGCGCGCTGTGGAGCATGTACGGCGGCCTGATCTCGACCATCGTGCTGATCGTGTTCTCCCCCGCCGTGTCGGGCAGCAAGACGGCGATGATCCCGGGTGCGGACTTCGCGTTCTTCCCGCTGGCCAACCCGGGCATCGTGTCCATCCCGCTGGCGTTCCTGCTCGGCATCATCGGCACACTGACGTCGTCCGACACCGGGGACCCCGAGCGGAGTGCCGAGATGGAGGTGCGGTCGCTGACCGGCGTGGGCGCCGAGAAGCCCGTCGCGCACTAGGTCGCGGTCAGCGCATCGACTCCGCAGCCGGCTTGCCCGCCTGTCCTTGCAGCGCGGGCGGCAGGCTCGGCACGAAATGCCGTGCGGCGAAAGCACGGATCTCCTCGGCGCTGTCGAGCGCCTCGACGCTCGGCAACAGCAGCACCATCGCGGCGTAGCGCAAGATGGTGTCGGCCAGGTCGTTGACGGCCTGCTCGCCGATCCGGTCGGCGAACCCGTCCGGGAAGATGACACGCAACGCCGCCGCCATCCGGCCGACCGCCGCGCCGTAGTGGCGCTGCATGAGTTCGATGACGAGCGCGGGTTCGTCGGTCATCATCCGGTTCAGGACGCGGTGCCGCCGGAACCGCAGGATCGACAGCGTGAACGCCTCGACATACAGATTCGACTGCGGCCCAGCCTCTTTCAGCTCGCGCGCGATGTCGTCGAACAGCACGACGTTCTCGCGCTCGACGACGGCGGCCACCAGCTCGTCGCGGTTCGCGAACCGCCGGTAGATGGTGGTGCGGCTGACGCCGGCCCGGCGCGCCACATCGTCGAGCGCGACGCGGCGGAAGCCGTGCTGCTCGAACTCGACGAGCGCGGCGTCGAGGATCGCGGCCGTCGCGTCAGCGGGCACGCGCATAGCCCTTCTGCGCAAAGCTGTTGTACCGCACCGACATCGGCAACCGGTCCCACACCCAGTTCACCGGCTTGGTGCGCCAGGCAGCGGCGAACAGCTGGTAGGCGCGCTCCTGCCGGTCGGACCAGGGCAGCTCCAGCAGGTCCCGCGCCCGCGGCGGGAGCCCACCGGTGGTCAGGAACGCCGCGACGGGGTTGAACACCACCGCGATGACGCGCCACACCGCCGGGTTGACGGCCTTGGGCGCCGGAAAGCCTTTGGTCACATAGCCGACGCCGTACCGGGCCGTCTTGTGCGGCACCGCGACCTCGTTGATCATCCGGTCCCAGTACTCCTCGAATTCGGCGTAGGTGGCCGGCATGGGCCGGTCACTGACGCCGTAGCGGCGGTACCAGGTCTTGGACTCGAGGTAGATCTGCTCCTTCTCGGCATCGGTCAGCCGCTTGACGAAGGTGTCCGCGAAATAGAGCACCTGCTCGACGAACGTCGCGTGCGCCCAGTAGTAGGTCTCCGGGTCGAGCGCGTGGTAGCGGCTCCCGTCGGGCATGTCGCCTTTGATCTCGCGGTGGAAGTCGCGGACCTGGGTGCCGGTGTTGGCGTCGTCGGTGCCGTAGACGGTGCGGAAGATCGGCGGCAGGGAGCGCTTGATCCGCGCCGAGGTGTCCGCGAAGAACACCGAATGGTCCAGCACACCCTGGCCCAGCTGGGCGAGCATGTTCTGCAGCACCGCCGGCCGCGGGCCGATCAGGTACATCCGGTTGTCGCCGAAGTACTTCCACACCAGCGAGTCCGGCCCCAATGGCAGCGCGTCGGCTTTCCCCGTCGCTCCGCTCGCCCCGTCGACCAGCTCGGACTGTTCCGCAAGTTCGGTCATGCGGAACAGTGTTACAAATTTTGCACTCTGTAACAACTCCTATTTGAGCGGCAACCCCGTGATCGCGCGGGACATCACCAGCCGCTGAATCTCGCTGGTGCCCTCGAAGATCGTGAAGATCTTGGCGTCGCGGTGCCACCGCTCCACCGGGTAGTCGCGGGTGTAGCCGTTGCCGCCCAGAATCTGGATGGCCTCGTCGGTCACGTAGACCGCGGTCTCGCTGGCGACGAGCTTCGCCATGGAGCCCTCGGCGTTCTCGAACGGCAGGTTGTTGCGCGCCATCCAGCCGGCTCGCCACACCAGCAGCCGCGCCGCGTCGATGCGGCACTTCATGTCGGCCAGCTTGAACGCGACGGCCTGGAAGTCCCCGATCTTGCGACCGAACTGCTCGCGCTCCTGTGCGTACCCGAGCGCGTACTCGTACGCCGCACGGGACACCCCGAGCGCCATGGCCCCGACGGTCGGCCGCGTCCGCTCGAACGTCTTCATCGCGACCTGGCCCGCTGAGCTCTTGCCCTCACGGGTGCGGGCCACCCGCTCCTCGAACTTCTCTCGGCCGCCGACGATCAGGCGGCCCGGCAAGCGGACGTCGTCGAGCACGACCTCGGCGGTGTGCGACGCCCGGATGCCGTGCTTCTTGAACTTCTGTCCCTGACTGAAGCCCTTGGTGCCCGGCGGGATGATGAAGCTGGCCTGGCCACGCGATCCCAATTCCGGGTAAACCGAGGCAACGACGATGTGCACGTTGGCGATTCCGCCGTTGGAGGCCCAGGTCTTTGTCCCGTTGAGTACCCATTCGTCGGTGGCCTCGTCGTACCGCGCCCGCGTGATGATCGACGAAACATCCGATCCCGCACCGGGTTCCGACGAACAGAACGCGGCCAGCTTGGGATCGTTGATGTCGCCGTACATCTGGGGCAGCCACTCACCCAGCTGTTCCATGGTGCCGTTGGCCGCCAGTGACGCGGCAGCCAGACCGGTGCCCATGATCGACATCGAAATTCCGGCGTCGCCCCAGAACAGCTCTTCGACGGCGACGGGCATGCCGAGCCCGGTCTCCTCGGCAGTCTGAGCAGCAAAGAACTCCATGGAGTACAGGCCGACCTTGGCCGCCTCCTGGAGGATCGGCCAGGGCGTCTCTTCGCGCTCGTCCCACTCTTCGGCGGCGGGACGGATCACGTCTGCAGCGAACTCGTGAACCCAGTCCCGGACCTGGCAGACGTCGGCAGACAGTTCCAGCGAAAAAGACATGGGCGACACACTACTTGGCGCGCCGCCACCTCGCGGTACCTACTACGGCGAGCACCCCGGCCAAGGCCGCCAGCAACAAGGACAGCGTGATGAGCGACGGGTCATAGAGCACCGACGTCTTCACCGGCTCGCCGGGAATCACCGGCGCGACGTCGGCGATCGACGACGCGGCCAGCCAACTCACCACGGCGCCGACGGCCGCCAGCACCGCGACCACGAGCGCACCGGCGGCCACGATCTTGTCGCGGCTCATTCGTCGTTGTCCTCGCCGAGTTCGCGCACACCCAACGCCTCCAGCTGGGCCCGCAACCCGCGATGGCGCCGCGCCCAGGCCTGCCCGCTGCGCTCACCGGTCAGCTTGACGCCGATCCCGGTGCGGCCGCGCGGAACGCCCGTGAGCTCCCCGAACGCCCGGTACGACTGCCAGCGGGGCACGTCAGCGCCTCTGGCCTCCGGGAACATCCCGATCATGTCCGCGACCCGCACGGACTCGGTGCCTTGCCGCAGGTACTCGGGCGTCAGCTCGACCGAGGTGTGCAGCCGCGCCGCCTTGACCTGCAACCCCAGGAACCCGGTGACCAGGACGAGGAACACCACCGGCACCAACGGGTCCACCCGGTGCGCCGACCACAACTGCATCGCCGCGATGGAGGCACCGGAGAACGGACCGAGCGCCAACCACCACCAGCTGGCACCGACCTCGTGGAAGAGAATCTGCTCGGCGTCGGTGTCAGTCGGCGCGTCCGTCATGCGTTGGCCTTTCCGTCGAACCACGTCTGCGCCGCCGGCCGGGTGATCGAGACCGTCCCGCCGATCAACGGCAGCAGCGCCAACAACGACAGCAGCTGCGCCACTCCCAGCAGCGCGAGAAGGCCGACGACGATCACGATCGCCATGGACAACGCGACCGCGGCCCGACGAAACCGGTTGTCCCCCGAGCGGGCCCGGCCGGCGGAAAAAGCCATGGCGGCGCCGGCGAGGGCGGTGATGGCGCCGAAGCCCAGAACCAGGCCACGGTAGGCGGCGGGCACCTCCGCGGTGGCGGTCAACATGCCGCCGACCATCAGCAGCACCGCGGCCACCACCCAGCACCAGAAAGCGACCGTGACGGCCTGCGGTCGGGCGGGCGCGGAGGGCGTGGGCTCAGTCATATCCGGGCCAGCCTAGCGGGCCACATGTGCGTTCACGTCGACCTGGGCGCCCGCGAGCGGCCCCGAAATTCACGCTTCGCGCGGCGCGCCGCCGTACAGACACGGCCGCTCGCGGGTGGTTAGCGGACGAAGTAGGCGTTCGAATCGGGGCGGTGCAGCAGGTACACGCCGCCGCCGATCAGCACGGCGCCGCCGATGCCGCACACCGCGTAGCCCAGCGCCGCGGCCGCACCGTGGTAGTTGGCGAACAGGTTGGTGGTCAGGTACAGGATCGTGGCCGCCGACCCGCCGGTGAGGATGCTGCGCGCCCACCGGTAGCGCTGGCGCAGCAGCACCAGGAACGTGGCCACCAGGACCACGATGATGAACAGCATCAGGCCGGACACCGCGTACGCGTAGCCCGACACCTCCCGCTCGGGCGTCGTCAGCAGGTTGATGACGTAGCCGATCACCGACAGCGGCAGCGCGGCCGTCCACAGCCAGAAACCGGTGACGACGTCCTGCGGCATCTCCTGCGGCTCGGGTGCGGGCCCGTCGGGCCCCGGACCCTGCTGCGGCGGGTACTGCGGGTGGTAGGGGTTCTTCGGGTCGTGCGGGTTGAGTGGGTTCACCGCAGCCAGCCCGCGACGTCCGTCGCCCAGTACGTGAGGACGATGTCGGCGCCGGCGCGCCGAATGCCGACCAGCGACTCCAGGACCGAGGACCGCAGGTCGATCCAGCCGTTGGCGGCGGCTGCGCTGATCATCGCGTACTCACCCGAAATCTGGTACGCCGCAACGGGTACCGGCGAAATCTCGGCAGCGGCGCGCACCACGTCCAGGTAGCTCATCGCCGGCTTGACCATCACCATGTCGGCGCCTTCGGCGAGGTCCAGCTCGATTTCGCGCACCGCTTCGCGGGCGTTGCCCGGATCCTGTTGGTAGGTACGACGATCGCCCTGCAGGCTCGAGCCGACCGCCTCGCGGAACGGGCCGTAGAACGCCGACGCGAATTTGGCGGCGTAGGCCAGGATCGCGACATCGCTGTGCCCGGCGTGGTCCAGCCCGTCGCGGATCGCCGCGACCTGACCGTCCATCATGCCGCTGGGACTGACGACGTGTGCGCCCGAATGCGCTTGCGCCACGGCGAGTTTGATGTACTGCTCGTTGGTGGCGTCGTTGTCGACGCGGCCGTGCACGTCCAGCACGCCGCAATGCCCGTGATCGGTGAATTCGTCCAGGCAGGTGTCGGCCATCAGCACCGTCGCGTCGCCCAGGTCCGAATTCAGGTCGCGCAGCGCGACATTCAGGATGCCGTCGGGGTTGACGCCCTCGGAGCCGGTGGCGTCCTTGTCACCGTCGCACGGGATGCCGAACAGCATCAGCCCACCGACACCGGCCTCGACGGCTTCGGCCGCGGCGCGGCGCAGCGACTCCCGGGTGTGCTGCACGACACCGGGCATCGCGCTGATCGGACGCGGCTCGGCGAGCCCGTCGGCGACGAACAGCGGCAGCACCAGATGCCGTGGCTCCAGCGAGGTTTCGGACACCAGACGGCGCAATGCCGGGGTGGTCCGCAGTCGCCGCGGCCGATGCCGTGGATAGGACACAGGAATGCCTCCTCGTTCGCCGAAACCGCATTCCGGCAGGCAGAGTGCGAGTACCCGCCTGCTGGAATGCCGTTTCGATCGAGTTTAGCGGCGCCGGCTCTTCTTGCGCGGAGGCGGCAACGCACCCTCGGCGCGCAGGCGAGCGGCGTGCTCGGCCAGCGCCTCGACCAGCGGGCCGACGGCGGCGGTCTCCGGCTGCACGTCCACGCGCAGGCCGAATTCGGCTGCGGTTTCAGCGGTTTTCGGGCCGATGCAGGCGACGATGGTCCGGGCGTGCGGCTTTCCGGCGATACCGACCAGGTTGCGCACCGTGGAGCTCGAGGTGAAGCACACGGCGTCGAAACCACCGGTCTTGATCATCTCGCGGGTGTGCGCCGGTGGCGGTGCCGCCCGGACGGTGCGGTAGGCCGTGACGTCCTCGATCTCCCAGCCGCGCTCGCGCAGGCCCTCGGCCAGCGTCTCGGTGGCGATGTCGGCACGCGGCAGCAGCACACGGTTCACCGGGTCGAAAATGTCGTCGTAGTCCGGGAATTCGTCCAGCAGGCCCAGCGACGACTGCTCACCGGCGGGCACCAGCTCGGGGTTGATGCCGAACGCGCGCACCTTGTCCGCGGTGGCCTGACCGACACACGCGATCTTCACACCGGAGAACGCGCGGGCGTCCAGACCGAACTCGTTGAACTTCTCCCACACCGCACGCACCGCGTTGGTGGAGGTGAACACGACCCACTGGAAGCGGCCGTCGACCAGACCCTTGACCGCACGCTCCATCTGGGCGGGGCTGCGCGGCGGCTCGACCGCGATGGTCGGCACCTCGATCGGCAGGGCGCCGTGGCCCACCAGTCGATCGCTCATCTCGCCGGCCTGGTCCTTGGTGCGCGGCACCAGCACGGTCCAGCCGTACAGCGAGCGGCTCTCCCACCAGTTCAGCTTGGCCCGGTGCGCCACGGTCTTGCCGATGGTCACGACCAGCGGGCCCGCCAGCGGACCGACCGGCTCAGGGCCGACGGGCTTCTCCAGCACGGCCTTGTCCAGCAGCCCGGCCAGCGTGGTCTCGATGGACCGCTGCTGGCAGGTGGTGCCGTTGGCCGTCACGACGCACGGGGTGCTGTCGGTGAGGCCGTATTCGATCAGGGTGCGGGCGGCGTCCGGCAGGTGCGACACCGTCGCGTGCAGGATCAGCGGCCCGGGAGCCGCAGCCAGCGCGGCCCAGTCGACGTCACCACGGACGTCGGCCACGGTGTGCGACGAACCGACGGGCAGGCCCGCGTAGGTCGGCACCGCCGTCGACGACGGCAGGCCGGGCACCAGCTCGAAGTGCGCCGCGGTCTTGGCCAGCGCGTTCACCTCGGTGATGACGGAGTCGACCGACAGCGGGTCGCCGGCGACCAGACGCACCACGTCGACGCCGGTCTTCGCCTCGGCGATGAGCAGCTTGGCCACCTCGGTGGGGTCGCCCAGCGCGGGACGGACGTCGACACCGTGCGGGAACGTCATAGTCGGCGCGGCGGCCGGGGCCTTGTCGGCCGCGGCCTCGTCAGCCTTCGGTTCGGCGGCCGGCTCGGCGTCGGCCGGGTGCGGCCCGGACGTCGGCGGCAGATCGGTACCGATCAGCGCCAGCACCGCCTCGGGCACATCAGGGTCGGTGAAAACCAACGCCGCATGCGCCAAGACGTTCCGCGCACGCGTCGTCAACAGGCCCGGGTCACCGGGGCCGGAACCGACAAAGGTGATGCGGCCAGGCTTGTGCTGCTTACGCACTCGGGTCGTCATCTCTCACTCCCGCTCTACAGTCCGCTGATCCAACACGTCGCGCGCACCCAGGTCGAACAACTCCGCGGCCAACGAGAGCCCCAGCTCCCGTGCCCGTTCGGGTGTCCCGATCCCGGACGCCCGGATCACGTCGGATCCGTCCAGCGCCGCCACGCAACCGCGCAACGACAGCTCTTCGAAGACTCGGCCGTCCTCGTCGATGGACTCGACCACTTCAGCGATCGCACCCACCGGCGCGGAACAACCCGCCTCCAGTTCGGCCAACAGGACGCGTTCTGCGGTGATCGCGGCGCGCGTGTCGGGATGGTCCAGCTTTCCCAGCAGCGTCGCCAGCTCGGTGTCACCCACTCGGCACTCGACCGCGAGGGCGCCCTGCGCCGGCGCTGGCAACATCTGCACCGGCTCGAGGCTCTCGGTGACGACGTCGAGCCGTCCGATACGGGCCAGACCCGCTCGGGCGACGACAACAGCGTCGAGATCACCACTACTTACCCTGTTCAACCTGGTATCTAGGTTGCCTCGTAGGGGGCGGATTTCCAAACCGAGACCCAGTGCTCTAAGCTGTGCCGCCCGTCGCGGGCTGGACGTGCCGATCACCGAGCCGGCCGGCAACTCCCCCAGCACCATTCCGTTGCGCGCCACCAAGGCATCCCGCGGGTCTTCGCGCGGCGGCACGGCCGCGATGACGAAGCGCTCGTCGGGCGCTGTCGGCAAATCCTTGTACGAGTGCACCGCGACATCGATCCGGCCGTCGGCCATGGCGTGCCGCAGCTCGGCGGTGAAGACGCCGATGCCGATCTCGGCGACCGGCGCCTGGGACCGGTCACCGTCGGTGCTGATGATGACCAGCTCCGCGGGCTGCCCCAGAGCTATCAGGGCATCACGGATGGTGCCGGCCTGCGTGGTAGCCAGAAGGCTGCCCCTGGTGCCGATCCGGACAACGTTTTCGAGGGTAGTTACCAAGTGAGATTACTCAGCCTTGTCGTGATGGGGTTGCGGCTCGCCTGCCGCCAAATCTGGTGCCACCAAGGGCAGTTCGCCGGCGGACACGGCGTCGATGGCCTGCGGGTCGAGCTCGAACAGCTCGCGCAGCGCCTCGGCATAGCTGTCACCGCCGGGCGCGCTGGCCAACTGCTTGACCCGCACCGTCGGCGCGTGCAGCAACTTGTCGACCACCCGGCGGACGGTCTTCGCGACCTCGTCGCGGTGGGTGGCGTCGAGTCCCGGAACCCGGTTGTCGAGCCGCAACAACTCGGCCTCGACGACGTCGGCGGCCCGCTGGCGCAGGGCGGTGACGGTCGGGGTGACCTCGGCCATCCGCTGGCCGGCCAGGTAGCTGGCGACCTCCGCGGCGACGATCGAGCGCGCCGCTTCGGCATCGGAGGCAGCCGCCCGGGCCGACGGTTCCCGCTGGATGCGGTCCATGTCGATCATGTGCACGCCGGGCAGGCCGGCAATCGCACCGTCGACGTCACGGGGCATGCCCAGGTCGCAGATCACAAGCTGGCGATACTCCGGGCGGTTCATCAGTCCGCGGTGCGCATCGGCCAACGAGACCACCGGACGCACCGCGCCGGTACATGCGACGACGACGTCGGCGTTGGCCAGTGCGACCGCGATGTCCTCGAGCGTGTGCGCGGCCGCGTCGACGCCCTGGGCCTTCAAGTTCTCGACCATGCGCTCGGCCCTCGGCAGCGAGCGGTTGACCACCTCGACGCGGGCGATCCCGGCGCGCGTCAGGTGCGCAGCGGCCAGGGCACCCATGGAGCCGGCACCGATCACGGCAGCCGTCAGCCCGGTCAGGGAGGTGAGCTTGGTCTTGGCCATGTCCAGCGCCACCGACACCACCGAGGCGCCCGCGGCGTCGATCCCGGTCTCGGAGTGGACCCGCTTGCCGACCGACAGCGCGCGCTGCGACAGTTCGTGCAGGGTGCGGCCGACGGTCTGGTGGGCTTCGGCGGACGTGTAGGCCCGGCGCACCTGGCCCAGCACCTGCGCCTCGCCGATGACGGCCGAATCCAGGCCGCTGGCCACCGCGAACAGATGCTCGACGGCCGCTTCGGCGTACCGCACGTAGGCGTACTTGGTGAGGTCCTGCAGCGACATGCCCGACCGCTCGGAGAGCACCGAACCGATCACCGAGAGCCCGCCGTGGAAGGCGTCGACCACGGCATAGACCTCGACCCGGTTGCAGGTGGAGAGCACCATGGCCTCGGTGACCAGAGAGGACTGCAGCAGCAGCTCGATGATCTTGGCCTGTTCGGCCTCATCGGTGCTGAGCTGCTCGATCACCGAAACCGGCGCGCTGCGGTGCGAAACCCCGAACAGCAGTACGCTCACGGCCTCATCACCTCGTAGCACCTCCGTAGCGCAGGAAGGTTTCCCGGGCCTCGTCTGGCCGCAGGAACGCATTCAAAGCTAGCCGCTCACCGGCCCGCCGACCAAATTTGCTATACGTCTGCCGAATCCCCGGGTACGTGCTCGCCAGCGGCCTGATTGCCCGGGTCAGCCTGCGAGGTCGGCCCGCAACTGCTCCTCGTCGACCTCCCAGTAGCTGTGCTCAATGTCATCGAGCAGCACCACGGGCAGCCGGTCACCGAATTCCGCACGTAGCGCGGTATCACCGGCAGCAGCCAGGACGTCGACGTCCGTGCTCGTCAGGACGAATCCGAGCTCGTCCGACAGCTCCACCAGCTGAGCCGCCGCGCGCTCGCACATGCTGCAGCCGGCCCGGGTGAGCAACGTCACGCGGTGGCTGTTCCCTGATCGATCCACGCGCATCAGTATGGCGTGACCTACTGTTGAACCGTGTCCGAATCCAGCCCCCTGACAGCCGACGAGCCCGTGCCCGCCGGCGCTGACGACGGCCCCGATCAGGAGGCCGCCGACCAGGATTCGGGAGCCGACGAACCCGTCGCCCCGGCGCTCCCGCCGCCGCCCGACCTCACCGCGGCCGCGTTCTTCGACGTCGACAACACGCTGGTGCACGGCTCGTCGCTGGTGCATTTCGCCCGCGGCCTGGCCGCCCGCGACTACTTCAAGTACTCCGACCTGGCCCGGTTCGCCTACGCGCAGGCCAAGTTCCAGGTGACCGGCAAGGAGAACAGCGACGACGTCGCCGCCGGCCGCCGCAAGGCTCTGTCGTTCATCGAGGGCCGCCAGACCGCGGAGCTCGAAGCGCTCGGCGACGAGATCTACGACGAGATCATCGCCGACAAGATCTGGCAGGGCACCCGGGCGCTGGCGCAGATGCACCTCGACGCCGGCCAGCAGGTCTGGCTCGTCACCGCGACACCCATGGAGCTGGCCCAGACCATCGCCCGCAAGCTGGGGTTGACGGGTGCGCTCGGCACCGTCGCCGAGTCGGTCGACGGGGTCTTCACCGGCCGGCTGGTCGGCGACATCCTGCACGGCGTCGGCAAGGCGCACGCGGTGCGTCAGCTCGCCATTCGCGAGGGCCTGAACCTGCGCCGCTGCACCGCGTACTCGGACAGCTTCAACGACGTCCCGATGCTGTC
Organism: Mycobacterium sp. ST-F2; assembly: GCF_001905655.1. Taxonomy (GTDB): domain Bacteria; phylum Actinomycetota; class Actinomycetes; order Mycobacteriales; family Mycobacteriaceae; genus Mycobacterium. The sequence goes on from NZ_JMHT01000023.1 coordinate 73,745, forward strand.
GCTGGTCGGTACGGCCGTGGCCATCAACCCCGACGCCGCGCTGCGCGACGTCGCCCGCGAACGCGGTTGGGAGATCCGCGACTTCCGGACCGCCCGCAAGGCCGCCCGCATCGGCGTGCCGTCGGCGCTGGCCCTGGGTGCGGTCGGCGGGGCGCTGGCGGCCATGGCGTCGCGTAAGAGCAACTAGGTTTCGCTGAAAAGGACCACATGGCGGCTGCGGCGTGCCTACCAGCGACCATTTGGTCCTTCTCGGCGCGAACAGACTAAGCTCAGCCGCCATGGGCATTGCGGACGACATCATCGGAACCCACTTCCGGTACCCGGATTACTTCGAGGTCGGTCGCGAGAAGGTCAAGGAGTTCGCGCAGGCGGTCAAGGACGATCACCCGGCCCATTTCTCTGACGAAGGGGCCGCCGAGTGCGGCTCGGACACCCTGATCGCGTCGCTGACGTTCATCGCCGTCGCGGGGCGGCGGGTCCAGCTCGAGCTGTTCAACCAGTTCGACGTGCCCATCAACCTGGAGCGCGTGCTGCACCGCGACCAGAAGCTGATCTTCCACCGCCCGATCAAGGTCGGCGACCGGCTGTGGTTCGACTCGTACCTGGATTCGGTGATCGAGTCGCACGGCACGGTGATCGCCGAGATCCGCGCCGAGGTCACCGACGACTCGGGTGAGCCGATCATGACGAGCATCGTCACCATGCTGGGCGAGGCGCAGAACGACGACGAGGCCGGCGAGGTCAGCGCGCAGATCGCCGCGGCCCGCGATGCTGCCATCGCGAAAATGGTTGCGGCGCAAAAGGGTTGAGCCCCTTACCGCGAGCGGCCGTGTTTGCACGGCGACACGCGGTGAACGCCGGGCAGTAGCGTGCCCCTCGCGCGCGACGAGCGGCCGCAAAATGCACGCGCAATGCGGCGTGTCTGCGTACAAACACGGCCGCTCGCGGAAAGTCCCGCCGAGCACGGCCGCTCGCGGGATTTAGAGGAACGTGCCGCGACGGTTCGCCAGCAGCTGGTACAGCGTCTGCTGAATGGTGGCGCGCACCTGGTCGGTCAGCTCGAAGGTAACCATCGGATCGTCGGCGGCGGATTCGTCGTAGTCGGCTGTCGAGATGGGCTCGCCGAACTGGATGTACCACTTCGACGGCAACGGCAGCAGCCCGACCGGCCCGGCGAGCGGGAACAACGGCGTCAGCGGGAAGTACGGCAACCCGAGCAACCGGGCCAGCAGCTTCACGTCGCAGATCTTCGGGTAGATCTCCTCGGAGCCGACGATCGAGCACGGCACGATGGGCGCGCCGGAGCGCAGTGCCGCCGAGACGAAGCCACCGCGGCCGAACCGCTGCAACTTGTAGCGGTCCTTGAACGGCTTGCCCAGCCCCTTGTAGCCCTCGGGGAACACGGCGGTCAGCTCGCCGGCCTCCAGCAGCCGGTGGGCGTCGGCGGTGCACGCCATGGTGTGTCCGGCCTTGCGCGCGGCCTGACCGACCACCGGAAGGTCGAAGACCAGATCGGCGGCCAGCAGTCGGAGGTCCCGGTGCTTGGGGTGCTTGTCGTGCACGGCGACCGACGCCATGAGTCCGTCGAACGGCAATACGCCCGCATGGTTTGCCACGATCAACGCGGCGCCGTCGTCCGGCAGGTTCTCGATACCGGATACCTCGACCCGGAACCACGAGTTGAAAAGCGTTCGCAGCAAAGGAAGAAACACCGCATTGTTGAGATGCTGGTCAAATCCGAATTCGTCGACGACGTAGTCGCCGGTCAAGCGCTTGCGAATGAAATCCGCAGCGCCACTTATACGTTGGGCCAATTCGTTGGGCCCGTCCGGCACCGAGGAGCCGGATGCGGCAAACCGGTGCTGGTCGATCTCACGGACCACGGCAGCAATCTGCTCGGCCGATGCGCGGGTCCCGGGGTCGGTCAACAGCGAAGGATGTCGCAGCGTTGCATCCCGCCTCGAGGCACGACGTTGCGCGGAAGCGCGTGTCGAATTCGAATGTAGCGGAATGACTTTGGCTTTTGATTCGCCCGCCACGTCAATATCTCCCACCATCAAAAACTTGCGGAATCAACGTCCCCACCGCTGCGCTGCGGCCACTGCACGACGTTCTACTGAGCCTACCCACCCTGGACCGATAATGGGCGTCAGCGCGCGGCCTGAAACGTAATCGTCAAAAGCCTCCATGGTCGTCCACTTTGGGGTATGGCCGAGTTCCCTCGTCATCCTTGTGGTGTCCATGACCCGGCCATAGCGCATGTAGTCGGACTGTTCGCGGTCCAATTCGACGCCTGCCGTCGCTCGCCGCCAGGCGTCCAGGACCCACATCGTGGGCCCGGCGAGCGGCAATCCGATGCGGCCGGACCGGCGGATGGCCTGGCTCATCAGGATGATGCCCGGCGCCCCGATGTTGAAGGTGCCGGCCCGTCCGACCAGAGTGGCCCGTTCCAGCGCCCCGAGGGCGTCCTGCTCGTGCAGGAGCTGCAACCGTGCGTCGTGCCCGAAGGCGGTCGGCACCAGCGGTCCCGCCAGATACCTCGACAACGCGGTGTCCATGGCCGGACCGATCATGTTGGCCAACCGCAGAATGGTGACCGCGATGTCGGGCCGCCGCCGTGCGAGCCCGCGGACGTAGCCCTCGATGTCGATGCTGTCCCGGGCGAAGCCCTCCCCCGGTGGCCGGCGGGCGCTGCTGTCCTCGGTGAACATCACCGGATCACGCGGGCTGGACCCGTAGATCTCCGATGTCGACTTCAGAATCACCCGACGGACCGACGGAGCCTTCTGACAGGCTGCGAACAACTGCATCGCACCCATCACGTTGAGCTCTTTGAGCGCAGCGCGACCGGACTGCGGCACGTAGGACGCCGCCGCCGCATGGACGACGGTGTCGACGTTGCCGTTCCGGATCACCTTGGCGATGAAGGGATTGCGGATGTCCGCGCGGACGAACTCCGCGCGGCCCATCCGCCGCAGCATGTCCTTGCTCGGAGTGATCGCGTCGACCGCGATCACGCGCTCGATGAGCTGGTTCTGAGCGAGCCTGGCTGTCAGGTATCCGCCGAGGAACCGGCACGCCCCGGTGACCAGCACCACCTTGGGGTGGTGCAGGGTCTCTGGGATGTCCGGGCCGGAATCATTTCCGCCCGGCGCGGTGGGCCGGCTTCCAGGGCGTCCGTCGGCATCCATCTGGTCAGCCTAGTGGGCACTAGAGGTCATCGGCGGATGACACCGCCCGATGCGCTTACTTACCGAGTTTTCTGCGCTGAACCCGAGTACGACGAAGCAGCTTGCGGTGCTTCTTCTTCGACATGCGCTTACGCCGCTTCTTGATGACTGAACCCATAGACTTTGAAGTCTCCGCTACTAGACGTCGATCCGTGAAGATCGGTGTGAAACCAACCCCGCCACTTTACCCGGCCGGGTATCGCGCCACGAAAACGCCTACTGGATTCGCATACTCACCAACGATTTCGGCGTGCTCTGCATCGCTGACCGATACAAATCACGCCGAAGTCGTGACGGCGACTAACCCGCGTCGTGGTACGAGGACTCGAGCAGGTCGTGCACCGCCTTGGCATGCACCCGAAATGAGCGGCCGACACGCACCGCGGGCAACTCCCCGTTGTGCACCAGCCGGTATACCGTCATCTTGCTTACCCGCATAAGGCTCGCAACCTCGGCAACAGTCAGGAACTGCGTTCGTGGCTGATCGCCACCGTCACGCGCCGATGGCCCGTTCATAGACGTCATCGCAACCCAATCAATCAGGCACGGCCAGCTCCAGCGGCTTCCCCTCCGCTGGCACCAACGCGTGCTTACGAGAAGGAGAATAGCGTGGCCAATGTGGTTATTGCGACGGGTGTGGGGTAATCAATCTGAAATCTTAGAACTACTCAGATGTAATTCTTAGCTGCTCAGACCGGGTTTTTGCGGCTTCGACCGCACTCGCGACGGCAGACCGCAGCCCACCCCGTTCGAGTTCCCGCAGACCAGCGGCGGTAGTGCCCCCCGGAGAGGTCACCGAGGCCCGCAATTCGGCAGCGGTGGTGTCCAGCGGACCGACCCCGGAACCACTGCCCGAATCACCCATCCGATTGAGCAACATGGCCGCCGCACCGGCCATCGTCTGGGCCGCCAGCTCGGTTGCAACGGGCCGCGGGAGGCCCGCCGCGACACCCGCGTCGACGACGGCCTCGACCATCAGGAAGAAGTACGCAGGGCCTGAACCGGACACCGCGGTCACCGCGTCCATCTGCTTCTCGGGCACCGTCAGCACCGCGCCGACGGCGGAGAAGATCTCCGCCACCTCGGCCAGCTGCGCCTCGTTCGCGTATCGGCCCCGCGACAGCGCGGTGATGCCCGCACCGACCAGCATCGGCGTATTCGGCATGACCCGGACCACCGGCGCACCGGCCGGCAGCTTGGCCTCGTAGAAGGCCGTGGGGACGCCCGCGGCCACCGACACCACGACCTGCTCGACGCTGCTGCTGTCGGCGCCGGCAGCCGCGTCGGCCAGCGTCTCGACGACGCCCTCGACGGCGTCGGGCTTGACGGCCACGATCACATAGGCGGCGTTCTCGGCGGCGTCCGCGACATCGGTGACCCGGACGGAGTACTTCTCGGCGAGCTGCGCGGCCCGCGCCGAATTGGCCTCGGCGACCACCAGATCCTTGACCTGCCGCCCGGACTGCAACAGCCCCGCCAGCAGGGCCTCGCCGATATTTCCGCCACCGATGATCGCAATTCTCGCCACGGCAGACAGCATGCCAGGACCGCGCGGGGTCAGCGCAGCAGGTGCCGCCGCGCGAATTCGAGCGACTCGACGAGCAGCGCCTCGCGCTCGGCGTTGTTGCGTGCCGCCGATGTGGTGACCTCCAGGATCACGTGTCCGGAGAACTCGCTGGCGGCCAGCATCTGGCAGATCTGCTCCGTGGGCTGGCTGCCACGCCCGGGCACCAGATGTTCGTCGGTGGACGCGCCGTTGCCGTCGCACAGATGCAGGTGCACCAGCCCCTTGCCCATGCGCCGCGCCATGTCGACGGCATCGGTGCCCGCCGTCGCCGAATGCGACAGGTCCAGGGTGTAGTGGGCGTGATTGCCGTCCAGCGGGTCGTAGGACGGCGCGAACGCCGAGATCCCGGGTCCCGGGGCCCCTCCGCGCTTACGCATCCGCTCGATGGACGGCTGGCCGGTGCCGAAGAACCGGTCGGTGCGGAACGGGAACATGTTCTCGACCGCGACCAGCACGTCGCTCGAGGCCTCGAGCTCGGCGACCTGATCGGAGAAACCCTCGGCGTACCGGCGCTGCCACCGGAACGGCGGATGCACGACGACGGTCTGCGCACCCAGCTGTTCGGCGGCCCGCACGCTGCGTTCCAGCTTCGGGATCGGGTTGGACCCCCACACGCGCTGCGAGATCAGCAGACACGGCGCGTGCACGCTGAGCACCGGGACGCCCCAGCGCTGCGACATCCGCTCGACGGCGTCGATGTCCTGGCTGACGGGCTCGGCCCACACCATCAGCTCGACACCGTCGTAGCCCAGGCGGGCGGCGTACTCGAAGGCAGCTTCGGTCCGCAAGGGGTAGACCGACGCGGTGGACAGACCTACCTTGATGGCGGGACGCACAGGCCTCCGGTTCAGGCTGAGTAGAGCAGTGCCAAGGGTCCGAACGTGACCAGACCGCCGACCAGAATCGCGATCAGCGTACTGGCCAGGTCGTGATCCTTCCGGATCACCCGGATCCCGGCGACCAGGCCCAGGATCACCAGCATCGACAGCATCAGCGCCACGATCTGGTTCCAGCGCCACAGCTGGTCGAAGGCGAAGAACATGCCTGCGCCGAACGCGACGGCCAGCAGGCTCTGCCCGACGACCCACGCGCCGCGCTTGAGGCCGGACCCGGACTTCTCGTCGTCCTCGTGGTCGGTCTCGTCGTGGTCGGCCTCGCGGTCGATGGCTTCGTGGTCGACGTCCTCGTCGTGGGCGTCGTGGACGGCGACCAGCTCTTCCCGACGGGTGTCCGCGTCGGCGGCGAAGCCGCCGAACAGGGCGTCGTAGCGCTCGCTGCGGCCATTGCGTGACGGCTGACGCGTCGGCTCGGGAGCGGCCTCGGTCGCCACGGTGTCGTCGACGACGGGCACGGCGCCGGTGTCGAGCTTGGCGACGGGTTCGGCGTCGGTGAGCGAGAGCAGATCGTCGTCGATGTCCGCGTCGGCCGGCACGTCCTCGTCGACCGGGTCGGGGCTCATCTCCTCGGCGCCGCGGACCGGCTTGAACGACCAGCGGAAGGCGGGCTTGCGCGACGGCGCCACGAACTCCAGCGGGTCGGCCTCGGCGTCGCGACGGCGCAGGTGGTCCTCGTAGTCGTCGACCGCGGCATCGGCGGGCGCGGGCTCGACGATGTCGGTGTGCAGCATCTCGTCGTCGACGACGTAGTGGGCGCCGGTGTCGTCGGGCTCCATCTCGTCGGCCGCGGACGGGGTCTCGTCCTCGACGGCGACAGCCGCCTCCTCGACAGGGGCTTCCGGCTCCGGCTCGGCGACCGGCTCCGCCACGGACTCGGGCTCGGGCGCCGGCTCCGCCGGGGCCTCAGCCGGCTCTGCGTGCACCGTCTCCGGCCGGATGATCGGGATTTCGCCGGTCAGTTCGGCGACGGTCACCGCGTCGCTGTTCCCGCGCCGGCGGCGCCGGCGGCCACCGACGGGCGGCGCACCGATGGTGCCGTTCTTGGCCAGCAGCTCGGCGACCGAGATCGGTCGCGTCGCCGAGAAGTCGTCTGAATCTGTCATCGTGTCTCGCCTTTGGCGGGAGCCAATCCCGCGAACGTTTCCACCAAGTCGGTTCCATCGGCTTCGCTGTCGAGTTTCCGCAGAATGACACCCTCCCGCAACGCCCACGGGCAGATGTCCACCGCGTCGAGCGACAGCGCTCGCATGGTCGCCTCGGCCACCAACGCACCGGCCACGATCTGTGGCGCGCGGTCGGCACTCACCCCTTCCAACTCGGCTCTGTCGGCCGTGGTCATCCTAGAGATGAAAGATATGAGCTGTCTGAGGCCGGCGGCGGTCAATGTGCGCTTCACGCGCGGTCCGGCGCCCGACGGCGCCGCACCGGTGAGCCGGGCCAGCGACCGGAAGGTCTTCGACGTAGCGACCGCGAGCTCCGGGGTACCGGCCGCGAGCACCTTGGCGGCCGAGGCGGAGATCTCGTTGTCCAGCCAGTCGCGCAGCACCGCCACGCGCCGGCGGCCGGGCGGATCCTCCTGCAGCCATTCGCGTGTCAAACGGCCCGCACCCAGCGGCATCGACAGTGCGACATCGGGTTCTTCGTCGATGCCGCCCGACAGCTCCAGCGAGCCGCCACCGATGTCGAGGTTGATGATGCGGCCCGCGCTCCAGCCGTACCAGCGGCGCACCGCCAGGAAGGTGAGCCGCGATTCGTCGACCCCGGACAGGACCTGCAGCTGGACGCCGGTCTCGGCCCGCACCCGCGCCAGCACCGCCTCGGAGTTGGTCGCATCCCGGACCGCAGATGTGGCGAACGCCATAAACTCCGCACACCCCGAGCTGGTGGCGATCTTGGCGAACTCGTCGACGGTCGCGACGAGGCTGTCGGCGCCCTTGCGGGTCAATTTGCCGGTGTCATCGATCGCCTCGGCAAGGCGCAGTGAGGCCTTGGTCGAACTCATCGGGGTCGGGTGCCCGCCACGGCGCGCGTCGACCACCAATAGATGAACGGTGTTACTGCCCACGTCGAGGACGCCCAATCGCACGGAAACCACGGTAACGGGTCTACGGTTGCGTGCTGTGACCGCATCGCAGATCAGTCCCGGCGAGCCTTCGAAGCCTGGTTCCCACGAGGTGGGACTGGACTTTGCCCGCGAGTGGGTGGAGTTCTTCGACCCCGACAATCCGGAGCATCTGATCGCCGCGGACATGACGTGGCTGCTGTCGAATTGGACCTGCGTCTTCGGGACGCCGGCGTGCCAGGGCACCGTCGAGGGCCGGCCCGACGACGGCTGCTGCAGCCACGGCGCCTTCATGGCCGATGACGACGACGTCGCGCAGCTCGAGGAGTCGGTCAAGCTGCTGACCGACGAGGACTGGCAGTTCCGGGAGAAGGGCCTGGGCCGCAAGGGCTACCTCGAGATGGACGAGTACGACGACAAGCCCAACCTGCGGACCCGCAAGTACAAGGGCGCGTGCATCTTCCTGAACCGGCCGGGTTTCGCCGGCGGCATCGGCTGCGCCCTGCACAGCAAGGCCCTCAAGCTCGGCGTCGAGCCGCTGACCATGAAGCCCGAGGTCTGCTGGCAGCTGCCGATCCGCCGCACGCAGGACTGGGTGACGCGGCCGGACGGCACCGAGATCCTGCGGACCGTCGTCACCGAATACGACCGGCGCGGCTGGGGCGAGGGCGGCCACGACCTGGTCTGGTACTGCACCGGCGACCCGGCCGCGCACGTCGGCGCCCGGCCCGTGTGGGAGTCCTACGGGCCCGAGCTGACCGAACTGCTCGGCGCGAAGGTGTACGCCGAGCTGGCCGCGCTGTGCAAGCGCCGGGCCGGGCTGGGGCTCATCGCCGTCCACCCGGCAACGACGGCTGCCGAGAAGAAGTAACCGGAGGGGAACTAGCCCTCGAGCTTGTAGCCCAGCCCGCGGACGGTGACGAGGTGCACCGGGTTGGCCGGGTCGGCCTCGATCTTGGAGCGCAGCCGCTTCACGTGGACGTCGAGGGTCTTGGTGTCACCGACGTAGTCGGCACCCCAGACCCGGTCGATCAACTGGCCACGCGTCAGCACCCGCCCGCTGTTGCGCATCAGGTATTCGAGCAGGTCGAACTCCTTGAGCGGCAGCGTGATGGCGTCGCCGTTGACGGACACGATGTGCCGCTCGACGTCCATGCGGACCGGACCGGCCTCCAGCACCCCGTCGGCGCCGACGGCGTCGTCGGCCTCGCCACCGCGGCGCAGCACGGCGCGGATGCGGGCGATGAGCTCGCGGGCCGAGTACGGCTTGGTGACGTAGTCGTCGGCGCCGAGTTCCAGGCCGACGACCTTGTCGATCTCGCTGTCCCGCGCGGTCACCATGATGACCGGCACGCCCGACCGCGAGCGCAACTGCTTACAGACGTCGGTGCCGCTCATCCCGGGCAGCATCAGGTCCAGGAGCACGATGTCGGCGCCGGCCCGGTCGAACTCGGCCAACGCCGACGGACCATCGGTCACGACGGTGGCTTCGAAACCCTCCTTGCGCAACAGGAACGCCAAGGGATCGGCCAGGGACTCCTCGTCCTCCACGATCAGCACACTGGTCATTGGTTCGGTCGCCCTCCTTGTGATGGCAATGAGTGGTCGTCTCCCTCGTCGACATCCACGTCGTCCGAGTCGAGATAGGCCGGAATCGACAACGTGAACGTCGATCCGGTTCCCGGCTGACTCCACAGCCGGATGGTTCCGTTGTGGTTGGCCGCAACGTGTTTGACGATGGCCAACCCCAGCCCGGTGCCGCCGGTGGCCCGGGACCGCGCCTTGTCGACACGGAAGAATCGTTCGAAAACCCGTTCCTGGTCGGCTTTTTCGATACCGATGCCGCGGTCGGTCACCGCGATCTCGATGTTGTCGTCGTAGCGGCGCCGACTGATCGACACCTGGGAACCCTTGGGCGAGTAGGAGATTGCGTTGGACACCAGGTTCGCGAGCGCCGTCGCCAGCAGCGTCTCGCTGCCCAGCACTTGGTAGCCCCGGGGCGCGTCCGTCGTGATCGCGATGTCGGCGTTGTCGGCGGCCACCTTGTGCCGGGAAACCACCTCGGCGACAACGGAATCCACGTCCACCGCATCGAGGTGCGGCAGTGGCTCGGCGCCCTGCAGCCGGGACAGTTCGATCAGTTCACCGACCATGTTGGCCAGCCGGTTCGATTCGGTGACGATCTTCTCGGCGAACCGGTTGACCATGTCCTGGTCCTCGGACGACGCCAGCAGCGCCTCGGCCAGCAGCCCCATGGCGCCGACCGGCGTCTTGAGCTCATGGCTGACGTTGGCGACGAAGTCGCGGCGGCTGGCCTCCATGCGGGCCTGTTCGGACTGGTCGTTGACGTAGACCACCGCGAAGCGGCCGTCCTCCTCCGTCAGCTGACGCGCCAGGCCCCGCACCGCCAGCCGGGAGCGGCCCGGGGTGGCGCGTTTGGCCGGCGACAGGTCGAACTCAACGTCCTCGCCGGTGGCCAGCGTGCGCTGCGCGGCCTCCCAGGCCCGGTCGTCGAGCAGCCGGTCGCGCACCAGGCCGAGGTCACGGGCCAGGGAGTTGGTGTAGACGACGTCACGGTAGGTGTCGACGACCGCCATCCCCAGCGGGGACATGGACACGATGTGCGCGAACATCTCCGACACCGTCAGGCCGGACTGCTCGGCAGTGCGGCGCTCGCGGCGCTCGTTCAGCCGCGGCACCCAGCGCATGCCGATCGCGATGCCCAGAGCCAACGCGAGCAGCGCCGTGGCGGCCACCAGAGGCAGCGCGTACGACAAGCTCACGGGCAAATCGTACGCATCAGGTGAACGTCATCCCAGCAGCGAGCGGCCAGATCGGTACAAGTCACACGTACAAATCCAGGTGTTTCACTGGTGTTAACCGCAGTTCACCGGCTGTTCGCGACGTCAGTGCTGTTTGGCGCCCTGCGCGGCGACAGCGGCGGCACCCGCGGCCGCGGCCTCGGGGTCCAGGTACTCGCCGCCGGGCACCGTCGGCTTCAGATTTTCGTCCAGTTCGTAGCGCAGCGGGATGCCCGTCGGGATGTTCAGGCCGGTGATCTCGTCGTCGGACATGCCGTCCAGGTACTTCACCAGCGCCCGCAGCGAGTTGCCGTGCGCGGCGATCAGCACGGTCTTGCCGGCTTTGAGGTCGGCCGCGATGGTCTGCTCGAAGTACGGCACGAACCGCTTGACGACGTCGGCGAGGCATTCGGTCAGCGGCGCGTCGATGCCGGCGTACCGCGGGTCGCCGTCCTGGCTGTAGGTGCTGCCCTTCTCGATCGGGGGCGGCGGGGTGTCGTAGCTGCGGCGCCACGACATGAACTGGTCCTGGCCGTACTTGGCCAGGGTCTCGGCCTTGTCGAGGCCCTGCAGCGCGCCGTAGTGCCGCTCGTTGAGGCGCCAGTCGCGGTGCACGGGAATCCAGTGCCGGTCGGCGGCGTCCAGCGCCAGGTTGGCGGTGGTGATCGCCCGGCGCAGCAGCGACGTGTAGAGCACGTCCGGCAGCACACCCTGCTCGACCAGCAGCTTTCCGCCGCGAACGGCTTCGGCCCGGCCCTTGTCGGTGAGGTCGACGTCGACCCAACCGGTGAACAGGTTCTTCTCGTTCCACTGGCTCTCGCCGTGACGCAGCAGGATCAAGGTCGGCATCGGCTGATCTTCTCACGTGCGGGTTTTTGGCTCTCGCCGCACCTCGTTGCTCGTCGAGATTGACGTTATGGCTGGTTTTCGGGCCCGCGAGCCACCATTACGTCAAACTCGGCGACTCGCGACCTAAAGCCGGCCCGACCACCCGCGTTCCAACAGTGCCCGACGGACATCGCGCACTATCGCGCCGCCGTTGTCTTCCTTGATCACGTGGGTGACGTGCCATTTCATCCGCTGCAACTCTCGGTTGACCCAGACATCCATCGCGTATTGACGTCGCTCCGTGAGGTGTTGCTGGCCGTCGTACTCGGCGCCCACCTTGAACTCTTCCCAGACCATGTCGATGCGTCGCACGTACTGCCCGAACTCGTTGTAGACCACGTATTGCGTTGTAGGCCTTGGCAAGCCAGCATCGGTGAACAGCAACCGCAGGCGAGATTCTGGCGGGGACTCAGCGCCACCGTCAACCAGCGGCAGCGCCTTGCGCAGTGCAACCAACCCGCGTGCTCCGCGATGACGCTTCGCAAGTAGAAACACCTCATCCAGCTCAAACGGCGCCGCATTCATCAAGGCATCGAGCCTCGCCACCCCGTCATCTCGGGACAGGTTTCGCGCAAGGTCGAATGCGGTCCGGGAACGCGTTGTCACGCGGATGCCGTTGATCGTGGTCACCTCGTCATCAGGCAGGACGTCACGACGGATGACGAGGCCGTCCTGACGACGGCAAGCGCCGAAGACATCGATCGGGATGTCGTCGTCGACCCATTTGGCGCGATACAGCGCGGACGCCGCAACCCCGCCGATGACACCGTTCGGCACGGCGAGTGCAGCGCCGCGAATACGATCCCGCAGGGCCACATCGTGACCGCGCGGCAAGTAGACGCCACGAAGAATCGGCTGGTAGCGGCTGCGTAACCGCGCCCGGGTGAGATGACCAGATTCGAGAGCGTCGCTGCCCTTGAATGGAGTTCGCATGCCTGTTTAGACGTGTACGGACACCAATGGGCTCCAAGCCCCGTCGAGATTGACGTTATGGCTGGTTGCAGCGGCCACAAACGACCATTACGTCAATCTCGGCGCAGAAAGTCGGGCTACTCAGGCCGCAGGTGCTCGAACGCCTTGAGGTTCTTCAGCGACTCCCCGCGGGACAGCCGCCACTTCCACTCTTTCTCGATCGACGAGCGGAAGCCCAGTTCGAGCAGCGTGTTGAAGTCGAAGTCGACGGCCTCGATCACCTGGCCCATCAGGCGGTCGATCTCGTCGGGGGTCACCGCGTGCAGCGCCATGCGGCCGACGAGGTAGATGTCGCCGATGTTGTCCAGCGTGTAGGCCATGCCGTACAGCCGCCGGTTGCGGCGCAGCAGGTACTTGTAGACGCCCTCGAAGTTCTCGTCGGGCTTGCGGCAGACGAACGCCTCCAGCCGCACGCCGTGCTCACCGACGCTGAGCAGCGTGTTGGTGGTCAGCCGGCGCTCGCCGGGTAGCGCGACGACGATGCCGGCCCGGCCGCCCGCTCCCCCGTCGTGGTGGGAGAAGTCGAGCTCGTGCGTGCGCAGGGTGTCTTCGATCAACTGGGTGACTGTCGCCGAGCTCGTCATGCACGCACCCCCCGGCGGATCAGGAACCGGCGGCTGCGGCGTGCCGCGGCGTCACGCCGGGGACGACGGCCGCGGTAGTCGGCGATCGCCCGCGTGTAGCCGGCCAGCAGGGCGTCCACGGTGTGTGCCCACGAGAAGGTGGCGGCGTGCTGCAATGCGCCCTCGGCCAACGACTCCGGCCCCAATTCCAGCGTCCGGCCAATGGCATTGGCCCAGTCGACCGGATCGTGGCCTTGCACCAGAACCCCGCTCACGCCGTCGCGCACCGCGACGGGCAGCCCGCCCACCGCGGCGGCCACCACCGGCGTCCCGCAGGCCTGCGCCTCGACGGCAACCAGTCCGAACGACTCCGAATAGCTCGGTACCGCAACGAGATCCGCGGCACGGTAGACGTTCACCAGCTGGTCACGGGACTGCGGCGGCAAGAATGTCACACGGTCGGTGATACCCAGCTCGTCGGCGAGGGAAACCAGCCCGTCGGGCACGGCCAGGCCACTGCCCGACGGACCGCCGGCGACCACGACGCGCACGTCGGGCAGCTTGGCCGCCGCGCGCAACAGCACGTCGGGGGCCTTCAGCGGCTGGATGCGGCCGACGAAGGCGACCACCTGCTCATCGAGCGAAAGACCCAGTGCCGCACGGGCTTCGGCCTTGTCACCCGGCGTGAAGGTCTTCAGGTCGACGCCCGGGTAGGCCACGTCGATGCGGGCCGGGTCCGCGTGGTGCAGCGAAACCAGTTGCTGCGCTTCGTCTTCGGTGTTGACGATGAGCCGGTCGGCGGCGTCGACCACCTGCTGCTCACCGACGGCGCGCAGCGCGGGCTCCGGCGTATCGCCCTCTGCCAGCGACAGGTTCTTCACCGCGGCCCAGGTGTGCGCCGTGTGCACCAGGGGCACCGCCCACCGGTCCGAGGCCAGCCAGCCCACCTGTCCGGACAGCCAGTAGTGCGAGTGCACGATGTCGTAGTAGCCCGGCTCGTGGTTGGCCTCGACGCGCAGGACACCCGCGGTGAAGGCGCACAGCTGCGTCGGCAGGTCGTACTTGTCGAGGCCCTCGAACGGGCCGGCGACGATGTTGCGCACGAGGACGCCGGGGGCCACCCGAACCACCGGGGCGTCGGTCGACGACGTGGCGCGGGTGAAGATTTCCACCTCGACGCCGCGGCGGGCCAACTCGAGTGCACTCTGCAGGACGTAGACGTTCATACCGCCGGCATCGCCGGTGCCCGGTTGGGCCAGCGGCGAGGTATGGACCGACAGGACGGCGACACGCACGCCCTCCATCCTTACACCGTCGCGTGGACTGCCCTTCGTCCGGTGGTCCGAGCTGGGCATTTTGGGGACGTTCGAGGCCCGCGAGCGGCCGCGGAATGCACGGCTGACACGGCGTGTCGGCGCACAGACACGGCCGCTCGCGGGAGGTGGTGGCCCCGGGGCCGCTCGCGGGAGGTGGGGGCTAGAGCATGTTGGTGGCGGTGCGGCGGGCGACGGCCATGACGGTGATCATGGGGTTCACGCCGGAACAGGTGGGCATGGCGCTGGCGTCGGCGATCCACACGCCGGGGGTGTCGTGCAGCTCGCCCGTCGGGCCCGCGACCGAAGTCTGCGGGTCGGCGCCCATCCGCGCGCTGCTCATCTGGTGCGCGCTGAACACCGGGGTGCCGCCGGGCCCGATCGGCAGCTGGTTGACCTTTTCGATGAAGGCCTCCAGGTCCTCGCCACGCTGCCAGGGCGCGAACGGCTGGCCGGCTGCGTAAATCTGCCGCGCACCCGCGGCGGCGTGCATGCGGATGGACGTCTCGATGCCCTCCCGGAAGTGGCGGCGGTCGAGTTCGTCGGTGAACGGATACCAGTGCACGGCCTCCCCATCGGCGTCGACGGTGACGCTGCCTTCGCCGCGGTCCTTGACCAGCACGACCCAGTCGGCCCGGTTCTGGTACTCGCGGGCGAGTTCCTTGTGCTGCGCGCCGGACAACCACGGCACCGTGGCGGTGAACAGGCCGGGCAGGTGCTGCACGCATTCGATGAGGTAGCCGTGCCCGTCGTGGGCTTCGGCGAATTCGTTCATCACCCCGGCCATGGCGGGGCCGAACCAGGGCTCCTGGCGGTCGTCGTAGATACCGCTGACGAGAGTCGCCGGGTGCAGCCGCAGGCCGGTGCCGACGGCGGGGCCGCCGATGCCCGAACGCAGCAGCAGTGCCGGGGTTTCCAGGCTGCCGGCGGCCGCGACGACCTGCGGGGCGTTGATCACCACGCGGTGCGCGGCGCCGGTCACCGGGTCGGTGTACGTCGCCTCGACGCCGGCGGCCACACCGTCGCGCGTGACGATCCGGTGGGCCCGGGTGTTGGGCAGCAACTGCGCGCCGGCGTCGGAGGCGTCCTGCAGGAACGTCTTCATGGTGCCCTGCTTGGCGCCGGTCTGGTCACCCATGCCGCTGTAGCCGACGAGGGCCGGGTCGAAGCGTTCCGGGTCGATGTTGAGCTGGGCCACGCCGTACGAATAGTTCAGCGCCGCAGCACCTTCCGACAGGCGGTGGTGTGGCTGGTTCTGGACGGCGACCTTGTCGCAACAGCCGATGCGCTCGAACACCGCGGCCAGGTGCTCGTCGAACGACGGGCCGGTGACGTCCGTCAGCCCGAAGTCGTCGGCCCAGGTCTTGCGCACGGTCGCCGGGGTCAGCAGCGAGTTGGACCAGTTGACGGTGCTGCCGCCGCCGACTGTCGCGCCGGCGGCGATCGAGACCATGCCGTCGGCGCTCGGGAAGAAGCCGCCGCGCAGGAACAGGTTGTGATAGGCGACGGGTTCGAGCTGCACGAAGTCCGATTCGTTGCGGTAGCCGCCGGCTTCCAGCACGATGACGCGCTTACCGGCCTCGGCGAGCACCGCGGCCGCGACGCCGCCACCCGACCCGGAGCCGACGATGACGACGTCCGCGTCGAGTGTCGTGTCCGCGGCCGGGGTGAGCACCGACAGCGTCTTCGGCGTCGGTGGCGGCAGCTGCGCGGGCCCTGGGTAACCCATGCCGGCCCACAGCGGGTTTCTGTTCTCGCCGCCCGGCAGGCTGTACGAGAACAGCACCGACAGCGTGTACAGCGCCGTCATGGCGGCGGTGGTCTCCGGCGAGATGCGCGACAGGTTGCCGACGATCACCTCGCGCACGTTCAGCGGCTGGTGGTTGAGGCCGACGAGCTCGGCGGTGTCCAGCAGCTGCTGCAGGCCGGCGAACTGCTCGGCGGGCAACTTGGTGATCAGGTACTGCTCGAGCACCGCGTCGGTGCCCATGTCACTGCCCTTGGCGGCGAAGAACCCGGTGGGGTCGTCATCGCGGGGCACCGCGGCGACGTAGGTGTCGACGATGGTGGTCAGGGTCGTGCGCTGCTTGGCGGTGAAGGCGTTGGCCATGGGAGGTTCTTTCGAAAGTCGTTGGGGAGAGGGAGGTTTCAGGGCAGCTGCAGGGACTTGGTCTCGAGGAATTCCTCCAGGCCCCACTTGCCGAATTCGCGTCCGTTGCCGGACTGGCCGTAGCCGCCGAACGGGGCGTGGATGTTGAAGGCACCGTCGTTGATCTGCACCTGGCCGGACCGCAGCCGCCGGGCGACGGCGATGGCGCGCTCCGGGTCCGCCGAGTACACGCCGGCGTTGAGCCCGTAGATGCTGTCGTTGGCGAGGCGGACGGCTTCGTCCTCGTCGTCGTACGCCTGGATGACGAGCACCGGCCCGAAGATCTCCTCGCGGACGATGGCCATGTCGGGGGTGCAGTCCGAGAACACCGTGGGCCGGACGTAGAAACCGCGGTCCAGTCCCTCGGGCGGGGTCGGGCCGCCGGCGACCAGCCGTGCGCCTTCGGCGATGCCCTTCTCGATGTAACCGACGACGCGGTCGCGCTGTACGGCCGACACCAGCGGGCCCAGTTCGGTGGCCGGGTCGAAGGGCTCGCCGACGCGCAACGCCTCGGTGCCGGCCCGCGCAATCGCTTCCACCTCAGCGAGTTTCGCGCGCGGCACGATCATGCGGGTCAGCGCGATGCACGTCTGCCCGGAGTTGAGGAAGCACCGGGTCAGCCCCTCCCGCACGGCCTCCACCAGGTCGGCGTCGTCGAGCACCACCAGCGCAGACTTGCCGCCGAGTTCCAGGCCCACGCGCTTGATGGTCTGCGCCGCCACCGCGCCGATCCGGCGGCCGGCGGCCGTCGACCCCGTCAGCGACACCATGTCCACCTGCTCGTGCGCGACGAGCGTCTCCCCGACGCCGGGGCCGGTCCCGGTGACGAGGTTGAAGACGCCGGCCGGCAGGCCGATCGCGTCGAACACCTCGGCCAGCACGTAGGCGTTGAGCGGCGCGACCTCACTGGGCTTGAGGACGACGGTGCAGCCCGCGGCCAGGGCTGGCGCCACCTTGGCCGCGATCTGGTGCAGCGGGTAGTTCCACGGCGTGATCGCGACGACGACGCCGATGGGCTCGCGCACCACCAGCGAGTTGTAGACCTGCTCCTCGAACGGGAAGCTCAGCGCCACATCGGCGATCGACACGAACGACTGCACGGGCAGCCCCGCCTGGATCACGTTGCTGTACGCGAACGGCATGCCGACCTCTTGGCTGACCAGGGTCGCGATCTCGGTCTGCCGGCGCTGCAATTCCTCGGCCGCCAGCTTGAGGTACCCGGCGCGCTCGGCCACCGACGTCGCCGCCCACCCGGGAAACGCGGCGCGCGCCGCGGCCACCGCCGCGTTGGCGTCGTCGGCGTCGCCCAGCGGGATGGTCGCGATGACGTCCTCGGTCGCGGCGTTCACGACATCGAACCGCTCGGTGCCGCGCGACGGTTGCCACCGCCCGTCGATGTAGTGGGCATCGTGTTCGATCATCGGTAACTCCTGTCGGGGATTGTCAGAGATTTGTCATTGCGACCTATGCCATTCCCAGGGTGCGATGTGATGGCCGCCATATTCTTGGTCCGGCGGGACAACGAATCGCGCGACGTTGTTCGCGCGGACAAACGAGGAGCGAATCGATGCGGACCGACGCGGCCGTGACGGACTGGCTGGCGCAGTTCGCCGGGGCGTCGGAGAGCCGGGAGACGCTCGACCGCCTGGTCACGGTCGTCGACGACGAGATCGCCGAGGCGTTGCCCATGTTCACGGACCCGACGCTGCGCCGCGATCTCGACGCGAGCACCCGCTCGAACTGGAAGGGCTTCCTCGCGGTCGTGACGCACGACATCGTCGACGTGCGGCCGGCACCCGAGATCTATGACCTGGCGCGGACCCTCGCCCGCCGCGGGTACGAACTCCCGGTGCTGCTGGCGGTCTACCGCATCGGACAGCGGTCGGCGTGGCAGTTCATCACCGAGACGCAGGTCGCCGCCATCGGCGATCCGGAACTGCGCGCCGCGGTGCTGATGCAGCTCTGGCCCCGGCTGGCGAGCTGGCTGGACACCATGGTCGAGGCGCTGATCGTCACCTTCGCCGACGAACGCGACCAATGGCAGCGGGGCGCGCGGGCCCGGCGCGCCGAGACCGTGCGCACCATCCTCGCGGGCCAGGCCGTCGACATCGACGACGCCACCACCGCGCTGTCATACCCACTTCGCCAGCGCCACAACGCATTCGCGGTGTGGGTCGACGAGCATGTCGCCGACGCCGACGTGCAACGGCTGCTCGACGCCACACCGGTCACCGTCGGCGCCGCCCTCGGTGCCGACCGGCCGTTGACGATCAGCAGCGGGGCCCGCACCGTGTGGTGCTGGTCGGCCACGACCGGACCGTCGAAACCCTTGTCCGACAACGACATCGCCGCACTGCCCGAGTTCGTCCACGTCGCGGTGGGCACGTGCCATGCGGGCGTCGACGGATTCCGCCGCAGCCACGCCGAAGCCCTGGCCGCGCAGGCGGTGGCACACCGCCGCGGCGCCAACGCAATCCGCTATGCCGACGTCGAATTGGCTTGTCTGGCAGCAGGTATCGCAGGCGAAGACGGCATGGCCACCCTGGTACGCCGGGAACTGGGCACGCTCGCGGCGGCCGATGATTCGACGGCACGGCTACGCGACACGCTCCGGCTGTATCTGGAACATGCGGGCGACGCGAGGGCCGTCGGAGAAATCCTGAACCTGCACCCGAACACCGTCCGGTACCGCATCCGGCAGGCCGAACAACTCCTCGGGCACTCCGTCGACCACCGCCGCGTCTACCTCGAACTGGCGCTGCACATCGTCAGCGCCTTCGGTACGAGTTAGGCGGCGCGCAGCGCGCGGCGCATCGCGCCGATCGGGTCGGCGTACAGCCCGCCGAGAGACACCACACCGGCGCCGGCCTCCTGCACCCGGTTACCGAACGTGGTGACGCGAATGTCCCTGACGCCCAACACCGTTCGTTCCGCGAACGCCTGCTCGACAAGCGGCAGTCCCTCGGGGTACTCGGAGAACGCCTGGCCGCCGACGACGAGGTCATCGGGGTTGAGCAGGTCGCGCAGCAGCGCCACCGCACCGCCGAGCACGCGGGCCCGCTCGGCCAGCAGTTCCACGGCGGCGGTGTTGCCGGAGCGCGCGGCACGCAGCACCGCGGCGATGGTCGACGACGGGCCCTCCGCGGGCACGATCCGCTGCTTGCGGGCGGCGGCCAGCACGGCCTCGTCGCTCACCGTGGACTCGAGCCGGCCGCTGCCGCCGAGCAGTTCCGAATGCGCCGGCAGTCCCGAGATGGTGCCGGGGCCGCTGGCCGGCGAGTGCACCTTGCCGCCGATCGACAGCGCGTAGCCGACGGTCTCGCGGGCATACACATACAGGCTGGTGGCGGACTCCGCGGCGGCCGCCGAGCGGCGCGCACCCAGCAGCAGTTCGGCGCCGGCCATCGCGTCGACGTGCGACGCCAGCGACACCGGCAACCCCAGGGTCTGGGCCAGCACCGGGCCGACGGGCGCGTCCACCCAGCCGAGACGCGGGTGGTCGACGTGACCGGTGGCGCTGTCCACCACACCACCGGACGCGACCCCGACCCACAGCGGGCGGCGCCGGTGCCAGCGGCTCAGGTAGCGCTGCGCGCTGCCGGCGAGCGATGCCAGCGCGGCGTTCTGGTCGCCGCGCGGCGTGGGCGTCTCGACCACGTCGAGGGTGCGGCCGAAGAGGTCGGTCGCGACGATCGCGGTGGTCCGGGCACCGACGTGCAGGCCCAGGGTCAGGAACGGTTCGTGGTTGACTTCGACCGGGATGCGCGGTCGGCCGATGGCGCCGGCGACGGCCAGGTCGGCCCGCTCACGCAGCATCCCGGCGTCCAGCAGGGCCGTGACCTGCCGGTTCACCGTGGCGATACTCAGGCCGGTGGCCTGCGCGATCACGTCCCGGGCGATGGGGCCGCGCAGCCGCGCCGCACTGAAGACCGAGCCGGCGGCGGCGTCGGCGACCCGCAGCGACGGCGCGACGATGTGGAGACGACGGGCCTGGGGGTACCTCCCGCCTGCGGGGGACAGAGTGCGCTTGGCGTGGGCGGCAGAGCGGACGCCGGAGGGGGCAGAAACGGTGGAAACGGGAGCAGGCATTTGGGTGTCCTAGGGAAGAAGTCGGGCTGGTGGGTCCTGAGGCCACACCTGCCGACAGCTAGGACGAAGATATCCGTGTCGTGAGTCAGGCGCAGCGCGAAGCGCGACAACAACAACACGAACGCCGCACAGCGACGCCGGATGCCTGACTGATGATCACGAGAGGAACTTAGCACGCCTGCGGCGCAGCACAACGACCGCGATGAAGCGTGCGGCCAGTGACTAAGGTCGGTCACATGTCAGCTGAAGAACGCTCCGCGCGCGTCGCGGTGGTCACCGGCGCCAGCTCCGGAATCGGCGCCGCGACCGCGAAAACCCTTGCCGGCCTTGGCTTTCACGTCGTCTGCGCGGCCCGTCGCGCGGATCGGATCACCGCGCTCGCAGCCGAGATCGGCGGCACCGCCGTTGTGACAGACGTCACCGACCAGGCGTCGGTGGACGCTCTCGCGGCCCAGGTCGACGCCCTGGGACCGGTGCACGTACTGGTCAACAACGCCGGCGGCGCCAAGGGCCTGGCGCCCGTCGCGGAGGCCGATCTGGAGCACTGGGACTGGATGTGGCAGACCAACGTGCTGGGCACCCTGCGGGTGACGCGGGCGCTGCTGCCGGCCCTGATCGCGTCGGGCGACGGACTGGTCGTCACCGTCACGTCCATCGCGGCGCTGGAGACGAATGACAACGGCGCCGGGTACATCGCCGCCAAGCACGGCCAGGGCGCCCTGCACCGCACGCTGCGCGGTGAACTGTTGGGAAAACCGGTGCGGCTCACCGAGATTGCGCCCGGTGCCGTGGAGACGGAGTTCTCGCTCGTGCGATTCGACGGGGATGCCGAGCGTGCCGACGCGGTGTATCAGGGCATCACGCCGCTGGTCGCCGAGGACGTCGCCGAGGTCATCGGTTTCGTGGCGTCACGGCCGCCGCACGTCGATCTGGACCAGATCGTGATGCGGCCGCGCGACCAGGCGCCCTACAGCCGCTTTAACCGCCGGCCGCAGTAGTCGTCGGCGCCGACGAGGTCGAAGTCGCGGTCGACGCCGTCGTCGATGTCGTCGTCGAGGTGGACGACGACGTCGACGGGCTGGTCGACGTGGTGGCCGGACCCGTCGGCGGCGGTGTCGTGGTGGTCGTCGGCGTGCCCGAATAGGTCGGCGCGTCGGTCGGGGTCGCCGGCGCGCTCTGCGGGATCGACGTCTCCGGCGGCGCGGCGTTAGCCGGCGGCAGCGCCGACATCGAGACCCAGGTGGCCCAGTCGACGGCCCAGTCCCAGATGTCGCCGTCGGCGTAGGACAGCTGGATCGACGTGCCCGTCACCTCGACCGGATCGCCGTAGATGGCGGTCTGGAAATACTGCTGGGCGTTGTCGGTCGACAGGTTGATACAGCCGTTGGTGACATTCGTGTTGCCCTGCGCGCCCGAACTGGCCGGGTTGGCGTGGATGAACTCGCCGTTGTTGGAGATGCGCACGGCCCAGCGTTCGTGGACGTTCGAGTATCCGGCGGCCGGGTTCGACATCCAGAAGTCGGCGTACTTCTCGGTGACGACGTGCGTGCCGCTGCGGGTCACGTTGCGCGGCTTGTCGGCCTCGCCGTAGCTGCACGGGAAGTCGAACAGCACGCCGCCGTCGGTGATGACCTGGATGCGGTGGCTGGTCGCATCGGCCTTGACGACCTGGCGCCGCCCGATGTTGATCTCCAGCGTGCTGTCCTGCGCGCCGTAGGCGTCGTCGCCGAACGGGACGCCGTACAACTTCGCCGAGACGCTGACCTTGGTGCCCGGCGGGTAGTACTCGCGGGGACGCCAGTGCATGCGCGCACCCTCGCGCTCGTCGGGCAGCCAGGCCCAACTGCCCTCGACGGGCGGCTCGGTGACGACCTTGACGTTGCGCTCGACCGAGGCCTTGTCGCTGATCGACGAGTCGAACTGCAGGATGATCGGCGCCGCCACCCCGACGGTCTGCCCGTCGGCGAGCTGGAACTGGCCGTTGACCTGCTTGGTCGGGTTGACGGTCGTGAACGTCGCGGACACCGGCACGGCCTTGCCGTCCCGGCCGACGGCCGAACCGGTGAACGTGTACGTCGCGCCGAAGCCCAGGGGCTCGGCGGCGTTGAACGACGTGCGGTCCTTGTTGAACACCGCGGCGACGACCTTGCCGTCGCCGTTGGTCAGGGTCAGCTTCTGGAACCAGCCGTCGGTGACGTCGACGCCGATGCTGCTGGTCGGCACCACGTCGGTGGCGCCGTTTGCGGGCCGGTAGGTGATGACGGGCGCCGCGGTCTCTTTGGCAGGGGCCGAAGACGTTGAAGTGCCGGATCCATCCGAGCACGCGGCGAGCACGCCGGAAGTGCCGACGGCAATCGCGGTCAGCATCTGTCGCCGGTTCACACTCACAGGAATGAATTTACCTACAGCGAACAGCCGATTAAGCACGGTTCCGGTGTGAGATCTATCCCGAAAGCGGCCTTGACGCCGTCCCGAACCGTCCTGGCCAGGGCTAATACATCCTCGCTGCCAGCAAAGCCCCGGTTCGTCAGGGCCAGCGCATGCTTGGTCGAGAGCCGGGCCGGAGCGCCGTCACCCGGGTATCCCTTGCCGAAACCGGCCTGTTCCACGAGCCAGCCGGCCGCCAGCTTGACCCCGTTCGGGGCCGGGTAATTGGGTACGGGACCGTCCGATGCGTCCTTTATCCGTTCGAAGACGTCGGGCGGAACCACCGGGTTGGTGAAGAACGACCCGGCGCTCCAGGTGTCGTGGTCGGCGGCGTCGGACACCATGCCCTTGCCGCGCCGCAATGCCAGGACCGCCTCGCGGACCTTGACCGCATCGACCCGGGTACCCGGCTCGGCGCCCAGGCGGGACGCGAGTTCGCCGTACCGCAGCGGGGCGCTGAGCCCGTCCGGGTTCAGGGTGAACTCCACCTCCAGGACGACGGCGTGGTCGGAGTTCTTCAACACGCTGTGCCGATAGCCGAAATCCAGCGTCTCAGGGCTCACCCAGTTGTCGGCACCCGTCGCACGGTCGAACAGCCGCACCCGGCTGATGGTGTCGGCGACCTCGGCCCCATAGGCACCGACGTTCTGCACCGGCGTCGCCCCGGCCGAGCCCGGGATCCCGGACAGGCATTCCAGACCACCGAGCCCGTGCGCCAACGAGGCCACAACGACGTCGTCCCACAGCGCGCCGGCCTCGGCCCGCACCACGTTGCCCTCGACAGTGATCTCGGTGTTCGCCAGCAGGACGACCGTCAGGTCGGTCAAATCATCGGCGACCAGCACATTCGAACCGCCCGCCAGGACCAGCAGCGGACCCGGGCCGTCCCGCAGCGCGGTCAGCGCGCCGACCACCTTGGCGGTGGTATCGCAGGTGATCAGACGGGCTGCCACCGGTCCGACACGGAACGAGGTCAGGGGTGCCAGCGGCACGTCATAGTCGACCGCCGCGCCCCCGATATCCGAACTGACCACGGCCGCTAACGGTAGCGTGGCCGAGTATGGCCCGCTCTTTCGACATGGTTGCCGAATACCTCGGGACCGTGGCGCAGGTGCACAGCGCGTTCTGCAGCAAGGATTACTGGCTGGACCGGCTGGCAGAGGGCCGCGCCGACGTGTCGACCCTCGACTCGTTCGCCGAGGACGGCCACGGCGGCACGGACATCACCACCACGCAGACCATGCGCGCCGCCGGCCTGCCCAGCGTCGTCACCCAGTTCCACTTCGGTGACCTCAGCCTGGTCCGCGAAGAGCACTGGGGTCCGCTCGCCGACGGGCGTGCCGTCGGGACGGTGCGCAGCCGCGTCCCCGGCGCGCCCGCGACCATCACCGGCAGGGGTGTCCTGACCGCGACCGGAGACGGTGCGCGGCTGGACTTCTCGGCGCACGTCGAGGTCCGCATCCCGCTGGTCGGCGGCAAGCTCGAGGCGATGCTCGGGCAGCAACTCGGCTATCTGATCGAGCTGGAGCAGAAATTCACCAGCGACTGGATCGCCGCCCGCCGGTGAGCCGCCCATAAACTCGGGCCATGAGTTCGCCGTTGGGCCAGCCACGGGGTACTCCTGTCGGCCAGCCGACGCGCGGCACAACGGGATACAACCGCCTGCGCCGCAGCGACCGCTGGCTCGTGCACTCGCCGCGCGTGCGGGCGCTGCTGCGCGCCGCGCCGGATCCCGTGGTCGTCGACCTCGGATACGGCGCACTTCCGGTGACCACCGTGGAACTTGCGTCCCGGCTACGCACGGTCCGGGCGGACGTCCGGGTGGTCGGTCTGGAGATTCACCCGGACCGGGTGCGGCTGGCCCGCGAGCTCGCCGGCGACGTCGTCGAATTCGGCCTCGGCGGCTTCGAATTGGCCGGGCACACACCGGTTCTGGTGCGCGCGTTCAATGTGTTGCGGCAGTACGACGTCGCCGACGTACCCGCCGCGTGGACGGAGATGACGGGCAGGCTCGCACCCGGCGGGCTGCTGGTCGACGGCACCTGCGACGAGTTGGGCCGGCGCTGCTGCTGGGTCCTGCTCGACGCCGACGGGCCGGTGAGCCTGACCCTGTCGTGCGACCCGTTCGCCATCGAACGGCCCTCCGATCTGGCGGAGCGACTGCCGAAAGTGCTTATCCACCACAATGTTCCGGGCCAGCCGATCCACCAGCTGCTGCACGCCGCCGACCGCGCCTGGGCCACCACGGCCGGGCACGGGGTGTTCGGTCCGCGGGTCCGCTGGCGGGCGATGCTCGACCTCCTGGTGGCCGAGGGCCAACCGCTGGAGCCGCCGCGGCGCCGGTTGCGTGACGGCGTGCTGACCGTGCCGTGGTCGGCCGTCGCACCCACATCGTGACGACGAGCGCATAGGGTTCGCCGTATGCCGTCACCCCGCAGCCGACTGCAATCGCCGGTCGTCCTGGCCTCGGCCGCGGCGGTGATCGTCGTCGCCCTCATCGTCGCGGCCGTCCTGAGCAAGCCGCGGCCCGTCGACGCCCCGCCACCGGCGCCCAACCAGCCCACCGCGGCACCGCAGCCTGTCCCGTGCCGGCTCGACACCGTCGTGACAGCCCTCAGCGTGCGCCAGAAACTGGCCCAGCTGCTGATGGTCGGGGTCAAGAACCTGGCCGACGCGGAGGCCGTCGTCCGGCAGCAGGAGGTCGGCGGCATCTTCATCACCAGCTGGACCGACTACTCGATGCTCGGCGCGCCCCTGACCGCGCTGGCGCAGGAACCGCGGCCGCTGCCGATCGCGGTCAGCGTCGACGAGGAGGGCGGCCGGGTACAGCGGCTGAAAGGCCTCATCGGCAGCCAGCCGTCGGCGCGCGAGCTCGTCGCCGCGGGCAAGACGCCGGAACAGGTTCGCGAGATCGCCCGGCTGCGCGGCCTGGCCATGAAAGAGCTCGGCATCACCATCGACTTCGCCCCCGTCGTCGACATCACGAACGCGGCCGACGGCACCGTCATCGGCGACCGCTCGTGGGGCAACACCGCCGAAATCGTCACCGCCTACGCCGGGGCATACGCCGACGGCCTGCGTGACGCCGGCCTGCTGCCGGTGCTCAAGCACTTCCCCGGCCACGGCCACGCCTCCGGCGACTCGCACCAGGGCGGCGTCGTCACCCCGCCGCTGGCCCAGCTCGAGACGCTGGACCTGGTGCCCTACCAGTCTCTGACGACCCACAGGCCCGTCGCCGTGATGGTCGGCCACATGCAGGTGCCCGGCCTCACCGAGACCGACCCGGCCAGCCTGTCCAAGGCCGCGTACGACCTGCTGCGGTCCGGTCACTACGGCGGCCGGCCGTTCGACGGCCCGGTGTTCACCGACGACCTGTCCAGCATGGGCGCCATCACGCAGCGCTACAGCGTGCCCGAGGCGGTGCTCAAAGCCCTGCAGGCCGGCGCCGACACCGCGCTGTGGATCACCACCAAAGAGGTGCCGGAGGTCCTCGACCGGCTGCAGCAGGCCGTCGACTCCGGCGAGCTGCCCACCGAACGCGTCGACGACGCCGTGCGGCACATGGCGCTGACCAAGGATCCGTCCCTGGCCTGCACCCGCTGATTACGCTGGGGCGCATGCGCATCGCACTGGCCCAGATCGGCGCCGGCACCGACCCCGAGGCCAACCTGGCGCTGGTCGCCGACCACACGGCGCGCGCCGCCGACGCCGGTGCCGACCTGGTGTTGTTCCCCGAGGCGACGATGTGCCGGTTCGGGGTGCCGCTCGCGCCCGTGGCGCAGCCGCTCGACGGCCCGTGGGCGGACGCCGTCCGCGACCTCGCCGAACGGTCGGGTGTGACCGTGGTGGCGGGGATGTTCTGCCCGACCGCCGACGGCCGCGTCACCAACACCCTGCTCGCCACCGGCCCGGGCCTGGACGCGCACTACCACAAGATTCACCTCTACGACGCCTTCGGATTCGCCGAATCCCGCACTGTGGCAAGAGGTTTCGAGCCCATCGTGATCGACGTTCCGACTGCCGACGGCACCGTGCCCGTCGGCCTCACGACGTGTTACGACGTCCGGTTCCCGGAGCTGCATCTCGAGCTCGCCGAGCGCGGGGCCAAGCTGCTGACCGTCCACGCGTCGTGGGGTTCGGGCCCGGGCAAGCTGGACCAGTGGACGCTGCTGGCCCGCGCCCGCGCGCTCGACACCAACTGCGTCGTCGCCGCCGTCGACCAGCCCTACCCCGGTGACGAACTCGCAAAGAAGGGTCCGACCGGCAACGGCGGGAGTCTGGTGGCCTCCCCCACAGGCGACATCGTGGTGCAGGCCGGCATCGAGCCGGAACTGCTGGTCACCGACGTCGACCTGGCCGCCGTCGAGCGGGCCCGCGAGACCATCGCCGTGCTGCGCAACCGCACCACGATTCCGCGTAAGGCACAATCGCAAGGGTGACTGACCCCTGGGCCCGCCCCGCCAATGAGGACGCCGCACCATCTGCCGAGCCCGCGCCGCAGGCGCCGGAGGCTCCGGGTGCCCAGCCCACCGAGGTGCTGACGGCCGCCGACGTCCCGCCCGCCTACGGCGCCGACGCTCCCGCCCCGGCCGCCTACGGCGGCGACGTACCGCCGACGTCCTACCCGGCTCCACAGCAGGTGCCCGCCACCGATCCGCCGAAGAAGCGCCGCGGTGTCATGGAGCTGCTGCGCGACCCGATGTCGCTGATCCTGATCATCGTCATCGCACTCGCACTGTCGGCTGCGGGTGTGGTCGGCGGCGAGTTCTACGCCCGTAGCCGCGGCAACAGCGTCGTCTCGCAGTCCGTCCAGTGCGTCGTCCAGGACAAGGTCGACGTCCAGTTCGGCGCGACGCCGTTCCTGTGGCAGGTCGCCAACAAGCACTATGACCACATCACGGTGACCACGGCCGGCAACCAGCTGCGTTTCGCCAAGGGCATGAAGGCCCAGATCAACATCGACGACGTCAAGCTCGACAAGACGGCGAAGTCGGCCGGCACCATCGGGTCCCTCGATGCGACCGTCACCTGGTCGGCCGACGGCATCAAGCAGACCATCGCCGACACCGTCCCGGTGCTGGGTGGCCTGGTCTCCGACGTCACCACCGACCCGTCGTCGGGCACCATCGTGCTGGACGCGCCGATGACCCAGATCGTGGCCAAGCCGACGCTGTCCGACGGCACCATCTCGCTCAAGGTGGAGCAGCTCACCGGCCTGGGCTTCCTGCTGCCGCGCGAGTCGATCCAGCCGGCGCTGGACCTGTTCGCGTCGCAGCTGACCAAGGACTACCCGATGGGCATCAAGCCGGAAGCCCTGCAGGTGACCGGTACCGGCGTGACCGCGAAGTTCGGCACCAAGAACGCGACCATCCCGCTGGGCCAGCAGGACACCTGCTTCTCCGGCCTCTGATCCCAGCGATTTGTGCACGATTTTCCGCGGTGACCGCGGAAAATCGTGCACAAATCCCTAGTTGAGGCCGTCGAGGACGGCGCGGGTACCGGACAGGCCGAGCCGGGTGGCGCCGGCGTCCAGCATCGCGACGGCGTCTGCGGCCGAACGGATACCGCCACTGGCCTTGATACCCAGCGCCGGGACGGTCTGGGCCATGATCTCCACGGCCTGCACGGACGCGCCGCCTGCCGGGTGGAAACCGGTGGAGGTCTTCACGAAATCGGCGCCGGCGTCGGCGGCCGCACGGCAGACCTCGGCCAGCGTCGGAGCGCCGGCCATGGTCAGCAACGCAGCGGATTCGACGATCACCTTCAGCACCGCCATCGGGGCGGCCCCGCGGACCGCGGAAATATCGGCGAACACCGCCGAGATGTCGCCGGCGATGGCGGCGCCCACGTCGATCACCATGTCGACCTCGTCGGCACCGCGCCGACCGTCGGATCCGACGACCGACAACGCGGCCTCGCGCGCCTTGATCTGCGAATCATGCTTGCCCGACGGGAATCCCACGACGGTCGCGATCTTGACGCGCTCGGGCACCTCGACCGCGCCGAGCATCGACGGCGACACACAGACCGCGCAGACTCCCAGATCGGCGGCCTCCCAGCACAGGCTCGCCACGTCGGCGGCAGTCGCCTCGGGCTTGAGCAAAGTGTGGTCGACCAGTGCGGCCACCTGCTGGCGGGTCCAACTCATCAGAACGGCTCCTCTGCGCCACCGGGATTGCAACGTGCTCTCACCATCTGGTTGTCGTCGACCACCGGGCGCCACGGCTCGAGATTCCAGCTGGTCTTGCCGGGCGCGCCCGCCTCGGCGAAATACCAGTGGCACATGAACTGGGCGCGCATGCCCGGGGTGTCGGCGTCAGGTGCCAGGCTCAACACCTCGGACCACGCCTCGTCTCCCGGCTGCGTGGCGCCCAGGCCGGACGCGCGCCGGCCGGCCCACGTCGGATACACCCGCAGGCTCTTCGAACCGTCCCATTGCGTCCACCGGGTGTGGTCGACGTAGGGCGGCGCCGGAACGGTTTCGGTGGGATCAGCTGCGGACAGCGGGGCCGGAGCCAGCGTCAACACCGCGGCAGCCAGGACCGCGCACCGGATCGCCCGCACCGATTACCGAGATTTCCCTTGGACCTCAAGGAGTTTGGGCTTCACATCGACCAGGTAGACACCGGTGGCACAGGCGGCGATGGCCGCGCCCACCGGCGGGCCGATGATCCAGCCCAGGACGGCACCGCTGCCCAGGATCGCCAGCCACACCGGCTTGGTCAGTTTGTCGACCGCCGTGTAGGCGTCCGGCCGCTGCATGGCGGCATGCACGAACGCATAAACGGTCGTGGCCAGCACCGCGATCTGCAATGCGAAAAGGACGTAACCCACCAGGCTTCCGAGGTACACGCCCTCAGCCTATGTGGGTTACGTCCCTGACGTCGAACCTGATTACTTCTGGGTGACCTTCTTGGCCGGGGCGGCCTTCTTGGCCGGAGCCTTGGCAGCGGCCTTGGCCGGGGCGGCCTTGGTCGCAGCAGCCTTGGCCGGGGCCTTCTTGGCGGCCGGCGCCTTCTTGGCCGGGGCGGCCTTCTTGGCCGGGGCCTCTTCCTTCTCGGGCAGCTCGACGCCGACCAGCTTGGCGGCGCGCTCGCCGACCGCGCGGGTCTGGCTGGCCACGTTGCCCAGGGCGTCCTGGGTCAGCTCGGTGACCTGCTCGGTGTAGTTCTCGACACGCTCACGCACGTCCTCGACGCGCTCACGAACGCTCTCGATGGACGACTGGGTGCGCAGGCGCTCCAGCGCGGCCTCGCCACGCTCGACCAGCTTGTTGTAGGTGTTCTGAGCGTTCTCGGCGTAGGTCTCGGCGGCCTTGCGCAGCTCTTCGGTGCTGAACTTCTCGCGCAGTTCCTCAACCTGGCCCGGCAGTTCTTCCTGCAGCTTGGTCAGGCGGGCACGGCCCTCTTCGACGCGGGCGTTGGCATCGGTGCGGGCCTCTTCGGCACGCTCACGCAGGCTCGCGACGATCTCGTTGACGGTGGCCAGGGCCAGGTCCGCAGCGCCGACGGCGGCGAACAGCGGGGCCTTCAGGTCCTCGATGGTGGGCTGGGCGGTCTCTTTGTTCTCTGCCATGGTGTTTCCTTTCTGGTTACTGCGTTTGGTCAATTGGCTACGGGATGGTGAGTGTCAGTCGTTGTCTGCTCCTCACTAGCGGCTTCCAATTCGGGCTGTTCAGGAAGTGGTTTGGCGTCGGCTTCGTTCTGCTGCCGGAACGACGTGTAGATGTCGAGCAGCACCTGCTTCTGCCGCTCGGTGATCGACAGGTCCGCGATGATGGCGTCGCGCACCTCGCCGGCGGCACTGGGCTCCAAAATCCCTGCCCGCACGTACAGCACCTCGGCCGAAACCCGCAGCGCCTTGGCGATCTGGTTCAGCACGTCGGCGGACGGCTTGCGCAGCCCACGTTCGATCTGACTCAGGTAGGGGTTACTGACGCCGGCCTTCTCGGCGAGCTGCCGGACCGAGACCTGCGCAGCCTCCCGCTGGGTGCGGATGAAGCTGCCGATGTCCTGCGCAGCATTCGACATGACGGCGGCGATATCTGCATCCTGCGCCATGTCGTTCCCCTGTCTTCGTCGACCGCTTGTGGTAGGCGATCCGTACGAAGTCAACGGTAGGAGAGGGTGCTAACTATTGCAAGCGCTAGCAAGCGCCAGCTAGCACTTTCAGACGAGCAGCTCCGCGATCGTGTAGATGACCAGGCCGGCCAACGATCCGACG
Source organism: Mycobacterium sp. ST-F2 (assembly GCF_001905655.1). Lineage (GTDB taxonomy): Bacteria > Actinomycetota > Actinomycetes > Mycobacteriales > Mycobacteriaceae > Mycobacterium. The sequence goes on from NZ_JMHT01000023.1 coordinate 104,925, forward strand.
ACCGTGCCGTTGATGCGGATAAACTGCAGGTCACGACCCACATGGAGCTCGATTCGCCGGCTCGCCTCGTCGGCGTCCCAGCGTTCGATGGTCTCCGTGATGATCGCTGTGATCTCCGTCCCATATTGCGCTACAAGGTGTTTTGCGCCCCTGACGAGCCAGTTGTCGACCTTGTCGCGCAGCTCCGCGTCGTCCCGCAGTGATTCCCCGATCCGCACCACCGAATCTGCAATCCGCGTGCGTAAAACCGACGATGGGTCGTCCACCGACTCGAGGATGATGCGCTTGGCGGTGCTCCACGCGGTCTCCGCCGCCCGCGCCACTTCGTCGCGCGCCAGAATCTGTTCCTTGATCCGTTCGGCCCGGGCGATGGTGTCCTCGTCGTTCTGCAGATCATCGGCGAAGTCGAAGAGGAACTTCGTGGCCGACATGCGCAGCTCGTGCTCGGGGTTGCGGCGCACCTTGTCGGTGAAGTCCATCAGCTCGCGGTGAATTCGGTCGCCCACGAGGTGGTCGACCCAGCGCGGCGACCACGTCGGCGAATCGCGCTCGATGACACGCTCGATGATCTCGCCGGCATTGAGCGACCACTGGAACGCCCGGTCGGCCAGCAGCTGCAGCAGCGCCTCCTGCCGCCGCTCGGCCAGCAGGCTCTCCAGCACCCGGCCGATCGGCGGGCCCCACTGCGGTTCGGCGATGCGCTTGACGATCATCCGGTCCAGCACGTGCTGCACGTCCTCGTCGCGCAGCAGTTCCACCAGCACGCGCAACACGGTCGACGCCTCGGCCGCCACCCGCGCCGCGTGCACCGGTTCGGAGAGCCACTTGCCCAGCCGACTGGCCACCTGGGCGTCGCGCAGCTTGGTCTCGACCACTTCCTGCGACATGAAGTTCTCGCGCACGAAGGTGCCCAGACCCTCACCGAGCTGGTCCTTCTTGCGCGGGATGATCGCGGTGTGCGGGATCGGGATGCCCAGCGGATGACGGAACAGCGCCGTCACGGCGAACCAGTCGGCCAGCGCGCCGACCATGCCCGCCTCGGCGGCGGCCCGCACGTATCCCACCCACGGGCCCGTCCAGCTGTACGCGCCCCCGCGGGCCTGCAGCCATGTGCACACCGCAAACAAGACCGTCGCGCCGAGCAGGAAGCTCAGCGCGACCGCCTTCATCCGGCGCAGATTGCGACGCCGCTCCTCGTCGGCCGTCCGGTCGGCGCCGGCAAACGACTCCGCGAGACTGACGTGCGGTTCGAGGGATGCCTGGTGCCTCGGATGGGGTCCAGGTCCCGGCCTGGGTCGGTGTGCCACGCTTCCATCATCCTGTATGCCCGCCATGGTCGCCCCGTATTATTAAGCGGACCTAGCGGAATGGACGTACTGCGACCGTGGCACAGCAAAACGCACCTTCGTCGGCAAAAGCCGACGGGCGTAAACGACGCTGGCACCAACACAAGGTCGATCGCCGCAATGAACTGGTCGACGGCACTCTCGAAGCCGTCCGGCGCCGCGGCAGCAACGTCAGCATGGATGAGATCGCGGCCGAGATCGGCGTGTCGAAGACCGTGCTGTACCGCTACTTCGTCGACAAGAACGATCTGACCACCGCGGTGATGATGCGCTTCGCGCAAACCACCCTGATCCCCAACATGGCGTCGGCGCTGTCGTCGAACCTCGACGGCTTCGAACTGACCCGCGAGATCATCCGGGTGTACGTCGACACCGTCGCCGCGGAACCCGAGATCTATCCGTTCGTCTTCGCCAACAGCTCGGCGAGCAAGAGCAAGGCCATCGCCGACTCGGAGCAGATCATCGCGCGGATGCTCGCTGTCGTCCTGCGCCGCCGGATGGCGCATGCCGGCATGGATACCCGCGGCGTCGACGCGTTCGCATTCCACACCGTCGGTGGCGTGCAGTTGGCCACCCACTCCTGGATGTCGAATCCCCGGATCACCGCGCCCGAGCTCATCGACTACCTGACCATGCTGTCGTGGAGCGCGCTGCGGGGCATCGTCGAAGTCGGCGGGTCACTCGACGAATTCAACGCGCAACCCCATCCGTCCCCGACCATCCCGGCGCATCTGATTCACTGATCTACGTGACCTCCGATCTGCCGTCGCTGTGGACCCACGAGCCGCACAAGCACCTGGAGTTCAAACCCGGCCACCTGGTGGAAGACATCGACCCGGACGCCACTCCCGGGTTCCGCGGCCGCAAGTCCGACGCCCCCGATCTGCAGACCGAACGCAACGAGCGGTTCGCCGAACTGCAGGAGATGCTGTACGCGGCCAGCCGCTCCGGGGACCGGCGATCGATCCTGTTGGTCCTGCAGGGTATGGACACCGCCGGCAAGGGCGGCATCGTCAAACATGTGGTCGGCGCCGGCAATCCGCAGGGCATCCGATACTCCAGCTTCGGCAAGCCCACCCCCGAAGAGCTGTCCCACCATTACCTCTGGCGGATCCAGAAGGCGGTACCACCGGCCGGGCACATCGGCGTCTTCGACCGCTCGCACTACGAGGACGTACTGATCGTGCGCGTGCACAACCTGGTGCCGCCGTCGGTGTGGGAACGCCGGTACGACGAGATCAACACGTTCGAGCGCGAACTCACCGATACGGGGACGACGATCATCAAGGTCGCGATGTTCGTCTCGCTCGACGAGCAGAAGAAGCGGCTCGCAGAGCGGCTCGACCGGCCCGACAAGTACTGGAAGTACAACCCCGCCGACATCGACGAGCGGCTGCTGTGGCCCAAGTACGAGGAGGCCTACCAAGCCGTGCTGGACCGCACCTCGACCGACTACGCGCCGTGGCACGTCGTGCCGTGCAACCGGAAGTGGTACGCCCGGCTGGCCATCACCGAGTTGCTGATCGAAGCCCTGGAACGGCTCGATTTGTCGTGGCCTCCGGCCGATTTCGATGTGGAAGCGGAGAAGAAGCGCCTGGCCGAGGCGTGACTGACGCACAAAGCAAGAAGCCCCCGACGGCGCGTCGGGGGCTTCTTGTGTGAAGAACTACTTGACCAGCGTGAACTGGCCGATGTTGGTGATGCCGCGGCGGAAGAAGTCGGCACAACCGGTCAGGTACTTCATGTAGCGGTCGTAGACCTCCTGGCCCTGCAGGGCGATGGCCTCGTCCTTGTTGGCGGCCAGGTTGGCGGCCCACATGTCCAGCGTGCGCGCGTAGTGCGGACGCAGCAGGTGGGTGCGCTCCAGGGTGAAGCCCGAGTTCGCGGCGAGCACCTCGATGTCCTCGACGGCCGGCAGCTGGCCGCCCGGGAAGATGACATCGCCGATGAACTTCATGAACTTGAGGTCGCTGATGGTGAGCTTGATGCCGTTCTCGCGGAAGAACTGCTGGGTGTGCGCGAGGATCGTGTGCAGCAGCATCCGGCCGTCATCCGGCAGGATGTTGTACGCCCGCTCGAAGAAGATCGGGTAGCGCTCCTGCTTGAAGGCCTCGAAGGCGCCGATCGAGACAATGCGGTCGACGGGCTCGTCGAACTCTTCCCAGCCCTGCATCCGGATCTCGATGCTGCGGTTGGTGTCGAGCTTGCCCAGCCGCTCGCGGGCGTACTCCGACTGCTCCTTGCTCAGGGTGATGCCGATGACGTTGACGTCGAACTGGGTGATCGCGCGCTCCAGCGCGCCGCCCCAGCCACAGCCGATGTCGAGCAGGGTCATTCCCGGCTTCAGGTCCAGCTTGCCGAGCGCCAGGTCGAACTTGGCGTTCTGCGACTCCTCGAGAGTCATGTCTTCGCGCTCGTAGTAACCGCAGGTGTAGCCCATGGTCGGCCCGAGCCACAGGGCGAAGAACTCATTCGAGATGTCGTAGATCGACTGCGACTCCTCGTAATGGGGTGTCAGATCGATGTCGGCTTGAGACATATCGGTATCTATCCTTTGCGTTTACGTCCGCTGGGGCGGGCGGCGCTACGGCCTGGTGTGGCCAAATTGCATACCCGTACGTGCGCAGCCTGACGGGCCCAGCGAAAAACAACCCGCACGCAAGGTTAACGAAAATTACTGCCAGGCTCCAACCCGGCGTCTGTCAGTAGGTATAGAAACCCTTGCCGGACTTCTTACCGAGCTGCCCGGCCTCGACCATGCGCAGCAGCAACGGCGGCGCTGCGTACAACGGCTCCTTGTACTCGTCGTACATCGAGTCGGCGATCAGCTTCATGGTGTCCAGACCCACCAGGTCGGCGAGCTTCAACGGTCCCATCGGGTGGGACAACCCGGCCACGACGGCGGTGTCGATGTCCTCGACGGTGGCGAAGCCCGACTCGGCCATCCGGATGGCGGCCAGCAAGTAGGGAACCAGCAGGAAGTTGACGACGAACCCCGAGCGATCCGACGCCCGCACGACCTTCTTGCCCAGCACCTCACCGGCGAAGGCCTCGACGCGCGCAGCGGCTTCGGGGGCGGTCGCCACCGAGGAGATGAGCTCGACGAGAGGCAGCACCGGCACCGGGTTGAAGAAGTGCAGACCCAGCACGCGGCTCGGGTTCTTGGTCGCGGCGGCGATGCGCATGATCGGGATGGACGACGTGTTCGACGCCAGCACCGCATCGGGGTCGGTGATGATCTCGTCAAGCTGAGAAAAAACCTTCGCCTTGACGGTCACGTCTTCGACGATGGCCTCGATGACGAGCTGACGGTCGGCCATGTCGGCCAGGTCGTTGGTGAAGCTCAGGCGACCCAGCGCCGCGTCGCGGTCGGCCTCGGACAACTTGCCCTTCTTGACGGCGTTGTCCAGCGACTTGGTGATCCGCTCGCGGCCGGCGGTGGTCAGCGCCTCGGTCGGCTCGAACGCCAGGACCTGCGCACCGGCCTTGATGCAGACCTCGGCGATACCGCCGCCCATCTGTCCGGCCCCGATGACTCCGACCCGTTCGATTGCGTTGCTCACCGCTGTCCTCTCCTTGTGAATACAGATGAAGATATGCGACAGGCCCCGCCCAGATCCTGAGCGGGGCCCGTCATTTCAAAGCCAAAGGACTCAGTGACTCAAGCCCTCGGTTCCACTTCGCAAGCTCAGTGGAACTGACCCTCTTCGGTCGAGCCCTTCAGTGCCGCCGTCGAGGTGTTCGGGTCCACGGTGGTGGCGATCTTGTCGAAGTAGCCGGCGCCGACCTCACGCTGGTGCTTGGTCGCGGTGTAGCCACGGCCCTCGGCCGCGAACTCGCGCTCCTGCAGGTCGACGTAGGCGGTCATGCCCTCGCGGGCGTAGCCGTAGGCCAGGTCGAACATGGAGTAGTTCAGGGCGTGGAAGCCGGCCAGGGTGATGAACTGGAACGTGAAGCCCATGGCACCCAGTTCCTTCTGGAACTTGGCGATGGTCGAGTCGTCCAGGGCCTGCTTCCAGTTGAAGGACGGGCTGCAGTTGTAGGACAGCAGCTGGTCCGGGAACTCGGCCTTGACGGCCTCGGCGAACTTGCGGGCGACCTCGAGGTCCGGCACACCGGTTTCCATCCAGATCATGTCGGCGTACGGGGCGTAGGCCTTGGCACGCGCGATGCAGGGCTCGATGCCCTTCTGCACGTTGTAGAAGCCCTCGGCGGTGCGCTCACCGGTCACGAACGGCTTGTCGCGGTCGTCCACGTCCGAGGTGATCAGGGTGGCGGCCTCGGCGTCGGTACGCGCGATGACGACGGTGGGGGTGTTGGCGACGTCGGCGGCCAGGCGAGCCGAGGTCAGGGTGCGGATGTGCTGCTGGGTCGGGATCAGCACCTTGCCACCGAGGTGGCCACACTTCTTCTCCGAGGCCAGCTGGTCCTCCCAGTGGGTACCGGCGGCACCCGCGGCGATCATGGCCTTCTGCAGCTCGTAGACGTTGAGCGCGCCACCGAAGCCGGCCTCACCGTCGGCGACGATCGGCACCAGCCAGTTGTCGACGCTCTTGTCGCCCTCGACGCGGGCGATCTCGTCGGCGCGCAGCAGCGCGTTGTTGATGCGGCGGACGACGGCCGGCACCGAGTTGGCCGGGTACAGGCTCTGGTCCGGGTAGGTGTGGCCCGAGAGGTTCGCGTCACCGGCGACCTGCCAACCGGACAGGTAGATGGCCTTCAGGCCGGCGCGGACCTGCTGCACGGCCATGTTGCCGGTCAGGGCGCCCAGCGCGTTGATGTAGGAGCCGTCGCCCTTGGTGACGCCGTCCCACAGGATCTCGGCGCCACGACGCGCGAGGGTGTTCTCCTCGACGACGCTGCCCTGCAGCTCCTCAACCTGAGCTGCGGTGTAGTCGCGGGTGATGCCCTTCCAGCGGGGGTTGGTGTCCCAGTCCTGCTGAATCTCAGCGGCGGTACGTGGCTTTCCGACGTTGGACATTGTGCTCCTTCGTGAGGCCGCGTCGCCGTGGGCGCCAGATTCAAAGTGATTGTTAACGCTTTGGCGACTTCGCTTGTGTGCTGTCATCGACGATGGCACAGCACATACCCGCAGGTCCAGCGGTTTCCAGTGCCAACTTTCGCCAACACTCCTAGCCAAGTTGCGAAGATTGCGAATTTGCTGAGGAGCTTGACCGGTTCAGTAGCTACCCGGCGGTAACCGAAATGTGCTGGTCAGTACGCTCGTACTGTTAAATCGGCGCACTCAGAGCGCGAACAGGCAGGCGACCGCTTTGACCTCGTCACCGACCACATATGTGAGCGTTGTAACACTGCGGTCACATAGCTCAGGGCCGAATTTTTCGGTCGGCCCGGCCGGGTACTCGTGGGTGATGATCTCCAACCGATCCCCCAGGGCCACCGCGGCGTCGTGCTCGATGATGACCCGCAGCGGCGCTTCCAGCAGCTCGGGACGGTAAGTCTGCAGGTGATCCTCGACCACCGACCAGTAGACGGAGTTGTTCATGTGGTCGAACAGGTCGATGTCACTGACGCGGACCGGAAAGTCCACGATCCGGACCGCGTCTTCGCGGGCCCCCGCTTTGAGGTAGCTCTTCCAACGCAGTCGATCAGTCGAGGCCGTCCGCTTCAAACCGGCCAGGAAGTCATCCGTGATCCTGGCCGGCCCCTGCGTCTCCAGGTTCATGTTGATCCAGAACGCCTCGGACTCGATCAGACCACCCTTACGGCCGTCGATGCGCACCCGCATCTCGCACCACCGGTTCGACGTGCCCGAACACCAGCGCCGCAGCCGCAGGATGTCGCCGCGCTCGAACGGACGGATCAGGTCCACCATGGTGCGTCGGACGACCCAGGCGGGGTGGACCTCTTCGTACCCCATCTGGCGCAGCTGATCCTGGCCGATGTCCTGGATGTGCCGGCACGCGCCGTCGAACCGCAGTCGGCCGTCCCGGTCGACATCGGCCATCCGCACCGGCCAGCTGGTGTCGTAGACATCGGGATGACCTTCGGGGACCGGCATCAGGACTTTGGCCAGGCCCGTCACGGCTGCGACCCCGGCCTTTTCGCTGGCCTTTTCGCCGGTCTTTTCAGCGGTTTCGGCAGTGCTCATGACGTCCCTTCCAGACGGGTCCCCGCGGCTGGATCGCCCAACTCACCCGCGGGCCCGATACTGCCACAGCGCCATTTTGCCAATTATGCGAAGGTGGTATTCACATCATTGCTAGGCTGGCGTCCATGGCGAAGACTTTCGTTGGCTCACGGGTGCGTCAGCTCCGCGGCGAACGCGGCTTCAGCCAGGCCGCGCTGGCGCAGATGCTCGACATCTCCCCCAGCTACCTGAACCAGATCGAGCACGACGTCCGGCCGCTGAGTGTCGCCGTCCTGCTCCGCATCACCGAGGTGTTCGGAGTCGACGCGACGTTCTTCGCCTCGCAGGACGACACCCGCCTGGTCGCCGAATTGCGCGAAGCGCTGATGGATCGTGACCTTGGCGTCGACGTCGACATCCCGGAGATCGCCGACCTGGTGAGCACCCACCCGACCATGGCCCGCGCGATGGTCGACCTGCACCGCCGCTACCGCTTGTCCACGGCGCAGCTCGCCGCCGCCACCGAGGACCGGTTCTCCGACGGCAGTGGCAGCGGGGCCATCACCATGCCGCACGAAGAGGTGCGCGACTACTTCTACACGCGCCAGAACTACCTTCACGAACTCGACACCGCGGCCGAGGAATTCATCCTCCGCATGCACATGCGGCGGTCCGAGCTGTCCCGCGAACTGGCCGAGCGGCTCAGCCGCGTGCACCACGTGCGGATCGTGCAGCGGCTCGAACTCGGCGACAACGTGTTGCACCGGTTCGACCCCGAGACCCGGACGCTGGAGATCGGCGGCCACCTGTCGTCAGGGCAGTACGTCTTCAAGCTGGCCGCCGAACTGGCCTACCTGGAATTCGGTGACCTACTGGAAAGCCTGGTGGCCGAAGGCAATTTCACCAGCGAGGAGTCGGTCAAGCTGGCCCGCATGGGGCTGGCCAACTACTTCGCCGCCGCCGCGGTGCTGCCGTACGGCCAATTCCATGCTGTCGCAGAGGAATTCCGCTACGACGTCGAGCGGCTGTCGGCATACCACTCGGTGAGTTACGAGACCATCGCGCACCGGCTGTCGACGCTGCAGCGGCCGTCGATGCGGGGCGTGCCGCTGTCGTTCGTCCGCGTCGACCGGGCTGGAAACATGTCGAAACGCCAGTCCGCCACCGGTTTTCACTTCTCGTCGTCAGGCGGCACCTGTCCCCTGTGGAACGTCTACGAGACGTTCGCGAACCCCGGCAAGATGCTGGTGCAGATCGCCCAGATGCCCGACGGCCGCAACTACATGTGGGTGGCGCGCACCGTGGAACGACGGGCCGCGCGGTACGGGCAGCCCGGCAAGACGTTCGCCATCGGGCTGGGTTGCGAACTGCGCCATGCCAATCGGCTGGTCTACTCAGAAGGGCTGGACCTGTCCGGCGGGGCCGCGACACCCATCGGCTCGGGCTGCCGGGTGTGCGAGCGGGACAACTGCCCACAGCGGGCGTTTCCTGCCCTGGGCCGGGAGCTGGACCTCGACGAACACCGCAGCACCGTGACGCCGTATGTGGTGAAGCGCGCAAATCAGTGACGGGCCGGGTGCCGGCACGGGCATAGGCTTGATCCGTGGCTCCCTCCAACCTGAAGGTCGATCCAGCCGGCCTGCGATCGCTCGCCGGCGAATTGGGCGACATCGCCGCGGGTTTGAAAGCGGCGCCGTCGCCGACCGCCGCCGGCCCGTCGTGGCAGCCGAGTGCTACTGCGGTGGGAGATGTGTCCGCCGGGATCGCTCATGTCGGTGGTGAGTGCTCGAAGGCCCTGACCGAATTCGGCGGCAACCTGACCAAGGCCGCCGCGGCCTACGAAGCCAGCGACGCCGCGGGTGGCGCGGCCGTGTCGCGGGCAATGCCGGGTCGGTAGGAGTCTTGACCGCACCGGTGGCGATGCCGACGAAGTCGCAGGTCCAGTCCTGGAACACGGACGCGCTGGAGGCTGCGGCGAAGACGTGGGGCGAACGCGCCACGAAGCTGAAAGACGCCTACGACAAAGCGCAGCACGGACTCGAGAACGCCGACTGGAGCGGCACTGCGGGCGAGCAGGCCAGGGCACGACTGAAAGCGGATGCGGGCAAAGTCCACGCGGTTCTGGAACAGATCGAGCATGCCGAGAAGACGGCCACCAAAGGCGCACAATCGATCGGGGCCGCGAAGCGAGACGCCGTCAAGGCGATTGACGACGCCGAGGACGAGATGTTCTCGGTCAGCGAGGACCTGACGGTCACCGATCGGCTGCCGAAAATTCTCGTGGCCCCCATGCTGCTGATGCGGGAACTCGCCAGGCACGCATATCAGGCAGCGATCCGAGGCCGGGCCATGAAATTGGCCAGCGTCGACGCACAAGTGGCTGCGGCGTTGAAGCTCATTGGCACCAAGTTGAACGGCTTCAAGCTTGGCCCCGGCGGCGGTCCCGGGACCGATGGATCAGTGCCCCCGGGCGGGGTGAAAAACCTCGGACCCATCGCCGGCACCGGCGCACAGCCCGGTATCCCGGGCATCGGTGCCGCTGACCTCGGCGAGATCGTCGAGCTCCCGGACGGCCGTTTGGTCGCTGTCTTCGGCGATTCATTCAAGGGCGACAAGGTCGGCGGCCCTGACAACGAGCACTACCGGTCGGTGGCCGTGCCGATCGTCGGCTGGGACAAAGACGGCAGGCCCATCTTCGGCCAGCCACTCAACAGTCCGGGCGGCCCCGGTACCCCGGGCGTCCTGTTCCCTCCCCCGCCGGAAGCACTTGCGATCGACCCGAATACCAATCCCCTGCCCGCCGGCTCGTTTCAGGCCAACGGCAAGACGTACATGATGGTGAGCGGTACGTCCGGCCTGAAGCCGACGGCCGGCTCATGGTTGGTCGAGGTCTCCAATGATCCGTCCAAAGGTTGGCAACCCGTACCCGGCTCGTGGCGTCCGTCGTATCCCGGCTTGCCCGGCAACCCGCCGACGCAGGTCAGCGGCTACCAGGGCAAAGACGGGAGGGTGTACATCGCGGGAGACTCGTTCGACCGCAGCCAGGGCGTCACGATGTACCGGGTTGATCCGGCACACGCCGCGGATCGGAGTGCGTGGCAGCCGTGGACGGGTAATGACTGGGGACAGCCCCGCGATATACCCGCCGTGGTGAGCCGGGGACAGAATTTCGGGGAATTGAGCTTCCGCGAGATCGACGGTCACCCTGTGCTGTCCGGCTTCAACAGCACTCCTGGTGTCAACCAGGTCGAGGTTCGCGTGGCCGACGACCCCACCAAGATATTCGCGCCCCCGCCAATCATTGCGGCGCAACAGAACTCGCCAGCAGCGCCTGGCTACGTCTTCCAGCCTTATGGAGGCTACATTATGCCGGGATCAACGCTCGATGATATGAATATCCTTGTCAGCCAATGGAATACCCAAAACGGCCCCGACGGCCAACCCCTCGGCGCGCCATACGACACTCAGCAGGTGCAGGTCAATGCATCCAAGTAACGCACTCCCCAGAGCCTCGTTGGTCGTCACGGTGGTGGCACTGCTGAGCAGCGCAGCCCAACCCACCGCCTGGGCAGACCCACCGACGTTTCCCGACATGAGCCGATACGCGCCGGTCAACTCCGCCGACTACGAAGTCGACGCATCCACGCCCGGCATCCACGCCACACAAGTTGTTTTCCTGACTCCCGACGGGATCACCTGCGATTTCATGATTCCGCCGGCCGCGATCTGCACAGGCAACAACTTTCCGTCGGTTCCGCCAGCCGCAGTAGGTGTCAATTCGATCGGGACAGACTATGGACTGGCCCCGATCGGTTCTGGCATCCCGCTCTCAAGCAACATCAAAACCCTTCCGCCGTTCCACACTCTCACCGTCAACGGCGTGACATGCGGTGTCGACAACCAGCGCACAACTGCATGCAAGGACTCACAAGGGCACGGCTTCGTCCTGTCCCCCAACGGGTCTGCCTGGCTGCCGCGGGTCTGATCCGCGATGAGAACGCCTCCCAGAACAACGTTCTCGGTGCAACACTGAGTGGAGTGGAGTTTCGAATGGTCACGAATAGGGCTACCGCTGCCGCCTCCGTTGTAGTCGCCATGATGGCCGCCGCATGCGCCCAGAACCCGGTCGTTTCAGCAGATCCCGTACATACGTTGAACCGCCCCAGGTTTTCCGCCGCTGCTATACGGGTTGACGCTCTCGGT
>NZ_JMHT01000024.1 GCF_001905655.1 Mycobacterium sp. ST-F2
AAAACTGGCATCAAAAAACAACCACACCCCACAAACGGGAAAACACGAGGTGCAGTCAAAAAACAACAAACAAAAACCACCAAACACACTATTGAGTTCTCAAACAACACGCCCGACCTGACCGCGCAACAAACCCGCGGCTAAAAGCCGCGGTCCGTAGTGCGGGCAGTGAAGAACTCCCAACTTAATGGGTGTTACTCTCGGATTTGGTCTTTGCTCTCCGGCGCTTGTCCGTGTCGCTCTGACCTGGAATAAGTTACGGCAGGGCTAACAGCGAGTCAAATCGCCAGGTCAGCGCGCCGTTTCCCCTGGTCAGAGGGGGCGTCATCGGTGGCCAGACCCGGCAACCCGCCGAACCCCGGCGATGTGGCGCTTGCCACGCCGCAACACCAGCCAGCGCTCACCGAGAAAGTCTGACGGTTGTGGTACCCACTCGTCGCTTTCCACACGTGCGTTATTCACGTAAACGCCACCTTCGGCGACCGTTCGGCGCGCTTCCCCACGACTCTTGGACAGTCCCGTGGCGACCAACAGGTCGGTGATCCCGTCCGGACCACCCGGCATCAGCTCCGCGACCTGGCCATTACTGGCCTCGGTCAGAGCCGCCGACAGCGTCGATTCGTCGAGATCTGCGAGTTCGGCGCGGCCGAACAGCGCCTGACTGGCCAGTTCGACGGCGTCGGTCGCGGCCTGTCCGTGCACCAATGTGGTCAACTCCCGGGCCAGCCGGCGCTGGGCAGCACGCTCATGGGGACGCTCCGCCGTGGCGATTGCCAGTTCACCGAGTTCGTCGGCGGACAGGAAGGTGAACCAGCGCAGGTATCCGACGACGTCGGCGTCGGCCGCATTCACGAAGTACTGGTACCAGGCATATGGGCTGGTCAGCTCGGGATCGAGCCACAGATTGCCGCCACCGGTCGACTTGCCGAACTTCTTACCGTCGGCCGAGGTGACCAGCGGAACCGTCAGCGCATGTGCGGTCGCACCCAGCTTCTGCCGCACCAGTCGGACGCCGGCGATGATGTTTCCCCACTGATCGGAACCACCGATCTGCAGGCTGCAGCCGTGCTTCTTGTGGAGCTCGACGAAGTCGTTGGCCTGAAGCAGCATGTAGCTGAACTCGGTGTACGAGATCCCGTCGCCTTCGAGGCGCCGCTTGATGGTGTCGCGATCGAGCATGACGTTGACCGAGAAGTGTTTGCCCAGGTCACGCAAGAATTCGATGGCTGACATCGGCCCGGTCCAGGACAGGTTGTTCTCGACGATGGCGCCGTTGCCGGAGTCGTTGAACTCGACGAATCGCTCGAGCTGGCCGCGGATGCGTTCGGCCCAGTCCGCGACGGTGTCGGCGGTGTTCATGGTCCGCTCCCCGTTGTCGCGAGGATCGCCGATCATGCCGGTCGCGCCGCCGGCCAGCACGATGGGACGGTGCCCGGCTTGCTGGAATCGCCGCAGCGTGAGCAGGGGAACCAGGTGTCCGGCGTGCAGGCTGGGTGCGGTCGGGTCGAAGCCGGCATAGAGCGTGAGCGGCCCATCCGTCGTCGCCGCGGCGAGCGCTTCGCGGTCGGTCGATTGCGCGATCAGCCCGCGCCAGTCCAGTTCATCGAGGATGCCGGAATCCATATCGCCGATCTTGCCTCATCCATCGGCATAGGCAGGTTGGCGGCCGTCATCAGTCACTATCCCCCGGCGCGGCCGCCCGGGGACTGCGCCGGTAGTTCGACACCTCGGGGGTGCCCGGCAACCAGAACCGCCAGGCCCTGTCGGCGGCCTGGCTGACGCCCACGCGCGGCCCCGCGCTGCCCTCCTGCGGCGGATTCAGTTCCAGCCGGATCGGCGACCGCCGATCCATCAGGTCAATACCGTTGTCCGCCAACGTGATTCCGAGTGCCTCGCAAAGATTGCCGGGACCCCGAGCAAACGCGGCGGGCGTGATGCCGGCCCGCCGTCGGCGCTCGGCCACACCACATCCGTCGACGACGCGGGCCGCACCGAGCAACACCGCACCCGCCACCCCATCGGTACAGCAGACGACGTTGGCGCACACGTGAATTCCGTGGCTGCGGTAGGTGTACAGGTGCCCGGCCGGGCCGAACATCACCGCACTACGAGGGGTCGGGCCGCGGTAGGAGTGCGCCGCCGCGTCCGGCCAGGGTCCCGACGGCGGACCGCCGTACGCCTCGACCTCCACCACGGTGGCGGCGACGTCGCGGCCATGGAGAGTCGCCCCGAGCAGACGCCGTGCCGCCGTGACCGGGTCGACGGCAAGCTGCTCGGCGCTCATGACCCGTCATTCTGCCTGGCCCAGGCCCGGCCATTGACATGGCCACGCCACCGGCGGATTATTCATCATATGATGAGTTCATCGACGGATGAATTAACCGATCATGCATCTGACGTGGCGATTCGGCTCGATCACCTGACCGTCGTCCGCGGTAAACGACGCGCACTCGACGACGTGAGTCTGCAAGTCCGCCGCGGCAGCATCACCGGACTGCTCGGCCCGTCCGGGTGCGGCAAGACCACCCTGATGCGCGCCGTCGTCGGGACCCAGATCATCACGAGCGGCACTGTCACCGTGCTCGGCAGGCCGGGCGGATCAGCGGATCTGCGGCGCCGCGTCGGCTACGTGACCCAGGAGCCGACGGTCTACAACGATCTGCGCGTCATCGACAACGTGCGCTACTTCGCCGCGCTGACGGGCGTCGGCAAGACCGCGGCCGACGACGCGATCGCAGCCGTCGGACTGGACGATCACCGAACAGCGTTGTGCGGCAACCTCTCTGGTGGACAGCGCACCCGGGCATCATTGGCCTGCGCACTGGTCTCCAAACCCGACCTGCTGGTCCTCGATGAACCGACCGTCGGCCTCGACCCGGTACTGCGCGTCGACTTGTGGGAACAGTTCGACCGCCTGGCCCGCGCCGGCACCACCCTGCTGGTGTCGAGCCACGTCATGGACGAAGCCGACCACTGCGGCGAGCTGCTGCTCATGCGCGAAGGCCGGCTGCTCGCCCACACTACGCCGACCCAACTACGAGAGGACACCGGATGTTCATCGCTGGAGGAAGCGTTTCTGACCATCATCCGGCGCAGCACCGCGGCCAGAGCCGGTTGACGCTGCAGCCCTACCTGGCCACCACCGCACGCATCCTGCGGCAGCTCGCCGCCGACCATCGCAGCATGGCGATGATCCTGGTGGTGCCCAGCGCGGTCATCACGCTGATGTACTTCATGTTCAACGACCTGCCGCACCGCCCGGGCACGCTCTCGCCGTTCAACAATGCCTGCCTGATCCTGCTGGGTGTGTTCCCATTGATCGTGATGTTCCTGATCACCTCGATAACCATGCAGCGCGAACGCGTCTCGGGGACGTTGGAACGGATCCTCACCACTCCCCTGCGCCGGCTGGACCTGTTGGCCGCCTACGGCTCGGCGTTCTCGGTGGCTGCCGCCGCGCAAGCGACGCTTGCCTGCGTGGTGTCGTTCTGGTTCCTGGGCTTCGACACCGCGGGCAGCCCCGCACTGGTCTTCCTGATCGCGATCATCAACGCGGTGCTCGGCGTCGGACTGGGCCTGCTGTGCAGTGCGTTCGCGCGCACCGAGTTCCAGGCCGTGCAGTTCATGCCTGTGGTCATCGTGCCGCAACTGTTGTTGTGCGGCATCATCGTTCCGCGCGAAATGCTGCCCGACTGGCTCCGGTGGATCAGTGACGCGCTGCCCGCGACCTACGCTCTGGAAGCGCTCCAGGGGGTCGCCGACAACACGGAGATCACCGGCACCACGGTGCGCGACATCGTCATCGTGATCGCGTTCGCCGTCGTCACCATGTGCCTGGCCGCCGCGACCCTGCGCCGTCGGACGCCATGACCGCGACACAGCCACGGCCCCGCCGCAAACCACCCGGCCGTCCGACCGGCACCTCGGACACCAAGGAGACGATCTTGTCGTGTGCGCGGGAGCTGTTCGCCCGCAACGGCTTCAAGAACACTTCAGTGCGGTCGATCGCGGCTGCCGCGGGCGTCGACGCGGCGCTCGTGCACCACTATTTCGGGACGAAACAGCAGCTCTTCGCGGCCGCGGTGCACATTCCCATCGATCCGCAGATGGTGTTGGGACCGCTCCGGAGTACCCCGGTCGACGAACTGGGCCACACCCTGCCGTCGCTGCTGCTCCCGATCTGGGATTCCGAGCTCGGCGCGGGATTCATCGCGGCGTTGCGAACGATGCTGGGCGGCGACGAGGTGACCCTCTTGCGGACTTTCCTGGAGGACGTCATCACCGCCGAAGTCGGTGCGCGCGTTGACAATCCGCCTGGTACCGGACGAATCCGGGTGCAGTTCGTCGCATCCCAGCTGATGGGCGTGGTGATGGCCCGCTACATCCTGGAACTCGAGCCGTTCCGATCGCTTCCGGTGCCACAGATCATCGAGACCATCGGCCCGAACCTGCAGCGCTATCTCACCGGCGACCTGCCGGCACTGAGCTAGCTGGTCGCGCCGCTGATCAGGCGCTGATGCTCGGCGTCGTCGGTGACGTCGACCGCCTCATCGATGAGCAACACCGGTACCCCGGCGTCGATCCGGTAGGCCCGGCGCAGCCTCGGGTTGTAGAGGCATTCGTCCCCGACCAGCACCAGCTCGCCCCGGTCCTGCGGGCACACCAGGATGGCGCGCAAAGCTTCGTCGATCATCGTGGTCATCAACCCAACGGAATCTGCGAGCCACCGGTACCCGGCACCAGGCCGGGCGGCAGGCCACCGGGACCACCGATGACGATGGGGCTCTGCGGTTTCTGACCGGAGGCACGTGCCTGATTGCGCTTCTGGAACTTCACGGTGTCCTGCAGCGCGTGGATCAGCGGCACCTGGTTGGGCCGCTGGTCGAGCGCCGCCTCGATATCAGCAAGGTTGCCTTTCGAGGGACCGAAGCCCTGGGAGCGCAGTAACAGCGCCGTATGCAGCAACTTCGACAGGTCACCGCCGCTGTTACCGATGTCGTACTGGGCGTCGAGGTCGTCGAGGATGTCGGCGTGCGCAGCAGCGGGGGTGATCATCACACCGGCAGCCACAGCTCCCGCCAGAATCGCGCCTGCAACACCACGCCGCCTGCGGCTGGTGTGTGACGTCATGCGTTCTCCATTCGATATCTGCGCCCGACGGCGTGTACCCCGACTGACAAACCGCAGCCTAACAGCGCCGACCGGACGCGGCAGGCCGTCACGACAGACTGCTCGTCCCGGTCAGCTCGGCGTGGGCAGCTGACGTGAACGGCACGAACGCGTCGCTGTCGACGTCGAACTGCCACGAGTTGTCCGTCGGCTCGGGCACACCGGCGGCGCGCAGCTCGGCGAGCACCGGCCGGTACGACGCGTTCAGCGTCATCTCCGGCACCACGTGGATGAGGTCCGGCCCAACG
Organism: Mycobacterium sp. ST-F2; assembly: GCF_001905655.1. Taxonomy (GTDB): domain Bacteria; phylum Actinomycetota; class Actinomycetes; order Mycobacteriales; family Mycobacteriaceae; genus Mycobacterium. The sequence continues at coordinate 5,418 of NZ_JMHT01000024.1, forward strand.
CCGACGGGCAGATCGATGAACGCCTCACGGAGGTCTGCGGCGCTCACAGAACCACCCGGACGCAGGCTCAACGCGGTGACCGCCAATTCACGATCGCCGACCGGAACCCGGTACGTGACGGCGATGTCGACGGCGTCGAGGCGTCCCAACGCATTGCCGACCTCCTTGCCGAACACGGCGCCACGCGGGGTGCGGATGACCGAACGGCGGTTGTCGACCATCCAGTAATCGCCGTCGTCGTCCCGGCGGAACAGGAACTCTGTGGACACCCAGGTGTCACCGGGCGCGAACACGCCACGCTTGACCGCCGCCGTCGGGTCGACGGGCCCACGCGGCTTGGCCAACAGCACACCGACCTCGTTGGGCTCGGCGATGGCCACGAAACCGTCGTCGCCTTCGAGGATGAGGTCGTCGTCGACGTCGTAGGCGGCCAACGCGATCTGGCCGCCGCCCGGCAGCGGCCGGCCCTCGCTGCCGATCTTGAGGCCCGACACGTTGGCCAGCACGGCCTGGCCGTCGGTGGTGGTGAAGAACTCCAGGACGTGCGCGGGCTGGAAGGCCTCCTCGACCCGGCGCCACAACCCGGCCGGCATGCCCGAGCCGATGAACAGGCGCACGGGGTGCGTTCCGTTGAGCACGAACGACGGGTCGTCGATGACGTCGCGCAGCATGGCCCAGGTGTAGGACACCACGGTGACGCCGTACTGCCGCAGCTCGTGCACGAAGCGGTCCGGCCGCAGGCCACGCGACAGCGCGATGCGGGCACCGCCGACCACCGCGCCGCCCAGCGACACGAGCAGACCGGACTGGTGATGCAGCGGAGTCAGGCAGTAGACGGTGTCGCCACGGCCCAGGTTGGCCGCCGAGGCGGTGCCGAAAGCCGAGAGCGCCCAGCGGAAGTTGGTGATCTGCCGGGCCACCAGCTCACCGCCGACGTTGGCGAAGGCGACGTAGGCCAGGTCCTGCGCGTAGCCCGGGTTCGGCCGGTACCAGCCGGGCAGCTCGACGACGTCGGGGTTGATCTTCTCCATGTCCACGACATCGTCGTCGTCGTCAAGATGCAGGTCGCGGTTCTCGCCGCCACCGAGTACCAGCACGCGGGTCCGCAGCTTTCGTGCCGCGTCGAGATTGGCCGGGTCCGAGATGATGTCGGTGACGCCGCCGAGGCGGGCCGCCACGGCCAGGTCGGCATCGGGCGGCATCAGCACGGCCACCGCGCCGAGACGCGACAGCGCCGCGATGGCGACCAGCGCACTGGGGCGGGTCTCCATGAGCACGCCGACCCGAACGCCCTGTCGCACACCGACTTCGATCAGACCGCGAACGACGTTGTTGATGCGGCGGTCCACCGCCTCGTACGTGTGCACGCGGCCGTCGAACAGCAGGAATTCACCGTCCGGCGCACCCTCGGCCTGCTCGCAGATGATGCGGCCCAACGAGATTCGCGTGTGGTCGTTGATCTGACCCAGACGGGCCAACCGGGGCAGGGTCCGTACGGTCTCGATGGCCAGTGCCCGCGTGGACTTGCCGGCGGACACGACGGCGTCGGCCGCCGTGCTGGCCAAGGTGAAGGCCATTTCGGTCGCGGCCGCGGCACCATGCGCGACGCGCGTCGCCAACGGCACCGACTCACGCGGCAGTTCGGACTGCAGCGGCATCGGCACCACGTCGGCCGGCATCGGCCCGCCCGCGTCGAGCCACTTGACCCACGACGCGACCGTCGGCCAGCTCTGGCTGGCAGCCTTGGAACCCACGACGAGACCGAAATGCCCGACACGGATGAGGTACTCGTAGACATCGGCGTCCGGGGCGGCCCGCTTGATGCCGCGCACCGCGGCGGGCTGACCGATGTCGTCGACCTCACCGACCACCGCGAGCACGGGGCAGGTGATGTCGGACAGTGTCACCAGGTTGCCGTGGATGGCGAACCCGCCGGTCATCATGCGGTTGTGCGCGATGAATTGCTTGAGCAGTTCGGCGATGGCCGGACCGGACCAGGCGATCCAGCCTTCGCTGGCCAGGAACCGGCGCTGCTGCTCACGCGGCAACAGGGCTTCGCGGTCATGGAGCTGGCGCAGGAAGTCGAGCCGCGACTGCGCGGTCTTGATCGGGTCCAGCATCTGGAAACCGTTGCGCGCCAACCAACCCGGGATGTTGAGGCGGCTGAAGACATGGTCGGCCATGAAGTCGGCGACGCCGGATGCCAGGTTCGCCGGCATGTTCATCGGCAGTGCGGCCAGCGTGTCCACCGGAGAGCCGAAGGCGATGATGCTGGCCAGATCGCGCGACTGCCGGTAGGCGGCGGTCTGGTAGGCGAACATGCCGCCCTGCGAATAGCCGGCCAGGTGCACGTCCTTGCCGGTGGTCGCCTTCACGGTGTCGATGGCTGCGCTGAGCCCCACCACGTGGTCGGCCAGGTTGCGGTCCATGCCGCCCTCGACCTGATCCGGCGAGCCGAAGTCGATAACCCACGGGTCCAGGCCCGCGGCATGCAGGATGCCGACGGCGCCGTCGTCGCGCGTCACGTCCCACATGTCGGCGGACATCATCATCGGATGCACCATCAGCACCGGCGAACCGGCCGGGGCCGCGCCCGGACGGGTGTCCGGCGGGAAGTAGCGCCGCAGGCGGTACATCGGCACGCTCTCGACGATCTGGAACGGCGACGGCACGGCGCCGGTCTCCAGCCCGCCGTAGCGAAGTACTTCCAGGCCGTTCTGGGCGGTTGCTACCAACCGCTCCACCGGCCCGGTGATCACTGAAAAGTCCACCACCGGGTACTCCCTTTTGGTCAAATAAGTACAAATCCCCCTGATTACGACGCCATCATGGCACAACGCGCTGGTTATCTCGGTGTTGCGGCGTGGCGTAGAGCCTTCCGGCCGCCGCCTAGAATCAGCGCCTGATGGCGCATCTATTGGGGGCCGAAGCCCTGCATCTGGAATTTCCGACCCGCGTGGTTTTCGATTCGCTGACGGTCGGGATCGAGGAGGGCGACCGGATCGGCATCGTCGGCCGCAACGGCGACGGCAAATCCAGTTTGCTGGCAATGCTCGGCGGGCGACTGAAACCGGACTCCGGCCGGGTCACCGTGCGCGGCGGCGTCCGCATCGGGATGCTCGACCAGGCCGACACCCTCGACCACACCGACACCGTCGGGCACGCCGTCGTCGGCGACGTCCCCGAGCACGAATGGGCGGGTGACCCCCGCGGCCGCGACGTCATCGCCGGACTGCTGGGCGACCTCGACTGGAACGCGGTGATCGGCACGCTGTCCGGCGGCCAGCGCCGTCGCGTCGCCCTGGCCCGGCTGCTCGCCGGTGACCACGACGTCCTGATCCTCGACGAGCCGACGAACCACCTCGATGTCGAGGCCATCACCTGGCTGGCCGCGCATCTGAAGAAGCGCTGGGCCGCGAACGCCGGTGGCCTGCTCGTGGTGACCCACGACCGGTGGTTCCTCGACGAGGTCTGTACCGCCACCTGGGAGGTGCACGACCACATCGTCGAACCGTTCGAGGGCGGCTACGCGGCGTACATCCTGCAGCGCGTGGAGCGGGACCGCCAGGCGGCCGCCAGTGAGGCGCGACGGCAGAACCTGGCCCGGAAGGAACTCGCGTGGCTGCGTCGCGGTGCGCCGGCGCGGACGTCGAAGCCCAAGTTCCGCATCGACGCCGCCAACGCGCTGATTGCCGACGTGCCCGAGATCCGCGACAAGGTGGCGCTGCAGTCGCTGGCCGTGACTCGGTTGGGCAAGCAGGTCGTCGACATTCTGGACGCGTCGGTGAGCTACGGCGAACGCGAGGTGCTGCAGGACGTCGAGTGGCGCATCGCGCCAGGCGAGCGCACCGGCATCCTCGGCGTCAACGGCGCCGGCAAGTCGACGCTCCTCGGACTGATCGACGGGTCGGTAGAGCCGACCGGCGGCCGGGTCAAGCACGGCAAGACGGTGCAGATCGCCGCCCTCACCCAGGGCGTGGAGAAGCTGGCCGAGCATCTCGACGAGCCCGTGCGCGTGGTGCTGAGCCGGCTGGCCACCACGTACTCGTTCGGATCCGGTTCCAAGGCAACCGAACTCACGCCGAGCCAGCTACTGGAGCGGCTGGGCTTCGCGAGCGCCCAGTTGTCGACGCCAGTGCGGGATCTGTCCGGTGGACAACAGCGCCGACTGCAGCTGCTGCTGATCCTGCTGGAACAGCCCAACGTGCTGATCCTCGACGAGCCGACCAACGATCTGGACACCGACATGCTGGCGGCCATGGAGGATCTGCTGGACTCCTGGCCCGGCACGCTGATCGTGGTCAGCCACGACCGGTACTTCCTCGAGCGCGTCACCGATCAGCAGTTCGGCATCCTCGGCGGACGGCTACGTCATCTCCCGGGCGGGGTCGACGAGTACCTGCGGTTGCGCGCCTCGCACGCGGCTCAAACCGGCACCGCCGCAGCCAAACCGACCGCAGCCGTGTCCGAGGGGTTGTCGGGCGCCGAACTGCGCGCGGCTCAGAAGGAGATCACCGCGATCGAGCGGCGACTGGAGAAGCTCGCCGGCCAGATCGACACCGCGCACCAGCGTCTCGCCGAGCACGACCAGGGCGACTACGAAGGGCTGCAACGCCTCACGGGGTCGCTGCGCGAGCTCGAAGCCGAAGTGACCGAGGCGGAGGAACGCTGGATGGAACTCTCCGAGGAAGTCAGTAGCTGAACGTGGTGGCGGGCTCGTCGCCGATCCACTGCCACAGCGGGATGGTGCCGCCGAGGTCTGCGTTGGTCAGCACCTGGTCGGCGTCAAGCCCCTTCGCGTTGAAGCAGATCGGGCAGATGAGGAACTTGCCGCCGGCGGCTTCGTAGCGGGCCATCAGGTCCGGCAGCGGCGGGCACCCGTCGCAGGCGACACCGAGGGCGAATCCGGGTAGCGCAAGCCGGACGGCTTCCTTGGTCAGGAACATCATCGTGGGGTGACCCTGTTCGGCCGCGCCGACAGCCACCAGCAGGGCAATGGTGACCTTCTCGGCGTCTTCCAGACCTGTGGTGAGGCTGATCGCCACTTTCGAGCTCATGAGCGGTTCTCTTTCTGTTCGGGCTGAAATCCGGAGCACAGCAAGTCGATTGAATGAATGCAGTCGTCGGCAACGGCAAACATGCGCTGTTCGACGAGCCTGACGACGGTCGGATCCCCGGGCGGCGAAGTGCGGACGCGCCAGCTCAGCGCGACGCGGTCTCCGACGCGGCCGACGGAGGCGTCGACCAGTTCGAAGGTGTCGGCGCCGAACCAGTGCCGGAACCGGCCGACGGTGGCGTCGACTCCGGTCAGCTCTATGGGCCCCGGCGGAATCAGAGCCCGGAAGCGGATGTCGGAATCCAGGCAACGACCCAGTGCATCGAAATCCCGCCCGGCGAAGGCCTCCAGGAAAGCGCCTGCCACCGCCCATCCCATGTCGGTGTCGTTGGTCATGTATCGGTTCTACGGCCCGCGGCAGGACCGGCACATCGGGTGAATACCCGATCTATTCGGTCAGCTCACGCGGCACGCCATAGATACAGGGTGAACGGCCCGAGTTCGAGTATTGGCGTTGACCCCGCGCTGACGGCGCAGGTCTCTCGACCTTTTGCGCCACAGATACAGGGTGAACGGCCCGAGCTCAGATACTGGCGTTCACCCTGTGCCGAAGCCTCTATTCGGCGGCGCTGACCAACCCGTGACGCATCGCGAACATCGCGGCAGCGCCACGGGTCGACACCCCGATCTTGGTGTAGATGTGTTCGACGTGCGTGCCCACGGTCCGCGGAGTGATCGAAAGGTGTTGGGCGATCTGCCGATTCGACGAGCCACGGACCAGCAGCTCGAGCACTTCGAGTTCTCGACTCGTCAGCCCGGCGACCATTTTCGGCCGACGAACGGTGCGGCACCCGGCCGCCGTCAGCACTGCACCGACAGCCGCGCCGTCGAGGCGACCGGCGGTGACCTCGGCGTGCATGGCCGCTGTGCGATCGGCCTGCGAGAAGGCGACGCGGTGCGGACGATCCTCGCCGAGGGCCTGATAGACCGCAGCGGCGGCGAGCAGCCTGGCAGTGACGGGAATCGCTGTGCCGGACAAGCCACGTGGGTATCCGCTGCCGTCCATCCGTTCATAGCCGACGGCGGCGACGGCGCCGATCTCGCACAACCGCGGCTGCCGGCACAGCACGCGTTCGGTGAGATAGGGGACGGTGCGGACGCGTTCGCGTTCGGCGATGGTCAAGGGACCCGGCTTGTTCCAGATGCCCGTGGACACCCCGATGGCCCCGATCCGGTGCACCAGCGCCGCGCGCTCGGCGAGGGCGACGTCGTCGTCACTGAGTCCGGCGATTCTGGCCGCGGCTGCGGTGAGTTCCGCGACACGACGCGAATAGCCAAGGAACCAGGGCGATTTCAGGTCGGCGTAGTCGGCGAAGACCTGCAGCACCGCGGTCAACTCACTGTCCGGGACCGTGCAATCCAGCGGTGTGCAGCCGCTGATCACCGAGCCCCAGGCGTCCACGGTGTCCAGTCCCCCGAAGATCTCGTCGGGACGGGCGCAACAGAGGTCGACGAGTTCCGGGTCGAACTCTGTTTCCCGGCGGCTGCGCAGCATGGTCAGCGCGGCCTCGACGCCGCCGGCGCGGTGGTGGACTTCCGCGTCGTCGGCGATGTGCACGACGCGCATCACCGGCTCGATCTGCGTGCCCCCGACTCGTCCCGGAACGCCCTTGCCGTCCCAGCGTTCGAAGGCGTCCAGCAGGGCGGCACGCACCTCGGGCGGCAGGTCCAGCCGGTCGGCGATGTCGCTGGCCGTTTGACAGTGGCTGACAAACAGTTTCGGCATATCGGCGACGCCTTGCGCCAGGAAGCGGCCCACCATGGTGATGCGCTGCAGCGCCGGCTGGCCTTGCGCAAGGTGACCGAGGAGAAACCGCGCCATGCCCGGGCCGACCTTGTCCATCTGGTAACTGTCGGCACGCATCTGGAGGTCATCGCCGAACCAGTGGGCCAGCTCGTGCGAGTCGGCGATGCAGCCCGTCCAGGCCAGCAGTGACACATAGAAGGCGGCGGCCTGATGCTCGGGTGGCATCCCGGCCGCTGCAGCCAGACGTGTCGCGATGACGGTCTGGCGCAGGACATGTTCCTGCGGCTGCCCCAGACCCAGGTCGGTGGCCAACGAGAGGGAGGCAATGAGCTCCGCCAGGCGCACGTCGGGCGTCTGGGTACCGGGCATCGGCTCAGCGTAGGCGTCAGGAGCCGGCATATTGCGCCAGTTCCCTGGCGATGGTGGCCTTCCTGAGCAGAAACCTGCCCTCATCCAACTTCTTTCGGCGCAGCCAACCGGTGACCTCGGCGTTGCACTTGCTCGCGTTGCACGACCGGCACGCGGGCACCACATTGTCGAGGGTGTACCGACCACCGCGCGAGATGGGCTGCACGCAATCCTTCTGCAGATCGGCGTCGTCGGCCCCGCAGTAGGCGCAGCCACCCCAAATCTGTTGCAGGACAGTCCACTGCTGCGTCGTCAGGTCGTGGTCGACCTTCGCCATCCGACGTTTGCGACGTCTGGCGTAGACCGCGGCACGGCTTCGGGCAGGCACCGCCCGAGCCTAAGGCCGCCGACGGCCTCAGCCCTGCAGGCGGGCCCGCAAGCGGTCGGCGGTGTCGCGCAGGGTGACGAGCTGCTCGGCGACCCGAGCCGGCGACGTGCCGCCACGGGCATCACGCGAGTCGACCGAACCGGCGATGGTCAGGACGTCCCGCACCTCGGCGGTGAGTCCCGGATGGATCCCGGCGAGCTCGTCGGCGGCGAGTTCTTCCAGCCCGACTCCCCTGGCCTCGGCGGCCTTGACCGCCGCACCGGCCGCTTCATGCGCGACCCGGAACGGAATGCCCTGGCGCACCATCCATTCCGCGATGTCGGTGGCGAGCGTGTAACCGAGCGGCGCCAGCGCGGCCATCCGATCGGTGTCGAAGGTCAGGGTGCCGACCAGGCCGGCCATCGCGGGCAGCAGCAACTGGAGCTGGGCTACGGAGTCGAAGACCGGCTCCTTGTCCTCCTGCAGATCCCGGTTGTAGGCCAGCGGCTGCGCCTTGAGGGTGGCCAGCAGGCCGGCCAGGTTGCCGATGAGGCGGCCGGACTTGCCGCGCGCCAGCTCGGCGATGTCGGGGTTCTTCTTCTGCGGCATGATCGAGCTGCCAGTCGACCACGAGTCGTGCAGCTTGACGTAGCCGAATTCCGTTGTGCTCCAGAGGATGATGTCCTCGGACAGCCGGGACAGATCCACGGCGATCATCGCGAACACGAACGCCGCCTCGGCGGCGAAGTCGCGTGACGAAGTGGCGTCGATCGAGTTGTCGGCGGCCGCATTGAATCCCAGATCCGCCGCGATGGCATCGGGGTTCAGTCCCAGCGAGCTACCGGCGAGCGCACCGGATCCGTAGGGCGACACCGCCGCCCGCTTGTCCAGGTCGAGCAGCCGGTCGGCGTCACGCAGCAGCGGGTGTGCGTGTGCGAGAAGGTGGTGCGCCAGCAGCACGGGCTGCGCCGACTGCAGGTGCGTCTTGCCGGGCATGATGGCCGTCGGGTGCGCCGCAGCCTGGCCGGCCAGCGCAGCCGCGACGTCGAGCACGCCGTTGCCAACGGTCTTGATGGCGTCGCGCAGCCACATGCGGAACAGCGTGGCCACCTGGTCGTTGCGAGACCGGCCGGCGCGCAGCCGGCCACCGAGGTCCTCACCGACACGGTCGATCAGGCCGCGCTCCAGCGCGCCGTGCACGTCCTCGTCCGTCGGCAGCGGCCCGAAGGACCCGTCGGCGACGTCATTGCCCAGGCTGTCGAGCCCGGCCAACAGCCCGTCGCGCTGCTCGTCGGTGAGCAGCCCGGCGTTGTGCAGCACGCGGGCGTGCGCCTTGGACGCGGTGACGTCATACGGCGCCAGCGCCCAGTCGAAGTGCGTCGACTTGCTCAGTGCGGCAAGCGCTTCGGACGGGCCGGAGGCGAACCGGCCGCCCCACAGCGAACCTTCGTTGGTCCCACCGGTGGTCATTAACGTGCCCCTCGTCGAGTGCGAGCGGCCGCTTTTGTACGGCTGAACACGGTGTGTCGGTGTACAAACACGGCCGCTCGTGGGAGATTACAAGCCCAGGTCGCGCTTGGCGGAGATCTTGGAGCTCAGGCCGTGCAGCTGGACGAAGCCCTTGGCGGAGCTCTGGTCGAAGCTGTCGCCCTCGTCGTAGGTGGCGAGGTTGAAGTCGTACAGCGACTCGTTCGAGCGACGGCCGTTGACCGAGATGTGGCCACCGTGCAGCACCAGGCGGATGTCGCCGGAGACGTGCTGCTGGGTGTGCTCGACGAACGCCTCCAGGGAGGCCTTCAGCGGGCTGTACCAGAGACCGTCATAAGTCAGCTCGCCCCACTTGCGGTCGACGCCACGCTTGTAGCGGCCCAGCTCGCGCTCCAGGCAGACATGCTCGAGCTCGGTGTGCGCGGTGATCAGCACCATGGCGCCCGGTGCCTCGTAGATTTCGCGGGACTTGATGCCGACCAGGCGGTCCTCGACGACGTCGAGGCGGCCGACGCCCTGCGCACCGGCGCGGCTGTTGAGCTCCTGGATGATCTGCAGCACGCTCAGCGGACGGCCGTCGATGGCGACCGGGCGACCCTTGTCGAAGCTGATGATCAGCTCGTCGGGGGTGTTGAAGTGGACCGTCGGGTCCTCGGTGTAGTCGTAGACGTCCTTGGTCGGGGCGTTCCACAGGTCCTCGAGGAAACCGGTCTCGACGGCGCGGCCCCACACGTTCTGGTCGATGGAGAACGGCGACTTCTTGGTGACGTTGATCGGGATCTCGTTCTCCTGCGCGAAGGCGATGGCCTTCTCGCGGGTCCAGGCGTAGTCGCGGACCGGGGCGATGACCTCCAGCTCGGGTGCCAGGGTGTTGAAGCCGACCTCGAAGCGGACCTGGTCGTTGCCCTTGCCGGTGCAGCCGTGCGCGACGACGGTGCCGCCGTGGCTGCGAGCGGCCTCGACCAGGTGCTTGACGATCAGCGGCCGCGAGATGGCCGAGACCAGCGGGTACCGGTCCATGTACAGCGCGTTGGCCTTGATGGTCGGCAGGCAGTACTCGTCGGCGAACTCGTCGCGGGCGTCGACCACGACGGCCTCGACGGCGCCACAGTCGATGGCACGCTGCCGGACGACCTCCATGTCCTCACCGCCCTGGCCCAGGTCGATGGCCACGGCGACAACCTCTTTGCCGGTCTCCTTGCCGATCCAGCTGATCGCGACCGAGGTGTCCAGGCCACCGGAATACGCCAGGATGACGCGCTCGGACATGTGTCAATCTCCTTGTTCTCGTACTGCTACAGGTTCTCGAAGGTGGCGGCGAGCTCGGCGCCGCTCATCGGTTCGCGGGCAACAACCAAGATGGTGTCATCCCCGGCGATCGTGCCCACAACATAAGGCAGAGCCGCCCGATCTATTGCACTGGCCAGGTAATGCGCCGCCCCAGGTGGCGTACGTAACACCGCCAGGTTGGCGCTGGCATCCGTGGACACCAGCAGCTCGCCGAGCAGCCGGGACATCCGTTCGGTGCCGCCGGAGACGCCTTTGACGGGGCTGCCGTCCTCGGGGACGACGTAGACGCCGGTCCCGCCGTCGGCGCCGCGCAGCTTGACCGCCCCCAGTTCCTCCAGGTCCCGCGACAGCGTGGCCTGGGTGACGTCGATGCCCTCCGCGGCGAGCAGGGCCGCGAGTTCGGTCTGGCTGCGCACCGGGTTCGCCGACAGCAGCGCCACGATGCGCGACTGTCGTCCGGCCCGGGTCGGTGCGGTCATCGTGCGTTGTGCTCCAACAGCCAGACCAGCATGGCCTTCTGCGCGTGCAGACGGTTCTCGGCCTCGTCGAACACCGCGCTCTGCGGGCCGTCGATCACCTCGTCGGTGATCTCGTCCCCGCGGTGCGCCGGCAGGCAGTGCAGCACCACGGCGTCATCGTTGGCGCGGCCCAGCAGCGCGGTGTTGACCTGGAACGGGCGGAACGGCCGCACGCGGTCCAGGCCGTCGTTCTCCTGGCCCATCGAGGTCCAGGTGTCGGTGACGAGGACGTCGGCGCCGTCGGCGGCGGCCTGCGGGTCGGTGGTGACGGTGACGGTCGCGCCCGTCTCCGCCGCGCGCTTCTTGGCGGCCTCGACGAACTGCGGGTCGGGTTCGAAGCCCTTCGGCGCGGCGATGGTCACGTTGATGCCGGCCGTGACGCCCCCGACCATCAGCGAGTGCGCCATGTTGTTGGCGCCGTCGCCGAGGTAGCTCATATTGAGCCCGGCGAGCTTGCCCTTGCGCTCGGCGATGGTCTGCAGATCGGCCAGCACCTGGCAGGGGTGGAACTCGTCGGACAGCGCGTTGACGATGGGGACGGTCGCGCCCGACGCCATGGCCGTCAGGCGCTCCTGCGCGAACGTGCGCCAGACGATGCCGTCGACGTAGCGCGACAGCACGGCGCCGGTGTCCTCGAGGGTCTCCTCGCGGCCCAGCTGCGTGCTGCGACCGTCGACGACGACGGCGTGCCCGCCGAGCTGGGCGATGCCCATCTCGAACGAGAAGCGGGTGCGGGTGGAGTTCTTCTCGAAGATGACGGCGATGCCCCGCGGGCCCTCGAGCGGACGACGGCTGAACGGCGCCTTCTTGAGTTCGGCGGCCAGCGCGAGGACCTCGGCCTGCTCTTCAGGCGTCAGATCGTCGTCACGGAGGAAATGGCGGATCACTGGGGCTCCCCTGCTGCGGTGTCGAGAACGGTGGGTAGGGCGGTCAGGAACGCGTCGATCTGCGCGTCGGTGATGACCAGCGGCGGCGCGAGCCGCACGACGTCCGCGGCCGCGGCGTTGACGAGGAAACCCGCGTCGCGCGCGGCGTTTTCGACGGCCTTGGCCTGCGGCGCGGTCAGGACGACGCCGAGCAGCAGCCCGCGGCCACGGACGTGGTCGACCAGCGGGTGGTTCAGCTCCTCGATGCCATGTGCCAGCGTCTTTCCGGCGGCGTCGGCGCGGTGCACGAGGTCGTCATCGGCGAGGGTCTTGACGACCGCCAGGCCCGCGGCGGTGCACACCGGGTTGCCGCCGAAAGTGCTGCCGTGCATGCCCGGCTGCAGCAGTTCGGCAGCATCACCGATGGCGATGCAGGCACCGATGGGCAGCCCGCCGCCGAGGCCCTTGGCCAGCGTGATGACGTCGGGGGTGATGCCGTCGTGCTGATGCGCGTAGAACGCGCCCGTGCGGCCGATGCCGGTCTGCACCTCGTCGAGCACCAGCAGCGCACCGTGTTTCGCGGTGAGCTCTCGTGCCTTGACGAGGTAGCCGGCCGGCGGGGTGACGACGCCGCCCTCGCCCATGATCGGTTCGAGGAACACCGCCGCGGTCTCGTCGGTCACGGCCGCTTCGAGCGCGTCGGCGTCGCCGTAGGGGACGTGGGTGACGTCGCCGGGCAACGGCAGGAACGGCTCCTGCTTGCCGGGCTGGCCCGTCAATGCCAGCGAACCCATGGTGCGGCCGTGGAAGGCCCCCTGCGCCGCAACGATTTTGGTGCGGCCGGTGAGCCGGCTGATCTTGAACGCGGCTTCGTTGGCTTCGGCGCCGGAGTTGCAGAAGAAGACTCTCGCCGGCGCGTCGAGCTGGGCCACCAGAGCCTCGGCCAGCGCGATACCCGGTTCGGTGGCATACAGATTCGAGGTGTGGCCCAGCGTGTTCAGCTGAGTGGTGACGGCCTCGATCACCGCGGGGTGCCGGTGGCCCAGCACGTTGACCGCGATGCCGGCCAGGAAGTCGACGTAGCTCTTGCCGTCGGCGTCGGTGACCACGGCACCGTCGCCGCTGACGAGAGCGACGGGCGGCGTGCCGTAGTTGTTCGTCATCACCGCCTGCCAACGGGCTTGCAGTGCTTCGGTTTCGCTCATGCGGGTGCAACCACCTTGGTTCCGGTGCCCTCGTCGGTGAACAACTCGACCAGGACGCAGTGTTCGACACGGCCGTCGATGACGTGCGCGCTCGGGACGCCGTTCTGCACCGCCCGCAGGCACGCCTCGATCTTGGGCACCATGCCGGATTCGAGCTTCGGCAACAGCTGCGCCAGTGCAGCAGTGTCGATTTCGGTGACCAGCGAGTTGCGGTCCGGCCAGTCGGTATAAAGACCCTCGACATCGGTGAGCATCAGCAGCTTCTCGGCGCCGAGCGCTTCGGCCACTGCGGCCGCGGCGGTGTCGGCGTTGATGTTGTGCACCACGCCGTCCGCGTCGGGAGCGATGGTGGACACCACCGGAATCCGGCCTGCAGCAATGAGATCCAGAATGGCGTCGGCGTTGACGTGCTCGACGTCGCCGACCAGGCCGATGTCGGTGGGCACCCCGTCGACCGTGACGTTGCGCCGCACCGCGGTGAACAGGTGCGCGTCCTCGCCCGTGATGCCGACCGCGTACGGGCCGTGGGCATTGATCAGCCCGACCAGTTCGCGACCGACCTGGCCGAACAGCACCATCCGCGCGATCTCGAGGACCTCGGGCGTCGTGACCCGGAAGCCACCCTTGAAATCGCCTTCGATACCAAGGCGTTTCAGCATCGCGCTGATCTGCGGGCCGCCGCCGTGCACGACCACCGGCTGGATGCCACAGTTCCGCAGGAACGCCATGTCGGCGGCGAAGGCCGCCTTGAGGGTGTCGTCGGTCATGGCGTTGCCACCGTATTTGACCACGACGATCTTGCCGTGCAGTTGCTTGAGCCACGGCAGGGCCTCGGCGAGGACCGCGGCCTTGACTGCCGTGGAGAGTCCGGCGGTGCTCATGAGCTGTATGCCGAGTTCTCTTCGACGTAGGCATGCGACAGGTCGGTGGTCCGGATGGTCGCCTCGTGCTCGCCGATCTTCAGATCGACGATGACCTCGATATCGGAGCCCGACAGGTCGACGTCCCGGGCGCCGGGCGCACCGGCACCGTCGATGCACACCGCGGAACCGTTGAACGACACGCTGATCCGGTCGGCCACGAGTTCGATGGGCGCGATGCCGATGGCGGCCAGGACCCGGCCCCAGTTGGGGTCGGACCCGAACAGCGCGGTCTTCACGAGGCTGTCGCGCGCGAGGGCCCGGGCGCCCACGAGGGCGTCGTCCTCGCTGGCCGCGCCGGTGACGGTGATCGCGATGCGCTTGGTGACGCCCTCGGCGTCGGCCTGCAGTTGCGCACACAGGTCGTCGCAGACGGCGAGGACGGCCTCATCCAATTCGCTTTGGCTGGGCCGGATTTCGCTGGCTCCGGAGCTCAGCAGCAGCACGGTGTCGTTGGTGGAGCAGCTGCCGTCGATGTCGAGCCGGTCGAAGGTCCGTGCGGCGGCGTTCTTGAGGGCGAGGTTCAGCGCGGCGGCGTCTGCGACGGCGTCGGTGGTGATGACCACCAGCATGGTCGCCAGCGACGGGGCCATCATGCCCGCGCCCTTGGCCATGGCGCCGACGGTCCACTTGCCCGGGTGGTGCAACGCAACCTGTTTCGGCACGGTGTCGGTGGTCATGATGGCCCGCGCGGCCTCGTCACCGCCGGACAGGCCACCGGCCATCTCGTGCACGATCTCGGTGACGCCGGCGAGCACCTTGTCCATCGGGAGCCGGTCACCGATCAGCCCGGTCGAGCACACCGCGACCTCGATGGCACCGGTCTCGGTCCCCCAGTCGCTGAGCGCGGCAGCCACGGCTTCGGCGGTCTGGTGCGTGTCCTGGAAGCCACCCGGACCGGTACAGGCGTTGGCGCCACCGGAGTTCAGGATCACGGTCCGCAACCGGCCGGACTTGAGGACCTGCTCGCTCCACTGCACCGGTGCGGCCCGCACCTTGTTGCGGGTGAACACGCCGGCGGCCGACAGATCGGGTCCCTCGTTGAACACCAGGGCCAGGTCCGGTTTCCCGGATGCCTTGATACCGGCGGCGATTCCGGCCGCGCGGAAGCCTTCCGGTGCGGTGACGCCCTGGTTGCGATGCAGGGACGAAGTCTCGGTCACGGTGCTACTCCCACGGTGGATAGTCCTTCGGTTTCCGGCCAGCCGAGCGCGATGTTCATGGACTGTACTGCCGCTCCGCCGGTGCCCTTGGTCAGGTTGTCGATGGCGCACAGCGCCACCAGGGTCTTGGCATCCTCGTCCACCGCGACCGCGATCTGCGCCGCGTTGCTGCCTACCACCGAACCGGTCTTGGGCAGTTGGCCTTCCGGCAACAGGTGGATGAACGGCTCACTGGCATAGGCCTTTTCGTACGCCGCCCGGATATCCTCGACAGATGCCGTGGTGCGTGCCGTGCAGGTCGCGAGGATGCCGCGTGAGGTCGGGATCAGCACCGGGGTGAACGACACCGTCACGTCCTTGTCGGTGACGGCCCGCAGGCCCTGGGCGATCTCCGGCGTGTGCCGGTGCGCGCCACCGACGTTGTAGGCCCGCGCCGAGCCGATGACCTCGGCGGCCGACAGGTCGACCTTGCCCGACTTGCCGGCACCCGACGTGCCGCTGACCGCCACCACGGTGACGTTGGGCTCGACGAGCCCGGCGGCGACGGCGGGCACCAGGGCCAGCAGTGCCGACGTCGGGTAGCAGCCCGGAACCGCGATGCGTTTGGTGCCGACGAGCTTGTCCCGGCCGCCGGGCAGTTCCGGCAGACCGTAGGGCCAGCTGCCGGCGTGCTCGGAGCCGTAGAACTTCTCCCAGGCGGCGGCGTCGGTGAGCCGGAAGTCGGCGCCGCAGTCGACGATCAGGGTGTCCGGGCCGAGCTGCTGTGCGAGCGCGGCCGAATGGCCGTGCGGCAGGCCCAGGAACACGACGTCGTGCCCGGCGAGGACGTCGACCTCGGTGGGCTGCAACACCTGCTGCGCGATGGGCAGCAGGTGCGGGTGGTGGTCACCGACCGTGGTGCCGGCATTACCCGCGGCGGTCAGCGCACCGATGGTGAGGCGACCGTCGGCGTAGGCCGGATGGCCCAGCAGAAGCCGCAGAATCTCGCCGCCGGCATACCCACTGGCGCCGGCCACCGCCACAGAAGTCATGCAAGCGATTCTGCATGGTTATGCATCAACTTGCAAACCAATTAATGAAGCGTGTCGAACCCGCCGAAACCCGCACGGTCAGGCGCCGCGAGCGGCACGAATTTGCACGCCGCAGGCGGCGTGTCTGCGTACAGACACGGCCGCTCGCGGTGGATCCGGCTAGCGGCGGTGTTCGGCGCCGAGGCGCTCGGTGGCCAGGGCCACGGCCGCGTCGCGGGCCGCGCTGGCCTCGTCCTCGGTCAGCGTCCGGTCGGGTGCCCGGAACCGCAGGGCCAGGGTCAGCGACTTGCGTCCTTCCCCGATCTGCGGGCCGGTGTAGACGTCGAACAACCGCGCGTCCTCCAGCAGGCCACCGGCGCCCTCGCGCACGACATCGACGACGGCCTGGGCCGCGACATCGTCGGCGACGATGAGGCTGACGTCCTGGAACACCGCCGGGTACGGCGACACCGACGGCACGATGGCGCGCTCGATGACCGGGATGGCGTCCAGGTTCAGCTCGACGGCGCATGTGCCCTTCGGCAGGTTCGTGCGCTCGATGACGGCCGGATGCAGCTGACCGGCGTAACCGACGACAGTGTCGCCGACCAGTACCTCAGCGCAGCGGCCCGGGTGCCACGGCAGTTCCTGGGCCGCACGCAGCGTCACCTCGACGCCGCAGGCCCGGGCGATGATCTGCACGGTCTCCAGGGCATCCGTCGCCTCGACCGCACGACCCGCACCCCACGGCCCGGCCGGCTCGCGCAGGCCGGTGAGCACCGCGCCGACATGCAGCGGCTGGTACGGCAGGGCCTGGTCGATCTCGGCCAGCTCGGCCTCGGTCGGGCGACGGTCCACCGGAATCGGCGCCAGCGCCTTGGTGTTCGGCGTGGCCCGCACGACCTGCTCGATACCGAACAGCGCGACGTCGGCGGCACCGCGAGACACGTTGCGCGCCAGGGCTTCCAGCAGGCCGGGCAACAGCGTGGTGGCCAGCGCTGGACGCTCGGACTCCAGCGGGTTGAGCACCGAGATGGTGGCGCGCCGCGGGTCGTCGGCCGGCAGGTCCCACGCGTCGAGCACCCCGGCGGGCAGGAACGGCGTCGGCAATACCTCGACGAAACCGTTCAGCGCCAACGACTTACCGATGGCACGACGACGCTGCTGAGCCGCGGTCAGGCCGCGGCCGGCAGGTGCCTGCGGCAGCACCGACGGAATGGCGTCCAGGCCTTCGAGCCGCAGCACTTCCTCGACCAGGTCGGCGGGCTGCTTCATGTCGGGTCGCCAGCTCGGCGGCACGACGGTGGCGGTGGCACCGGACACCGTGACATTGGCGCCGATCTGCATGAGGCGGCGGGCCGTGGTGCCGTCCGGGTAGCTGACGCCGGCGATCCGGTCCGGCAGGTCGACGGCGATGGTCACCGGCGGCTGCGACCAGTCCGGCGCGGTGTGCTCGGCACGCCAGTCCGTGAGCGTGGGTTCGACTGCACCACCGGCGATGTCGGCCAGCAGCGCGGCACAGCGGTCCAGCGCGGCCCGGGAGATCGCAGGGTCGACCGACCGCTCGTAGCGGCGGCTGGCCTCGCTGACCAGGTGCAGGCGGCGCTGAGTGCGCGACACCGCGGCCGGGTCCCACACGGCGGCTTCCAGCAGCACGTCGGTGGTGGTGTCGCGGACCTCGGTGGTGCCGGCGCCCATGACGCCGCCGATGGCCGCGGTGGCCACGTCGTCGACGATCAGCACGTCGCCCGGATCCAGTTTGCGCTCAACATCATCGAGGGTGACGACGGTCTCCCCCGGGTTCGCGAAGCGCACGTCGAATCCGCCCGTGATGAGCTTGCGGTCGTGGGCGTGCATCGGGTGGCCGAGTTCGAGCATCACGTAGTTGGTGACGTCGACGGCCGGTGAGATGGCACGGATGCCGGACAGCAGCAAGCGGCGCTGCAGCCACCACGGCGACACCGCCGTCGGGTCGATGCCGACGACCGGACGCAGCCCGAAGCGCTGGACGCCAGTGCCCGGCTGGACCGTCAGCGGCCAGGCCTCGCCCTCGTCCGGCAGGGCCGGCACGTCGGCGGGGTCGACGAAATCCAGGTCGAAGGCGCAGGCGATCTCGCGCGCCATGCCGCGGATGGACAGGCAGTAGCCGCGGTCCGGAGTGATGGCGAGGTCGAACACCACGTCGTCCAGGCCGAGCACCTCGGCGCCCGAGGCGCCCGGCTCAGCGGTGCCCGGCGGCAGCACGATGATGCCGGAATGGTCGGAGCCGAAGTTCAATTCGGCCGCCGAGCAGATCATGCCGTCGGATACCCGGCCGTAGGTCTTGCGCGTCGCGATCTTGAATTCACCCGGCAGCACACAACCCGGCAGGGCCGCGACGATCAGGTCGCCGACGGCGAAGTTCCGTGCACCGCAAACGATGTCGCGCGGTTCGGCTTCCCCCACGTCGACCTTGCACGCCCGGATGGGCTTCTTGAACTCGGTCAGTTCCTCGATCTCGACGACGCGGCCGACCGTCAGCGGACCGGTAACCGGCCCGGCCTTGATGACGTCCTCGACCTCGTGGCCGATCCGGATGAAGGCCGCTTCCAACTCCTCCGGCGACACATCCCAGCCCGGAGCTCCGGCCTGGACGGCTTCGCGCAGCCAGCTGTAAGGAATACGCATCAGGCACCCACCCCGAACGGCAGGGAGAAGCGCACGTCGCCCTCCACCATGTCGCGCATGTCGGGAATTCCGTTGCGGAACTGCAGGGTTCGCTCCAATCCCATGCCGAAGGCAAATCCGGAGTATTCGTCGGGGTCAATGCCACAGGCCCGCAACACATTCGGGTTGACCATGCCGCAGCCGCCCCATTCCACCCAGCCGGGGCCACCCTTCTTGTCCGGGAACCAGACGTCGACCTCGGCCGACGGCTCGGTGAACGGGAAGAAGTGCGGGCGGAACCGGGTGCGGCCCTCGGGACCGAACTGGGCGCGCGCCAGCGCATCCAGGGTGCCGCGCAGGTTGGCCATGGTCAGGCCCTTGTCGACGGCCAGTCCCTCGACCTGGTGGAACACCGGGGTGTGGGTGGCGTCGAGTTCGTCGGTGCGGAAGGTGCGGCCGATCGACACGATGTACACCGGCAGCTCGCGCTCGAGCAGGGCGCGGATCTGCACCGGCGACGTGTGGGTGCGCAGCACCTGGCGCGAACCGTCGGGTGCGATGTGGAAGGTGTCCTGCTCGCTGCGGGCGGGGTGGTCCGGCGGGAAGTTCAGCGCGTCGAAGTTGAACTGCTCGGTCTCGACCTCGGGCCCCTCGGCCAGCTCCCAGCCCATCGCCACGAAGGTGTCGGCGACGTTCTCGGCCAGGATCGTGATCGGGTGGCGGGCACCGATGGGCTGCCGCGTCGTCGGCAACGTCACGTCGATGCGCTCGGCCACCAGGGCGGCGGCGTCACGCTCGGCGCGCAACACCACGATGCGGTCGTCGTAGGCCTGCTGCGCGGCGGTACGGGCGACGTTGACGCGCTTGCCGGCGTCGGCCCGCTCCTCCTTGGCCAGCGTGCCCAGCGCCTGCCGGGCGAGCGCGATGGGCGCCTTGTCACCGAGGTGCTCGGTCTTGGCGCGGGCCAGGGCGTCGAGGTCAGTGGCCTGGTCGAAGGCGACACGGGCGGCGTCGACCGCCGCGGTCAGTTCTTCTTCCGATAGGCCCGCGGAAGGCCTTCCACTCTGTTCTTCACCCTGCTCAGCCACCCGGCGATCATAGCGACGAGCGCGGCGCCCACCGCACTCGCAGGCACCCCGACCACCGCCAGCTCCGGTGTGTGGACCAGCACGGCGTACCCGAAGGCCACCCCCACCCCGAACACCACGGCCTTCCCGCGTGTCCATCGCACGGGCGTATCCAGTCGCATCGAAATCAGCAGACCCAGCGCCAGCGCGATCACGTGCCCGGTGTCGGTGAAGTCGTCGCTGACGACCAGGACAGCGACCGAACCGGCTGCCCACCAGCCCAGCCACGCCGGTTTCAGCCGCGCGGGCACCACCGCGGTCAGGGCCCCGACCACCGTCAACACCCCGTAACTGACCCCGACATCGGCAACCCGGCTGACCGACCACGGCAGCCGGCCCAGCTCGATGGCGACCAGCAGTCCGGCGGCGATGACCAGCGTCGTGCCGATGTGCCCGACGAGGAACACCACCACCAGGCGGCGGCTGCGCCAGAGCAGTTCCGCGACCGCGAGCAGGCAGATCAGCCCGGGCAGCCAGAGGAAGAACCGCCCGTCGTCGGCGATCAGCGCGCTGGCGATGAGGGTGCCGACCCGGCCTTCCCCGAGATTGTGCAGATTGGTACTGGCGTACCCGATCACCCGGTCGTGCACCGCCGGACCCAGCGTCGCCAAGCCGACGGTGACGACGACCAGCACGGCCGCATAGGCGACCGTGACCGGGACGCGCGGCAGCCGGCGCCACATCGGGCCGGTCCTAGGCCTCAGCGAGCTCCCCGTCATCGGGTTCGGTTGCCGCATCCTTGCGCGGCCTGATCCAGTACATGGCCAGGTCCTCGGGGACGCCCGACGCCTTGGCCGCGAACAGCTGCTTGCGCACCTTCTTGGGCGTCACGCCGAGTGCGTCGAGGTACTGCTCGTCGATCCGGTCGAGCGTGGCCTGCGAGATGATCAGGCCGCCCTTCGTGGCCCGCTCCATGACGCGCGCCGCGATGTTGACGTCGACGCCGAGCAGATCCGAGCCGATGCGCTGCGGGTGCCCGGTGTGAATTCCGGCCCGCATCTTGGGCCGGTATCCGTCGATCTCGACCTCTTGGAGCGCATCGAGCGCGCGCACGACCGACCGCAGTGCAGTGACAGGGTTGCTGAACACCGCCATGGACCCGTCGCCCATGCGCTTGACGATATGTCCGCCGGACTCCAGCAGCGGCGGCTCGAACACCTGGGCCACGCGGCGCAGCAGCTTCAGCGTGGTCTCGTCGCCGACGCTCAGCGACCACTTCGAGAAGCCGACCAGATCGGTGAACACGATGGTGACCTCGGGGTTCGCCGGCCGTCCGGAGACCCGCTCGGTGAGGGCCTGCCACACCTGCAGCCCCGCCAGGCTCACCTCGTGCGACGCCCCACCGCGCGACAGCAGCCGATCGGCGGCTCTTGCCGCCGCGCTGGGTCCGCCGACGCCGGCGACCGACAGCGGGTCACCGAATTCCGGGTCCCCCGGCAGTGCGCGGCGAGCCCGTCGGATGAATCCGATGACAGCCGGACTGTGATTGGTGTTCTGCAACCACCCCAACGGTCCACTTGATCCTGGCTCAGCGTGTGAGGCTTGGCCGATCTCTCCGACACCGTCGGATCGTTCTTCGAACGATTCGACTTCCACGACGCCACCCTAGGTGGCGGCCTACGGCAGCGGCAACGATCCTGGTCGGAGCGTCGAGGTTGACGCGCCTCACACTGCCCGCGCTCGAAGGAAAGTGCCTGGTCACCGTGTTGTGGCAGGTCGATAGCCGGGCCGTAACGGTGCGGGCAACACCAGCCGCAAAACGTGGACAACATGCGTTGTCAGGATTATCGTGACGACACAGAACCCTCGGTATCAGCGTCGAGCGAGGACACCATGACTGCACGAACGACTCCAGCGCCCAAGCCGGCCGAGCCGTTGGGCCCCGATTCCCTGACCTGGAAGTACTTCGGCGACTTGCGCACCGGCATTCTCGGGGTCTGGATCGGCGCGATCCAGAACATGTATCCCGAGCTGGGCGCCGGCGTGGAGGACCATTCGATCCTGCTGCGCGAACCGCTGCAGCGCGTGGCGCGCTCGGTGTACCCGATCATGGGCGTCGTCTACGACGGCGACCGCGCCGCCGACACCGGAGCCCAGATCCGCGGCTACCACGAGACCATCAAGGGCGTCGACCACGACGGCCGGCGCTATCACGCGCTGAACCCCGAGACGTTCTACTGGGCCCACGCGACGTTCTTCATGCTGATCCTCAAGACCGCCGAGTATTTCTGCGGCGGCCTGACCGAGGCCGAGAAGCGCCAGCTGTTCGACGAGCACGTGCAGTGGTACCGGATGTACGGCATGAGCATGCGGCCGGTCCCGCAGACCTGGGAGGACTTCCAAACCTATTGGGAGCACAAGTGTTCCGAGGAATTGGAGATCAACCGGGCCACGCTCGACATCTTCACCATCCGGATTCCCAAGCCGTGGTTCGTACTGATGCCCACCCCGGTGTGGGACCAGATGCTCAAACCCTGGCTGGCCGGACAGCGCTGGGTCGCCGCCGGCGTGTTCGACGCCGCAGTCCGGGAACGGGCCGGCATGCGCTGGACACCCGGCGACGAAGTGGTGTTGCGCCTCCTGGGCAAGGCAGTCGAGCTGGCCTTCCTCGCCGTTCCGGATGAAATCCGTTTGCACCCAAGGGCTTTGGCCGCCTACCGCCGAGCCGCCGGCCAGGTGCCGCCGGACGCGCCGCTCGTGGAGGCACCCGGCTTCATGGCCCCACCGAAAGATCGCCGGGACCTGCCGATGCATTATGTGCCACGTCACAAATCGTTGATGGAACGCGCCGGGTCACTGGTGCACACCACGTTCTCGTTGGCCGGTCTGCGTCCGCGCGCGGGCCGCTCAGTGTCCGGAAAGGCTGCCTGAATACATGCTTGATTGGTCCGACGTCGATATTGCCGTGCGCGACGCCGTTCGCGAGTTCGTGGACAAAGAAATCCGCCCGCACCTCGACGAGCTCGAGGGCGGCGACATGGAGCCGTACCCGATCATCCGGAAGCTGTTCGCCACCTTCGGAATCGACGTGATGGCACGGGAGTCGCTGGAGCGGCGGCTGTCTCGGCTGCGGTCCGGCGAAGACTCGGAGTCGACACACGGCACCGCCGCGGCAGGCAAGCCGCGCGCGTCAGGTGGGATGTTCGGCGGCGGGCCCGACCAGGCCGGGATGGGCATGGTGCTGATCAGCGAATTGTGCCGGGTCAGTTCGGGTCTGGTCACCGGCGTGGGCGTCAGCCTGGGCCTGACGGTGCCCACCATCCAGAGCCGCGGCACCCTGGCCCAGCAGGAGCGCTGGCTGCCCGGCCTGGTGACCTACGAGAAGGTCGGCGCCTGGGCCATCACCGAACCCGACTCGGGCTCAGACGCATTCGGCGGCATGAAGTCCTACGTCGTACGCGACGGTGACGACTACATCCTCAACGGGCAGAAGACCTTCATCACCAACGGTCCCGACGCCGACGTCGTCGTCGTGTACGCCAAGCTGGACGAGGGCGACGGGGCCGACAAACGCGACCGTAAGGTGCTGACCTTCGTGCTGGACCGCGGCATGGAGGGCTTCGTCCAGTCGAAGCCGTTCCGCAAGATGGGTATTCACTCCTCCCGCACCGGCGAGCTGTTCTTCAACAATGTCCGGCTGGGCCGTGACCGGCTGCTCGGCGAGACCGAGGAGAACAAGGCCGGCGACGGCCGCGACAGCGCCCGGTCGAGTTTCTCGGCCGAACGCGTCGGCGTGGTGTCGATGTCGCTGGGCATCATCGAGGAATGTCTGCGGCTGTGTATCGACTACGCCAAGACCCGCACGCTGTGGGGCAAGGAGATCGGGCAGTTCCAGCTGATCCAGCTCAAGCTGTCCAGCATGGAGGTGGCGCGAATGAACGTGCGCAACATGCTGTTCCGCGTGATCGAGTCCGGCCAGGCCGGCCGTCAGATTCCGCTGGCGGAGGCGTCGGCCATGAAGTGGTACTGCTCGCAGGCCGCCACCGACGTCGCGATGGATGCCATCCAGTTGTTCGGCGGCAACGGTTACATGACCGAGTACCGCGTCGAGCAGCTGGCACGTGACGCCAAGTCGCTGATGATCTACGCCGGCAGCAACGAAGTACAGATCACCCACGTCGCCAAGGGACTGCTGGCTTAAGGCACCAGCTCAGGAGTGGGCGCGGGAGCTCTCGTACAGGCAGATGGACGCTGCCGCTGCCACGTTGAGGCTCTCGGCGCTGCCCCGCATCGGGATGTGGACCCGCTGCGACGCCAGCGCCATGACGTCGTCGGGCAGGCCGTGCGCCTCGGGGCCGAACAGCCATGCGGTGCGCGCCGACAGATCGGCGGCGCGGATGTCGACCGATGCGTCGAGGGCCGTGGCCAGCACCTCGATGCCGCCGGCGCGAATCGCCGAAACCACCCCGGCGGCATCGGGATCCACCACGACGGGCAGGGAAAAGATGCTGCCCGCCGAGGACCGCAGGCATTTGCCGTTGTAGGGGTCGACACTGTGGCCGGCGAACACCACGGCGTCGGCGCCCATGGCGTCGGCGATGCGGATCAGGGTGCCGGCATTGCCGGGCTCCGACATGCCCACGGCGACCGCCAGCAGCCGCGGCTCCGACGTCAGCACGTCGTCCAGCGACACCGAGGGCAGCGCGCACACCGCCACGAGCCCGACCGGAGTGACGGTCTCCGACAACGCCTTTGCGGCTTTCTCGGTTATCACCGAGACCGGGGCACCGTCCAGCAGTGCGCCGAAGCGGTCCAGGGCGCCGGCGGTCACAAAGACCTCAGAAACGACACCACGCCGCAGCGCTGCCTCGACGAGGTTGGGACCTTCGACGAGAAAGCGTGCGGCGTGGCGACGTCCGGCGGGACGCTGCAGCTTGAGAGCCGCAGCTACCCGATTGGAGCGTTCCGTCAGGGGTGTCAGGCGGCTTCGCCCGACGGAGCATTGACGTCGGCGGGCAGAGCGGCCTTGGCCACCTCGACCAGCGCGGTGAACGCGGCGGGATCGCTGATGGCGATCTCCGACAGGTTCTTGCGGTCGACCTCCACGCCTGCCAGCTTCAGACCCTGGATCAGGCGGTTGTAGGTGACGCCGTTCTCGCGGGCCGCAGCGTTGATACGCGTGATCCACAGCTTGCGGAAGTCACCCTTGCGGGCGCGACGGTCGCGGTAGGCGTAAGTCAACGAATGGAGCTGCTGCTCCTTGGCCTTGCGGTAGAGCCGCGAGCGCTGTCCGCGGTAACCCTTCGAGGCCTTCAGTACTGTGCGCCGCTTCTTCTGAGCGTTCAGTGCGCGCTTCACGCGTGCCATGAGATGTTCCTATCCTTCGGTGTTCAGGGGAGCGGGCGGTACTAGCCGGCCAGCATCTTGTTGACACGCGCGGTGTCATTGGCAGCAACCACGGCGCGACCGTCGAGACGACGGGTGCGCTTGGTGGCCTTGTGCTCCATCAAGTGGCGACGGTTGGCCTTCTGGCGCACGATCTTGCCGGTTCCGGTCTTGCGGAACCGCTTCGATGCGCCACTGTGGGTCTTGGCCTTGGGCATGTGTCCTCAGTTTCTTTCCAAGCGGTCACCCGCTGCGGCCGATGGCCGCGGCGGGTGATCGCGACTGCTGTTACGCGGTTGCGTCAGATTCAGGTGCCTCGGAAGCCGGCCGGCCGGCCGGTGCGTCGGCATCATGCGCCGCCTTGGCGCGGGTCTTCGCGCCGCGGTGGGGTGCCAGCACCATCGTCATGTTTCGGCCGTCCTGCTTGGCGGACGTCTCGATGAAGCCGTATTCGGCAACGTCGGCGCCCAGCCGCTGCAGGAGTCGGTAGCCCAGTTCGGGCCGCGACTGCTCACGTCCGCGGAACATGATGGTCACCTTGACCTTCGACCCGGCCTCCAGGAAGCGGACCACGTGGCCCTTCTTGGTCTGGTAGTCGTGATCGTCGATCTTGGGTCGCAGCTTCTGTTCCTTGACGACGGTCTGCTGCTGGTTCTTGCGAGACTCGCGCTCCTTGAGAGCCGTCTCGTACTTGAACTTGCCGTAGTCCATGATCTTGCAGACCGGCGGCTTGGCGCCTGGCGCAACTTCGACAAGGTCGAGATCGGCGTCGGCGGCGACGCGGAGGGCATCTTCGATGCGCACGATGCCTACCTGTTCGCCGTTCGGTCCGATCAACCGAACTTCAGGTACTCGAATGCGCTCGTTGACGCGTGTCTCAGTGCTGATGGGGCCTCCCGGGTTGTTCCAGTACGTGTTCGTAGAGGTCACACCCGGCTCAGCCATCTGTTCGCATGAACAGAAAAGCCCTGCATATAGCAGGGCCCAATGCCGACCGATCGCGGCTCACGCCGCCTGCGCACAGCGCAGAACAGGCACAATGTGCCTGTGACCGGACCGTCAAGCCGCGAGGCCGACGGTGGGAGGTGGGACTCCACTTGCTGTCCTGACGTAAGCCAGGACGGTCGCGCATGACACTCTAGCAGTCATGACCGACCCGAACCTAACCAGTGACCCTGACACCACCAGCGACGATGCCCAGGTACGGGAGCTGGCGGAGATTCCCGCCGTCGAGGTGATCACCCGCGCCGCCGTCATGCTGATGAGCGCCGCCGCAGAGAAGCTCGGGCTGGCCGACGCGGATCCCGACGAGAGCCCGCACCGCGACCTCGACGAGGCCCGTCGCCTCATCACCGCGCTGGCCGGTCTGGTTCAGGCCTCGGCCGAATATCTGGGATTGCACGCCGGCCCGGTTCGGGATGGCCTCAAGAGCCTGCAGCTGGCCTTCCGGGAGGCGAGCGTCGCGCCGGACGAGCCCGGCCAGGGTCCGGGCGAGAAGTACACCGGCCCTGTCTGGTAGCCCCGGGGCTGTGCAGACACTTCCCGGTTTCACCGCATATTGTCCGAACTCATGACGTTGACGCCGAGCAGACCGCAGCAGCGCCCGACGACATTGGGATGGGTTCCGGCCGCGGCCGGTTGGGCTGTCGGTGTCGTCGCGACGCTGTCGCTGTTCGCCAGCATGTCGCCGCTGATCCGGTGGATGATCCACATCCCCCGGGAGTTCGTCAACGACTACCTGTTCAACTTCCCGGACACCAGCTTCGCCTGGTCGTTCGTGCTGGTCCTGCTGGCCGCCGCGCTCGCCGCGCGCAAGCGCATCGCCTGGTGGGTCCTGCTGATCTACATGGTCGGCCACATCGGCTGGAACGTATACGGGCTGCTGTCCGGCAACCTGTCGGTGGTCGACCTCACGGTCATCCGGGACCTCGGCGAAGCGATCGGCCTGGTGTTCCACCTCGGCGTCATCGTCGTGCTGCTGCTGTCCCGGAATCAGTTCTGGGCCAGGGTCCGGCGCGGGGCGCTGCTCAAAGCGACCCTGACCCTGGTCGCCGGCATGGCCGTCGGCATCCTGCTGGCCTGGGGACTGCTGGAGATGTTCCCCGGCCGGCCGCCGCTGGACCCTGATTACCGGCTGGCTTATGCGGTGAACCGGGTGAGCGGTTTCGCCGCTGTCGGCAAGGAGGCCTTCGAGGGCGGCCATCCGCACGCGTTCCTCAATGCGCTGTTCGGCCTGTTCGGTGCAGCGGCGTTGATGGTGGCCGCGATCGTGCTGTTCCAGTCCCAGCGCGCCGAGAACGCCCTCACCGGCGAGGACGAGTCCGCCATCCGCGGCCTGCTCGAACTCTGGGGCAAGAACGACTCGCTGGGCTACTTCGCCACCCGCCGCGACAAGGCGGTGGTCTTCGCCCCCAACGGCCGCGCGGCCATCACCTATCGGGTCGAGGTCGGCGTCTGCCTGGCCAGCGGTGATCCCGTCGGCGATCCGCGAGCGTGGCCGGCCGCCATCGACGCCTGGCTGGCGCTGTGCCAGACGTACGGCTGGGCTCCGGGTGTCATGGGCGCCAGCTCGACCGGCGCCGAAGCGTACCGGCAGGGCGGCCTCAACGCATTGCAACTGGGCGACGAGGCGATCCTGCATCCCGACCAGTTCAAGCTGTCCGGTCCCGACATGCGCGCCGTGCGGCAGGCCGTCACCCGCGCCCGCCGGGCCGGCCTGACGGTGCGGATGCGCCGGCACCGCGACATCAGCGCCGACGAGATGGCCGACGTGATCAAGCACGCCGACGCATGGCGCGACACCGAGACCGAACGTGGCTTCTCGATGGCGCTGGGTCGCCTCGGCGACCCCGCCGACGGGGACTGCCTGTTGGTGGAGGCCGTGCAGGGTGAAGGTCAGGTTGTGGCGATGCTGTCCCTGGTCCCGTGGGGCAACAACGGGGTGTCACTGGACCTGATGCGGCGCTCCCCCGCCTCTCCCAACGGCACCATCGAGCTGATGGTCAGCGAGCTGTGCCAGCGCTCGGAAGAGATTGGCGTCACCCGGATTTCGCTGAACTTCGCGATGTTCCGGTCGGCCTTCGAGCAGGGGTCGCAGCTCGGCGCGGGCCCGATCCTGCGGCTGTGGCGCGCGCTCCTGATCTTCTTCTCCCGCTGGTGGCAGCTGGAGACGCTGTACCGCTCCAACATGAAGTACCTGCCCGAGTGGGTGCCGCGCTACGCCTGTTACGAAGATGCGCGGCTGATCCCGCGCGTCGGGGTCGCGTCGGTGATCGCCGAGGGCTTCCTGGTGCTGCCGTTCTCCCGGCGCGACGAACAACCCCATACCGGCCACCACACCGCGGCCCCCAAGAACCTGATCGAGTCGGGCCGCCTGCATGCCGACGGCAGCGCGCCCGATGTGGCCGATCTAGCGGCCGGGGCGTCCGACACCACCGACGCCCGGCGCCTGCCCGACCAGGTGCGGGTCCGGATGGCCAAGCTGCAGGCGTTGCAGGACAACGGCATTGACGCCTACCCCGTCGGACAACCGCCCAGCCACACCGTCGCCGAAGCGGTCGAGTCCGCCGCGGACACTCCGGTATGTGTCGCCGGACGCGTCCTTCGGCTGCGCGACTACGGCGGCGTGCTGTTCGCCCAGCTGCGTGACTGGTCCGGCGAAGTCCAACTGCTGCTGGACAATTCGCTCCTCACCGACAGCACGGTGACCGAATTCACCGCGGCGATCGACCTGGGCGACCTGATCGAGGTCTTTGGCGTCATGGGCGCCAGCCGCAACGGCACGGTCTCGGTGCTCGCCCACAACTGGCGGTTGATCGGCAAGTGCCTGCGGCCGCTGCCCGACAAGTGGAAGGGTCTCACCGACCCCGAGGCCCGGGTCCGCACGCGCTACCTGGATCTCGCGATCAACACGGAGTCGCGGGAGTTGATCACGGCGCGCAGCCGGGTCCTGCACGCCATCCGGGAAACGTTGGTGGGCAAGGGCTTCCTGGAGGTCGAGACCCCGATCCTGCAACAGATCCACGGCGGCGCGAACGCCCGGCCGTTCGAGACCCATATCAACGCCTACGACCTGGACCTGTATCTGCGCATCGCGCCCGAGCTGTACCTGAAGCGGCTGTGCGTGGGCGGTGTCGAGCGCGTCTTCGAGTTGGGCCGCGCCTTCCGCAATGAAGGTGTGGACTTCAGCCACAACCCCGAATTCACCCTGCTGGAGGCGTACCAGGCACACGCCGACTACAACACGTGGATCGACGGCTGCCGGGAGATCATCCAGAACGCCGCGGCGGCGGCCAACGGCGCCCAGGTCGTCATGCGCCCCGGTGCCGATGGCGGGCTTGTGCCCGTTGACATCTCGGGGGTGTGGCCCGTCAAGACGGTGCACGACGCGGTGTCCGAGGCGCTGGGCGAGCACGTCACCCCCGATACCGATGTGGCGACCCTGCGCAAGTTGTGCGACGCCGCGACGATCCCGTACCGGACCCACTGGGACGCCGGGGCCATCGTGCTGGAGTTGTACGAGCACCTGGTCGAAGATCGCACCGAGGCACCGACGTTCTACAAGGACTTCCCCACCTCGGTGTCGCCACTGACCCGGCCGCACCGCAGCATCCCGGGTGTCGCCGAACGGTGGGACCTGGTGGCCTGGGGTGTCGAACTCGGCACCGCCTACAGCGAACTCACCGATCCGGTGGAACAGCGCCGGCGGCTCGAGGAGCAGTCACTGCTGGCCTCCGGCGGCGATCCCGAGGCCATGGAGCTGGACGAGGACTTCCTGCAGGCCATGGAATACGCGATGCCGCCGACGGGCGGTCTGGGCATGGGCGTCGACCGCGTGGTCATGCTGATCACCGGGCGCAGCATCCGCGAGACGCTGCCGTTCCCGCTCGCAAAACCTCGGTGAACAGCGGCCGAATCTTCAGTTCGGGTGTTTGCTGGAACTCCCAGGTGAGGGCCGTTCGCGCCAAGGTCGCACACAGGGGGCTCCCAGGTTCGGGGGTCACCCTGGCGGAGTGACGATCGGGGCAACGACGACCAGCGTCTATGGCGAGCAACATGTTTCGTTGATGCACGGCTGGCTGCCGTTCACCATTCAGGCCCTCGCGGTGGCGGTGCTGATCCTCGCCATCGGCTGGCGCACAAGGCGGTGGCGCACCGTCTGGGTTCCCGTGGCCGTCGTCTCCGGGGTGGCGCTGACCGCCGCCGCCCGGTGGGTCGTCGCATCGCAGGGCTGGTCTGACGACCCCGCCCCGACCCGGCTGTGGGTGTGGACCGGGGTGACCGGTGCCGCCGTGGTCCTGCTGATCGTCGGCTGGCAGGCCACCCGCTGGTGGCGGCGCGGGCTGGCCATGGTGTCGGTACCGCTGTGCGTGGTGTGCACAGCGCTGACGCTGAACACCTGGGTCGGATACTTCCCCAATCTCGACACGGCATGGGAGCAGGCCAACTCCGCGCCGGTGCCCGACCAGACGCGACCCGAGACCGTGGTCGCGATGCAGAAGGCCCGTCAGATACCGAGCAAGGGAAGTGTCGTCGAGGTCCAAACAGGTTCGGCGGCATCCGGATTCAACCACCGCACCGAGTACGTGTACCTGCCGCCCGCGTGGTTCGCCAGCAATCCCCCGCCGCGGCTGCCGCTGGTGATGATGATCGGTGGCGAGTTCAACACGCCGGCCGACTGGCTGCGGGCCGGTAACGCGATCAAGACGGTCGACGACTTTGCCGCCGCCCACCAGGGCAATGCCCCGGTACTGGTGTTCGTCGATCCCGGCGGGTCGTTCAACAACGACACCGAGTGCGTCAACGGACCACGCGGCAACTCCGCCGACCACCTCATCAAGGACGTATTGCCGTTCATGACCGCCAAGTACGGCGTCAGCACCGACCGCCTGAACCGGGGCATCGTCGGCTGGTCGATGGGCGGTACCTGCGCGGTGGACCTGACCGTCATGCACCCCGACCTGTTCAGCGCAT
Source organism: Mycobacterium sp. ST-F2 (assembly GCF_001905655.1). Lineage (GTDB taxonomy): Bacteria > Actinomycetota > Actinomycetes > Mycobacteriales > Mycobacteriaceae > Mycobacterium. Next base: position 36,527 of record NZ_JMHT01000024.1, read on the forward strand.
TCCAGGACATCGCCGGGGACATCGCACCGAACGCGGGCGACCGGCCGCAGACCCTGCAGCGACTGTTCGGTGGCAGCACCGCCAAATACGCCGACTGGGACCCGATGACCGTGATGTCCCGGACCTCGTACCACGACGTCGCGGCCTGGTACGACATCAACGGGCCCGCGCTCTCGAGAGGGCAACTGCCCGCACAGACCGTCGCCGCCCATTCGCTGTGCGGCCTCGGCAGCACGCGTGGCATCCGATGCGCGGTGGTCGAACGCCCCGGCCAGCACGATTGGCCTTTCGCCGCACAGGCTTTCGCCGCTGGGCTGCCGTGGCTGGCCGGCCAGCTCGGGACACCGGGCACGCCGTGGCTGCCATTGCCCGGTCCGACGTCGCCGACCGGCACGTTCGAGGCCGCCCGCAGGTGACGGCCTAGTAATCGGCTTCGGCGGCCAGGATCTCGGCGAGAAAGGCATCGGCGCCGGGCGCCGCGAGCCGGGCCCGCACGTAGCGCCGGATTCGGTCCCGAACCGCTTCCGTCTCACCGGTCTCGGCTCCCACCGTCACCGTGGTGCCGGTCCAATCATGGCCCCACGCCTGGGTTTCGGTGACCGCCAGCGGCAGGCTGGTGTGTCCGTCGACGTCGAGGGTGCCGCGGCCGGCGACGGCCCCCGAGTCCAGACGCACCGGGATCCCGTCCGCGGGGCCGATGGTGGCGACGCGGATGTCGGCGACGACCGTTCCGTCACGCGCCTGCACGGACCAGTCGATGGTGCGCTCGGCAGCGTCGAACGTCCGCGGAGGCACCGCGGTCCACGAGACCGATGCGACACCGCTCGCGATGACGCCGTCGTCGCCGGCTCCGGGTTGACCGGCGGCCAGCGCGTAGTCATCGCGCCGTGGTTCTGCCTGCGGCGCAAGCATTTCCGACCAGTCCCCCAACCCTGATTCGTCGGCAAGGGCGACGCAGCGGCCGATCAGGTCGAGCACCCGTGGATCACCCGAGGCCGCGGTGCCCGACAACGCCTGCCGGTGCGGCGCCAGTAGGCCGGCGATGTCCGAATCGAGGGTGTCCTGGCTGAAGTAGTCCTCCAGCGCCGCGGTCGACACCGCCACCTCGGCGTCGAGCACCGCGGCATCCAGCGGTGTGATGGCGTCACGGATACTCGCCGGCCACCACCGCCGCAGCCAGTGCCCGACAGCCAGACGACGAAGGGCTGCAAGGGGTTCGGGCAGCGGGGGCACATCGAGGTCGACGCTGTCGCCGGCTTCGGCGGCCGCGACGATCGCCACGTGACCGGCCTCCCCCACCAGTCGCCACAACCAGTCCGCGGCCACCAGATCGGTGAACGTGATCCGGACCGCGTGTGCCGCATCGTGAATCGTCCAAGCCAGGACGGCGCCGCTGACCTCGAGCACCGCCACCTCCGGCGGCGCCTCCACCTCAGAACCCAAGGCCCACAACCCGGAATCGACAGTGAGTCTCATCCCGTCGCCTCCAATTCCAGCATCGCCTTGATGCGCTGCCGGTGATCCAGGCTGACCGAGCGGGCCACCCCGTCCAGCAGGCCGCGAACCTCGCCGGCGTCATCGCAGGATTCCTGCCAGACGTCACGACCATGCAGCCGGGCCCACAACCGGGACACGTACGGGCGGACGAACGCCGCGAGGTCGTCGACCACCTGCTGCTGCCGCGGGTGCACCGGACCACCGTCAGTGAGGTACCGGCGGGCGTGCAGCACGTACGCCTCCTTGCGCAGCCGGGCCTGAATCTGGCCCGAAAGGTGGTAGCGCGTCCGGTGGTTCACCTCCAGCGGTGCCAGGTCGACGCCGATCTCGATGCCGGCGACCAGGGTGGCCTGGTTGTCCTCGGCCAGCAGGCCCCACGGCGACGAGGCACGGTCGGCCTCTTCGGCGCACAAGGTCGGCAGGTCGGGCAGCTCGTCGCGGTCGAGGGCACGACGCAGCGTCGCCCGGACTCGGTCAACGACGCTGCGGTCCAGGGGACGTTCGGTCGCGCGCGAACCGACGACCGTCGGCTTCGATTGCGGTGCGGCAGCGCATAATCCGATCTGGTCGACGGACCAGGGCGCCTCGGCGGCGTCGTCGCGCATCCGGGCGCCGAAGTTGTACGGGGTGCCGTCGCCGATGAGCGCGGTCCAGACCCGCTGCCGGGCGGCATCGGCGTTGTGGCCGCCGGCCGGGCCGAGCACCGTCGTCAGCCCGGCAAGAAAAGGCGCGGATGGCTCGCTTCCTGCCCGGACGTCATCCCAGCCGGCGTCGAGTTGGCGCGACAACGTCTCCAGCACAGCGGGATCGGCGAGGTATTCGTGCAGCCGCTCCACCGCGGTGCGGTCCCGGTCGCCGTGCACGTCGCGCAGCGCCTCCGCGACGACAGGTGAATCGTCCTGTCCCGGTTCGCCCCTGGTGGCAGCCAACTCGAAACACACCGGGAAATAGAGCTCCTGGGCGTTACCGGTGGTGATGCGGTCCCGCCGGCGCTGCGCCTTCAGCAACGCGAACCACTGCGCCGCGGCGCGCAGCTGAACTGCGTGGTCACCGATCACCTGACGCATCTCGTCCGCGATGTCAGCGGAAACCACCGGCGCCGAATATTCGGGATGCACCCGCAACCGGAGCACCAGCGGATCGATGATGCGCTTCACCGCGCGGCTGAGGGGGCCGCCGTCGGGACTACTCAGCAGCTCAAGGCCGGGGCCGATCTCCCGCCACGCGGCGTCGATGACGGCGCGACGTGGCTGCGGCCCGGTGGTCATCGGCCAAGAATAAGCGTGTGACGTCATGATCATCGTTCACCGTCGACGGTGAACGTCATCAAGGCGGCCCAAAAGACGGGGCTCAATGGGGTGTCGTCGGTTCGCCAGCGGCGCAGGCAGTCTCGCTGCCAGTGGTTCACGGCGCGGGCCGGTGTCGTCGCCTCATGTGCGGTGTCGACGGCGATGACCACCTCGGACATCGGATCGGCGAGTTCGCCGGTCCGAGCCGTCCGGTAGCCGGCGGTCGTCGGCAGGGACCACAGCGTCGCGGTAACCACCTGCGCGCCACCGAGAATCATCGCCGCGACCAGGCCGGTGGCCTCGTCGAACCGGTAGTCGGCGCCGGACGCGCAGGCCAGCAGCGCGACGCGGGGCGGCACAGCGAGGCCCAGCACCATGATGTCGGCGGCGGTGAGCGGCTCGGGCTCCGCCAGATGCAGGGCTGCCTGGTCGGCCGATCCGTCGCGGTCGGGCGCGGCGCTGGCATGACCGACGTACACCAGACGCGACGGCTGGTGCGCCAATTGCTCGGCCAGCCAGTGCCGGTCGGCGTCGGCGCGCCGGAAGAGTTCCACCGGTGCGGCGACCGTCGGCAGCGCGGGACGTTCGGCGAAATACCGGGCCAGCACCGTGTCCGACGATGGCCGTCCCAGCACCGAGCCGAGCGCCGAGTCCGGCCGCTGGCCCGGCACTTTCGGGTCCAGCAGGAGAAGGGGCGGCCCGCCGACCGAATTGGGCTGTCGGCGGGGCGCATTCGCGATGTTGGGCGGGACCGCCAACAGCAGGTCCGCCAGTTCGATGAGGCGTTGGTCGTCGGCGGCGGTGGGCTGCGCCAGAAGGCCCCAGGGCACCCGGCCCAAACGGGCGCTCGGCGATACGAAGAGCGACGGCAACTCCGACTGGTCCGCATGCTGCCGCACCAGATCCCAGGCCGCATCGGGTAACAGTGCGCCCAGGAGCCGGGCCAGTTCCCGCTCCCGTTCCACGGCCGCGAAAGGACCGGCGGCCAGTGACCGGGTCAACGCATCGGAAATGTTCTCGCCGGCAAGCGGTTCCGGCAGCGCGTCACCCAGTGCAGAGGTAACGGCGAGCAGAACGTCCTCAGCCACCACCCAGGTGACCAGCCGGTCCGGCGCGCCGACGACCCGGAGGCTGGCATACGTCGCGATCCCGATGTCGGCGAACCGCAGCACCAATGTCGGTGCGGTGAAATCAGTTACGGGCATGTCGACCACGCGTCCTGATTCGCGGTGACGGCGCGACCGTAGCGGGCCTCGGCCAGCTCGCGGTAGCGCGCCAGCACCGGCGCGCCGTCGGGCTCCATCTGCAGCGGCGGCAGCGGCCCGAGCCTGATGAGACCGGCGCCGACAGCGACGGGCCCGGATGCGACGGACGCGAGGTGCTCGACATCGACGACCGGGGCGGCAGTCGTGGTGGCGCGTGCCCATTCGATGGTCGGGGCTTTCGCTGCTGTCTCTGCGGCAACGCTGAACGCACCTCGGGCACTGTGATATTCGATGAGTTCGCCGACCAGGGCCGGGTCCTGCGATTCCCACGCCACCGCGAACGCACCCGCAAGGAGAGGCGCTGCCACCCCGGTGGCCCATCGTGACCGCGCATCGGCGTCGGTGATCGAGTACCGCACCGAGTCGACGGCCAAGGCTGCGGGCAACTTCAGATCGGCCGCGGTGGCCAATTTGGCCATGCCGGAACGGTATTGCTCGGTGCCCGGTTCGGCGGACCACGTCCCGAGCGCGTCACGGTAGCGGGCTTCGGCCTGCGCCCAGCTGTCGGTGGGACTTCCCGCGGCATCGAAGCCGAGGTCCGCCAATGCCTCTGCGCGCCACACCGTCCCGAGTTGGTCGTCGAGACGTGCGTACTGCAGCCAACTGCTGCGCGGCGACGAATCCAGGCACTCCCGGGCCTGGCCGATCAGCGCACGCGCCTCGTCGTAACCGCCGCGGAAGATGGCGATCCAGCTGCGCTGCAACAGGATACGGTGCACGTGCAGTGGCTTGCCGAGCTCGCGCCAGTGCCGTTCGGCATGCCCCCAGCATTCGTCGGCGGCCTGCAGAGCGCCTGCTGCCAGCCGCGTCAGCCCGAAGTACAGCCAGCACCGGGATACCTCGTGGGCCCGCGCCTGCCGGGCGATCTCCGGATACGCGGCGGTGACAAGCGCCTCGGTGGACTGTTGGTCGCCGGAAAGCCAGCTCACCGCCGCCCGTTCCAATTGGGCTCTGGCCGTGGCTAATTCCCAGCCACGAGCCTGCGCCCGGGCCTCCGCGCGACGTAGCCAGGGCAGCGCCTCGTCGATTCTGCCGGTCTCGACGCAGAACCGGGCGTAGCCGAGCGCCCCGGTGAGCCAAAGGTATTCGCGTTCCGGGTCGGCGGCCGGCGGGGCGATCGTGGTCAGCACCTGTTCCCACAACGGCAGCGAGCGGACATGCAGATCGTCGTCGCAGAGCGCAAGCGCGCACAGGATGCGGGCGTGGGTCAGCAGGTAGGTGTGTTCGTCGTCCAGATCGGAGTATTGGGAGCTGGCGTCCAGCGCGGTCAGGGATTGCGCCGCGCCCTCGTGGTCGCCGATGGCGGCGGATAGGCCGGTCCGCAGAAACGTGGCCCGGCGGCGGTAGCGGCTGAGCATGTGGTCCGCGTCCTCCGGGGTCATGGTCATCTGCGCGACGATGGCGGCCGGCGCGCGGCCGGCCAGGATCGATGCGTAAATGTCGAGGCAGTCGTCGATGCGCCGGATGCATTCGCGCACCCCGTCCAGGGCGCTGCGGATCAGGTAGATCTCGCCGAGTTGGGCGAAGACCTCGAGCATCTGGTCATCACGGTCGGCCGCTTCGATGGCTGGCATCAGCGACAGCAGCAGTTCTTTGGCTGTCGGCTCGTCGGCGGCGAACATCAGCGCGCGGGCGCGGGCGAGTTCGCCGGTGATGGACACGGCCGCATCATAAGACGAGCAGCGGGTGCACCCGAGATATCGGATGCACCCGCCGCCCCGACGACGTCAGTTAGCCGCACGTCACCTTGATCTCGAAGTTCTTCGAGATCATCCCGGCCATCGGGTTCTTCAGGTCAGCACCCGCGGCCTGTCCGGTGATCGTGTAGGTGCTGCCGTCGACCTTGACGTCAGCCGAGCCGGTCTTCATGCCACCCATCTCCGACACCGCGAGCGCGTTGCCGTCGACCACGAGGCCCAGCGACTGCACCTTCGGAGGCGATGCGTCGGTCATCACGACGCCGAGGCCCTGGGCGCCACCGCCGATGGGTGCGCTGGCGATGTTGATGTTGCCGCCCTGCTTCACGCATGTCACCGACTTCAGGTCCAGGCCGGCCAGGTCTTGACCCTCGACCTTCACCACGGTGTTGCCGCCGCCCGTCACCGAACCCGGGCCGGACACCTTCGGGCCGGCCTCTTTGTCGCTCGAGCAGCCGATCAGGGTGGCGCCCACGGCCAGCAGACCGACACCGGCGGCCAGAGTGCGATTGATGTTCATGTCAGAGGGTTTCCCTTCCTTGTCCGCCGCCCCAGTGGCGTCGTCGTGCGGTAAGTACACGCGGACGCCGCGGCTACCGATCCCAACTTTCCCGCGCGGTACGGTGAAGCCATGGCCGACGAAACCGCCGCCGAGCAGCCATCCAACGATCCGAACGAGCCCATCGACGCTGAGCTCGTGCCGCTGGATTCGACAGCCACGCCGGTGACTGCCCCGCCGATGCCGACCCCGGCAGTTGATCCGGGCTACACCCCCGACGGCGTCCCGACGTTCGAGTCGGTGCGGGAGAAGATCGAGAACCGGTACGGCACCGCGATCGGCTCGGCTGAACTGGCCGCGGAAACCCCGGAGGGCCGGTCGGTCGAAGAACAGTACGAAGCCCGGCAGAAGGCCGCCGCGGAACGGCTCGAGCAGATCCGTCGCTCGATGCACGACAGCTGACTTGCGTACCTTCACCATCGCCGAGCGGCGCAATCGCCTGGCTCAGCGCCACTTTCTGAGCGATCCGGCGTCGAGTCACGACGAGGTGACCCGGGCGCTCGTCGGCCTGCACGGCACCGATCCAGCCACCCCGTACCTGACGCTGTGGGCCCGACTGCCCGGTTTCACGGTCGCCGACCTGGATGGCGCGCTGTACCGGGACCGGAATCTGGTCAAGCACATGGCCATGCGCCGGACGCTGTGGGTGGTGCACACCGCCGATCTGTCCGCGGTCCAGGCAGCGGCCAGCGATCGCGTGGCGGCCACCGAGCGCAAGCGCCTGATCGGTGACGTCGAGAAGTCGGGTATCGCGGCTGACGGCGAGGCCTGGCTGGAGCTCGCGGCGGCGGCCGTCCGTGGACATCTGTCCGAGGGGTCGTTCGCCAACACCGCCACCCTGCGGGCTTCGCTGCCGGAACTGGCCGGCGATTGGGACCCGGCACCCGGAAAGACCTGGGGCGGAAGCACTCCCGTCGCACCCCGGGTGCTGACGGTGTTGTCCGCCCAGGGGCACCTGCTCCGGGGGCCGAATGACGGCACCTGGACCACGTCGCGGCCGCGGTGGGCCGCCGCGGCGCACTGGTTGCCCGAACCCGCCTCCGCGCTGGCCGCCGACGACGCCCGCGCAGCGCTACTACGGGCCTGGCTGCACACCTTCGGCCCAGCCACGGCTACCGATGTGAAGTGGTGGTTCGGGCAGACCCTGACGTGGGCGCGCGCGGGGCTGCGCTCGATCGAGGCCGTCGAAGTCGCGTTGGAAGGCAGCGCCGACACCGGGTACGTCCTGCCCGACGACGTCGACGACGCTCCCCCGGCCGGGCCCTGGGGCGCACTGCTGCCCGGGCTCGACCCGACTGTCATGGGCTGGCAGAGCCGGGATTGGTACCTGGGGCCACACGCCGGGGAGTTGTTCGACCGGTCCGGCAACGCCGGCCCCACGGTCTGGTGGGACGGCCGTGTCGTCGGCGCCTGGGGTCAGGACACCGACGGCCGGGTGCAACTGGAGTACGTCGAAGACGTCAGCGCCTCAGCCCGGAAGACGCTGCAGCGCAAGGCTTCCGATCTGACGGACTGGCTGGACGGCGTCCGCGTCAAACCACGGTTCCCGTCCCCGCTGTCCACTCAGCTGACGCCGCGCTGAACGGCACAGCGTCCTAGACGGAGACCTTGCGCCGCCGGGTCTTCGGCGGGTCCGGCACTACGGTCGGCAACAGCTCGGCGAGGAACTGCCCGGTGTAGCTGTCCGGGGTGGCCGCGACGTCCTCCGGCGTGCCGGACACCACGACGGTGCCGCCGCCGGCGCCACCCTCGGGACCCATGTCCACGATCCAGTCCGAGGTCTTGATCACGTCGAGGTTGTGCTCGATGACGATGACCGTGTTGCCCTTGTCGACCAGGCCGTTGATCACCTTGAGCAGCTTGCGGATGTCCTCGAAATGCAGGCCGGTGGTCGGCTCGTCGAGGATGTACACGGTGCGCCCGGTCGACCGCTTCTGCAGCTCGGCGGCCAGCTTCACGCGCTGCGCCTCGCCACCGGACAGCGTTGGCGCGGGCTGGCCCAACCGCACGTAGCCCAGGCCCACGTCGACGAGCGTCTTGAGGTACCGGTGAATCGAGCTGATGGGCTCGAAGAACTCCGTGGCCTCCTCGATGGGCATGTCGAGCACCTCGGAGATGGTCTTGCCCTTGTAATGCACCTCGAGGGTCTCCCGGTTGTACCGCGCCCCCTGGCACACCTCGCACGGCACGTACACGTCCGGCAGGAAGTTCATCTCGATCTTGATGGTGCCGTCACCTGAACACGCCTCGCAGCGGCCACCTTTCACGTTGAACGAGAACCGGCCCGGCTGGTAGCCGCGGACCTTGGCCTCGGTGGTTGCCGCGAACAGGGTGCGGATCTTGTCGAACACGCCGGTGTACGTCGCCGGGTTGGACCGCGGGGTGCGGCCGATCGGTGACTGATCGACCCGCACCAGCTTGTCCAGCTGGTCGAGCCCGTTGATCCGGGTGTGCCGGCCCGGCACCTGACGAGCGCCGTTGAGCTTGTTGGCCATGACGGTCGCGAGGATGTCGTTGACCAACGTCGACTTGCCCGAACCCGAGACCCCGGTGACCGATGTCAGCACACCGAGCGGGAACGCCACGTCGACCTCTTTGAGGTTGTGTTCGCGCGCCCCGACCACGGTGATCTGCCGCTTGCGGTCCACGGGCCGCCTGATGGCCGGGACCTCGATCTCTTCCCGGCCCGAAAGGTACGCGCCGGTCAGCGATTTCGTGTTCGCCAGCAGCTCCTTGTAGGTACCGCTGTGCACGATCTGGCCGCCGTGCTCACCAGCCGCGGGACCGATGTCGACGACCCAGTCGGCGTGCGCGATGGTGTCCAGGTCGTGTTCGACGACGATCAGCGTGTTGCCGAGGTCGCGCAGCCGGACCAGGGTGTCGATGAGCCGGCGGTTGTCACGTTGGTGCAAACCGATGGACGGCTCGTCGAGCACATAGAGCACGCCGACCAGACCCGACCCGATCTGCGTGGCCAGCCGGATGCGTTGCGCCTCACCGCCGGACAGGGTGCCCGCGGCGCGGGACAGCGTCAGGTAGTCGAGGCCGACATCGAGCAGGAAGCCCAGCCGCGATTGGACCTCTTTGAGCACCTGCCCCGCGATGGCCTGCTCGCGCGTCCCGAGGGTCAGCGCGTTGAGGAACGTCGAGCAGTCCGAGATGGACAGATCACACACCTGCGCAATGGATTTCGCGTCGTCCGCCGCGGACAGGGTGACGGCCAGGATCTCCGGCTTCAGGCGGGTGCCGGCGCACTCAGGGCACGGGATGTCCCGCATGAAGCCCTCGTAGCGCTCCTTCATCTGCTCGGACTCGGTCTGCTCCATACGGCGCTGCAGGAACGCCAGCACCCCCTCGAAGTCGGCGTAGTAGGACCGGGTGCGGCCGTACCGGTTCTTGTACCGGACGTGCACCTGGTGATCGGAGCCTTCCAGAATCGCCTTGCGCGCCTTGGCCGGCAGCTTCTTCCACGGGGTGTCGATGTCGAAGCCCAGCTCCTCGCCGAGGCCCGCCATCATGCGGGTGAAGTAGTCGGCGTTGTGGCCCATGGACCATGGCGCGACCGCGCCCTCGGCGAGCGTCAGCTCCGGGTCCGGCACGACCAGCTCCGGGTCGACTTCCTTCTTGATGCCCAGACCGGTGCACTCGGGGCAGGCGCCGTACGGGGAGTTGAACGAAAACGACCGTGGCTCAAGGTCATCGACGGCCAGCGGGTGCGCGTTGGGGCAGGCCAGCTTCTCGGAGAAGCGCTGCTCGCGCTGCGGGTGGTTGTCGTCGCGGTCGACGAATTCGAGCACGACGATGCCGTCGGCCAGACCCAGCGCGGTCTCGACCGAATCGGTGAGGCGCTGCTTGGAGCTCGCCTTGACGGTCAGGCGGTCCACGACCACCTCGATGTCGTGCTTCTCCTGCTTCTTGAGCTTCGGCGGATCGGTCAGCGGGTGCACGACGCCGTCGACCCGGACGCGGCTGTAGCCCTGGCCGTTGAGCTTGTCGAAGAGGTCGACGAACTCGCCCTTGCGGGTGCGGACCACGGGCGCGAGCACCTGGAACCGGATGCCCTCCTCCATGGCGAGCACCTGGTCGACGATCTGCTGCGGCGTCTGCCGCGCGATGCGCTCACCACACACCGGGCAGTGTGGCGTACCGGCACGCGCGTAGAGCAGACGCAGGTAGTCGTACACCTCGGTGATGGTGCCGACGGTCGAACGCGGGTTGCGGTTGGTCGACTTCTGGTCGATGGACACCGCCGGTGACAGGCCCTCGATGAAGTCCACGTCGGGCTTGTCCATCTGGCCCAGGAACTGGCGGGCGTAGGCCGACAGCGACTCGACGTAGCGGCGCTGCCCCTCGGCGAAGATGGTGTCGAACGCCAGCGAGCTCTTGCCCGAGCCGGACAGGCCCGTGAACACGATCAGCGAGTCTCTTGGCAGGTCCAGGTCGATTCCCCGCAGGTTGTGCTCGCGCGCACCTTTGACGATCAGACGGTCCGACACACGTATCCCTTCACAAGTCTGGGCAATCCAGACACCACAGCGCCATGCTATGTGTCCCCACCGACAAGTCCCGATACGGTGGCGTCATGACAGTCGTCAATGACACGTACACCGGCCATGTCGATGCGGGCACCGCGGCCCGTCGCACGCTGCCCGCCGCGACGATCGTCAAGGCATCGGTCGGACCCATGGACAACAACGCGTACCTCATCACGTGTTCCGCGACGGGAAAGACGCTGCTCATCGACGCCGCGAACGACGGACCGGCGCTTGTCGAGCTGATCAAGTCACAGACCCCGAACGTCGAACTCATCGTCACCAGCCACCAGCATCTCGACCACTGGCAGGCGCTGGCCGAAGTGGCGGAAGCCACAGGCGCGCCCACCGCGGCCCACTCGCTGGACGCCGAGCCGCTGCCGGTGAAGCCCGACCGGATTCTGGCCGACGGCGACACCATCACCATCGGCGACCTGACCTTCGACGTCATCCACCTGCAGGGGCACACCGAGGGATCGGTGGCGCTGGCGCTGCGCGGCGCCGACGGCGAGGTCACCCACCTGTTCACCGGCGACTGCCTGTTTCCGGGGGGCGTGGGCAAGACCTGGCAGGAGGGCGACTTCGAGCGGCTGCTCGGCGACGTCACCCGCAAGGTCTTCGACGTCTACCCCGACTCGACCTTCATCTACCCCGGGCATGGCGACGACACCACGCTCGGCACCGAGCGGCCGCACCTCGAGGAGTGGCGGACGCGCGGCTGGTGAGGCCGCGTCAGCCCACGCACTGAGCCGTCGGCACAGGTTGGGTGTTCCCGACCAGCGCCAGTTGGGGTGCGACTTCCTTCGCCGTCAGCGCGAAACTCGTGTCGGGGTCGTCCTGGGCCGCCCCGAAGACGACACCGCGAACGCGGCCGTCCAGATCGATCACCGGACCACCTGAATTTCCTTGCTGCACAGCACCTCTGATGGCGTACACCTCGCGCGTCACGGTTCCGGTACGGAAGATGTCCGGTCCCCGCAGTTCGATGACCTGGCGAATGCGCACCGGTTTGGCCTCGTACGCACCCCCGTGCGGGAACCCGAGGGCGGCCGCGTCGGCACCGGTGACGGCGGGCGCCTCGGAGAACATCAGCGGGGCGGTCGGCAGGTCCGGAACCGCCAGAATCGAGATGTCCATGTTGGGGTCGAATGACACCACCCGACCGTCGTACTTGGTGCCGTTGATCTCTACCGAGATGCTGTCCGTCCCCGCGACGCCGTGGGCCGTCGTCATGACCCGCTTGGGCGCCACGACAAAACCGGTGCCTTCCAGCCTCTTTCGGCAACTGTGGGCGATACCGTGGACTCGCACCACGCTAGCCTGCGCCGCGGCCACCGCTGGGTTCTGTGCCACGTTGGGGTCCGGAGGGGCGACTGCCGGGATGGTCGAGGAGGTCTCGGACTGCGCCGCAGACGTCGTCACAGGTGCCAGGGTGCGACCGTTGGCACCACAGCCGGCGACCAGTGTTGCGGCCAGTGACAGCGTCACGCAGGACGCTCGGACGAGACTTCTTCGGGCCATGGCTCGAAACTTTACGGGCACGAAAAACACTGAGGCCCCCGGCAGTACGCCGGGGACCTCAGTGAAATCAGAACCTTACGACGTGTGGACGATCAGCACGTCGACCTTGGCGCGGCGAGCCACGTTGGCCGGCACCGAGCCGAGAAGACGGCCGGCAATGGTGCTCAGACCGACGTTGCCGACGACCAGCAGGTCGGCGTTGGAGCCTTCGGCCAGCTCGACCAGCGCGTCGACGGGAGCGCCGACGATGGCCTGCTCCTCCACCTGGGTGGCACCGGCGGCCTCGGCGCGTTCGCGGGCCTCACGCAGGATCGCGTAGATCGGCGCGTCGCCGTGGACCTGGTAGCCCTCTTCCTTGAGGACGTCGGCCGCACGCTGATCATCAGCGTGCGGGAAGTAGGCGGTTGCCACGACCAACTTCGCATTGGCCCCCGCGGCGATCTGGGCGGCGCGCTCCACAGCGCGCAATGACGAATCCGATCCGTCCGTACCGACGACCACGGTCTGGTAGCCGCTCATCAATGGCCTCCCGTTATGCAGGTTTGTGCGTCCGGCGTACTGTCCGGCGTCACCGCAGACAGTAGCCGCTGAAGCGCGGCCGTTGGTGCGGTTTCACCACACAAGTTCGCCGGGAGCATCGCGAAAAATGTGCTTTACCGGCACTGATGTTAGCGGCAGGCGCTCCAACGGGCTTGCTAATAGTGATGAAACGACCGGGTGTTTCGTCCCGTGAGGTGGAACGCTGCGGGCCCGGAATCGTTAGCCACGACCGAAATACAGCTCCTGTGTGGCCACACACACCAGCTGCCCGGCGCGGTTGTACATCGTCCCGCTGGCCAGGCCCCGGCCACCGATACCGCTCGGTGAGGTCTGGTCGGACAGCACCCAGTCACTCAGATCGACGGGCCGATGGAACCACAATGCGTGGTCGATCAGTGCGGAGAAAGTATGGGCCGGCAAGGCACCGCGCGGAATCATCGCCGCCTCCAGCATGGTGGTGCCGGTCAGGTACGCGAGCAGCCCGGCGTGCAGCGCCAGGTCGTCCGGGATGGTGTCGGTCGGGCGCCACCACATCCGCAGATGCGGGTGTGGCTCCGACGAGTCTTTGGCCAGCCGCGGATGCGGATCGATGTACCGCAGCTCGAACGGCTGGTCGCGCACCCAGAAGCCGCCCATTTCGTCGGCGTAATCCGCGAGCTGTTCGGCCATGGTCGGCACCGAAAGCGGTTCCGGCACATCAGGAATGGCCGCCTGATAGTCGAGCGCGTCGACCGGGGTGCTGAACGACGCCAGCGCCTCCAACAGGATTTCCCCGTCCTGACGGGCGGTGATACGGCGCGTCGCGAGCGTGCCGCCGTCGCGCGCGGGGTCGACCTGGACCTCGACCGTCTTTCGTGCATCACCGGCTCGCAGGTAGTAGACGTGCAGGCTGTGCGCGCTGCGCCCCGGCGCGGTCCGGCTCGCCGCCACCAGCACCTGACCGGCGAGATGCCCACCGGCGATGTGGTGGCTGGGGTTGTCGAGCTGGGTGGCCACGAAGTGGTCGTCATCTTTCTGATCCACCAGCAGCGTGTCCACGAGGTCCGACAGCGTCGGCGAACGGTACGTCACCTCAGGCATCTTGCCTGAGGTATTTGCGCACCCTTCTCATCGGTACTGCCGATCGCCACGGCGGGTCCCGCCGCCGTCCGGGAGTTATCCACAGCCTCGTCGAATTCTGTTGCCGCGCGCCAGATCAGCAAGTAGACTAGAACACATGTGCGGCTCCTCACCTTCTCGTGGGTAGCTTTGGGTGTAGTCCGCCCAG
>NZ_JMHT01000025.1 GCF_001905655.1 Mycobacterium sp. ST-F2
GGCCGACAGCAGCTGACCGTTCTACACCCTCAATCATGAAGAGCCCCTTTTCACGAACAAAGAAGCGGCTCGGGGAGCCCCTGAGCTGAGATCAGGTGGCTAACACGCGGCCGATCACGCCGAGCACGTCGACGGCGCAGGCAGGCCGTCGAACCGCGACATGAGCCATCCCGAGAACTGCCCTGGATCGAGATCGGTGTGACCCTTGTCCGGCTGATACACGGCCGCGATGCGGCTTCCAAGGGCGCATGCGCGTTCGACGGCGAGCCGCGTCCACTCGGCGTCCACGTAGGTGTCGCGGCCGCCGTAGATGACGAGCATCGGCGCCGCCGCGCGCTGTTGCGGCAGCGCCATGGACTCGAGGATCTTGTAGAGCTGATCCGACGCCGCAGGATCCGACGGCACGAGATCGCTCGGCGTCAGGGCGAACAGTGCGGCGTTGCGTTCGGCCTGGCCGGCCTCGGTGCACTGGGACAGCCGGGTCCAGTTCGGCGTGGCCGACCCGTGGCGGAAGGCGTCGATCGGGAATCCCGCCCTGGTCCGCTCGATGCCCATCAGCGTCCAGACGTACACGCCCTCCTGGTCTTTCGTCAGGGTGCCCTCGGTGGCCTTCGCCACGAATCCGGTCACGTCCGCGAGCGGAGCGAGCGCGACGACGCCCACCAGGTCGAGATCCGGCGCGTATGTCGTGGCCTGTTCGTCGGCCGCCCACGCCACCGCGCCACCCTGGGAGCCGCCGAGGGCGCCCCAGCGTTTGCTGACGTCGGAGGAGACGGCGCGAAGCGCGCGGACGGAGTCGATGAGGTTGAGGCCGCCGGTCTTCGCGTCGAGGTAGGGGTGAAAGCCGGGTCCGCCGAGCCCCTCGTAATCGGGCGCCGCGATGGCGTAGCCCAGCTGCAGGTACGTCGCGACGAGGCTGATCGAGTTCAGCAGGTTGGGAGTGCGCGACGGCGAGCATTCGGGGTTGATGCCGATCGTGCCGTGCGCGAACGCCAGGATCGGCCAACCCCCGTGCGGCGGCTTGCCGGGGGGCACGAAGACCGCGCCGGTCACCACGGTTGGTTTTCCGGTGATACCCGACGTCGACCGGTAGGTGACGCGGAACGACTTACCTCCGAGTCTGCCAACGGAGGCGTCGACGTCGTCCATCGGCGACGCCTCGACTATCGTGCCGGGGCCGCCTTCGGCGATCGAGTCCGACTGCGCCGGCGTATGGTCGGCTACCGCCGGCGCGCCGGAGTCACCCGAGGAGCATCCGACCAGGGCCGCCATGGCGACGAGCGCTACAGCGGAATTGGCCAGCAGTCGGAACTTCATTGCAATCACCCCCCTGGAAACACGCAGGCACCCTCGAGGGGCGCGCCCTCGAAGCGCTCTTTCAACCACGCTAGCGCGGGCCGGAAGTCGACGTTGTCGTGTCCTTCGTCACGGCGCAGTGACCACACCACCACGTCACCGCGGTCGCAGGCACGGCGTGCGGCGTCCTCCACGGACGCCGGAACGGCCATGTCGTCGACCGACCCCGCCACTGCGTAAACGGGGACCGGCGACGGGTCAACCGCCAATGGTAGCGACCATCCGCGCAGGAAGTTCGACAGTCGATCCACGGCGTCCTGGTCCCGCGGCGCGACGTTCTCGGGGGCCAGGTCGATCACCAGGCGGTTCCGCTCGGCGAGTCCGTCACCCGAGCACTGCAACAACTTCGCGTTGTTGTCCAACGCGAAACCGTTCAGGTAATCGTCGAGGTGAAACGACGGATCGACCGACGCCACGGAGTTGACGATGAACTGCATGACCGGGAGCTGGTAATCACTGAGCCTGCGGTCGAACGCGGTCTGCGGTAACGACGCGAGGTCGACGATCGGCACCAGTGCAGCGGCACCCACCATCTCCAGTCCGGCGCCGTACGTGGGCGCGAGCTCGGCGGCAGCCCAACTGGCCTGCCCGCCCTGGGACGCACCGTAGGCGGCCCACTTCGTACTCGCACTCTTCTCCGCTTCGCGCGCGGCGCGGACGGCGTCGATGAGGTTGTACGCGGACGTCCGCGGCTCCAGGTAGGGGTGCGGACCCTTGCTGCCGAGACCCTGGTAATCGGGCATCACCACCAGGTAGCCCTGCGCGAGTAGCGCCTCGACCTGTGGTCCCATTCCCAACAGGTCCGTGTGCCTGGACGGCGCACAATCCTCGAGCAGACCGACGGTGGGGTGGGCGAAGGCGACGATCGGCCACCCGCCGGGCGGAGGCGCCGTCCGCGGCGTGAACACCGAACCCGTGACGGCCGTGGGGGATCCGTCGATACCCGACGTCGACCGGTAGGTGATGCGCTGGGCCTCGGCCCCGGCACGGCTGATCCGCAGATCGACCGGTTCAAGCGGCTTCGGCGGCTCGAGCAGTGCACCGGGTGCAGCCGCGGCGAGGTCGGAGGCGTCCGTCCGCTCAGCGGTCGACGGCTGCGAGTCGGGGGCGCCCGAGCGTGCGCAGGCGGGTGTCAGAAGAAGAGCGGCGGATGTGAGGGTGGCGATGACGCATCGGGAGAGGACGATCGCCGGTCGCGTCGTCACGCCTGGAACGGAGCGGTGCATCGGTTGATCGGCTTCTCACCGTCGAACATCGACCGGACCCAGGGGAACGCCATCTCGGCGTTGATGTCCCCGTGCCCTTCACCCGGTCTCAACACCCACTGAATCGTCGATCCCATTGCGCACGACTCCTTCAGGGCCGTCTCGATCCACGGTCTGTCGACGAGTTGATCCTCGGATCCGTACAGCACGAGCATCGGTGCGGCGGCTTTGCGTTTCGGCACGGCCAGCTCGGCCAGCCACTGCTGCATCTGGTTCATGGCCTCGTCACTGGCCGGGATGAGATCCGCCGGATCCGCGTGCGCGAGAACCTCCATGCCCTTGGGTACACCGGGGCCGCTGCACAACAGCAGGACGTCGCGGTTCTCGTACATCGATCCGTGAATGTACTGAGTCAGGTCGATATCGGGATGGCTACTTCGTTTGAGGCCCATGATGGCGAGGAAGTACATGTGCAGCTGATCGTGCGTCAACGTTCCGGCCTTCGCCTTCGCCGGCAGTTCCGACACGTTGACGACGGGTACCCACGCAGCGGTTCCGACGAGGTCGAGGCCGTCGCCGTAACCGGCTTCCACCTGCTCGTTGGCGGCCCAGGTGGCCAGCCCTCCCAGGGAGCCGCCGAACGCTGCCCATCGGGTCCCCATCAGGGGGCTCAGGTGCCTTGCGGCGCGGACGCCGTCGATGACGTTGCGGCCCAACACCTTCGAGTCGAGGAAGGGATGAACGCCGAACCCGCCGAGTCCTTCGTAATCCGACGCGACGATGGCGAATCCGTGCAGCAGCAGCACGGAGACGGGAAGCCACTGGTTCAGCAGATCGTCGTAGAGCGACGGCCCGCAGTCGGAGTCGATGCCCGTGTTGCCGTGGTTGAACGCGACCAGTTCGAAGCCCTTCTCGGGCGGTGTGCCGCTGGGAACGAGAACCACGCCGGTGACCTCGACGGGGCGGTCGTCCCACGACAGCGACATGTACCGGATGCGGTACGCCGACGCTCCGGTGATCGTGACGCGCGGGTCGATGAGCTCGAACGGTTCCGCCGACAGCAGCGACCCCGGTGCGGCACCGCCGAGCTGCGGGTAGTCGGCACCCGGCTCCACCTGCATGGACGGCTTCGTCGGGATGGTGGTGGTCACCGGCACGCTCTTGTACGACAGATCATCGTGATTCGAGGTGCAGCCGGTGAGAACCAGCCCAACGATCATCAACGCCGTCGAGAGCTTCATACCCGCGGTACGAAGGCGTCTCACCTTGTCCTCACCGTCCCCACTGCACACCTTCCCAAACCTACGACTTCGGATTCGCCTTCGGTTGCGCCGGCGCCGGCGTCTTCGGCTGCGCCTGAGCCTTCGCCTGAGCCTGTGTCTTCGGCTGCGCCTTAGCCTTGGCCTTCGGCTGGGGTTTCGGAGGCGGTTTCGGCTTCGTCGCGGGCCGCTTCCCGACGGTCGACACCACGCCGAGGATCCGGGTGCGCGCTATGCGGGCCTTCTCCGCCACGGCCGCGAGCTGCTTGTCCGTTGTCGAACCCGGTCGTGCCACGAGCAGCAAGCCGTCGGTCCACTCCGAGATGCTCAGGCTGTCGGAGTACTCGAGTATCGGGCTGCCGCTGATGATGACGAAGTCGTACTCGTTGGCCAGGTACTTCAACACCTCGATCACGCCCGTTCCCGCCAGCAGCCGGCTGGGTGAGTCCGACGGGGACCCGGCGGGAAGCACGTCGAAGCCGTTCAGCTCCGTACGCGTGATCACCGTGTCGAGCGTCGTACCGCCGGTCAGCACGTCGGTCAGGCCCTGGCGGCCGGAGAGGTTGAGCCGAGCCGAGATGTCCTTCGTGTGCAGGTTGCTCTCGACGACGACGACGGAGCGCCCCGACTCGGCGAGCGCGCCCGCCAAACCGAGCGTCACCGCCGGAGCTTCCTCGGTCGGTCCTGCGACGATGACCGCACCCGAGGACGTCGAATCGAGCGTCGCCAGCACCGCGGTGCGCAGCGAGCGGTAGGACTCGCTTGCCGCGGGATCCTGCGCACCGAAAGGCAGGCCGTTGGGCGTGCTGGGGGATCCGTCGGGCACCGTTCCCAGCGTCGGGGCGCCCGCCGCGGCGGCGGCTGCCTCGTCGCTGCGCACGGAGCGGTCGAGCTTGTCGCGGGCGATCGCGCCCACGAGTCCGACGAGGAGGCCGCCGGCCAACCCGTACAGGAGATTGGGAATCCACTTCGGCGTCGCAGCGCTCGTCGGGAGGTCCGCTTCGTCGACGAGGGTGGCCGCCGCGGCGGGCGAGCCGCCGCGCGCCGACGTCTCCAACTCCTCCACCAGCTGCGAAGTTTGCACCGAGACCGCATTCGCTAAATCGCGAGCCAGAGTCGGATTCGAGTTCTTGACCGAAATCGTCATCAAAACCGAGTTGGGAATCGGAACCGCGGTGATCATCGACTGCAGCTCTTCAGGCGTCAGATCGATTTGAAGTTGGTCGATTACTCGTTGCGCGATTTGTTTGCCCTCGGCGAGTCGTACGTACGAGGACACGCGTTCCTGGCCGAACAAGTTCCCCTGGTACGCCTCGACCACGGAGGCGCCGCCGGTGGCGGTCACGAACATTTGCGTGGTGGCGATGTACTTGGGTGTCATCAACGCGGACACGCCAGCGGCCACAGCAACGCCCAGCAAGGTCGCGGCGATGATGATCTTCCACCGTCGACCCCAGATCGCGAGGTATTCGAGTAAGTCCATGGAGTCGGCCCTCCCAGTCGGCTCGGCACGTGAGCGGCTGCAACTACGTCCGCCGAAGTGTACAACCCTTCTCGAAGCGCTGCGGCGCAGGTAGTCACAGGTTCCGTTCAGGGACGCGCGCTTCACGTGGCGAGTTTTCGCGCCACTCGTGATCGAGATGACCCATACCGCCCCGCTGCATCATCCGAGCAATGCCAGCAACTGTGGCATACTTCCAGGCTCGGGAGGACGCGACGAATTGGGCCACCTTCCTGCGAACAAGTCGACGACACGGACCATAACTAGGCGGAGCGATGAAAACTGCCCTAATCACGGGCATCACCGGACAAGACGGCCTTTACCTCTCGGAATTACTTCACGACAAGGGCTACCGTGTTCTCGGGCTGATTCAAGGCCAGAACAATCCGAAAGCTTCGTTGCTGAAGAAAGATGTTCCGTACGTCGAGACCCTTAGCGGAAATTTGCTCGATCTCGCCAGTCTGATGCGCGCCCTTCAGGAAGCGCAGCCGGACGAGGTGTACAACCTCGGAGCAGTTTCGTTTGTGGCCTATTCGTGGCAGAACGCGCGGCTGACCAGTGACGTCACCGGAACCGGCGTGCTCAACATGCTCGAGGCCGTGCGGCTCTATCAGGACGCCTCCGGCAAGAAGGTGCGCTTCTATCAGGCGTCGAGCTCGGAGATGTTCGGCAAGGTGCAGGACGTCCCGCAGAAGGAGTCCACCCTGCTCTGGCCGCGGTCCCCGTACGGCGTCGCCAAGGTCTTCGGTCATTACATGACCATCAACTACCGCGAGTCCTACGACCTCCACGCCAGCTCGGGCATTCTCTTCAATCACGAGTCGCCGCGCCGCGGGCCGGAATTCGTCACGAGGAAGGTCTCGCAGGCCGTCGCCCGGATCCACCTGAAGATGCAGGACGAACTGGCGCTCGGCAATCTCGACGCCAAGCGCGACTGGGGCTTCGCAGGCGACTACGTCAAGGCGATGTGGCTCATGCTGCAGCAGGACGAGGCCGACGATTACGTGATCGCCACGGGCGAGACCCACTCGATCCGGGAGTTGCTGGACGTCGCGTTCAGCGAGATCGGAGTCGACGACTGGTCGCCCTACGTCCGGACCGACGAGCGGTTCATGCGCCCTGCGGAGGTCGATCTGCTGATCGGCGACTCCACCAAGGCGCGGACCACTCTCGGCTGGGAGCCTTCGGTGTCCTTCGACGAACTCGTCCGCATGATGGTCCGCCACGACATAGACGAGCAGTCGAAGCGCGCGGACGGTTGACGCTGATGACGGGTCGGTCCGTATTGATCACCGGCGTCAGCGGACAGGACGGACGACTGCTGACCGGTCGGCTGGCCGAAGACGCGGATCGCATCGTGGGCGTCGTTCCGCTGGATACATCGGACGAACTGTTGGACGAACTGGCCTCGGCCGACAACGTGTCGGTGGTGCGCGCCGAGTTGTCCGACACGGCCGTGTGTCGTCAGCTCATCTCGGATATCCGCCCGGACACCGTCTTTCATCTCGCCGCCATCTCGTCGGTGGGGAAGTCGTGGGAACTCCCGGTCGAGACGTCGCAACTCAACGGGATGGCCTCGGTTGCCTTGATGGCGCAGTGCCTCGAACTCGCCGAGAAGGACCGCCATCCGGTCCGCTTCGTCAACTGCTCGAGTGCCGAGATCTTCGGCTCCGCAACGCAGGTGCCGCAGAACGAGGACACCCCACTGCGGCCCAACTCGCCCTACGGCGTGTCCAAGGCCTTCGCCCACCTGATGGCCGACACCTTCCGGTCCCGTGGTCTCTGGGTGAGCAACGCGATCCTCTACAACCACGAATCAACCTTGCGCCCTGAGGCTTTCGTGACACGGAAGATCACCAAGACGGTTGCCGCGATCGCAACCGGCGCTGCGGACACCCTCCGGCTCGGCAATCTGGACGCGCGACGGGACTGGGGCTGGGCGCCCGACTACGTCGACTGTCTGGTGCGCATGTCGCGGCACGCGACGTGCGACAACTTCGTCATCGCTACGGGGGAGTCCCACTCGGTGCGCGACTTCGTCGCCACCGCCTTCGCGGCCGCCGGAATCGACGACTGGGAGCCGCTGGTCGAGGTCGAGGCCGGGCTGATCCGGCCCGCCGACGCAGCCGACCTGGTCGGCGACGCGTCGAAAGCCAGGAGCGTCCTGGGCTGGCAGCCCACGGTCGGATTCCAGCAGATCGTCGAGAACATGGTGTCTGCGGATCTCCGCCTCGCCGCCGCGGCAGCGAGCTGAACGTGCCTACCCCAGAAGGAGGAGCATGACCACGGACTACCACACCACCCGAAGCCAGCGTCTCGGAGAGAGCTTCTTCAACTACGCGGTGACCCACGTGCCGTCACACAACTTCCGGCAGTGGTATCTGCGGCGCTTCGGCGCCACGATCGGTCGCGACGTCGGAATCATGATGGGTACGCACGTGCTCGGGGTGCACCGTCTCGTCATCGGCGACGGCTGCTCGATCGGTTCCAACGTCGTCCTCGACGCGCGCGGCGGCCTGACCATCGACACGTCGGCCGTCATCGCCTCGGACGTCTACATCGTCACCGCCAAGCACGTCGTCGACAGTCCGGATTTCGAAGTCGTCATCGCGCCGGTGCACGTGAAGCACCACGCCTGGGTCGCCAGCCGGGCGACCGTGCTGCAGGGCGTCACCATCGGCGTCGGCGCCGTGGTCGGCGCGTGTTCGATGGTGAACAAGGACGTCGACGACATGGCGATCGTCGCTGGGACGCCGGCGCGGACCTTGGGCAAGCGGGAATCGAACTTGTCCTACTACCCTAAATTCCGACCGGTCCTCTACTAGGGCGGCTTTGCTGTGGTGGTGAAGGGAGACGATCGCATGCCAGCGCTCAAGGACGTCCGCGTGATCTACGTGGCGCCCGCGTACGGACGGAGCGGCGTCGGGGATTACGCGGTCGACTTCGCCAACGAAGTGCGAAACCACGTCGCCGAGCTGATCGAGTACAACATCGAATCCGACGGCGACGAGACCGTCCGCAGCGTCGTTCACGATGTCCGCCGCGTCCGCCAACTCGCGAAGGAGAGCGCGCGCAAGGGTCCGACGATCGTGCACTTCGAACAGAGCGCTGGATCGCTTGCCACGTTCTGGGGGTCGTTCCTCCCCAAGTCGATCCCCGTCACCGCGACGATTCACGATGCTCCGCAACCGGTTTGGTGGCCTTTCAAGACGCGTCTCCTGATGCGCCACCGGCTTCTGCACCACGGTGTGCACTACCCGTTCCGGTTCGTCACCAACGCCCTGCAGCGCCGTGCGTGCGATGGTCGCACCATCGTCACGTTGACGTCGATCGGCGCGCGGAACGTCGCGCTGCGACAGCCGGGCGTCGATGCCCGGTCGACTCGCATCTTCATCCCGACGCGCACGGCCCTGCGGCCACTCACCGAAAGGCCCCTGGCCATCGGCTTGTTCGGCCACGTCTACAAGGGCAAGGGATTCGACCAGATCGACACGATGCGGGAGATCCTCGACGACGACATCGAAATCGTGGTCGCGGGACGCGGCACCGAGGCGCTGCCGTCGCGTCCGGGTGTGCGGGTGCTCGGCGAGGTCAACGACGCCGACGAGGACGCGTTCTTCGACTCGATCAGGTTCCTCGCGGTGCCGTACTCGAAGGACAACAAGTACGGCAAGGGCTGGGCGGCGTCGAGTGCCGTCTCTCGGTCGTTCGCGTACGGCACGCCCATCGTCTGCATTCTGGACGGGGCGCTGCAGGAGGCGGCCGTCGAGGGCGGCGCGGTCGGTGTCGACGGTGGCGGCGAGGCGATCGCTCATCGGGTCAACGAGATCATCCGCGACGACGACGCTTTGACGAAGCTCGGCGACGAGGTCCGGCGGCTCCAGGAGGAGCGCACCCTCGCCAACTGCATCACGCCGTTCCTCGATGCGTGGACGGAACTCGCCCAATGCAGCCGATCCTGACCAAACTGGCTGACAGCCACATCCTCCGGGCGGCGGTCGCGTCGTTCTGGAACTACAGCGGGCGTCTCGTGGGTCTCGCGTGGACCGCTCTGCTGATCTCCAAGCTCGGCGTGGGCGACTACGGCAAGTACTCGATCGGCGTCGCGGCCGCGGCGATCATCAACGCGGGCATCGACAACGCGTTCTTCGTGCGGTCGCTTCGCGTGGAGGAGAGGGAGTATCAGCGCGAACGCTGCGCGCGGGTGATCTTCGGCTCGGCGATCGGCGCCGTCGGCGTCGCGGTGTTCTTCGAGTGGTACATCGCCGGTTTCGCGATCGTGGTCGCGGCGGGGGAGCTGCTGTTCAACACCTTCAAGAGCCAGTACCTGCGCGCGGCCAGACCCGACATCGCGATGCGGTTCGACGCGATCCGCCAGCTCGTGAGCATCGGCCTCGGCGGCGCCTACGTCCTGCTGGTCCCCGAGCCGAAGCTCAGCGTGGTCACGGCACTGTACGTCGCGCCGTACCTCGTGATCATGCTCGTCACGTGGACCTACGTGCCCGGTCGCAAACCCGCCCCGCCGGGTGGGCTCAAGGAGATGTCGCTGCTCTCCTCGGAGGCGTTCGCCGCCGCTGTGTACGGGCAGGGTGACCTGCTCATCATCGGGTTCCTCGCAGGCGACCGCGTCGCGGGCATGTACTCCCTCGCGCTCGTCACCGCGCTCGCCATCTCGACGATCGGCCAGAATTACGCGAACACCTTCATCGACGGGCTGCGGGAAGCGAAGGGGCACACCGACTCCGCTCCCGCACTTAAGAACGTTCTGCGAGTGGCCGCCGTGACGTGCTCGGTCATGGTGACCATCGGTGTCGGCGTGCTCATCTGGGGCGGGGCCGATCTGGTGGGCGTCGTGTTCCTGATCCTCGCCGTCTGGGTGTTCCTGAGAACCATCAACCACGTTCTCATCGTGATCCTGTTCCTCCAGCATCGCGACGCCCTGCGCGTCCGCGCGACGGTCGGCGCAGCCGTGCTCAAGATCGCCGTGTTGTTCGCCGCCGTGCACTTCGCGGGTGCCTACGGCGCCGCGGTCACGACCGTGGTGATGGAGGCCGGGCTCCTGTTCGTGTACTACCGCGCGATTTACCGAACTCGAGCGGTGCCGAACGACTCGCCAGGAGAGGTGGTCCTGCCGTGAAGGCGACGTTCCTGTTGTCGAAGGACCCCTCGCGGGAGTCGACCGGCGATATGACGATGGCCAAGCTCGCCATCGACCTCGCGGCGCAGTCCTACGAGACGGCCGTGATCTGCCTGTCTCAGGCCGAAGCGGGCGCACCCGTGCCCGCGGGCCTTCAGCGTGTTCCCAAGCCGCCCCCGAAACCGCTGCCGGTCGTGGGCAAGAGCATCCGCAGGAATCGCAGCCTGTTGCACGCGAGGTTCGTGGTCCCGGAGTTGATCGACGCCGTGGACCGGGCGGACACCGACATCTTCGTGGCCGACCACTGCTACATGGCGGAGGCCGTTCTCGACTCCCGGCGCTTCGCGAGCGCCGCCAGGCCCGCCGAGATGCTCGCGGTGAGCACCGTGGTGCCCGAGGCGCTGGTGTGGCGCGCGACGCGGGGCGTCATCGGCAGGTTGGAGGGGCCGCGCATCATCCGCGACGAGATCCGAGTCGCCAAGTCCGCCTACACCGTTGGCACCTACGATCGCGACGAGGCCGACTTCTACCTCGATAAGGGGATTCAGCGGGCGCACTGGCTGGATCTGACGCTGCCCGCCAATACCAAGGTCGACGTCGGTGCGGCAGGAAGGCGACTGCTGTTCCTCGGCGACCGGCGATGGGCGCCCAATCAGGAGGCGTACCTCGAATTGCTGACGATGTGGCCGGACATCGCCAGGGGGATCGAGGGCGCCGAATTGGCGATTGTAGGGGCCGCCGACCCGAACGCCGAGCGCCCCGCACTTCCGGACGGTGTCACCGACTACGGGTTCGTGGACGACCTCGACGCGTTTCTCGCGACGTGCCGGGCGGTCGTGGCGCCCATCCGCACCGGCGGTGGAGTGCGCGTGAAGATCCTCGACACCGTCAGCCGGGGGATGCCGGTGGTCGGCACCTCGCAGGCCGTCGGCTCGCTCGGCGAGGTCCTGGGGATGCGGACGTTCGATGAGCGGGCCGAGTTGGTCGAGCAGTCCCGAAGATTCCTGCTCGACGCGCAGTTCGCACGGAGCGAAGGCGATGCTCTGTACACGACGAACCGGCACCGATGGGACGAGGGCGTGCCGCACGCCTCGGTGGAAAGGTGGCTCAAGCCGTGACGGGTATCGTGCGACAGCCCCGTGTGGGCGCGTGGGCGACTGTGCTGCTCTTCATCCTGTTGGCGGCACTCTGCGGGGGACTGGTGGCCGCCGACGTGCCGATGGGCAAGGTCGTCGGGATCGGCCTCGCGGGGATGGTGGTCGGGACGGCGGTGACCGTCCTGCACCCGAACGCCGTTTACTACGCGTTCGCGTTCGTCCTCGGGGCGATTCCGTTCGCCGTCGTGCCGGGGCTCGGCCAGCCCATGGTGTTCATCCTCGCCGTCGCGATCTGGGCGGCGCTGCTCACACATCCGATCGCCGAGTACCGCACCAACGCAGTCGAAGTGGCCACGGTGTTCCTCGTCGTCACCTCACTTCTGTCGATGGTCATGACCGCGACGGGCCTCGCCGACTACCTCGAGTTCGTGAAGTGGTTGCTCGGCGTGTCCGTGCTGTTCGTCCTGTTCCGACTCGATCGGCGGGTCCTGCGCAAGTTCGGGCAGTCGTTCGCGATCGGCACGTTCGTCGGTGCGGCCTTCGCGCTGGGCGTGTTCTTCTTCGACAAAGCGGGAACCACGCTCAACCTGCTGAGTCCCATCGGGTACGGCCAAACCGGTGTCATCGGAACGCATCTGCGCTTCTACGTGATCGACAACAGCACCGTCGTCCGCTTGACGGGTACGTACATCGACCCCAACGCGGCGGGCATCTTCCTGCTGATCGGCGGCGCCTTCGCGGTGGCGCTGCTGCGCGGTTGGGTGCGGTTCATCGCCGTGCCGGTGATCTTCGGCGCGCTCATCATCACGCTGAGCCGGTCGGCGATCTTCTCCGCCGTGGTGGCGCTGCTGTTCTTCCTGCTCTTTCAGAAGATGAGCACGACCATCCGGCTGAGCATCATCGGTTTGGCGATTGTGTCCGCTGCGGGCGCGCTGTCGGTACCGGCGATCTACAGCCGCTTCTTCGACTCCTTCGGTTCACAGGACATCGGGGCCAACGACAGGGCTGAGGCGCTGATCAACTTCCCCAAGGTGATGTCCGGGAATTGGCTCTTCGGAAAGGGCTGGGGTGTACCGGAGTTCACGGACGAAGTCGTGGGTTACAAGACGAATTACGTAGCGAACAGCCCCCTGCTCACCGTCTACCGAGGTGGCATCTTCACCGGCTTGGCCTTCGTCGCGGTACTCATCGCGGCCATCGTGATCGCGCATCGCAACGCGCGTCAGGACCCGTGGGAGAGCGGCATCATGGGTGCTGCCGTCTTCGGGTTCGCGGTCGTCGGTCTGCAGCTCGACTTCCCCGTCGTCACACACGCGCCGATGACGATGGCCTTCTGCGTCTTCCTCACCCTCGCCTCGCTGAATCCGGTAGAACCCGACGATCCCCCACGGGACGTCGACGATGTCGGTGACGGTGACGGTGAGAACACGGAGCGGCGGCCCACGACCACGAAGGTGAGCTCGGATGTCTGACACGCAGAAGACTCACGGTGGCGGTGAATCGCTGCTCCCCGCCACCCCCGTGAAGGGCGGCGCCCGAATCGCCGGTCTCGAAGGGCCGCGCGGCTTCGGTTGCCTCTGCGTGATCTTCGTGCACTGCTCGATCCACTTCGCGCCGGATGTGCTGGCTTCCACGCGCATCGACTTCATCGGGCAGGCCCTGACGTTCTTCTTCGTGTTGTCGGGGTTCCTGCTGTACCTGCCGTACGTGCAGCGCTATCGCGACGGGCGCGAGCTACCCGCGACCGGGCAGTACCTCATGCGTCGTGTGCTGCGCGTCTTTCCCGCCTACCTCGTCATCTTCATCATCGTCAACTTCGTCCTGCGCGCCGCTTACATCCAGAATCCCGTCTCGCTGGCTTGGGACAACCCCCAGGGTGGTACCGGGATGATCACCGATCCGCTGAAGTTGCTCGCGTACTTCACCCTCACCCACTCGCTGTTCCCGTCGCTCTATCAGACGGGCATCAACACGTCCTGGTCGCTGACCGCCGAATGGGGCTTCTATCTCGCGCTGCCGATCATCGGCTTCATGATGTTCAAACTCGGCAGGAACTCGAGCAACCGCATGCGCACCGCGATGTGGGCTCCGCTGGTCCTGCTGGTGATCGGCCTGATCGCGAACACGTCGATCGGTATCCTGCAGTCCCGCGCCGGCATCTCCACCGTCGAGGCGTACTGGGGCCCGAACTGGATCGCAGTACTCGCCAGAAGCTTCTTCGGCATCGCCGACAACTTCGCCTTCGGCATGCTGGCCGCGGTGATCTTCGTCGGGATGAAGCGGAACAACTGGTGGAGCACGACGTCGACGAGCAGGCTCCAGTGGATCTTCGGTGCCGTGACGGTCGTGGGCGTGCTGGCGTCGATGGTGTTGTTCGCGACCAATCCCCGTTTCCTCGCAACGGTTTTCGCGTTCGCCGGCGGTGCGTTCATCCTCTTCATCATCGCCCCGACGGCCCGCGGTGCCCATTCGAGGGTCGCGGAGATCCTGGACTGGACGCCCATGCGGAAGATGGGGGTCATCTCGCTGTCGGCCTACCTGTGGCACTACCCGGTGCTGATCATGGTGTATCGCATGGACCTTCCGATCCCCATCGGATGGGCGGGACTCTTCCTCGGGTTCGGGGTGGTCGCCGCGATCAGCATCGTGCTCGCCATGATCACCTACCGCCTCGTGGAATTGCCCGCCATGAATTACCGTGCGTGACAACGGATTAAACCTCCGTCGTCGTGACTTCCTAGCGGCCGGCGTCACGCTGGTCGCGAGTACTGCCGTGGGCTGCTCGACGCCCACCACCGAAACGGCAACCCGGACAACCACCTCGAGCCCCGCGCCGCCTCGCGCGCCCACCGCGGTAGGGCTCGCGGCCGGGTCCGCGCTGCTGTGGGCCTCCGATAACGACCTGCGCAGGACTCTCGACGCAGCGGTCCAGGCGGGAGTGAGCATCATCCGCTTCGACGTGTCCTGGACCTTCGCCGAGCCGTACCGCGGACGCTACGAATGGGCGCCGTCCGACCGGATCGTGAAGGCGGCGGTGGAGCGCCGGTTGCGGCCTCTCGTCACGATCACCAACTCACCGTCGTGGGCGGCGGTGGGGGGATGGCGCCAGACGGGTCGGCCCACCGATCCCGCCACGTACGCCGACTTCGCGGGCACGGTCGCCGAACACTACCGGGATTCGGTGGACGTCTTCGAGATCTGGAATGAGCCGAACGGCCGAATGTTCTTCGAGCCCATGCCGGATCCTGTCGTGTACGCGCAGATGTTGCGGTTGGCGTATCAGCGCATCAAGGCAGTTCACCCCGATTCGACGGTGCTCGGGGGCGCCCTGGGCGCCGTCGATCACACGCCGGACACACTCGCGCCCGTGAGCTTCCTTCAGGGCATGTACACCGCAGGCGCCCACGATCACTTCGATGCGCTGTCGTTCCACCCGTACGACTATTCGGCACCGCTCGCCACCGGTGCCCTGTACCCCAACTCCCCGATGAGTCAGATGGCGGCGATGTACGAGGTGATGGCGCGGAACGGCGACGGCACCAAACAGATCTGGATCACCGAGTACGGCGCCCCGTCTTCACGGATCGGCCCGGCCGCGCAGGCGGATCTCATCGCGAACTCGCTGCGACAGTGGCAGGAGGTCGACTACGCCGGCCCCTTCATCGTGCACACCATCCGCGATGACGACACCGCGGCACTGCCGGACGAGCGGACGTTCGGTGTCGTCGGTTCCGACTACACGCCCAAGCCCGCATTCACTCAGTTGCAGTCGCTGCTCGCGCCGGGGGCGCATCTCAGCCGGGATGTCGACGCCGACTTCCGCGGCAACCGCGACGCCGCGCTCGGCGCGGCTGTGACACCCGTCTTCAACCTCAAGGAGGGGACGGGGCAGCGCTTCGAGCGAGGCTACCGCTACAGCACCGCAACAGGGTTCATCAACGCCCCCGTCGACGTGGGTGCCAAGGCGCTGCAATGGCAACTGGTGCCCAACACCGAGTTCGCAAACGGCTACCAGGATTTCGGAGGTTCCGCCTTACGGATCTTCTCGCATCCGCAGTTCGGCACGCGTGCGATCTTCGGCGCGATTCTCGCCGCGTGGACGCCCGAGCTCGGCGCTCCGACGTCCGACGAGCACCCCGTCGCCCCTGGAGGCGCCGCGCGCGCCGTCGACTTCGAGCACGGCACGATAAGTTGGTCTGAAGCGGATGGCGCAAAGGTGAGCATTCGCTAGTGCGCAGTTCGACATTCACCGACAAGACACATGAATCGATGATCACGCTTTCTCGCGTAACAGTCCTCTCGTCGGACTGCGCGTCATGACCGGCAACCGTGTCGTCGCCGCGGTCGCGGTCGCGTTGACGGCCATCGTGGTGGCGTTCGGGATCAGCGGCTACCTGATCTTCACGCTGGCTAGGAGCGAGCCTCTGCAGCGCGTCGACGCCATCATCGTGCTGGGCGGCGAGCACGACGGCAGGGAGGCCTACGGCGTCGAATTGGCGCGCCAGGGGTATGCGCCGGTCGTGGTGCTGTCGAACCCGTACGGTGACGACGACACCGTGATGCAGGAGATGTGCACGGGCCGAAAGGGTTCGATCGAAGTCATCTGCAGGCGTCCCGACCCGTTGACGACCCGCGGCGAGGCGATCGTGACCGAACAGCTGGCCGCGCAACGGAACTGGTCGTCGGTCATCGTGGTGACCTGGCGCTACCACCTGCCGAGGGCGCAGTACGTGTTCAACCGGTGCCTGAACAACCCGCGGCTCAACGTGGTCATGCGGGCCGTGCCCCGCGAGTACGACATGTCCCCGCTCGACTGGGCCGAGGTGTACCTGTATCAGTACGGCGGCTTCATCAAGGCGTTCGCGCAGGGCTCCTGTTCGACGTGAGTCCGCCGCCGTGGCTCAGTTGTAGGGCTGCAGCGTCTGCTGAATGCTCCGGAGGCGGGCGCGCGCCGCGTTGACGTGCGCCATCATCGGCTTCGACTGCTCCCAGCCCGCGCCCGGCTGAAGGGCCCGGCACTCGTCGACCGCCTGGTTGAGCTCACTGACCATCGACTGCAGCCGTCCGTTCACGCGGCTGCTGGGGCCGGGAAGGGCTCCCTGGTACATGGAGGCGGCGACGCTGAGCTGCCCGCAGCCCGAGTACACCTCGTTGATGTCACCGGAACTGATGCCCCCCGCGAACGTCCGCAGTGCGTCGTCCATGGCCTGGTACGGCTCGGAGAGGTTCTTGGTGAACCATATGTACCCGGTCTTGTAGTCGGGCGAGCCCGCGACCGTGGGGGTCGGTTTCGGGTCGGCGCCCGCAGGCGCCGGATCGACCAGCTGAATGCCCGACCCGACGAGCGCAGCGACGACGACGGCGGTGGCCGCGCAGAGCAGTCCTCCCCGTCTCACACGTCGGTTCCACATGCCCTCGGACGAACGCGAGGCCGTGTCATCTGGATGCGCCATGGTGATCCTCAATCCGGCTCTTCACAGATGAGGGTGTAGAGGTGGTTGGCGCGTCGTTGCCGGG
>NZ_JMHT01000026.1 GCF_001905655.1 Mycobacterium sp. ST-F2
CACCTCAGCCCCGTCCCCGAATTCCCACCACCCCAGGGGACTTAGCCGCGCTCACTGTCAGAGCGCACTCGACGAGCGCCTGTCACTCCTCGCAGACATGTTTTCGCGCAGGCAGAGTGCTCTACGCAGCTTCGACCCGACCGATCGCGGCGATGCCTATCACTCGTTATTCGGCGAATTCATCGCGGTCGACCAATTGCGACGGCAGGTGCTAGAAGTCGCCGAGCAGTTGCAACGAGGTCAGTCGCTCGACGACATCGCCAACGCCCTGTCCGCGGTCGACGCCAAGATCAAGAGCCGGTTTCCCACTGCGCGGTTGCTGGACGAGGTGCCACTCGGACCAGAAGACTGTCACGGCCCAGAAGATCCCAAAGGCAGCCACTGAGGCGAAATATGGTTACCGGCGGACCAGGTTCTGTCGGTGGTCGCGGGAAACATGCCCTGCATGCCGATTAATGTGTTCCACCGGGACCTGGCCTCATGCCTTCGAGAAGTTATTGCCGATCCAGATGTGAGCGACACAACCCGTGAACGTGCCGCAGTGATGGCCCGTCGAGTCGCTGATTTTCTGCGTGCCGACTATCGAGGGTTCAGCTACGAATGGTTCTTCGGGGCCTGCGGACTAGACCACTGGGGTGAGGTGATCACCACCTAGGTCACGCCAAATCCTCAGAGCATCAATCGACTTCGACGCTCTGTACACGAAGCGCAAAGCGAGCAGGCGGGCGCATACTGCCCGTCTTGGTCGCTGCGACAACCAACGAAGTACGTGTGCGGACATTCTTCAAACAGCGCAGCGGCACCCAAACACCCGCAAACATGTCCATTGCTCGTGCAGCATGACCGGATGGGCAATAAGACGATTGCGATCGCAGACCACACCATGAGCCTCGACGCCGCAATGGCCCGGTTGGAGCACTACCCTTCCCGCACGCCTACCATCTACGACTTCCCGGGTCCCGGCCACCCCACATCAATCTCCGTCGACGAAATCCGGCGTACCCGGGCCGTCAGCTCACGAATCAGCACCCACGAAGGTGATTGGTTCATCTTCCGGGCCGCCACGGCGCCATGGACTTCCCCTGAGTCCACCCTCCAAGAGGCGGACCCGGGAGAGTCCGACGGCCCCTACGATGCGATGGAGGGCTTGTACAAGCACTTCACCGCCGCGGCGCCCAAGGGCGTGGGGATGGCCAAGATCAGCAAGGTGCTTCATCTGAAACGGCCAGCACAGTTTCCGATCCTCGACAGTCGACTCGCCCGCACATACCGCGACCCCGCCGCCCGCGCGGCCAAGACCTACGCCAACCGGGGATACCGCAAAATGTACTGGGCCGCCATTCGACTCGATCTATTGAAAAGCGGCGACGCACTGGCCGAGCTGCGGCAGTGTGTCCGCGAGCACCCCTCGCCGCGAGTCCGAGCACTCCACGCACTTACCGATATTCGATTGCACGACATGCTCACCTGGTAAAGGCCATATGCGGACCAAGAGCCCCGACCTGTGAGGACCTCGCGGCCAAGGACATAGCGGGCCAATGCGCCGCCCAGGCTAGCTGGGAGTTTCGGGGCAATAGTTACTGACGATGTAGTAGGCCAATTTCCTCTGGGTTGCCACATCGTCCTTCCATGCGGGCTGCCCTTGATGGCTCCAGAATGCGTAGTCGAGGGACAACACTCCTAGCCCCTGTCCCATCGAGATCATTGTCGCCTTCAGATGCGCTACCTTCGGCTTTGCACAGAACTCGGCGGCCTCGTAGTCGGCAAATTCCCTGGTTTTGGTATCGAGTCCAGCGATCTGAAATTTCCAGTACAGCGCGTTCACCGCCGCCCCCTGCGGAGCTCCCTGAACCAGCGCCGGTGCCGCGACGCTGGTGGACGTTGTTTGAGCTGTGGTGCTCTTGTTGGCTGCATTTTCTGAACCGCCACCACATGCCGGGACGGCAGCAATCATCATTCCCAGAACAGTTGCGCCGAGCAGCCGTGTCCGCCATGTTTCGGTCCAGATTGCCAATGCCGTGCCCCTGCGTTCGCTGTGTAATTGCTGCGCGAATCCTGTCACAGACCCGACTGGAGCGCCGCCAGATTTCGCCAGTGATTCCCATTCGACCTGCCAATCACAAGCCCTCGTGGCGGGTCTACTTCTCGCGCCAACGGACCGAAGTAGCCCACTGCCGGGTACTCCTGTCAACGACGGTCGAAAATTGACCCCGTAGCGTCGGTTGAATTTTGACC
>NZ_JMHT01000027.1 GCF_001905655.1 Mycobacterium sp. ST-F2
GCTCCCCGTGGCGGGTCCGTGCGGGCCGCCCCGCCACTGTTCCATGTCGGCCAGCGGAATCGGCTCGCCGGTGTAGCTGCTGTTCCAGCCCCGGAAGTCCGAACCGAACTCGGGCGCTTCACCTTCCGCGTCGGCGGCGGCGTACAGCTCGTCGTAGATGTCCTGCCACTCCCCGACGATCTCCGCGTCATGCTCGGTGTCGCGGGTGCCGTCGGTGGCGTGTTCGAACGTGATGTAGCCGACCAGTTGAGCACCGCCGGTGCCGTGGTGCACGGTGGCGGCCGCCTGGCTGACCTGGGGGCAGGCCAGCAGCGCGCTCTCGATCTCACCCAGTTCGATGCGCTGGCCGCGCAGCTTGATCTGGGTGTCGGCCCGGCCCAGATAGTCCAGCGTGCCGTCGGCGTTCCAGCGCGCCAGGTCGCCGGTCCGGTACATGCGGCTGCCGGAATCATCGTGCCCACCATGCGGATTGGCGACGAATCGCTCGGCGCTCAGCGTCGGCCGGCCCACATAGCCGAGCGCGATGGCGGGACCGGCCAGGTACAGCTCGCCCGTCACACCGGGCGGTACGGGGTTGAGCTGCGCGTCGAGCACCAGGGTCCGGGTGCCCGCGATGGGCGTCCCGATGTTCACCGGACGGCCCGGCGTCAGCGGGGTGCCGGTGGCCCAGATGGTGGATTCGCTGGGCCCGTACGCGTTGAACATGCGACGGCCGGGCGCCCAGGCCTGCACCAGTTCCTCGGGGCAGGCCTCACCGCCGGTGATCAGTGTGGTCAGTCCGTCGAGCCGCGCCCGGTCCAGTGACGCCACCACCGTCGGGGTCAGCAGCGTCGCGCTGACCCCGTGGTGTTGCATCAGGTCGACGAGCGCCTCGCCGGCATACACGTCCCGCTGCGCCGCCACCAACGCGGCCGCCGCGCCGGTCGCCATGAGCATCTCGAACAGCGACGCGTCGAAGGTCGGGGCGGCGACCATCAGCACGCGCGCGTCGGCAGCCAGGTTGTACGAGTCGTGTTGTGCCGCAGCGGCACCCAGCAGTCCGGCGTGGCTGACGGCCACGCCCTTGGGCTCGCCCGTCGAGCCCGAGGTGAAGATGACGTAAGCGGTGTTGTCGACCGTCAGCGGCGCCGAGCGCTCGGCGTCGGTGATCGGTTCGGCGCCGTAACCCGACAGGTCGGCATCCGCCCGGAGTACCGGACGGGAGCCCGCGCCACCGATCTGGTCGGTGTCCCGGGTGAGCACGCACGTGGCGGCAACCGAATCCAGCACCGTGGCAATGCGTTCGACGGGGTGCGTGCGGTCCACCGGCACGTACACGCCGCCGGCCTTGAGCACCGCCCACCACGCCACCACCAGTTCGGCGCATCGGTCCATCGCGACACCCACGGCGCGTTCGGGACCGACACCGCCGGCGATCAGCAGGCGCGCCAATCGATTCGAGGTTTCGTCGAGCTCGCGATACGTCAGGCTGCGGGCGCCGTCGATGACGGCGACGGCATCCGGATCGACCGCGACGGCCGCCGCCAACAGTTCGGGCCCGAGCCCGATCGGCGCCCGCACCCCGGCACCGGACCAGCGTCGCAGCTCATCCTGCTCGGTCTCGTCAAGGAGGTTGAGGGACAACAGCTTCCGCGCCGGGTCCGCGGTCATCGCCACCAACAGCCGGCTGAGCCTGCCGATCAGCGCATCGATACCGGCCTCGGTGAACACCTCGGTGTCGTATTCGATGTGCAGTCCGAGCTCATCGCCCGGGAACGCCTCGACGGTCAGCGGGTAGTGGTTGAACTCGCGGTTCGCGAACTCGGCGATGGCGAGGTCGTCGACCCCGACAGACATGCCGGCTTCGACCGGATAGTTCTCGTACACGAAGAGCGTGTCGAACAGCTGGTCGTGGCCGGCGACACGGTGTATCTCGCCCAGCGCCAGGTGCTGGTGGTCGAGGGTGTCGTTGTGCGCGGTCTGCAGCTGGTCGAGCAGGCCGGTGACCGTGGTGCCCGCGGTGAGGTTGGCGCGCACCGGCACGGTGTTGATCAGCAGGCCCACCATCGATTCGGTGTCGCCCACGTCGAGCTGGCCGAGCCGCGACCGCGCGGTACCGAACGCCACGTCGTGCCTGCCGGTCAGGGACGTCAGCAGCACGGCCCACGCGCCTTGCAGCACGGTGCTGACGGTGGTCTGGCAGGAGCGCGCCAGCTCCCCGAGGGCGCGCGTGGCCTCCGCTGAAACCTGGAATGACGCAAAGCCGCGCTGTCCGCGCCCCAGCCCGTCCTGGAGCCGGTCCTGCGGACCCACCAGGGTCGGCGTCTCGAAACCGGCGAGCACCTCACCCCACGCCGCGCGCGCCGCATCGAGATCGCGGTCGGCGAGCCAGGTGATGAACTTCCGGTACGACGCCGCGGGCGGCAACCGGTGCCCGGCATAGCCGGCGAAGATTTCCCGCAACAGGATCGGCAGCGACCAGCCGTCGAGCACGATGTGGTGATTGGTCAGGACGAACCGGTGGCGGTCCTCGGCGATGCGGATCAGCAGGGCCCGGAACGGCGGCTCACCGGCGAGGTCACCGACCGCGATGCGTTCGGCGGCACACAGCCGCTGAATCTCGTCTTCGTCGAGCACACCCGTCGCTCCGAAATCGACGAATCGCCAGGCGATTTCCGGTTCGGCCAGGATCACCTGCACCGGTTCGTCGAACTGCTGACAGAATGTGGCCGCCAGGTGCGGGTGCCGGTTGACGGTGCGTTGCACGGCATCGCGGAGCCGCTGCGGGTCCAGCGCGCCGGTCAGCGTGAAATCCAGCTGCACCGAGTACATTTCGGCCGCGACGTCGGCGCGCTCATGCGCGGTGCTGCTGTGGAACAACAGTCCCTGCTGCAACGGCGTCAGCGGCAGGATGTCGGCGACGCGGTATTGCTGGTGCAACTGGTCGATCTGCTGCTGTCCCAGGCGCGCCGGCGCGATGTCCGACGGCGTCAGGCCGCCGCCACCGGCCCGGACGTGTGCGCAGATGCCGGCCAGCGCCTCGAACCACAACCGGCTCAACCGGTTCAGCTGGGCGTCGTCGAGAACCGAAGTCGCCCAGGTCCAGTCGGCTTGCAGTTGCGGTCCGGCGTCGGTGTCGATGGTGCCGGCGTTGAGTTCGACGGTGTGGAACAGCGGCAGCGGGGCCGCGGCACCGGCCAGCGACAGCTCTTCGCGGCCCAGCCGCCACAGCTCTTCGACGCCGGCGATCTGCGGAAAGCCCAGGCGGCCAAGGTAGTTGAACCCGAGACTCGGCTCCGCGCCGTCCAGGTCGATGTCGTCATTCAGGTACCGCAGTAGGCCGTAGGTCAGGCCCGCGGGCTGTGCGCGCAGCTGTTCCTTCGCCGCCTTGACGACGGCACCGAGCGACTCGTCGCCCGCGCTGATCTGCGCCCAGGACAACGCACCCGTCGTCAGCGCCACCGGGTATTTGGCGGTGAACCAGCCGACGGCCCGCGAGAGGTCGACGTCGTCGGCGATGTCTTCGTCGCGCCCGTGGCTTTCGACGTCGATGCCGACAGGCGCCACCGTACCCAGGAATTCCGCGGCGGCGAGCGCGAACCCGATGAGCAGGATGTCTTGCACCCCAGCATGAAAGGCCGCCGGTACTTCGCCGAGCAGCGCGCGGGTGTGGTCGGCGTCCAGCCTCACCGTCAATCGGCCCGCCGTGGCGTAGGTGTCCACGGCGGGGTCCGCCGCCGGCACGGCAGCCGGTACCGACGCCACCTGCCGCCAGGCGGCCTCCTGCGCCAGCACGTCGGGATGGTGCGCGTACTCGGTGAGCAGCGTGGCCCACCGCTGGAACGACGTACCGGCCGTCGCCAACTCCACGGGTTGGCCGGCGCGGTGCTGGGCCCAGGCAATATTGATGTCTTCCAACAGAATTCGCCACGACACCCCGTCGACTGCGAGATGGTGGACCATCAGGACCAGCTGCTCGCGTGCGGCGACCCACAGACCACTCACCATCACCCCGGCGCCCGGGTCCAGCCGCCCCCGCGCCGCGGCCACCGCGGCCTCTGACAGCTCATCGACGCCGACGACGCACTGGCGGGCGTCGACCGCACCGGCCTCCGCCACTACCAATGACCCGTCGGCACCGACGCGCAGCCGCAGCATCGCGTGCCGATTCATCAAGGCCTGCAACAACATCACCGCGTCGGCCTCGGTGGCCCCCTGCGGCGCCTGCACCACCAGGGTCTGGTTGAACTGATCGACCGGGCCATCGATACCGGCGAGCCACCGCATGATGGGCGTGGTCTGCACCGGTCCGATGCCCGCGTCGACGACAGCGTCGGCGTCGTCGGTCACGGTCACGGTCTGCGCCAGGCGCGCCACCGTCTGCTCGACGAACACGTCGCGCGGGCGGCACGCCAGACCGGCGGCCCGGGCCCGCGCCGCCACCTGCATCGCGAGAATGCTGTCGCCGCCGAGTTCGAAGAACGAGTCGTCGATGCTGACGGCTGCCGGCTCCAGGCCGAGGATCTCGGCGTAGATGGCAGCCAGGATCTCTTCGACGGGACTGTCCGGCGCGCGGTAGTCGTCGCCGGTGTACTCCGGGGCGGGCAGGCTGCGGGTGTCGAGCTTGCCGCTGGTGGTCAGCGGCAGTTCGGCCAGAGCCACCACCGCGGCCGGAACCAGGTACGGCGGCAGGCGATCCGCGAGGGCGGCCCGCGCCGCCACCGGATCGACGGTGCCGGTGACATAGCCGACCAGGCGCTTGTCACCGGGACGATCCTCCCGCACGATGACCGCCGCCTGCACGACGCCGTCGAGCGCGGCCAAAGCTGTTTGGACTTCGCCCAATTCGATGCGGTAGCCGCGAATCTTGACCTGGGCGTCGGCCCGGCCGACGTACCGCAGCTGTCCATCGGCGCCCCAGTACACCAGGTCGCCGGTGCGGTACATGCGCTCGCCGGGCTTGCCGAACGGGCATGGCACAAAACGGGATCCGGTCAGTCCGGTCCGGTGCAGGTAGCCGACGCCGACGCCGGCACCGGCCACGTACAGTTCGCCGACCACGCCGGGCTGTACCGGCTGCATCCAGCCGTCGAGCACGAACAACGCCGCGCCGCTCGGTGGCGATCCGATCGGTGCCGCCGCGCCGCCGGCCGTCAGCGGAGCACTGATCGCCGCGTAGATCGTGGTCTCGGTCGGTCCGTAGGCGTTGACCATCACCGGCGCAGTGCCGTTTTGCTCCTCGCGTCCGCGGGAAGCCCACTTGTCGACCACCTCGGCCGGGCACGCCTCGCCGCCCATCACCAGCGCGCACGACTCCAGGCCCGACATGTCCAACATCCCGATGGCAGAAGGGGTCTGGGTGAGGACGGTGACTTTTTCGGCGATCAGGAAGTCATGGAACTCGGCCGGATCAGCAGACACCGACTCGGGTACCACCACCAGGCGGCCGCCCCGCAACAGCGCGGAGAAGATCTCCCACACCGAGAAGTCGAAGGCATAGGAATGCCAATGCGACCAGGCCTGCTCGGACGGCAGGCCGGCGTCCTGCGACGCGATCAGCTGCGTCAGGTTCTGATGGGCAATCGCAACGCCTTTCGGCGTCCCGGTGGTACCCGAGGTGTAGATGACATAGGCGACATCGTCGGGCTCCGGGCCGGCCGCGGCCGGCCAGTCGTCGGGCCCGGCGACAGGCTCGCGCACATCGATGACCACACCGTCGAACCCGTCGAACCGGTCGGCCAGCGCCGTGGTGGTGACGGCCGCGAACGGCGCGGAATCGCCCAGCATGAAAGCGATTCGGGACGCCGGCAGTGCCGGGTCGATCGGCAGGTACGCCGCGCCCGTCTTGAGCACGCCCAGGATGGTCACGATGGCCTCGGCAGACCGTGGCAGCATCACGGCCACGCGCCGGCCCGGGCCCGCGCCGCGCTCGGCCAGCAGCTGCGCCATGCGGTTCGACGCCTGGTCCAGTTCCCGGTAGGTCAGGGCCCGACCGTCGCCGCTGAGCGCCACTGCGTCCGGCACCCGACGCACCTGATGGGCGAACAACGCCGGGATCGATACCGCTGGAGCAGCTTCGGTGGCCAGCGCCGCCCAGTTCCCGAGTTCGGCCAGTCGGTCCTGGGCCGGCACATCGAGCAGCGGCAGCGACGACAGGCGCTGAGCCGGATCAGCTGTCATCGCGGTCAGCACCCGGTTCAGCTGGTCCGCCAATTCCACGACGTCGAGCTGCCGGGTACCGAATGTCGTGACCGACAGCTCGTCACCCGTACCCGAGAACGCCAGCCCGGAGCCCCGGCCGAGACCGGAGATCAGCTGCGCTGCCGCCGTGGCCTCGCCCAGCGGCACGGTGAAACCCGACGGCAGAAAGTCCACCACGATCCGGTCCGCGCCCGCGCCGTGGATCTTGCGCTCCAGGGCCTGCACCGGAAATCGCTGATGGCGCACCGCTTCTCGGGTGCGGGTGTGCACGTGCGCACAGAAGTCGGTGACCGTCGCATCAGGGGAAACCTGCAGCACCAACGGCACGACGCCGGCGACCATGCCGGGCAACGTCTTCGACACCTGCAGCACGCGCCGGGTCACCGGCAGGTCGAGCACCACCTCACGCCCCGCTGCCGAGCGGCCCCGCAGGACCAGCGCGCAGGCGGCGATGAGCACCGTCGACCGGCGCACATCCCAAGCCTCACACAGTCGTTCCACCTGAGCGAGCAACGCGGGGTCCAGCTCGATCGGCTCCGACGAGCCGGCCTCGGTGCTCACCGCATCATCGGACACCTGCTCGCGCGCGGGCTCCGCCGGCAGGTTCGCCGTCCAGTAGGCCTCGTCCTCCGCATGCTCCGCAGAGGCTTCATAGGCCGCTTCGCAGTCGAGCAGGTCCTGCAGTGAACTGAAGTAGGACGGCTGAATCGCCACGCCCGCAACAGCTTCCGAATAGACGGCAGCGATGCGCTGAAGGACCAGCGCCAGTCCGATGCCGTCGGCGACGATGTGGTGACAGCACGCGAAGAAATAGGACTCGTCGGCCCGGGCCTGGAAGTACGCAAAGCGCAGCAGTGGGCCGTCGAGCGGCATGGGCGTGCGCTGGAGCGCCGCGGCTGTCTCGCGCGCCTCGGCCATCGGTTGGTCGGCGTGGGTCAGGTCGACGAAGTCCACCTCGATGTCGGCGACATCGAGCAACCGTTGGCGCACCTGACCGTCGAACTCGGCGAAGGTCGCCCGCACCGGCTCGGCCTCGCCGACCACCCGGCGGATCGCCTGCTCGAAAATCCCGAAATCGACTGGACCGTCAATTTTTACGAAGATACCGAGCTGCCACTCCGCGGCCGATTGACCCGTTTCCTGCGCGAGCCAGATATCCAACTGCCCGCGCGTGACCAGCAACGACGAATCGCCGAGATCCATCCCAAACCCTGAAATGCCGAACTACCCCGAGCTAGCGAACGATCAGAGCCGCTGCCCTACCGCCAGTCGGTCACGCAGGCTCTTGGGGCGGATGTCGGTCCATTCCCGCTCGATGTACTCCAGGCATGACGCGCGGTCTGCCTCACCGTGCACCACTCGCCAACCTTGGGGAATGTCCGCGAACGTCGGCCACAGACTGTGCTGCTCTTCGTCGTTGATCAACACGAAAAAGGTGCCATTGTCGTCGTCGAACGGGTTGGTGCTCATGGTGCTCCCCAAAAGAATTGACGCTCAAGATAATTGGGTCTTCCGATCCCCCGGTTGCCCCGTGCGCGAATGCTACATCCCTTCGCCATGTTCCCGTACACGTGTTTGCCAACGAGCCCGCGGCGCGCCGCCGTCGCGCAATCGACGCGAAATCCCCAAGGCCGTAACAACTTTGGCAAGATTATTTGCCGGATACCAATCACAGCACCGACGTTGCAGGACACCTACCCCGCACACCAAATGTACTCGTTAGCCAAACGAACCGAAATGGTATTTCGGTAGGAAAGTGTTGGTAGCTACCTGACGGAGTGCAGTTTCGGTGTAACGAGAGTGAAACCCGACAAAGCGGCAAACCACTGCGGCCGAGCCGCGAATCAGGCCACTGCGGCCGAGCCGCGAATCAGGCCACTGCGGCCGAGCCGCGAATCAAACCATCGCGCGGCGGCCGGCCAGCGCCCGGCCCAGCGTCAGCTCATCGGCGAATTCCAGGTCGCCGCCCATCGGCAGGCCCGACGCGATGCGCGTCACCGTCAGCCCCGGAATGTCCCGCAGCATGCGCACCAGGTACGTGGCGGTCGCCTCGCCCTCGGTGTTGGGGTCGGTCGCGATGATCACCTCGACGATGTCCACACCGTCGACGCGCTGACCGATCCTGTTGAGCAATTCACGAATCCGCAACTGTTCCGGCCCGACCCCGGACAACGGATCCAGCGCCCCGCCCAGGACGTGGTAGCGCCCGCGGAACTCGCGGGTGCGCTCCACCGCCTGAACATCTTTGGGTTCCTCGACGACGCACACCAGCGAGCCGTCGCGGCGCGGGTCGCTGCAGATCCGGCACCGGTCGTCATCGGAAACGTTGCCGCACACCGCACAGAACTTGACGCCGTCGCGCACCCGGTTCAGCACCGCGGTCAGCCGGTCGATGTCCGGTGGCTCCACCGACAAGAGGTGGAACGCGATGCGCTGGGCGCTCTTCGGCCCGATACCCGGCAGCTTGCCGAGCTCGTCGATCAAATCCTGTACGGGTCCTTCAAACACATCAGAACCCGGGCAGATCCAGGCCCTGCATGCCACCGGCCAGCGGGCCGAGGCTCCGTTGCGCCATCAGCGTCACCTGCTCGGAGGCGTCGCCCAGGGCACCCACGATGAGGTCCTGCAGCGTCTCGATGTCATCAGGGTCGACGACCTTCGGGTCGATGGTCAGCCCGGTGATCTCACCGCTGCCCTTCATGGTGACCTTGACCAGGCCACCACCGGCCTGGCCCACCACCGACGAAGCGGCCAGGGACTCCTGCGCAGCCATGAGCTGCTGCTGCATCTGCTGCGCCTGAGCGAGCAACGCGGACATATCGGGCTGGCCACCGGGTTGCATGACAATCCCCTCAGGTCTGATTCGCGGCTCGGCCGCGGGTGATTTCGATGATCGGGTTTGCGCGCCAGCCTAGTCGCCCGACGGAAGGTCGGGCGACCATCTGGCCATCAGGCGCGCCGAAGCGGACTAACCCTCGACAACCTTCTTCAGGTTTCCCAACACCTCGTCCTGGATCTTGCGCAGGCCGAGCGGGGCGAAGGTCTTCTCGAAGAAGCCGCCGATACCGCCGGCGCCCTGCCACGCGGTCTTGACGGTGACGGTCGAACCGGTGCCCGCCGGAGCGACGGTCCAGGTGGTCACCATCGACGAGTTGGCGTCCTTCTCGATGACGCTCTTGCCGGCGACGTCGACAGTGGCCTTGACCTCACGCGAGCGCTTCTTGGTGGCCTGCAGCTTCCAGGTCGCGACGGTGCCGGCGCCTTGTCCGCCTTCGAGCACCTGGTAGCCGCTGTAGTTCGACGAGAGGATCTTGGGGCGCACCGTCTGGTAGTCGGCGACCGCCGTCAGTACCTTCTCCGGCTCGGCGAGAATCAACACGGTGCTGGACGCACTGACCTGTCCCATCAGGTAAAACTCCTGTTCATATGGCTTCTCTTGCGGTCGCGAGGACCGCGGTCTCGGTTTAGCGTATATGTGTGACAGCTGTCACGACCGATGCGACGGCCGCCCACGAGGCGGCCGTTCAGCGGCTCCTGGCCAGCTACCGGGCCATTCCCCAGGGTGCGACAGTGCGGTTGGCGAAGCCGACATCGAACCTCTTCCGGGCGCGTACGCGCACCAAGACCAAGGGGCTGGACGTCTCCGGCCTCGACGGTGTGCTCGCCGTCGACACCGAGACCCGCACCGCGGACGTCCAGGGCATGTGCACTTACGAGACGCTGGTGGCGGCGACCCTGCCATTCGGCCTGGCGCCGTTGGTCGTGCCGCAGCTCAAGACCATCACCCTCGGCGGTGCGGTCACCGGGCTGGGCATCGAGTCGACGTCCTTCCGCAACGGCCTGCCGCATGAGTCGGTGCTGGAGATGGACATCCTCACCGGCGCCGGCGAGCTGGTCACCGCACGCCGCGACCGGCACACCGCCCTCTTCTACGCCTTCCCCAATTCGTATGGCACGCTGGGCTATTCGGTGCGGCTGCGCATCGAGCTGGAGCCGGTGCGGCCGTTCGTGAAGCTGCGCCACGTGCGCTTCCACCGCGTGGCCGACCTGGTGGACGCCCTGCAGCGCATCCTCGACACCGGCGGCTACTTCGACGGATATGCCGGCGTCCCGGTCGACTACCTCGACGGCGTCGTGTTCGGACCGGACGAGAGCTATCTGTGTCTGGGTATGAAGACCGGGACCGGCGGCCCGGTCAGCGACTACACCGGCCAGGACATCTTCTACCGGTCCATCCAGCACGACGCCGGCGAGCGACACGACCGGCTGACCATCCAGGACTATCTCTGGCGCTGGGACACCGACTGGTTCTGGTGTTCCGAGGCGTTCGGCGCGCAGCGCCCGCTCGTGCGCCGGTTGTGGCCCCGCCGGTACCGCCGCAGCAGCGTCTACTGGAAGCTCGTCGGCTTGGACCAGCGGTTCCACATCGCCGACCGGATAGAGCGCCGCAGCGTCCTGGCCCCGGACCGGCCGCTGCGCGAGCGGGTGGTGCAGGACGTCGAAGTGCCGGTGGAGCGCGTCGCCGAATTTCTCGAGTGGTTCCTGGCGCAGGTGCCCATCACTCCGATCTGGTTGTGCCCCTTACGGTTACGCGGCGACGACCGGTGGCCGCTGTATCCGATCGAGCCCCACCGCAGCTACGTCAACCTCGGGTTCTGGTCGTCGGTCCCGGCCGGCCGGGTGGCCGGCGAGACCAACCGGCGGATCGAGGACAAGGTCGGCGAGATGGACGGCCACAAATCGCTGTACTCCGAG
Source organism: Mycobacterium sp. ST-F2 (assembly GCF_001905655.1). GTDB lineage: Bacteria > Actinomycetota > Actinomycetes > Mycobacteriales > Mycobacteriaceae > Mycobacterium. The sequence goes on from NZ_JMHT01000027.1 coordinate 10,936, forward strand.
TCGTTCTACTCGCCCGAGGATTTCGCCCGGCGGTACGGCGGCGACGAATACCAGAAGGTCAAAGACGTTTACGACCCCGAATCGCGGCTACTAGGTCTCTATGCGAAAGCGGTGCAACGGCAATGACGACAACTGACGACCGCGGTACCACCGACGGCAAGCTCACCCTGGCGGAGGTCCTGGAGAGCTTCTCGAGTGGTCGGCTGCCGCTGAAATTCGAGGCGTACGACGGGAGTTCGGCCGGCCCCGAAGACGCCGAACTGGGGCTGAGCCTGCTCACTCCGCGCGGCACCACCTACCTGGCGACCGCGCCGGGCGACCTGGGCCTCGCGCGCGCCTACGTCGCAGGCGATCTCGCGGCGCTCGGGGTGCATCCGGGCGACCCGTACGAGCTGCTCAAGGCGCTCGCCGACAAGGTGGAGTTCAAGCGTCCGCCGATCCGGGTACTGGCGAACATCGTGCGGTCCATCGGGTTCGAGCATCTGCTGCCCATCGCCCCACCGCCGCAGGAGGCCCTGCCGAAATGGCGGCGGATGGCAGAAGGGCTGCGGCACAGCCGAATCCGGGACGCCGAGGCCATCCACCACCACTACGACGTGTCGAACGCCTTCTACGAACTGGCGCTCGGCCCGTCGATGACCTACACCTGCGCCTGCTATCCCCGGCCCGATGCCACGCTCGAGGAGGCCCAGGAGAACAAGTACCGGCTGGTGTTCGACAAGCTGCGGTTGCAGCCCGGCGATCGGCTACTCGACGTCGGCTGCGGCTGGGGTGGCATGGTCCGGTACGCCGCCCGGCACGGTGTCCGGGCCACCGGCGTGACGCTGTCGGCGGAGCAGGCCGGCTGGGCACAGCGCGCCATCGCCGATGAGGGCCTGGCCGACCTCGCCCGCGTCGTGCACGGTGACTACCGCGACGTGCGGGAGGACGGCTTCGACGCGGTCTCCTCGATCGGCCTGACCGAGCACATCGGCGTCGCCAACTACCCGGCGTACTTCCGGTTCCTGCGGGACCGGCTCCGGACCGGCGGGCTGCTGCTCAACCACTGCATCACCCGGCCGCACAACCGGCCGGGGCACATCGGCGGATTCATCGACCGCTACGTCTTCCCCGACGGGGAACTGACCGGCTCGGGACGGATAATCGCCACCGCCCAGGACACCGGACTGGAGGTGCTGCACGAGGAGAACCTGCGCCACCACTACGCCCTGACGCTGCGCGACTGGTGCGCCAACCTGGTCCGCAACTGGGACGACGCGGTCGCCGAGGTCGGCGTGGCCACAGCCAAGGTGTGGGGCATGTACATGGCCGGTTCCCGCGTGGGCTTCGAGACCAATGTGGTTCAGCTGCACCAGGTTCTGGCCGTCAAGCTCGACGAGCACGGCGCCGACGGCGGGCTGCCGCTGCGGCCGTGGTGGACGCCCTGACTACTCCCCGATGGGCCGGGCACCGAGCTCGGTCTTGAGCAGTTCCAGCGCCACCTCTTCGGGGTCGCGCCGTGGCACGTCGGTGCCGCGGTCATTGGCGGCGTCGGCCAGCATGTCCTCTTCTTCGGCGCGCTCCACCGCGGCCTGCTGTTCCGGTGTCGGCGCGGCAGCTCGCGGCGCCGCGGCGGCCGGCGCGGCACCCGAAGGCGCGGCACCAGCGGGCCCCGCACCGGCGTCGCACCGCACCCGCCAGTTCACCCCGAGCGCATCCTTGAGCGCCTCGCGGATGACGTCCGCGTTGTGCTGCTCGGACAGGCGCCTCGCCAGCGGCGGCGCCGGGTGGGCCAGCACCAGGGTGTCGGCCTCGATGCCGCGGACCGTCGCCTCCATCAGCATGGCTTCCAGTGAGCGACTACGGGCCCGGACCTTCTCGCGCACCGTCGTCCACATGGCGCGCACGGCGGCCGCGTCGGGTTCGCCGGGCGTCGCCGCGGCCGGCTGCACGGGTGCCGGCGCTGCCGGTTCCGGAGCCGGCGGGGCGACCGGTTCAGGCGATGTTTCACGTTGAACCGGTGCGGGTTCGGGAGCCGGCCGGGGCGCGGGCGGGACCGGCGGCACCGGAGCCGGTTCCGGCTCGGGCGCCGAAACCGACTGCGGTGCTTGGCTTCTCCGCGTGAACGTGCGGTTGCCCGCGGCAGCGGAGGACGACGACGGAGCAGGCGGGGCGTCCGCGAACGACTCGGCGGCCGGGGCCGGCGGTGCCGCCGGGGCCGCTGCCTGAGCGGGACGCGGTGCCGCAGCCACCGCACCCTCGGAGGCCGGGATCGAGACGTTCATCCGGGTCTCGATGCGCTCGATGCGTTGCAGCAGCGCGGCTTCGGTGTCACTGGCCGACGGCAGCAGCAGCCGGGCGCACACCACTTCGAGCAGCAGCCGGGGCGCCGTCGCGCCGCGCATCTCCCCCAGCCCGGCGTGCATCACCTCGGCGTAACGGGTCAGTGTCGCGGTGCCGATCTGGGCGGCCTGATCCCGCATGCGCTCCATGACGTCCTCCGGGGCGTCGACCACCCCACGGGCCGCGGCGTCCGGAACTATTTGCAGCACAATCAGATCCCGGAAGCGCTCCAGCAGGTCGGTGCCGAACCGCCGCGGGTCGTGCCCGGCGTCGATCACCGATTCGACCGCCCCGAAGAGCGCCGCACCGTCACCGGCGGCCAAGGAGTCGACGGCCCGGTCGATGAGCGCCATGTCGGTGGCACCCAGCAGCGACAGCGCCCGCTGATAGACGACGCGGTTCTGCTCCGCCCCGGCCAGCAGCTGGTCGAGCACCGACAACGTGTCACGCGGCGAGCCGCCGCCGGCCCGGATGACCAAGGGGTACACCGCGTCGTCGACCTGCACGTCTTCTTGCGCGCAGATCTTCTCCAGCAGGCCGCGCATGGTCTTGGGCGGCAGCAGCCGGAATGGGTAGTGGTGCGTGCGCGACCGGATGGTCGGCAGCACCTTCTCGGGCTCGGTGGTGGCGAACACGAAGATCAGGTGCTCCGGCGGCTCCTCGACGATCTTGAGCAGCGCGTTGAAACCGGCGTTGGTCACCATGTGCGCTTCGTCGATGATGAAGATGCGGTAGCGCGACTGCGCCGGCGCGTAGAACGCCCGGTCCCGGAGTTCACGGGTGTCGTCGACACCACCGTGGCTGGCCGCGTCGAGCTCGACGACGTCGATGTTGCCCGGCCCGTTGGGCGCCAGCGCCACACACGAATGGCACTCGCCGCACGGGTTGGCCGTCGGGCCCTGCTCACAGTTCAGCGAGCGGGCCAGGATGCGTGCCGACGACGTCTTGCCGCAACCGCGCGGGCCGGAGAACAGGTAGGCGTGGTTGATCCGGCCCGATTCCAGCGCGTTGCACAGCGGCTCGGTGACATGCTCCTGCCCGACTACCTCAGCGAAACTTGCCGGTCGGTACTTGCGGTAGAGAGCCACGGGAGAAGGCTACCGAGCGGGTCCGACTCGTGCTCTGGTGCCCGTTGACTCTGACGCCACGGCGCACCCCACTCGCACACATGCGCCCTCAGTTCAGAGTCAACGCATAGCGCAGGCGGGACCTCAGGCCTTGAGCAGCACCTCGGTCGCGGCCAGCAGCGCGCACGTCGCCAGCCCGTCGATGGCGACCCGGAGGTCGGGCAGCGACGGGAAGGTCGGCGCGATCCGGATGTTCTTGTCGTCCGGGTCCTTCTTGTACGGGAACGACGCACCGGCCGCGGTCACCGCGATACCGGCGTCCTTGGCCAGGGCCACCGTGCGCTTGGCGGTGCCCGGCCAGACGTCGAGACTGACGAAGTAGCCGCCCTTGGGGTCGGTCCACGACGCGATCTTGGACTCGCTGAGCCGCTCGTCGAGAATCTCGGCGACCGCCGCGAACTTGGGCGCCATCAACGCCTGGTGCCGCTGCATGTGCAGCCGCACGCCGTCGGCGTCGCCGAAGAACCGGACGTGCCGCAGCTGGTTGACCTTGTCCGGGCCGATGGTCTTCTTCTCGGCGTGCTGCAGGTACCAGGCGATGTTGCCGAGTGAGCCGCCGAAGAAGCTGACGCCGGCCCCGGCGAACGTGATCTTCGACGTCGAGGCGAACACATACGGCCGGTGCGGATTGCCCGCGGTGGCCGCCAGCCCCACGATGTCGATGTTCGGCACAGATTCGTGCGTCAGCGTGTGCACGGCGTACGCGTTGTCCCAGAACAGCCGGAAATCGGTTGCCGCCGTTTGCATCTGGACCAGGCGCCGGGTGGCCTCCCACGAGTAGGTGACGCCGGTCGGGTTACCGAAGACGGGGACGCACCACATGCCCTTGATGGCCGGGTCGGCAGCGACGAGCTCCTCGATGAGGTCGACATCGGGGCCGTCCTCGAGCATGGGCACCGGGATCATCTCGATGCCGAAGCTCTCGGTGATCGCGAAGTGACGGTCGTATCCGGGCGACGGGCACAGGAACTTCACGACGGGTTCCTGAACCCAGGGCCGCTGCGAGTCGACGCCGCCGTGCAGGAGCGAGAACACGATGACGTCGTGCATCAGTTCCAGGCTGGCGTTGTTGCCGGCGATCAGGTTCTGCACGGGCAGGCCGAGCAGCTCACCGAAGATCGCCCGCAGCTCGGGCAGGCCGTGCAGGCCGCCGTAGTTACGGGTGTCGGTGCCGTTGGCGTCCAGGTAGGAACCCGGTGTATCCCCGGGCAGGTCCAGCATGGCGTTCGACAGGTCGAGCTGCTGCGGCGACGGCTTGCCACGGGTGAGGTCGAGCGTCAGGTTGCGGGCCTGCAGTTCGGCGTAATTGCGCTGCTGCAGATCATGCTGAGCCTGCAATTCGTCACGGCCGAGGGACAGAAACGACACGGCGCGCCTTTCGCATCAGATCGCGAAAACATAGGGGACCCCGCGCACCCGCCAGAGCCCGTTGACCCTTGCTGCCTTCCGGCCCTGGGGGAGTTCACAGGATGGACGCCGCGCGGGGTCCGGCACTGAGTGTAGTACCCGCCTAATGAGACGCCGGTAGGGCGTCGGATCCGGGTCGGGTACCCTTGTCGACGGAGGATTCGCCTAGTGGCCTATGGCGCTCGCCTGGAACGCGGGTTGGGTTAACAGCCCTCAGGGGTTCAAATCCCCTATCCTCCGCACTCGGTCCGGGGTGCGACCAGCTGATCAGCCGGTCGCACCCCGGCCCCACATCACAGCGAAAAAACTCTCAAGGAGCAGCATGCGGCGGCCGGTAGCGATCCTTTGGCACGCGTCGTTCCTCGTCCTCGCCGGGCTGCTGTTCTTCTTCTTCGCGCTGCCCCGCTGGAACGAGCTGACCGGCGACTGGTCGCACACCCTCGGCACGGCGATGCGCATCGTCTGCGGTCTGGTGATCGCGTTGTCGGCACTGCCGGTGCTGTTCACCCGCCAGCGCACCGCATTGCCCGAGTACGGCACCCCGGAGTTGGCGCTGTCTCTGCGCACCTGGTCCATCGTCCTGCACATCGTCGCGGGCGTCCTGATCGTCGGCGCCGCGATCAGCGAGATCTGGCTGACCCTGGATCAGGCCGGCACCTGGCTGTTCGGCATCTACGGCGGCGCGGCCGGCCTGGCCCTGCTCGCCGCCCTGGCGTTCTACCTGGCCTTCGTCGCCGAGCTGCCCCCGCCGCCCCCGGCGCCGCTCAAGGTCAAGGACGGCACGCGCCGCGGCCGTGGCAAGGGCAAAGACGCCGGCGATGAGGTCCCGGCCGTCACCGCCGAGGCGGGCGACGAAGCCGACGAAGAGACCGCCACCGAGGCCGACGAAGCGGCCACCGAGGCTGCGGAAACCGACGACGCCGGTAACGCCGACGACGCCGAGTCCGATGAAGCTGCCAAGACGTCCGGCGAAGAGACCGCCGACACCAACGAGGACGAGGCTGAAGAAAAGGCCACTGACGACGCCCCCGCCGGTAAGCTGCGCAACCGCCGCTCCGGCAAGGGTTCCGGGTTGTTCGGGCGCGGAGCCTAAGGGCCCGGTCACAGGGCCATCACCTCGCAGTCCGGAGGACAGCACATGGGCGGGTCCCGCTTCTGCGGTCGGCTCGGCGCCGCGATGCTCGCGGTCGCCAGCCTCAGCATCTCCGTGCCCCAGGCCGCTCACGCAGACCCGGCGGCCGCCGAAGCCGTCGAACCCTCGACCGCACGCGTCGACACCGTCATCAACTACCAGCACGCCATCGGAGCCGGCACCGGCTTCGTGCTCGACGCCAATGGCGCCCTGCTGACCAACTTCCACGTCGTCCAGGGCGCCGACAAGGTGACCGCGACCATCGGCGGGCGGCCGTACCGCGCGGACCTGGTCGGCTACGACCGGCACCGCGACATCGCGGTGCTGCAGTTGCGCGGCGCAGCGGACCTGCCGGTCGCGCCGATCGGTGACTCCTCGCTGCTGGCCGTCGGTGACGAGGTCGTGGCGCTGGGCAACGCCGACGGCAGCGGCAGTTCACTGACGCACGAAGCCGGCCACGTCATCGGGCTGAACCGCACCATCACCGCCAAAGACGAGTTGACGGGCAGTTCCGAGCAGGTGACAGGACTCATCCAGTTCGCCGCCCCGGTCCGGGCCGGTGATTCGGGCGGCCCCCTGGTGTCCGCCGACGGCCGGGTGGTCGGGATGACGACCGCGGCCACGCTGAACTACCGCATGGGCCCGGGCGGCGAGGGCTTTGCGATCCCGATCAACGAGGCCATGGCCACCGCAGCGCAGATTCGGGCCGGGGCATCGTCGAACAGCATTCACATCGGGCAGCCGACGCTGCTCGGTGTCGGTGTTGGCGGCACCGATGAGCACTCGCAACTGCCCGGTGTGCTGATCCGCGACGTGATCAGCGGAGGGCCCGCACACATCGCCGGAATGGTCCCGGGCGACGTGCTGGTGAGCATCGACGCCGTCACCGTGAGCTCGGCGGGCGCCCTCACCAGCGTGCTGGACCGCCACTACCCCGGCGACGTCGTGGAGCTTTTCTGGATCGACCGCGCGGGCCAGCAGCACACCGGCAAGGCCGTTTTGACGTCCTGACGCGCGTGTTCTGACCAAAAATATCGACGCTCTCGTCAAAGTTGCTGGATACCGGCACTAACCGGGTACATCCCGCTATGGTGATTTGCCACCGCTCCTCGGCGTTCCGTAATGCGGTTTTGCTGCCGGCCCAAGCCCTTGGCGGGGGCCAAAACGCGAGCTAGATTGACGTCATACCAGACATACAATGAGCCTTCGGTCACAGCTGTTCACGCGGCGGTTACCCGGTCAAAGGGAGAAGCCCAGTGGTCCACCTCTACGTGGAGGCGTACATAGCAGCTTGGGCTGTGGTGACTCTGGTGACGTATCTGCTCGGGCGCCGGATGAGCTGCAGCGAGCAACCACCTGACCGCCCGATCATCACCAGCATTCTGGCCGGCGCCCTGTGGCCTGTCGTCGTGGTCGGCCTCCTGGAGGCATTGACCGTCGCGTTGATGGCCGGCAGCCACGCCTGGCGCAATCCGGCTCCGCTCAATCCCGCGCGCGTCGCCACCGTCGCCACACTGCGCTAGCGCTCAAGCCACTCCACGCAAGTGGGATGCGGACGCCCCGATGGTCGCCTGATCCCCGCCGATCATGGTGCGCAGCAGGGCCTTCTGCTCTCGCAAACCACGCTCGGCCGCGCGGTCCGAACCGCCCGGCAGCACCAGCGCGGCGATGCTGCGGACGCCGTTGACGGGGATGCGCCAGCGCCGGGTACCACGGCGGCATGTAGGCCGGCAGCCCCAGCGTGCGCATCACCCGCGGCCCCAGGAAGGCCGTCGTGACCGACAGGTGCTGCGCCCACGCCAGCCGCCGGCGGATGCCTGCGGCACCGCGGTAATGCCAGCTCAGCGGGTCACGTGCCATCGGTACCGACAGCTGTCTGGTGGTCTCGTCGGCGACGGCCAGCGCAGTGGACGTGTGATAGAGGATGCGGACGCTGTCCCGGAAGGACCGCGGCAGCCATTCGTCCTGCACGCCCATCAGCCAGCCCACGTACCGCGTGAGGTGCGCGATGGCGCTCAGTTCGGCGGGCGTGGTCATGATGCCCATGGCCAGGCCACCGAGAACCGGAGCGATCAGCGCGCCGACCAGCGTGGCTGCCATGTCGGTCTGATTGACCGGCAGGCCCCACTGCTCGGCGCGCCAGTCCGGCAGCGCCTGCACATGTTTGCGCACCATCGCGTGCACGAAGCGGACATGGATCGTGGACCGGTACCCGGAACCGAACTTCTCCAGCCCACCGTCGTCGATGACATCGAGAGCCCACTGCAGGGTCTCGGCAAACCGCTGGTTGGAGCCCTTTTCCAGGGCTCCGGTCCGCAGCAGCGTCTGGTTGAAGCCGGAGAACTGGTAGCCGCCCAGCAGTGCCACGTCCCGGGCGATGTACATGCCGTCGGCGCCGCCACGGCGCAATGCGCGCTGCCCGACCCGCAGTGCTTCGGGGTCGACCCAGGCAGGCGTGGCCTCGACCGATTCGAAGAACCGGCGCAGGGGCTCCGGCGCCTCCGGCACGCCGGCGATGCCGCCGGCCAACGCCCTGTCGAACAGCGGGCGCACCTGCTTCATCCCCGCCTCCGACATCCAGGCGACCAATGAATCCATGGGTTCGTCACCGACATTGAGGCGCTCGCCCAGGCGCTGCCACCCCGCCGCATCGGGTTTCCCGATGGCCAGCATCGCGGCGAACGAACTGATCGCCGCGGGCACAGGTTGCGGCCGGTCGGGATGGCGCGCCGGGATCGGCAGAGACATCGTGCTCAACTCCTTGTCACCGTTGACAACGTGTGTAGTCAAAACTAGGCGGTACCCGGGGTCTCGTCAATGGCAAACGGCGCCCGAACGCATACGCTGATGCTCATGCGGCGGGGAGAACAGAACATGCACACAACGCGACTTGCGGCGGCCTTCACGGCACTCGGGATCGGCGCCGGGATCACACTCGGCGCGGCTCCGATCGCGACGGCCGCCGACGCCCCCGATCAGGTGGCACTGACGGCCATCGACGACATCGCGGCGGGCAACTACGCCGCCGTCACCGCCAGGTTCGACCCGGAACTGCAGAAGCGGTTGTCCCCCAAGGCATTACAGCAGGTGTGGGACGGTTACCAGCGCACGTTCGGGGCATTCCAGTCCCACGGCGGTCCCGAGGACACGCCCCGCGGCGACCTCACCGTCGTCAACGTCCCGCTGCAGATGGACCGCATGCCCGGCCAGTTCCGGGTGAAGATTCACCCGGACGGCACCATCGCGGGCGTGTACTTCCTCAGGGAAGGCGTTCCGGTCCCCTGATCGTCAGGGCTGCCGCGGGTCGATCAGGGTGACGCCGACGGGGCTCGCGGCGCCGAACTCGGGCAGCAGGCGCGCGCCTTCGGCCAGCCCCACCACCCGCTCGACCAGTGCCTGTGGGCGCAGACTGCCTGCGGCGACCAGGTCGAGCATCTCGGGGTAGTCCGCGCTGGCCATGCCGTGCGAGCCCAAAACATCCAATTCCCAAGCGATTACCCGGTCCATGGGCACCTGCGGATGCCCGTCGACGTTGGGCAACAGTCCGACCTGAACGTGGCGCCCCTGCCGTCGCAAGCTGTGGATGGCGTCGGCACACGTCCCCGCCGTACCCACCGCGTCGACCGCGACGTGACTGCCACCGCCGGTCAGGTCATGCACCGTGGCAGGCACGCCACCGCCGTTGGCGAGGACGGTCTCGGTGGCACCGAGGGTCCGCGCCAGCTCCAGGGCGGCCGGCGTGCGGTCGACGGCAATGACGTTGGCGCCGGCGGCAGCCGCCACCTGGACGGCACTGAGGCCCACGCCCCCGACGCCGATCACCGTGACCCACTCGCCGGGCTTGACGTCGGCGCGGGCCCGTAGTGCGCGGTAGGCGGTGGCGAACCGGCACCCCAGCGCCGCTGCCGCGGCGTCGTCGATATCTTCCGATACCGCAACAAGATTCGTGTCCGCGGCGTGCAGGGCCACATATTCGCCGAACGAGCCCCAATGGGTGAAACCCGGCTGAGTCTGATCGGGGCACACCTGGGCCTGCCCGGTAGTGCACCACTCACAGGTGCCACACCCGCACACGAATGGCGTGGTGACCCGGTCACCGACCCGCCAGCGCCGGACGTCGGCACCGACCGCGACCACTTCGCCGACCAGTTCATGGCCGGGCACGTGCGGGAGTGCGACGCCGTCGTCGTGGCCGGCCCAGGCGTGCCAGTCGCTGCGGCACAACCCCGTCGCGTGCACCTGCACCACCACACCGCCGGGCGACGGCGTCGGGTCCGGGACCGACCGGACGTCCACCGGCCCGCCGAACTGCTCGAAGATCACCGCACGCATCAAGTCATCGTCGCACGCCCGGACGCGCCGGAGGCACCGCAGCGAGCAACGCCCGGGTGTACTCATGCTCCGGGTGCGCGAACAGCTCTGCGGCAGAGCGGTATTCCACCGCTTCACCACCGCGCAGCACCAGGACGTCGTGACTCACCCGCTCGATCACCGCGAGGTCGTGGCCGATGAACAGGTAAGTCAGGCCACGCTCCTGCTGCAGCCGCGCCAGCAGATCCAGCACCGTGGCCTGCACCGACACGTCGAGCGACGCCGTGGCCTCGTCGAGGATCAGCAGCTCGGGCTGCAGTGCCAGCGCGCGGGCGATGTTGACGCGCTGCCGCTCACCGCCGGACAGTTCGTGGGGATAGCGCTGAGCGTAGGTCGACGGCAGCTCGACAGAATCGAGCAGTTGGGCCACCCGCGCCTGCCGGTCCTTGGCGCGCGGCAACGGCTCGGCGATCGAAACACCCACCGGGATACGGGGATTCAGCGATGAAAACGAGTCCTGGAACACCAGGCCGATGCGGCGACGCACGGCCTTGCGATCGCGGCGCCCGACCGCCAAGACATCGGTGCCGCCCAGCAGAGCCCGGCCACCGTCGGGTTTGACCAGACCGGTCAGCGCAGCGGCCACGGTCGACTTCCCCGACCCCGACTCCCCCACCAGACCGAGCGTCGTCCCCCGCCGGATGCGGAACGACACGTCCTTCACCGCATGGACGACCAGCCGGCCCGTCGGTGTGGTGACGGGGAACCGGACGTCCAGCCCCGAGACGTCGAGCAGCGGCTCGGTGTCGGGGACGTCGCGCAGCGGGTGCCCCAAAACCGTTCTGGCATCGAGTAATTCGCCGGTGTAGGACTGGCTCGGGGCCTCGAAGATCGTGTCGACGGGCGCCTGCTCGACGGTCTCCCCGCCGCGCAGCACCGTGACCGTGTCGGCGACCTCACCGATGACCCCGAGGTCGTGACTGATCCAGACCACCGCGGTGCCGAACTCGCGCTGCAACTCCCGCACCAGGGCGATGATCTGCGCCTGGGTGGTGACGTCCAGCGCCGTCGTCGGCTCGTCGGCGATGAGCAGTTCCGGATCGCAGGCCAAGGCGATCGCGATCATCACCCGCTGGCGCTGCCCGCCGGAGAGTTGATGCGGATAGCTGCGCAGCCGCTGCCCCGGGTCCGGCAGCCCCACCGCATCCAACAGCTGCAGGGCTCGTGCCCGGGCCTGTCGACGGGTCAGATTCTTGTGCGTCGCAAGCGATTCGGTGATCTGTCGTTCCACCGTCAGGAGCGGGTTCAGTGACGTCCCCGGATCCTGGAAGACGAAGCCGATCCGTCCGCCGTGCACGCGGCGCAACGTCCGCGCCGGGGCACCGACGAGTTCCTGTTGTCCGGCAAGGACACTCGATCCGGTGACGACCGCGCCGGGCGCGTCGAGCAGTCCGGTGGCGGCCAGCACCGTCGTCGTCTTCCCGGAACCCGATTCGCCGACGATGCCGAGCGTCTGCTCGCGCTCGACCTCCAGCGAGACACCGCGCACGATCTCGCTGCGCCCGATCCGCACACGTAGCTCATCGACGGCCAGGATCACGAGCGCCTCCGCGCCTCGATCATGTTGCGCTGCTTGGGATCCAGGACGTCACGCAACCCGTCACCCAGCAGGTTGCAGGCCAGCACGATGACGACGATCGCCGCGCCGGGGAACACCGCCATCCACCAGGCCAGCGTGACGAAGCCCTGCGAGTCGAAGATCATGCGGCCCAGGGAGGGCTGCGGCGGCTGGATGCCGAGGCCCAGGAAGGACAGCGCGGCCTCGGACAGGATGGCGAACGCCAGCGACAGTGACGTCTGGACGATGAGCGGTCCGGTGATATTGGGCAGGACGTGCCGGACCAGGATGTAGCCCGTGCCGGTGCCCATGGTGCGCGACACCGCGACGTAAGGCTCCTCCCGCACCGCCAGCGTGCTGGCCCGCGCCACCCGCGCGAAGATCGGCACGTAGACGACGCTGATCGCGGCAATGGTGGTGGCCAGGCCCGGCCCGAGCACCGCGACGATCGCCATGGCCAGCAGCAGCACCGGGAACGCGAACATCACGTCGACGACCCGCATCACCACGGTGTCCACCCAGCCGCCGCGGTACCCGGCACCGAGACCCAGCGCGATGCCGACCACCGCCGCGCACGCCACGCTGACGACAGCGACCGTCATCGACGCCTGCAGCCCCGCCAGTACCCGGGACAGCACATCGCGTCCCAGTTCGTCGGTGCCGAACCAGTGCGCGCCGCTCGGCGGTCGCAATGCCTGCGGTACGTCCACGTCGTTGATGCCATACGGCACCAGCCAGGTGGCGCCGACAGCGACGACGACGGCCACGACCACAACGGCGGCGCTGAGCACCGTGACGGGATTGCTGGGCAGTTTCATGACAGCCGAATCCGTGGATCGACAAGGGCATACAGCACATCAACCACCAGATTGACCGCCAGGAACAGGACCGCGATCAGCAGCACCGCGCCCTGGATGACGGGATAGTCGCGCGCGGCCACCGACAGGTAGACCAACCGCCCCAACCCCGGCCAGGCGAACACCACTTCGACGACGATGACGCCGCCGAGGATGGTCGCCAGCTGGATACCGGTGATGGTGAGGATCGGCACCAGGGCATTGCGGACGACGTGCCGCAGCGTGATGACCCGCGGCGGTAGGCCTTTCGAGCGCGCGGTTCTCACATAACCCATCGCGGACACCTCCAGCACCGCTGAGCGCACGTAGCGCGTCATGATCGCCGCGGCCACCAGGCCCACGGTGACGCCCGGCAGGATCACGTGGCGCAGCCAGCCCGCCGGATCGTCGAACAGCGGCCGGTAGCCCGATGTCGGCAACCAGCCCAATGTCGTGGAGAACAGCGAGATGAGCAGGATGCCCAGCCAGAAGTCCGGGACGGATACTCCGAATTGGCTTGTCACCCGGACGATCACGTCACTGATCCGGCCCTCGTGCGTGGCGGCGTAGATCCCGGCGGGTAGGGCGATCACCAAAGCCAGCACGATCCCGACGACGGCCAGCGAGACGGTGGCCGGCAACCGTTCGGCCAGCACCTGCGCCACGGGGTCGCCACTGCGGAAGCTGACACCGAGATTGCCCGTCGCGGCATGGCCGAGGTAGCTGACGAATTGGGCGGGCAGTGGCCGATCCAGACCACTTGCGTGGCGCAGGGCGTCGTACGCCTCGGGCGTGTACCGCGTCCCCAAGGCGATGCGCACCGGGTCACCGGGGACCAGATGGGCCAGGGCGAACACCACGATGAGTACGCCCACCAGGACCACCAGTGAGTAGACGAGCCGGCGGGCCAGGAACCGCAGGATGATCATGGCCGGCCACCGCCGAGCACCGCGTCCCGGAACCGAATTGCCTTGTCGCGCCGCGCCTCATACCCCGTGAGCTTCGGCGACCACGCCTGCACCACCGCGGGGTTGTACAGGTAGAGATAGCTGACCTGATCGGCGATGAGCGTCGCGGCCTGCGCGTAATCCTGGTGTCGCACTTGCTGATCCGTCTCCGTGCGGCCGGCGTCCAGCAGCGCGTCGACGCGCGGGTCGGAGAACTTCTGGGCGTTACTGGCTCCGCCGGTGTGGTGCTGCGCGTAGTAGAAATCGTCGGGATCGATGTTGCCGAGCCAGCCCATCATCAACATGTCGAAGTGTCCGTTGTGCTGTTCGTCGAGCCAGGTGGCGAAGTCGACGGTCCGGATGGTGACCCGGATACCCAACGGCGCAAGGTTGTCGGCGATCACCTGGGCGGCCGTGACGGTCTGCGGGTACTCACTGGTGACCAGCAGATCCATGGCGGCCGGGGCGGCACCGGCCTGCGCCAGCAGTCGACCGGCCTCGCCGATGTCGTAGCGGTACCGGTCATACGGCGTGTACCACGGGTTGCCCTGCGGAATGGCGAGTTGATTGGCCTGCGCCGCGCCGTAACTGGTCGCCTGCACGATGGAGGCCCGGTCGATGGCGTACGCGATGGCCTGCCGCACCCGCACGTCCTGCCACTGCGGCCGGGCCTGGTTGAGGGCCAGGTACCAGTAGTCGTTGCTCGGCGTCACCGCGAGGTGGATCGAATCGTCGCCCCGCAGCCCCGCCACCCGCTGCGGGGGCACCGTGTCGGTCCAGTCGATTTCGCCGGCCTGCAGCGCCGACAGCGCCGTCGACGGTTCGCTGATGAAGCGGAACGTCACGCCCGGAATCCGCGGGGCACCGGCCCAGTACCGCGGATTTGCGCGCAGCGTGATTGCATCGCCGCTGCGCTGGTTCACGAAGGCGAACGGCCCGGTGCCGATCGGGTGGCTCGCGATCTGCCCGTCCTCGACGTTGCGGCGCTGCACGATGGCCATGCCCTTGAACCCGCCGAGATTGGTCAGCAGGTTCGGCGTGGGGTGCGCGACGGTGATCCGGACCGTGTGGTCGTCGGTGGCGGTGACGCCGGTGACGGCGCTGAACTTGTCGGCATTGGCCAGCTTGCCGTCGATGATGCGCCGGTACGAGTAGACGACGTCGGACGCGGTGAGCGGGCTGCCGTCGTGGAACGTCACCCCGGGCCGCAAATGGAACGTCCAGGTCAGCTGATCGGGCGCGACGTCCCACGATTGAGCCAGCGCCGGCCGCATGGTGAGCGCGGCGTCAGGTTCCACCAGGGTGTCGAAGACGTTCTCCAGCACTTCGAACGAGAAGTACGCGCTGGTCTTCTGCGGGTCGAGCTGGTCGGGTTCGCCCGAGATGGCAGCAATCAGATAGCCCGCGTCCCGGCCCAGATCGACGCGCTGGGCAGGCGAACAAGCCGCTGCAAGAAGGACAGAAATGACAGCGAGCACGGCCGCAACCAGTCGCATGTCCGTCACTTCCGGGCCGGGGCCGGCATGCGGTGGGAGGCCGGCGCACTCCTGCAGTGGCTGTACCCAGCGGTGTGCCGGTTCACACCTGGCATCGATATGTGCAGTTCAGGGTGCAGACAGGTAACCCACTGAGCTACGATGCCGGGCGGACGTTTTCTTCCTAACGTCCTGCTCTACATGAGAGAAGTTGGTATATGCCACAGGGAACTGTGAAATGGTTCAACAGTGAGAAGGGCTTCGGCTTCATCACTCCGGACGACGGCAGCAAGGATCTGTTCGTCCACTACTCGGAGATCCGTAGCAACGGATTCCGCACCCTCGACGAGGGCCAGCGCGTGGAGTTCGAGGTCGGTCAGGGCAGCAAGGGCCCCGCTGCGACCGGAGTCACCGCGATCTAACTGAGCCCCCAAAGCTCAGTGGGCTGGTGCGGAACGCTTCGCACCAGCCCACAAATCTTTCTCCACACTGTCGACGGATGCTCAGGCTTCTGACCTGGGCATTCGTACGGCGGCGTGCCGGCTCACAGCCAGCCGAGCGCACGCGCGCCGTTATGGAGCACCATCGCGCCGATGACGACCATGATCACGGCCATCAACGCGGCGTTGTTCGTCTCCATCCAATCCTTGAGCCGCCTCATCGTGTCGTCCAACCGGGCACCGGCAGCCGCGTAGGCCAGCGTCGGAATCGCCACCGTCGACGCCGCGACGATGACGAAGAACGCCGCGGCCAGCCAGTCACCCTCGAGCCCGAGCCCTGCGGTCCCGATCGCCAACCCTGCCGGCACGCAGATCAAGATGACGTCCGGGCGCACCAGCACGAGCGCCGTGCCCATCACTGCCGCACGCGCCGGGGTGACGGTCGCAACCTTCTTCATCCAGCCGGGCGAATCGGTGCTGCTGTGCCGGGTGAACCAGCGATAGATGCCGAAGACGATGAGCGCGGCACCCAGCACCACCCGCAGCCACGACGCCCACTCCGGTGGCTCCTTGTGGCCGTGGTGCGCGCCGCTCAGCGAATGCGACAACTGAACGCACACCGCGATCACCGCGGCGAGGCCGACCGTCCAGCCGGCGAGGAACGCCAGGCCCGTGGGCCGGGGCCGCGACGCCTGCAGGACCAACACCGCAGGGATGACGGTGATCGGCGACAGGGCGACCACCAGCCCGAGCGGAACGAGCCCGGTCAAAACGGTGCCCCAGCTTCCAGTCATGGGCAGCAATCTACCTAGTCGTCGGCGTGCTGCCCCTTCAAATCGCGGTCCTTGCTCGGTTGCACCCGCTTCGGCTCACCCGGCATCTTCGGATAGTTCGGTGGATACGGCAGATCCCCGAGCCCGCGGTCCTCGTCGGCCTGCACCATCTCGAGCAGCGGCTCCAGGGAGTGTGCGACGTCGTCGATGCCGGCCCACGGATCATCGCGCTGCGCAAGCAGATTCGGCACGGTGGCCATGGTGTAGTCGTCGGGATCGGCGTCGGCGAGCTCGGCCCAGGACAGTGGTGTCGACACCGTGGCGATCGGCGTCTTGCGCACCGAGTACGCCGAGGCGAAGGTCCGGTCGCGCGCGTTCTGGTTGTAGTCGATGAACAACCGCCGGCCGCGTTCTTCCTTCCACCACGACGTCGTCACCGCGTCGGGTGCGCGCCGTTCCACTTCCCGCGCCAGCGCGATGCCGGCGCGACGCACCGCGATGAAGTCCCACTCCGGTTTGATCCGGACGAACACGTGCACACCCCGACCGCCGGAGGTCTTGGGGTAGCCGGTCAGGCCGAGTTCGTCGAGAATCGGTTTCAATACGCCCGTCGCAATCTCCCGCGCCTCCGCGAAACCGGTGCCCGGCTGCGGATCCAGGTCGATGCGCAGCTCGTCGGGGTGCTCGACGTCCGGGCAGCGCACCTGCCACGGATGCAGCGTGATAGTGCCCATCTGCGCGGCCCAGATGATGGCCGACGGGTGCGTCACCTTGAGCGCGTCGGCGGTACGCCCCGACGGGAACGTCACCGTGCAGGTCTTCAGATAGTCGGGATGCTTTACGGGAACGCGCTTTTGGTAGATCTCCTCACCCTCGATGCCGTCGGGGAAGCGTTGCAGGTGGGTCGGCCGGTCCCGCAGCAAGGTCACCATGCGGTCGGCGACTGACAGGTAGTAGTCGACCATCGTGCGTTTGGTGCCCTTGCTGCCCAGCTGCGGAAAGTACACCTTGTCGGGGTTGGTGAACCGGACCGCGACGCCGTCGACGTCGAGTTCTTCTGCGGCACTTGCCATCAGTTCTTCTCCAGGACGTCGTACAAGTCATAGTTCAGCGGCACATCGAGCTGCTCGAAGGTGCAGCTCTCCGGATCCCGGTCCGGGCGCCAGCGCCGGAACTTCACCGTGTGCCGGAATCGCCTGCCGGCTCGGCCCTTTCCCGTCGCTGCGCTCGCCTGGTCTGTATTTCCCTCCATCTGGTCGTATGCCACCTCACATACCCGCTCCGGACGGATCGGAATCCAGGTCTTGTCGGCCGCCGAGTTCCACCGGCTCGGTTCACCGTCCTGAGCGTCACCGGTGCGCAGTGGCTCCAATTCGGCCAGCAACGCGATGCGGTCCTTGACGGTGAATGACGCTGCGCCACCGACCATGTGGAGATTGCCTTCGTCGGTGTAGAGGCCCAGGAGAATCGACCCGATACCCTCACCGCTCTTGTGGATGCGATAGCCGATGGCCACGCAGTCCGCATCGCGGGCGTGCTTGACCTTGACCATCTCGCGCTTGCCCGGCAGGTAGGCGCCGTCGAGGCGTTTGGCGATCACGCCGTCGAGCCCCGCGCCCTCGAAGGTCGTCAGCCAGTGCGCGCCCATTTCGGGGTCTTCGGTGGTCCGGGTGACGTGGCACCACTGCTTTTCCTTCACCAGGTCCTGCAGTACGGCGCGGCGGACCCGGAACGGCTCGGCCAGCAGGCTGCGGTCGCCGTCGGCCAGCGCGTCGAACCCGATGAAGTGCGCCGGGGTCTGTTCCGCCAGCATCTGCACCCGGCTGGCCGCGGGATGGATGCGCTGGCTCAGCGACTCCCAATCCAGCCGGATCCGCCCGTTGATCTCGCGCGGCACCACCACCTCGCCGTCGAGCACGCAGCGCGGTGCGATCTCGTCCCGCAGCGCCGCGAGCAGTTCCGGAAAGTACCGGCCCAACTCTTTACCGTTGCGCGACTGCAGCACCACCTCGTCGCCGTCCCTGAACACCAGGGCCCGGAATCCGTCCCATTTGGGCTCGTAGGACCAAAGCCCTGCCTCGTCCGGCACTTTCACGGCGGCCTTGGCCAACATCGGGTCTATCGGTGGCTGCACGGGTAGGTCCACGGTTTCCATACTCAACTAGACCGACGCGGACGGGCAATCTCATCGCCCGGCGCGTTACATTGCGGTCGTGTCCCATTCCCCCGCCGGCCGGTTCGCACCGAGCCCGTCCGCCGATCTGCACATCGGCAACGTGCGCACCGCAATACTGGCGTGGTTGTTCGCGCGGTCCACGGGCCGGCGCTTCCTCGTTCGTGTCGAAGACCTGGACGACCGCACGTTCCCCGATGTGGCGCAGCGGCAACTGGACCACCTGGCGGCCGTCGGGCTGACGTGGGACGAACCGCCCGAATACCAGGCCTCGCATGAGGGCCGGTATCTCGCCGTCGTCGATGACCTCACCGAACGCGGCCTGACATTCGAATGTTTTTGCAGCAGAAAGGACATCCTGCAGGCGCCGCGGGCCCCGCATGCGCCGGAGGGTGCGTACCCGGGCACCTGCCGGAACCTCAGCGCCGACGAGCGCGCCCAGCGCCGCGCGGCAGGTCGACCGCCGGCCATCCGATTGCGTTCGGACACAACCGAATACACCGTCACCGATCTGCTGCACGGACCGTACACGGGCGTCGTCGACGACTTCGTGCTGCGCCGGGGCGACAACGTGCCGGCCTACAACCTGGCCGTCGTGGTGGACGACGCCGCCCAGGGCGTCGACCAGGTGGTCCGCGGCGACGACCTGCTGCCCTCATCTCCGCGGCAGGCGTATCTGGCTGCGCTGCTGGGCTATTCGCAGCCCGTTTACGCGCACGTCCCGCTGGTGCTCAACGCCGACGGGAAGCGGCTGGCCAAACGCGATGGTGCGGTCACGGTTTCGGAAATCGGGGCGGAATCCGCGGTGGCGCAGATCGCGGCGTCGCTGGGCTACACCGCCACCACACTCGATGGGATTCTGGCCGAGTTCGATCCGGCCAGACTGCCGCGCAAGCCGTGGATTTTCCGGCCCTAGCCAGGCAAGGTGACCTACACCCGCCGCGGCACTCCGAAGACCTTGGCCAGAATGAAGTCTCGCATCGGAGCCGGCAGGTTCGTCAGAAATGCAGCCTGTAGCTTGGGGCCCAACCCGACGACGTACCGCGCCTTGGGACGCCGTGCGGTGAGCGCTTCCTCCACCACCGCAACGACTTTCGCCGGATTGACCGCCATCTTCTGCGACAGCGGAATCATCTTCTTCATGCCCGCGATGTGCCGGTCATATAGCGCGTGCTGAGCGGGAGACACACCGGCCTCCAACTCGACGACCAGGTCGTCGGCCTTGCGCCACATGTCCGTGTCGGTCTGCGCGGGCTCCACGACCACCACCGGAACACCCCAGGGCCGCAACTCGATTCGCAGCGCTTCAGCGCCGGCTTCCAGCGCGAACTTCGACGCCGCGTAAGCACCCAGCATCGGCGAGGACAGCTGCCCGTTGACGCTCGAGATGAAGACCACGCGGCCACGGGACTCCCGCAATTTGGGCAGCAGCGCCGCGGTCACGGCGAACTGGCCAACCACGTTGACGTCCAACTGCTTCCGCCAATCCGCGGGCGTCAGCGTCTCGACCGGACCGGCAACCACGATGCCCGCATTGTTCACGACGGCATCCAGCCGGTCGGGCAGGGCCGCCGCCAGCGCCGCGACATCGGCTTCAGAGGTGACGTCAAGGATCACCGCAGAGATCCGCTGCGGGGCCCGTGCCACGACCGCGGCCGCGTCGGCTTCGGTGCGCACCCCGGCGATGACGTCCCACCCGGTCGCGGCCAGGTGCTCGGTGATGGCCAGTCCGATGCCGCGGCCGGCACCGGTGACAAGAACTGAAGGCATACGCGCGAGAGTAACTTGGCTCAGACGGTAACCGGCAGGGTGGCCAGGCCACGCAAGGTCAGATTGGGCTTGTAGACGGGCTCCCCGGCCAACTGCGCGTTCGGGAATCGGGCCGCGAGTGCCGACAGGGCAACCGACGCCTCCAACCGGGCCAACGGTGCGCCGAGGCAGAAGTGCGGCCCCTTGCCGAAGGCCAGGTGCTTGATGGCGCCGCGGTCCGGGTCGAATTCGCCGGGCCGGTCGTACATGCGCGGATCCCGTTGCGCGGCAGCCAGAAGCAGCATCATGATGTCGCCCTTCGGTACCGCCACGTCACCGATCTGGATGTCCTGGACGGCGACGCGGCTGGTGAGCTGCACGGGCGGGTCGAAGCGCAGCGTCTCCTCGACGATGGTCGACGCCCGCGCCGGGTCCGCCGCCAACTCCGCCCAGTACCGCGGGTGCCGCAGCATGGCCAGCGCCCCGTTGGCGATCAGGTTCACCGTCGTTTCGTGCCCGGCGATCAGCAGCAGGTTGCAGGTCGCCACGATCTCTTCGGAGGTCAGCTGGTCGCCGTCCTCCTCGGCGGCGATGAGCGCGGAGATAAGGTCCTCCCCCGGCGAGCTACGCCGCTGCTCGATGAGGTCCCGCAGATACCCGCGCAGCCAGAGGCCGGCCTCCATCAGATCGCTGTTGTCCTCGGCCGTCTCATCGTTCACAGCCACGAAAGGATCGAGCCCGTGTGCCAGCAGCGCCGAGGCCCGGCTGAACAGCGGCTCGTCGGCCATCGGTACGCCGAGCAGCCGGCAGATCACCGCGACCGGCAGCGGGTAGGCCAGGTCGGCCACCACATCCATGGTGCCCGTCACGCCTTCCAGGAGCCCGTCGACCATGGTCACGATGTCGGCCTCGAGTGCCTTGATCACCTTGGGCGCGAACGCCTTCTGCGCCAGTCCACGCAGCCGGGTGTGGTCCGGCGGATCGAGGAACAGGAAGCCCGGTTCACCGAAAGGCCTTGCGGGCCGCTGCCCGGCGGCGATCTGCTTCTGCGTGACGGTCGACTTCAACCGGTCGTTGGCCGACGCCGGATGCCGCAACACCTCGTCGCAGTCGGCAAAGCCCGGGAACACGACCAGATTGGCATCGGGCAGCGCCAGCGGCCCGGCGTCCAGGAATCGCTCGTACAGCGGGTACGGATCAGCCCGGTTGCCCGGATCCATCAACCCCAGAAGCAGCGTTTGTGGGTCGATCACTCCAGGTGCACCAGTCATACAAGCAATTGTGCACAGAGTGGGATCGTCGCAGGTGGCTAGCTTGAGGCGTAGTCCGGCAGGCTGAAGTCGTCGTGCAATTGGCGGTGAATCATCCAGTCACCGATACCACGGATCCCGAGCAGTCGGCTCATCTGGTTGCGCGCCCAGACACCCGGCGCGCTCCTCGGCGCGAACGACGACGCAAATCGCTCCGCAGCTCGTTGTTTACCCGCGATGAACGGACGCAGCGACCGTTGGTAGCGACCAAATGCGGCAGTGAAATCCCCGCCCGCGCGGCCCAACTCGCCGGCCAGCACGTAGGCCTCGAGCATCGCCAGTCCGGTGCCCTCCCCGGCCAACAGCGATACCGCGGCGGCCGCGTCGCCGATCAGCATGATCCGTCCCACGGACCACTCGGCCATGCGAATCTGACAGACCCGGTCGTAATAGACGTCGTCGGCGCCGTCGAGTGCCATCAAGATCTGACGACTCTCCCAACCGGCATCGTCGAACACGTCATGCAAGAGAGTCTTCACCTCATCGGTTCCGGCCGGCTCTGTTCCCCGCACCTGATCAATGGTGAACACCAGCAGCAGCATCACACGGTCATCGTGCATCGTGAACCGACTCAACATCCGCCCGGGCAGCCCGTGCGACATGTAGACGAGTTCATCCCTGGGTTGATATCCCCGCGCCTCGAAGGCCGCCACCCGAAAACCGAGCTCGTGCTCGTACTTCGAATCAGGTCCGAAAACCAAGCGGCGCACCTGTGAGTGCAAGCCGTCTGCGCCGACAAGCAGATCGAATTCGCGCGCCCCACCGCGCTGGAGTTCGATCTGCACGCGCGAATCATCTTGGCTGACCGCGGTGATGGTGTCGCCGAAGATCGTCTCGACCTCGCTGTCGATGGCGCCATGGATCATGGCTGCCAGGTCTCCGCGCGGCACACTCGTGAACCTGCCGCCGAGCGCCCGCCGGAAGCCCGCAGTCGGGAATCCACCGACCCGGCGCCCGTCGTGGTCGACGAACCGAACCTCCTCAACCTGGTATCCAGCGACGTCGAGGTGCGGGCACAAGGCCATGCGTTCAGCGATGTCGTATCCCAGACCCCAGAAGTCGATGACATAACCGCCGGTGCGCAGCTGTGGCGACCTCTCGATCACCGTCACTTCGTGACCACCGCGGCACAACCAGTAGGCCAGTGTCGGACCGGCGACGCCGGCACCGCTGATAGCAATTCTCATGACGAAACCCGTTCCGGAACAGTCATGTTCAGCCCCTCGATTACTATATGGGACTATTATGCCATGATGGGCATCTCAGTACCATATGAGTCGACGGGCCGGCGCAGCCAGAAATCCCGCACCCGCGCAGCACTGGTGGCCGCGACTCGCGATCTGCTCGCGCACGGTCTGCTGCCCACCATCGAGGACGCTGCCCACGCCGCCGACATTTCCCGCACCACCGCGTATCGATACTTCCCGAACCAGCGGTCCCTGTTGGCCGCGGTGCACCCGGAACTCGACGCGACCTCCCTGCTTCCCGATCCAGCACCGGACGACCCCCACCAACGACTGGAACTCGTGATGCGCGAATGCCTGCGGATCACCATCGAGTGGGAGCCCGAACTACGCGCATCACTGCGACTCTCACTCGAGCCCGACAACGCCGAACTGCCGGAATTGCGCCGAGGTCATGCAATCCCGTGGATCGAGGACGCCTTGCTCCCCCTCCGCGACAGCCACCCCGACCTCGACGTCCACCGCCTCGCCATCACAATCCGCGCGGCGACGGGCATCGAGTCGTTCGTGTGGCTGGTTGACGTGGCCAGGATCAGCAAAGACGAAGCCGCCGAAATACTCTGCCGGACAGCACAAGCCATCCTCACCGACGTACTCTCGGACTAACCGCGGTAGTAGCGCCCCAACACGTGGTCCCTCAGCTCGTCGAATTCACCGGCGATGATGGCGGCGCGAATCTGGTCGACGAGCCGGATGATGAACCGTTCGTTGTGGATGGTGCCCAGCGTCGACGCCAGAATCTCCTTGGCCTTGAACAGGTGGTGCAGGTACGCCCGCGTGTAGTTCGCGCAGGTGTAGCAATCACATTCGGCATCAATGGGATTGAAGTCGCGTTTGAACCGCGCGTTGGTGACGTTGAAGCGGCCCGTCGCCGAGTACATCGCGGCATTGCGGGCGACCCGTGACGGCGACACGCAATCGAAGGTGTCGGCACCGGCCTCGATCGCGGCGAACAGGTCGTCGGGCTCGCTGATGCCCAACAGGTGCCGGGGCTTGTCGTCGGGCAGTTCGTCGGTGACCCAGCCGACGATGGTCGCCAGATTCTGTTTCTCCAGCGCGCCACCGATGCCGTACCCGTCGAAGCCATGCCCGTCGTCGTCGACGATCCCGACGAGGCCCTTGGTCGCCTGCCGGCGCAGATCCTCGTACTGCGCCCCCTGCACCACCCCGAACAGCGCCTGAGCCGGTTTGCCGGCACGTTCGATGCTCAGGCGACGATGTTCGGCCAGGCAGCGCACCGCCCACCGGTGGGTGCGTTCCACCGAACGTTCCTGGTAGGCGCGGGTGTTCACCAGCGTGGTCAGCTCGTCGAACGCGAAGATGATGTCCGCTCCCAGCTGGTGCTGGATACCGATCGACACCTCGGGCGTGAAGCGGTGTTTGTCGCCGTTGAGGTGCGACCGGAATGTCACTCCATCCTCGTCGACATGCGCAAGACGTTCTTTGCCTTCGGCGATGATGTCGTCGGCCTGCAAACGGGCCGTGTCCATGGCCAGCACCTTCTTGAAGCCCACGCCGAGCGACATCACCTGGAAGCCACCACTGTCGGTGAATGTCGGCCCGGGCCAGTTCATGAAGGCGCCGAGGCCACCCGCCTCGTCCACCACATCCGGACCGGGCTGCAGGTACAGATGGTAGGCGTTGGCCAGAAGTGCCTGTGCGCCAAGTTCTTTCATGGTCTCCGGCAGGACGCCCTTGACCGTGGCGGCGGTGCCGACGGCAATGAACGCCGGGGTCTGGATGTCACCGTGCGGGGTGTGGATCACCCCGGCCCGGCCACGCCGCCCCGGCATCTGTGCGGTGACCTCGAAGAACTGCGAATTCACCGCTGTATTCAATCAATTCCCGGCCCAGCACCCGAATGCCGGCTAACAACGCGGAAACAAACAGGTCAGGACCGTTATGGAGATTTTCTGTGAATACCATGAATGGCCGGTTGGCGAACCCCATAATGCACTGGATGACCCGCCGATCGTGGACGGTTCGCACTACAGAGGAGCACAAGTTATGAAACGTGGTTTGGTTGTCGCGGTCGCTGGCGCCGCGGTTCTGGCCGCCGGCCTGACCGGCTGTTCCAAGGATGAGAAGAAGTCGGGCGACTCGTCGGCCACCGCCTCGGCCTCGGCGTCGTCGGCTGCTGGTAACTCCAGTGCAGGCTCCGGCACTGCGAAGGTCAGCATCGACGGCAAGGCCCAGGACGTCCAGGGCCAGATCGGCTGCACCACGGCAGCCGGCAACGTGGTCATCGCCATCGGCAACGCCTCGGGCGGCCTTGGCGTCACCCTGACCGACGCCGACCCGCCGGTCGTCAAGACCGTCGGTCTGGGCAGCGTCGGCGGCATCACCCTGGGCTACACCGACGGTGTGCCCGGCGGCGAAGCGAAGGCCACCAAGGACGGCAAGACCTACAAGATCAGCGGCACCGCGACCGGTGTCGACATGGCCAACCCGATGGAACCGGCCAAGAAGCCCTTCGAGATCGAGGTGACCTGCCCCTAGCAGGTCCGCACAGACACGGGTGGTGCTCCGGAAGCCGGAACACCACCCGTTCTGCGTTCCGGGGAAGTTGCAAATTCCCGTCTAAAGGCCTGGTCGCGGGAGTACCGTCCGGTTCACGCCTAGTCGGGGGAGCGTCGATGTCAGTCCAGGTATGGCCGACCACCAGTCCATCCGTTCGCGGTGTGCCGCGCGTCTTCCTGCTGATCGCGCTGTGCTGTGCACTGCTCATGAGCCCGGCCACCAACGTCACGTCGGGTTTCGTCGTCGACCTGATGAACACCGTGATCGGTATCGGCGGACGCGGCGACCCGACGTCGGCCAACATCCCTGCCAAGCTCAACGGCACCGTCAAGCCGCCGGGCTACACGTACCTGCCCATCAACTACCCGGCGTCGATCCAGCTGTCGGCGAGCACCGCCATCTCGGGGCCCAAGGTGTACAACGCCATCCTGGCCCGGCCCGGTGAGCAGTTGATCGTCGCGGGCTATTCGGAGGGCTCGTTGGGCGCCGAATTCGCCAAGCGACGGCTGCTGGCCAACAACACCGGCCCCGCCGCGTCGCAGCTGTCGTTCGTGATGATCGGTTCGCCCTTCGCCGGTAACGGCGGCATCTTCGAACGGTTCCCCGGCATGAGTGTGCCGTTCATCGTCAACAACATGGGCCCGGCGGCGCCATCGAAGTACGACAGCACGTACTACACCCGCGAGTACGACCCGTACGCCGATTTCCCGGCGTACTTCAACCCACTCTCGCTGGCCAACAGCGCGCTCGGCGTCATGTTCGCGCACCCGGACGCGTACTACGACACGTACATCCCCGGCACCACGTCCGCCATCGTCACCCCGGTGACCAACAGCGCAGGCGGTCACGACACCTACGTGTTCATCAAGACTCCCGATCTGCCACTGCTGGTGCCGCTGCGCATCGCCGCCGGCGCCATCGGACTGACGCCGTTGGTCAAACCGCTGCTGGACGCCGTCGAGCCGCTGCTGCGGGTGCTGGTCGACATGGGCTACACCGACCGGGAAAACCTGAATCCGGCCAAGAAGACGCCGTTCTCGTTGTTCACGCCGCTGTCGAAGATCGTCGAGACGCTGAACGCGATACCCGGCGCTCTACAGGAAGGCGCCAACAACTTCGTCACCGACCTGCACCTGCCTCCACTGGCGGCCACGTCGGCAGTCACCCCCACTGTCACGCCACTGGATGCTTCCGCCAAGAAGCAGACGGCTTTGGCGCCGGTCGCGGCGACAGTCGACGACAAGCCGACGGCGACTTCTCAGACTGACCAGAAAGCCGACGACAAGACCGACCTGAAGGTCGATCAGACGGTCGGCCAGAAAGTGGCGGACAAGCCGGACACGCCGTCCGACCCCGACCAGAAGCCGACCGGGTCCGACGAGCCGAAGGTGAAATCACCGACGCCGCAAGCGGATCAGGACACGCCACCGGCCAAGTCCACGACGCCGAAGGACGATCCCGACACCCCACCGGTGAAGGTCACCAAGCCCAGGAAAAAGAAGAACGCGCCGGCCCCGGACGCCGACAGCCCGAAGGTGAAGTCGGACCCGAAGGGCGGATCCGAGACCGGGCCGAAGGGTACTGCCAAGAACGAGTCCAGCTCGGCCGCAGCCTGATTCGCGATCAGGACGTCGTCACGAACCGGGGCGGGCGACGTACCAAGCATCTCGAACGTGACTCTTGCAGCTGTCCGTCAGTCCGGAAACTCGACATCGGCCGCGGCGCTGAGGCGCTGCGCGGGAAACCCGGCCTGGTTGCATGTTCGGGTGACGATGTCAGCAGAGTCGGCCACAAAACGCCGAACGCCACCTCGTCATGGGGTACCGCAATGACGCTGGCCACGCGGACGGCGGCCCCGTCAGTCGACAGTGATTCTGCCGCCGCATCGAGCGTCGCGGCCGCCTCTGCAAGCATCGGGCCGAAGAAATTCGAGTGGTACCACTCGACCAGGTAGCACGGTTGCGCCGCACGCATGAACGAAAGATATGACACTCGGCGAACCAGGCATATAGGGGTTTTCCCTAGCACTTCGGCCAACGGAGAATCATGTCTGCGGGCGAGTGATCCTCCGGCCCAGCTCCGACACCGCGGTGCGCACAGATCGCGATCCCCCTCGAATCGCGATCTGTCCGCACGTTCGACGCCGCTGATTCCACTCCCGGCGAGCGTCAAGCAAACACTTTACATACCATTGGTCTTGAATTACGATTTCGGCAGGCACTTGCGGCGCAGCCGCAGGTCAGTCACGTCGCGAAAGGCCTCAGACGTGAGCGCAACAGTCGTCGGGGAGTACCGGCCGTGGTCACGGTCGAGGATTTTTCGCGCGTAGTTTCGTCGATCTACGACTCAGCGGTCCAGCCTGAACATTGGACCGCGACGATGGCCGAACTCCACACCATGTTCGGCGCAACCGGCGGCTCGGCCCTGGTGGTGGCAGACAGCGTGAGCCGGGCTCCCCAGAGCACCACCATCCCGCCCGACGCCCTGGCCGAATACGCGGAGTACTACCGCCACATCGACTACCTCCTCGAGGCAGTCGAGGCCGGACCGGTCGGGTACGTCCACAGCTGTCAGGAACTCGCCGAGCTGCAACCGAAGGCGGAGTTCCGCATGGACTGGATGCGGCCGCACCACCTCAACGACGGGCTGTTCGTCCGCTTGACCGACGGTCCCACGCCCGCCACCTGGCTGATCGCCACCGAGAAGTACTCCGAACCATTCGACACCGCTGAGCGAGTCCAACTGGCCGAGGCGCTGGTCCCCCATTTTCAGCGCGCGCTGCGCATCCAGCACGACCTCAGCGAGGCCACCCACCAGATTCGTAACATCTCGTCGGCAATGGACAACGTGACCCGCATCGGGATGGCCGTGGTGGACAGCGCCTTGGCGGTGCGTTACCTCAACGCCGCGGCGGAGAACATCATCCGCCGCCACGACGGCCTCACCATCCGCGACGGATCCTTCGAGTTCGCCCATCCGCCCGCAGCCGGGGGGCTGCGGCACGGCATCAACGCCGCGCTCGGGCAGACAGGTCAGGTGGTGCGGGGCACCACATCGCTGCTGTGCCCACGGCCATCCGGCCGACGCCCGTACGTCATCCATGTCCTGCCGTTCCGGCATGTGACGGCGCCCCTCGCCGATTCACGGGCCCTGGTTCTGATCCTCGATCCCGAACACCACCCACAACCGGACGGCGAGTTGCTGCGCCGCCTGTACGGGCTGACGACGGCCGAAGCAGCGGTAGCCATCAGGCTCATGCAGGGCGACGGGATCAAGCCGATCGCCGAGACCATGTGCCTGTCCCCGGGCACCGTCCGCACTCACGTTCAGCACATCTTCGACAAGACGGGCACCCACCGGCAGGCCGAGCTGGTACGCGTACTTCTCGCCATATCCCTGTAGTGCCAACCAAATACGCCAATTAGCCGATGTACTGGCCGGGCTGATGCCGGATCCTCTTTGTAGAACTAGGAGGTCCCGATGTTCATCACCGCCACCGAACCCGACCTTCCGGTCGGCCACGAATCACCCACGCAGGAACTCATCGACGTCGGCCAGACGACCCCGCCGCATCCCACCCCACTGCTGTTCGTCCATGGGGAAGCACATGCGGCGTGGTGCTGGCGCGAGAACTTCCTCGACTACTTCGCCTCCCGCGGTTATCGGGCCGTCGCCGTCAGCCTCAGCGGACACGGCGGCAGCGGGGTCTACAAGCCGTTCCAGGACTATTCGATCAAGGACTACATCGACGACGTGGCGGCCGCAGCGAACAGCCTGCCGACGGCGCCGGTGCTGATCGGACATTCCAGCGGCGGGTTCGTCGTCGAGAAGTACCTCGACACCCACCGCGCCCCGGCTGTGGTGCTGCTGGCCTCGGTGCCACCGCGACACTCGTCGGGAACTTTCCTGCGGATGATCCGCCGTCATCCCTGGGCCCTCACGATGGGCACCCTGGCCGGCGAGGACCGCGACGTGATCCACGATCCACGGTGGGCCCGGCAGACCTACTTCACGTCGCATACGCCGGCCGCGGACGTCGACCGGTGGACCGCCCAGTTCAGCCCGGAAAGCGTTCGTGCAGAACTGGATTGGGTGATGTCCAGCCGTCCCTACCTGAATCGGGTGGACGACCCGGTGCTGGTGCTCGGGGCCGAAGAGGACGCCTGCTGCACGGCACACACCGTCCGCGCGACTGCCAGGGCCTACCACACCAAAGCCGAGTTCTTCCCGGGCATGGGGCACGACATGATGCTCGAACCCGGGTGGGAGAAGGTCGCGGAGCGCATCGACACGTGGCTGACCGGCTTGAACCTGTGACTGCCGAAGTCTGGCGGACGCCTACTCAGCCAGCGACAGCTCAGGCGGCGGGACGCGCAGACCGCGGGCGAGGACCAGTAGGTACACCACACCGATCGACATCCAAGGTGTCAGCGATGGTGCCCGGCGAAGAACTCCCAGATGGTGTGGGTGGCGTTCAGCGCGGTCGACGGCGGGGGCAGGTCACCCAGCCGTTGTGCCAGCGGGCTCGGAACGCCTCCGGGCCACTGATGGCCCGCATCCGCGACGCTGATCAGTTCGACGGTGCGCCCGCCCGGGCACTGCGCGGTCTGTGTCGTCACGGCGCCCGAGATGGAGGTCACCGGGGCCGCGCAGGCGTCGATGCCACGCCAGGTCGCATTCACGGTCGGCACCGACGGTCCGTCGACATTCGGTGCGCCCGTGAATGTCCTGGCCTTTCCTGGCCCGCCGTCGTAGGGTACGCGGTCGTCCGCGGTGCCGTGGATCTGCAGGATCGAAGTCGGGGCAGCTCGAGCACAGTCGGTCAGGAGCGTCCCGGCGACCGGGGCGATGGCGCCGAACAGGTCCGTCTGGCACGCGAGACGCAAGGCCATCATGGCGCCGTTGGACATGCCGGTGACATAGACGCGTGACGGATCGACGGAGGTCTGCGCTTCGATGGCACCGACCATCGCCGTGATGAACCCGACGTCGTCGACGTCGCGGTTCTTCGGTACGCCACAGCAGGTTCCGGCGTTCCATGCGCGATCCATGCCGTCGGGATAGGCGACGAGGAAGTGACCGCCGTCGGCTTGAGTGTCCCAGTTGTAGGCGCGTTCGGCCTGGGCCCCGTCGCCGTAGCCGCCATGCAGCATGACCACCAGTGGCGCCGGGCCGCTGAGCCCGTCGGGCCGGTAGAGGTGGAAGGTGCGGGTCACGCCACCTGCCTGCACAGAGTGACTCGACTGTCCGACGGGTATCGCACCTTCCGGGGCGCCCGCCGCCGACTGGCGGCCGAGACAACCTCCGCTCACGAGCAGCGCAGCAGTCAGCAGCACGGCAGTCGACACCCGCTGTAGCGAACGGATCATGCTCCCATGGTGCACCCTGCCAGAATTGAGCGGTGAACCAGACGACGGCTACACCCGTTCGCGTCATCCGCGCTGACGAACGCTGGCACTGGCGCAACGAATGGCTGGAATCCTGGCAGTCGTTTCCGGCGACCGGCAACTTCGACCTGGCGGCCAACGCCCACGGCCTGCTGATGATCAACAACGAGGACACCGTCACCCCGGGTGAGGGCTTCGACGCACACGACCACCGCGACATGGAGATCATCACCTGGGTGCTCGAAGGCTCACTGGTGCACAAGGATTCGCTGGGCAACGAGAGTGTCATCTACCCGGGGCTGGCCCAGCGAATGAGTGCGGGCACCGGCCTGCGACACTCCGAGCGCAACGGCGCCGGCCGCCGGGACCGGCAGTCCTTGCGCGTCGTCCAGATGTGGATCCCGCCCGAAGAACTCGGCGGCGCACCCAGCTATCAGGAAGCCGACATCTCCGCCGAGCTCGCCGGAAATACGTTGATCCCCATGGCATCCGGCATGCGTAAGTACCGCGACACCGCCGCCATCACCTTCGGCAACAGCTATGCCACGTTGCACGTCGCGCGGTTGGACGCCGGCCGCGCGGTGCAGGTCCCGGACGCGCCGTATGGCCACGTGTTCGTCACCCGCGGAAAGGCCGAGTTCGAAGGGTCCGGCCCGCTGTACACCGGTGATGCGGTGCGGCTCAACGCAACTGGCGGACAATGCATCACCGCGGCCGACGACGGCGCCGAGTTGCTCATCTGGGAGATGCACACCATCGCGGTGAACGTGTAACTAGCGCCCCAACCGAGCCAGGGCGACGGCTGCCGCGTTCGCCCCGCACATGCCGTGCCCACCCGGCCCCGGCGGGGTGGCCGCCGAGCAGATGTACATTCCCGGAACACCGATGGTGTACGGCGACAACGTGGTTCGCGGACCGAAGGCCAGCTGCCGGATGTCCTTGGCACCGGTGTTGATGTCACCGCCGACGTAATTGGTGTTGTACACGGACATCTCGGTGGTCGAACGCACAGCCTGTCCGACGATGCGCTCGCGGAAACCGGGAGCGAACCGCTCCATCTGCGTGATGATCGCCTCGGTGGCGTCGCCGCTGTAGCCGTTGGGCACGTGGGCATAGGCGGAAACGGGGTTCACGGTACCGACCGACCGCCCCGGGTCGGCCAGGTACTGCTGGAACGCCAGCACGAAGGGGCGCTCCGGCATCCGGCCCGCGTGGATATCCTGCTCGGTGGTGGCGATCTCGGCGAAATCACCACCCAGGTGGACGGTGCCGGCCTGGCGGGCGTCCGCGTTCGTCCATGGCACATCGCCTTCCACCGCGAAGTCGACCTTGAAAGCGCCTGGGCCGTAGCGGAACCGATCGAAAGCACGCCGGACGCGTGTGGGCAGCCGGTCCCCCAGGATCCCGGCGATAGCGGTGGGCGACAGGTCGAAGATGGTGATGTCGGCGGGCGGCAACTGCGACGCGGCGGTGATCCGCACGCCCGTCTCGATCTTGCCGCCCAGTTCGGTCAGCACTGCCTCGAATGCATTGGTGATAGCTTGCGATCCCCCTGCGGCGACCGGCCAGCCGTTGGCGTGGCCGGCGGTGATGATGCCCAGCCCGATGGCCGACGTGAGCGGGTGCTGCAGCGGCTGAAAGGTATGCGCGGCAACGCCTCCGAAGAGGGCGCGGGCCTGCGGGGTGCGGAAGATGCGGGCCAGCAGCGCGGCGGGCAACACCGTCGGCGCCCCGAATCTGGCCAGTCCCAACGGGTGCCGCGGCACCCGCAGCAGCGGTCCCATGATGTCCTCGGACAGTTTGTCGAACTGCCGCGACGGTCCGCCGAACAGCATCTGCCAGCGCGCTCGGTCGACCCCGAGGCCCGCGGCCGTGGTCTCGACCGAGCGGTAGAGCGCCCCGGCGGTGCCGTCATCGAGCGGGTGGACGCAGTCGATCTCGGTCCACTTCCACTGCAGGCCATAGCGATCCAGGCCGAGGTTCTTGATGAACTTGGAACCGGCAGGCATCACGTGGATAGCGGCGCAATCGTCGAACACCAGGCCGGGGAGGACGTATTCGCTGGAGCGGACGCCGCCGCCGATCCGGTCGGCGGCCTCCAGCACCGTGACGTCGATTCCCTTGGCGGCCAAGGTGATGGCGGCGGCGAGCCCGTTGGGCCCGGCGCCGACCACAACCGCATTGCTCACTGGTGGACTCCGGCGCGCTGCCACGTGACGTTGAGCGGGATCGGGCCATTGGGCAGCCACGGCTGCTCGTCAACCAGGTCCTTCACATTCCAGGTGCCACGTTCGATGACACCCAGCGCCGCGTCGATCACCTTGTACTCCTGCGTCATCTTGTGGATCGGCTGCGATTCCACCCAGGCGATGACGAACTCGCCCGGCTCGAACTGCGCCTCTGACTGGATGGCCCGGATCAGGTCTTCATTGTGCAGGTGACCGTCGCCGAAGTTGAACCCGATGATGGTATTGCAGGCCATCTCCTCTTCGCGGACGACTCGGGTGTCGATGTCGGGCAGGGACTTCAGCAGCACCGAGTACAGGCCGCGGCCCTGGCTGTGCATGGCCCGCCACGCGGTGACCTGCTGGGTGAACACCTCGGCGGTGATCGGGTCCCAGCCGAAGGCGACGTACTGGTCGGCAGAGTTGGGCGACGACCGGGTGACGCGGTTGAGCTTCTGCTCGGCGCCGGGGGTGAAGGTCCACACCGCCGAGGCCCAGTTGCCGGCGTACTGACGCATGGCCGGCAGGA
The DNA here is from genome assembly GCF_001905655.1 of Mycobacterium sp. ST-F2. Taxonomy (GTDB): domain Bacteria; phylum Actinomycetota; class Actinomycetes; order Mycobacteriales; family Mycobacteriaceae; genus Mycobacterium. The sequence goes on from NZ_JMHT01000027.1 coordinate 44,461, forward strand.
ACGACACCAGGTCGGGACGCAGGTTGCCGAGGATCGGGAAGAACGACAGCGCCGCGGCGAGCACGATGGCCAGCCAGCCCGGGGTCATGTCCCACACCGCGTACCCGTCCTGATTCGGGAAGCCGAGGAACAGGAAGATGGTGACGTAGGCGAACAGCACGTTCCATTCCACCGGCACCGCGAGCGGGAACGTCGAGATGATGAACAGGTGGAAGCTGACCATGATCACGGCCGCCACGATCGACAGCCACGGCCAGGGTGAGAACAGAAGTGCCAGCGGCGCAGCGATTTCCACGATGCTGCCCGGGCCGTGCGCCATGAAGGTGGCCAGGTGCGACGGACGCAGGTCCTCCGGGAAGTTGCGGTAATGGGCCCGCTTGAGCCACTTGAACGGGATGGCGGGGCTGTTGCTCACCATCGGCGGGATGACGTTGGTGAAGTGCAGGCCGAACTTCGAGACACCGGCCCAAATCCATACCGTGCCGATCAGCAGCTTGCCGGCGATGATCATGTTGACGAACGGCAAGGTGGCGAAGAAGATCAGCGCGGGCAGGTACTGCTCACCGCGGCCGGCCAGGAAGATGGTCTTGTCCCGCAGTCCGATCACCACGAACAGGATGATCGGCGCGACGAACAGGGCCGGGTTCACCAGACCGGAGGTGTTGTCCGGCAACGCCTTCGACAGTGAATCGCTGTGCACACCGGGCAGCACCAGCGCGACCAGCACGGTGGCCATCAGGGCCAGGTACACGATGATGTCGAACCAGGTGCGCCGGTCACCATTGGTGAAGGGCACCGCCTTCCACGGCCGCAGCCGGATGGTGTTGGGCTTGGCCCAGAATCGGAATCCGCCCGTCATCGGCTTGGTCTTGCCGGCCAGTGGCCCCCAGGAGCCCGCGAACCCGATGAGTTCCAGCAGGACGGTCCACAGGATCACCTTCTGGTACACGATCGGCTGGTCCCACCATTGCGACACGTGCCAGAACGCCGGCAGGTGCGACGTCGAGGTGGCGATCGCGACGCCACCCAGGGCGTAAAAGAACGTGAGTTTGAGGATGTACAGGACGTGGATCATGCGCGGGGCGCCGTACCCTTCGTCCACCCATTTCAGGCACATGATCCGCAGCCGCTCCTGCAGCGGCATCCGGAGAAACTCTTCCAGGTCGACCTTCGGCAGGGTCGGTTTGATGAATCCCATGATGTGAGCTCCTTTGCTGGTGTCAGGCTAGATTCGCGGATCAGTGGTGGTGAGGGTTTTGCGCAGGGACGGCTTGTCGATCTTCCCGACGGGGTTCTTCGGCAGCGTCTCCAGCACGGTGATGTCCACGGGCAGTTTGTATTTGGACAGCGACGCCTTCAGGTGCGCCGCGATCTGGTCCACGTCGAGTTCGGCGCCCGGATGCGCGGAGACGAACAGCACCGGCTCTTCGCCGTAGAGTCCGCTGGCACGTCCTACGACGGCGGCCTCGGCGACGCCGGCCAGCTGGTGCACGACGGTCTCGATCTCCTTGGGGTAGATGTTCTCGCCACCGCGGATGATCATGTCTTTGGCGCGGTCGACCAGGACCAGGTAGCCGTCCTCGTCGAACCGGCCGACGTCACCGGTGTGCAGCCAGCCGTCCTTCAAGGTCTTCTCGGTCTCTTCGGGACGGTTCAGGTAGCCGCGCATCACGTTGGGGCCTTTGATCACCACCTCGCCGAGCTCACCCTGCGGGACTTCGACACCGGCGAGGTCGACGATGCGAATCTCCTGCCCCGGCAACGGAATTCCGACAGTGCCGACCTTGCGCGGCCCGTTCAGCGGGTTGCCCGTGCTCGCGCACGATCCTTCGGAGAGCCCGTAGCCCTCGACAAGTCCGATGCCGTAACGCTTTTCGAAGCCCTCCAGCAACGCGACGCTGGCCGGGGCGGCGCCACACACGGCGAACCGCACCGCGGACGTGTCGGGTTGCACCTCGGCCGGCAGGCCCAGCAGCATGGTGTAGATCGTCGGCACCGCGGAGAAGTAGGTGGCGCGGCTGGATTCCAGGCGCTCGAAGAAGGTCGCGGGATTGAACCGGCCGGCGATCGTGGCCCGGCCGCCGGCGAGCAGCGGCGACAGCACGCTGACCACGATGCCGTTGACGTGGAACAGCGGCAGGATGAGCATGCTGTGGTCGGACTCGGACAGCTCGAAGCCTTCGATCACCATGGCGCACATGGCATTCAGGTTCGCGTTGGCGAGCATGACGCCCTTGGGCCGACCGGTCGTGCCGCTGGTGTAGATCAGCAGGGCCAGGTCGTCGTCGCCCGTCACCACCGGCGCCTCGGTGCGGGGCTCGCCGCCCATGTCGTCGACGTGGAGGACGGAGACCGCGCTATCTACGTCACGGTCGACCACGAGCACGACGGCGCCGGCATCGGCCACCTGATACGCGACTTCGGCGGGCACCAGCGTCGGGCTGATGGGCGTCGCGACGGCGCCGAGCCGCCAGGTGGCGAACAGTGCGACGACGAACGCCGCCCGGTTCGGGAGCATGATGCCGACGACGTCGCCGGCACGGACACCGCGCTGATACAGCGCCCCGGCGGCGCGCTGGACGGCGTCGAGGAATGCGGCGTTGTCGAGATCGGTGTCGTCGTCGGCGACGGCCGGTGCGTGTGGCGCCGAGGCGGCGCGGCGGTCAGGCAGGGTGGCGAGGTTCATGTCATAAAGCTAGGAGTTTGTGGTGTGCACCACTCCGTCGTGCGCCGATCAACTTTATCCAGCGATTTGTACGCTCCGAACAAAAGCGCAACCTAGAGTCGGCCACATGGATGCGGCGGTCACCGAAGCCAACACCATCGTCATGGCCGGCCTCATCGCCCGCCAGACTGAGATCGCCCGCTCCGTACAACATCGCCTGGCCAGCGATATTGCCGAACTTCGCGGCGACCCGGAGATCATCGAACTGCTCGGCGCCAGCGTCGGCGGCAACGTCGAGACCGTCTTCCATGCACTGCGCTACGACATATCTCTCGACAACATCGAAGCGCCGACTGCCGCGCTCGAGTACGCCCGCCGACTGGCGCAACGCGGCGTCCCTATGAACGCGCTCACCCGGGCGTACCGCATCGGCCACGCGGTGGCGCTCGACGCGGCTACCGAAGAGATCAATGCCACCGGCATGGCGCCCGAGCTCAGCCTGGCCATACTGCAGCGCATCACGTCGGTGACGTTCCGCTACATCGACTGGATCTCCCAGGAGGTCGTCGCGGTCTACGAGGATGAACGCGACCGCTGGCTGGCCAACCGCAACAGCACCCGAATACTGCGAGTGCGAGAGGTGTTGTCCGGCAACGACTCCGACCCCGAGGCGGTCACCGCCGCGATCCGCTACCCGATGCGCCGCCACCATCTGGCTGTGGTGCTGTGGTGGCCTGCGGGCAGCGGGCAGGTCACCGGACATGACGACGCGCTGGCCAAGCTCGAACAGTTCCTGCGGTCGTTGGCCGAGCATATCGGCACGCAAGGCAGTCCACTCTTCACGGCGGCCGACCAGCGCACCGGCTGGGGCTGGCTGCCGCTGTCCAGCGCCACCGCGGCCGGCGCCACAGAGCGGGTCCGGCAGTTCACCGATGCGCATCCGGGTTCTCCGGCCGTCGCGGTGGGGACGCCGCTACCCAGCGTCGACGGCTTCCGGCAGTCGCACCGGCAGGCGCTGCGCGCGCACAACGTCGCGGTGACGGCCGATCTCACGGACGTCATCGCAGCCGACGCACCCGGCTTCGCCGCGGCCGCACTGATGGGCGAGAATCAGCAGAACGCACGTGAATTCGTGCACGCGGTCCTCGGGCCGCTGGCCGGGGCCGGCGATGGCGATGCCCGACTGCGGGAGACGTTGCAGGTTTTCCTACGGCACGGCGGTAGCTACACCGCGGCGGCCGACGAGCTGGTGGTGCATTTCAACACCGTCAAGTACCGCGTCGGGCGGGCCTTGGAACGCCGTGGACGACCGCTGGGCGACGACCGTCTGGACGTCGAGATGGCCCTGCTGCTGTGCCATTGGTACGGGCCGGCAGTTCTCAGCGATGGGTAGCGGCTCAGCCGCCAGCAACTACAACGTGGCCCGAAACTGCCAGCACATTCACAGGGTCGGTGACCATATCGAGACCAATAGCAAATAGCTATGTGTTAACCAGCTGATTCACTGCTGTAACGGATGCGCCGTGGCCGGCGATACCAGGGTAGTGGTCGGAGGAACCGAGTACGACCGAGTAAGGTCCACCGGCCATACGCGAGAGAACCACGATTGGAGTATCACTAATGCGCAACTCAGGACGTCTGGTCGGATTTGCTGCGGCATCAGCCCTCGCGCTGGTCCCGCTCGCCGTCGCCGCCCCTGCATGGGCTGACGACGAGGTTTCCGGTGAAACCGGCGCTGCAGTCGCTACCCCGGTCGGCAGCGGCAACGCCGGTGGCGGCGGCGGCTTCAACGTCGAGAACCCGTTCTGGCACCCCTTCGACGCGTCGAGCAACGCCGGCGGCGGCGCGGGCGTCAACACCCCGCTGGGCGGCGGCGAGTTCAACACGGCCAGCGGCACTGAGGCCGGCTTCGGCGGCGCGGGCTTCGATTCCAACACCGGCGCGGCCATCAACACCCCGCTCGGCGGCAGCAGCTTCAACACCGGCGCGGCCACCGACTTCAACGTGCCCAATCCGGTTGACTTCATCCCGACGTTCGGCGGCGGTGCCAACGCCGGCGGCGGCGCGGGCGTGAACACCCCGTTCGGTGGCAGCGGCTTCAACGCCGGCGCCTCCAACGAGTTCGCCGCGCCTGCCCCGGCCGACTTCATCCCGACGTTCGGCGGCGGTACCGGCGGCGGCGCGGCCGTCAACACCCCGGTCGGCGGCAGCGGCTTCAACACCGGCACCTCCGGCGAGATCGGCCCCGATGGCGTCCAGGCCGGCACCAACTCCGGCGCAGGCGTCGCGACCCCGGTCGGTGGCTCCAACTTCAACAGCGGATCGGCCTTCACCTTCGGCCGCTAGTCCTTGTCACAACGGCCAGGCACCCGCACGGGTGCCTGGCCTTTGCGTTTCCAGTGCGGCAAGCGTGCAGCGCGTCGACTGTGCGTCGACGCAGCCGGCTACTCGGACTTTCCCTGCGCCAACGCAATATCAACTGCTACAAAAAGCCCCTCACCTGCGGTGACAGGTGAGGGGCTCTATGGCGGTGGCGGAGGGATTTGAACCCTCGGTGGGGGGTTACCCCACACACGCTTTCGAGGCGTGCTCCTTAGGCCGCTCGGACACGCCACCGTGTGGCAGCTTACCGAACCCGGGCCCTAGTCCCTAATCGCTGGTCGCGTGACGCCGAAACCAGCCTTGCGTCCGAGACCTGAGCTCTACTTGGGCGTCTTTGGGACTACTCGCACGGGCCTCGGGCGAGAAAGTCCGTGGCTTCACTCACTGGGCGCTCGAAGCCGCTTTGACTGAAACGAGGTACCTTTTCCCGCCGCGAGAGGTCCCTCAGTTCAATCACAACAGGTTGATCGCCCCTTCGACTGAACTCACGTACTTTTCGGCCGGAACTCGCTGATGCGACAGCAACGGAATCAGCGCTGCCGGGCGAAGAACCCCTCCATGAGCGCCGCGCACTCGGCCTCCAGCACCCCTCCGCGGACCTCGGGCCGGTGCGTCAGCCGCCGGTCGCGGACCACGTCCCACAGCGAGCCGACGGCTCCGGTCTTGGGTTCCCAGGCCCCGAACACCACGCGCGCCACGCGGGACATCACCAGCGCGCCGGCGCACATGGTGCACGGCTCGACGGTGACCGCCAGGGTCGCGCCTTCGAGCCGCCAGCCGTCGCCATGCACCGCCGCGGCAGCCCGCAGCGCCAGGATTTCCGCGTGCGCCGTCGGGTCGCCCAAGGATTCGCGGGCGTTGGCCGCCCGGGCCAGCTCGACCCCGTCGGCGGAAAAGACCACCGCACCGATCGGGACGTCGTCGGTCCCGGCGAGTTGGGCAGCCTCCAGCGCCAGCCGGATCAGCTGTTCGTCAGCGGAACTCAACGCCCCAGCTTGTCCAGTACCGCCACGAGTTCGTCGTTGAAGCCCATCTCCTGGGCGATGCGGCTGAGTTGTTCGTCGGCGTACTCGTCGTCGGCGAGGATCACGCCGAGCACCGCCTCGGGCAGGCCCAGGTCGGCCAACAGCCCGAGGTCGCCCTCCTCGAACGGGTCGTCCTCTTCGAGCTCTTCCAGGCTCAGGTCGGCGTCGAGCTTCTCCAGCACGTCGGCCGCGATGTCGTAGTCCAGAGCCGCGGTGGCATCCGAGAGCAGCAACCGGGCCCCGGAGGGGGCCGGGCGGACAATGACGAAGAACTCGTCATCGACGTTCAACAGGCCGAAAACCGCTCCGGCGGAACGGAGTTCACGAAGTTCGGTCTCGGCGGCGGTCAGGTCCACCAGCGCCGCGCGTTTCAGCGGGACGCAACGCCATGCGCCGTCTTCCCGGACGACTGCGACACCGAACCCGTCGGGGAGATCGGCAACCTGCTGCTGTGCCTGCGCGCGCTGTACTCCCATGCGGATAACGCTAGTCCGCACTGTGCCACTTGACCAGCGGTCCCATATGTACCCCGCACAGCCCATGTGCAAACCTTGGAAGGTGACAACTCCGGTGTGCGTGCTCGGTCTGGGACTCATCGGCGGTTCGCTGATGCGGGCCGGGCAGGCCATGGGCCGCGAGGTCTTCGGATACAACCGCTCGATCGATGCGGTCAGGTGCGCGACGGCCGACGGTTTCGACGCGACCGAGGACCTCACCGCCGCCCTCAAACGCGCCGCCTCGAGCGATGCGCTCATCGTCCTGGCAGTGCCGGTACCCGCACTCCCCATCATGCTGGAGCGCGTCCGCGACACCGCCCCGGACTGCCCGCTGACCGACGTCGTCAGCGTCAAAGGCAATGTGCTGCAACAGGTTCAGCAGTACGGCCTACTGAAGAACTTCGTCGGCGGGCACCCCATGGCCGGCACCGCACACTCCGGCTGGACGGCCGGCACCGCCGACCTGTTCGCCGGGGCGCCGTGGGTGCTGAGCGTGGACGACCACGTCGACCCGCACGTGTGGGCCCAGGTGATGCACCTGGCGCTGGACTGCCGGGCCGTGATCGTGCCGGCCCGCTCCGACGAACACGACGCCGCGGCTGCCGCCATCTCGCACCTGCCGCACCTGCTGGCGGAGGCCCTGGCCGCGACAGCCGGCGAAGTCCCCCTGGCCTTCGCCCTGGCGGCGGGGTCGTTCCGCGACGGCACGCGAGTCGCGGCCACCGCACCCGACCTGGTCCGGGCCATGTGCGAGGCCAATGCCACTGAGCTGACGGTCATGCTGGACCGGGCCATGGAGCTGCTGAGCCAGGCGCGCTCATCGCTGGTCGAGGCGCAATCGGTGGCCGAGCTGGTGGAGAGCGGCCATGCGGCGCGGGTCCGTTACGACAGCTTCCACCGACCGCAGATCATCACGACGACCATCGGTGCCGACGGCTGGCGCGAAGAGCTGGCCGCGGAGGGGCGCGCGGGCGGGGTGATCAGATCCGCTCTGCCAGTCCGGGATAGTCGAGGATGAAGCCGTCGTCGTCGACGGTGATGGCGGTGTCGGCGACGGGTGAGTCCAGCTTGATGGGATTGCCCGGGCCGGCACTGACGTAGCCGATGGTCACGGGTTCGACCGTCAGATCCGGCACGCGCACATAGACGACGGGCAGGGACACCGAGGCGGTCCGGTGGTACAGCCCGGTACGACGGATGGGCAGTGCGTTGAAGAACGGGCTGAAGACCACGTCGACGTCCAGCGCTCCGTTGTAGGCGGCCCGACGGGTCTGATTCTGGTGGTCCTGGACCATCCACATGTTCTCTTCATCGCGGGCGATGGAGAGTTGCCGTTCGCGCTGCGCGAGGGTGACGGTGAGCGACAGGCGTTTGGTCGCCCCGCTCTCGTCGGTGACCAGGTCGTAGGACGCGCTGAACGCGGGGTGAATGTCGGTGGCAGCGGCCACGATCCGGCCGTACGCCTTGATCCGGTTGCCGGACAACTGGACCCGCACCGATTCCATACGTGATACGTCCTGCGCGCGCCAGGTCAGAATCGCCGGCCAGGCGGGTTCTGCAGCATCGGGGCTGGCATCAGACTGCGGTGCGCTCACCCGTCTACCGTAGGCGACGAAGGCCCGGCTTCGCAGTCACGATTGCAACTCCGGCCGGGCCGGGCCGCGATGCCCGCACAGCCAGCGCCAAGGCGGCGTCCAGCGCGAGGGCGAGGGCCGCCACCAGCAGGGCGCCGACCAGGGCGAGATAGAACTGGCGCACCTTGATGCCGTCGATCAGGAACCGGCCGAGGCCGCCCAGACTGGCGTACGCCGCGACGGTTGCGGTGGCGACCACCTGCAGGGTGGCGGTCCGCAGCCCGCCGACGATCAGCGGCATCGCGTTCGGCACCTCGACACGCAGCAGGACCTGACGCTCGGTCATGCCCATGGCGCGAGCGGCATCGACGACCACCGGGTCGACGTTGGCGATGCCGGCGTACGTCCCCGCCAGCAGCGGCGGAATGCCCAGCAGCATCAGAGCGACGGTCGGGGGCAGCAGGCCCAGTCCCCACAGCAGGACCCCCAGCAGCAGGACGCCGAGCGTGGGCAGGGCGCGCAGGGCGTTGACGCCACCGACCACCAGCGCCGTGCCGCGGCCGGTGTGCCCGACGTACATGCCCACGGGAACGGCGACCAGCGCGCTGCACAACACCGCGATGCCGGTGTACTCGAGATGTTCCAGCATGCGCATGCCGAGTCCGGCCGGACCGGTCCAGTTGGCCGCGGTGAAGATGTAGGCGAGGGCCTGGTGCAGGAAGTTCATGCCGCTGCCTTCGCCCGGGTCCACGGGGTGGCCAGCCGGCCGAGGCTCAGGATGATCAGGTCGACGGCCACCGCCAGCACGAAGATGGCGATGATGCCGGCGATGATCTGGTCGCTCTTGTCAGCCTGATATCCCTCGGTGAACCAGGTGCCCAGCCCGCCGATGCCGATCACCGAACCCACCGACACCATCGAGATGTTGGTGACGGCAACCACCCGCATCCCTGCCGTGAGGACCGGAATCGCCAGCGGCAGTTCTACTCTCAAGAACCGGGTGCGCGGCCGATAGCCCATGGCGGTGGCCGCCTCGCGGGTGGCCGCGGGCACCGCGTCCAGCGCTTCGGGCACCGTCCGCATCAGCAGCGCCACGGTGTACAAGGTCAGAGCGACCAGGACGTTGGCCTCGTCGAGAATCCGCGTCGGGATGATCAACGGCAGCACCACGAACAGTGCCAGCGACGGAATGGTGAAGACGACGCTGGCCGTGATGGTACTGATCCGGCGCAGCCGCGGACGCTGCCGCACATAAGCGCCCAGCGGCACGGCGATCAGCACCCCGATGAGCAGCGGCAGAAGGGACAGCCGTAGGTGAATCTGCGTGAGCAGCCACGCGCCTTCCAGGTGGGTCAGCAGGTATCGCACTGTTCGCCCTTGCCGCTCTTGATGATTGCCAGCACATCGTCGAGGCCCACACCGCCGACCACGTGGCCCCGTTCGTCGACCGCCACGCCCAGCCCGGACGGTGACGACAGCGCCGAGTCCAGCGCCAGCCGCAGGGTGCCGTCTGGCCGGAACAGCGAACCGCCGGCAATGGTGCTGTCGTACAAGGACTTTCCGTGGCGATGCAGACCCACTCCGTGAGCGTTGATCCAGGCGTAGGGGGTGCCGTCGGCGTTGACCACCAGGGCCCATTGGCCCGCGCCGAGTTCCAGTGCGTCGACCGCTGGCTCGGCGACGGTGCGGATGTCGCGGAGCTGAAGTCCGGTTGCGTCGCGGAATTGCAGCCCGCGGTAGCCACGATCAGCGCCGACGAACCCCGCGACGAATGCGTTGGCCGGGTTGGACAGCAACCGCCTCGGCGCGTCGTACTGCTGCAAGGTGCCACCGGGTCCGAACACCGCGACGCGGTCGCCCAACTTGACGGCTTCATCGATATCGTGCGTGACGAACACGATGGTCTTGCGCAGATCGCTTTGCAGCCGCAGGATTTCGGCCTGCAGGTCTTCGCGGACCACGGGGTCGACCGCGCTGAACGGCTCGTCCATCAGCAGAATGGGCGGGTCCGCCGCCAGGGCACGGGCCACGCCGACCCTCTGCTGCTGCCCACCCGACAACTGGGCCGGGTAGCGGTCGGCAAGCTTGACGTCGAGCCCGACGCGCTCCAACACGCCCAACGCCTTTTTCCTTGCGCTACGGCGGGATTCACCCTTGAGGACCGGAACGGTGGCGACATTGTCGACCACTTTCAGATGCGGCATGAGCCCGGCTGATTGCAGCACGTACCCGATACCGAGCCGCAGTTTCACCGGGTCGACGGTGGCGACGTTGGCACCGTCGACGGTCAAGGTGCCCGACGTCGGGTCGATCATCCGGTTGATCATCCGCATCGAGGTGGTCTTGCCGCAGCCCGACGGGCCGACGAACACCGACAACGTGCCCTCCGCGATCTCGAGGGTCAACTCATCGACGGCGACCACGCCGCCGTAGCTCTTGGTGACCTTGTCGAAAGAGATCATCGGCTCACCGGCTTGTCGAACCCGTTGTCCTGCACCCATTTTCTCGCGGCCTGATCGGCGTCGACGCCGCTGTTGCCGGACACCGCGGTGTTCATGTCGATCAGCGCCTTCGTGGTGAGTTTCGCGCTGACGGAGTCCAGCACGGTCTTGAGCAGATCGGACTTCTTCTGCGACGCCACCAGCGGCACCACGTTGGCGGCAAGGAAGTTGTGCTTCGGATCCTCGAGCACCACCAGGTTGTTCTGCACGATGGCCGGGGACGTGCTGAAAATATCTGCCGCGGTGACGGTTCCGTCGACCAGAGCCCGGACCGTGGCCGGTCCCCCACCGTCGCTGATCGCGATGAAGTTGGACGGCGCGATGTCGAGGCCGTACTTGGCCTTCAGCCCGGGCAGCCCCTCGGTCCGCTGCAGAAACTCCGACGGCGCACCGAATTTCACCTGGGCCGAATGCTGGGCCAGGTCGCCGATGGTCTTCAGATTCCACTTCTTGGCGGTCTCCGCCGACACCGCCACCGTGTCGGTGTCTTCGGCCGGCGAAGGCGTCAGGATCGACAGATCGCCGGGAAGCACTCGGGCGAGCGCCAATTCGACGTCATCGGCGGCGGTGGCTTTGGTCTTCGGGTCGAAGTACTGCAGCAGGTTACCGGTGTATTCGGGGATCAGGTCGATCGAATGATCCTTGACGGCAGGGACGTACGTCTCGCGGCTCCCGATGCCGAATTGGCGGCCGACGGTAAAGCCGTTGGCCGCCAATGCCTGCGCGTAGATCTCGGCGATGATCTTCGATTCGGGGAAATCGGCAGACCCCACCACGATGGACTTGAGGTCACCCGAGATGCTGCCCCCGCCCAGAGGATTGGCGCTGCCACAACCCGTCAACACGGCAGCAAGCAGCAAGGCCACAGTGGCCAGAATTCGCGCCATCCGAACGTCCTTTCGGCGTCGAGCACTCAGGCCGACCCTAGCGTTATTCGAAAATTGGTGTCGCAGTTCCCGGCATCCTGCCCGGAGAACCGTCAAGATGGTGCGTATGAGTAGCGATCACGCGTCTACCCCTGGGCCGACCGGGCCGGAGCCCAAGGCCGCTCCCACTCACGCCGAACCGCCGGCACCCAAGGCCCCCAAGTCTGATTCGGCCCCCGTCAAGAAACCCACGACGCCCGAATCGGCAGTCAAGTTCACCCGCACCGCAGCGCTGTGGACTGCACTGATCCTCGGTTTCCTGATCCTGATCCTGCTGCTGGTGTTCGTCATCCAGAACGACACCCCGGTCGACATCGTCCTGCTCGGCTGGAAGCTGCACCAGGTGCAGCTGGGCGTGACCATCCTGCTCGCGGCCATCGCCGGCGGCCTGCTGACCTTCGCGGTCGCCACCACCCGGATCCTGCAACTGCGGTTGGCCGCGAAGAAGAACCTGAAGGCCGGACTTTAAATCACCGCGAGCGGCCGTGTTTGTACGTCAACACGCCGCCCCCGGTGTACAAGAACGTCACGCTCGTCAGCCACGAGCGTGACGTTTTTGCACGAAGACCACGGCGTGTTGCGTGCAGACACGCACGCTCGCGCTAGGAAAGAACAGCCAATCCGGCGGCGATGAGCGGCGCGACGGCCTCACCGACAGAATCGTCGCCGCCGGCTGCAACGGAGCCCATCCGGGCGCGGAAGTCGATGCCGGCGGCGATGATCGCCAGCTTGAAGTACGCCAGCGCGAGATAGAACTCCCAGTGGTCCAAAGGCTGCCCGGCCGCGACGGAGTATTTCTCGGCCAGCTGGTCCATCGACGGAATCTTCTCCGACGACCACGCCGCGTCGGAATGCACCATGGAGAACATCGGGTGCCGATAGACACACATCAGCGCGGCGTCGGACAGCGGGTCACCGAGCGTCGACATCTCCCAGTCCAGGACCGCCCTCACCTTGGTGGGGTCGACGGCGTCGAGCATGGTGTTGTCGATGCGGTAGTCGCCGTGCACGATGGCACTGCGGCTCTGCGGCGGCAGCTTCTCGGTCAGCGCGGCATGCAGCCGACGCACATCAGCGTCACGCAAATCGTCCTGCAGCCGCACCAGATCCCACTGCGAGCCCCAGCGCCGCACCTGTCGTTCCAGGTACCCGTTGGCCTTCCCGAAGTCCCCGAGCCCCACGGCTTCCGGGTCCACGGCGTGCAGGTCGGCGAGCACTTTGATCAGCGCGTCCACACAGGCGTCGATGGCCTGCTGATCCCCCAGCGCGTCGAGCTCGGCCGAGTACCGCACCACTCGTCCGGGCACGAATTCGACCATCTGGAACGGCGCACCCAGCACCGAGTCGTCGTTCCGCATCGTCACCGGATGTGCCACCGGGACATTCGTAACTTCAAGCGCCGCAACGACTTTGTACTCACGGGCCATGTCATGCGCCGACGGTGTCAGGCCGTGCAGCGGCGGCCGGCGCAGCACCCATTTGGCGGCGTCGTCGAACACCAGGAACGTCAGATTCGACCGGCCGCCGGCGATCAGCTCAGCGCGCAGCTCACCGGTGCGGGCCACCCCGATATCCCGCAGGTGCGCGTCGAGGGCGGTCAGGTCCAAACCGTCAAGGCCCGTCACATCTTCCCCCGTCGCTTCGCTCGCCCTGCCACCCGAACTGTTTACCACCGCTGATTTCGCGGCAGCAGGTCCCACACGTGTTCGACGCTGTTGACGCCGGCCACGGCCAGGCGGCCGCTGCGCGAGGCCAGCAGCCGGGTGATTCCCGTGTAGTCGACCTGGAACGACAGGATGCGCTCGGTCGGCAGGATGTCGTGCAGCAGGCCGTTGATGACACCGCCGTGACTGAAGATCACAACGGTGTCGTCGGCCTCGGCCTCGCTCGCGATGTCCATGACGGCTTCGGTGATTCGGGCCAGGAACGCCTCTTCATCGACACTGCTGGGGAGATGACCCGACATCAGCCGGGCCATCTCCTCGGGGTGTTCGGCCGCGATCTGCTCGATCGGGATGTACTGCGCCATGTCGCGGTCGTACTCGGCGAGCCGGTCGTCGACCTCGATGGGCAGTCCGAGCGCGTCGGCCACCGGCTGACCGGTCTGGATGGCGCGCTTCTGCGGGCTGCTGAGCAGCCGGGTGATCGGGTACCGCTTGAGCGCGTCGGGCAGCCGCATGGCCTGCGCGATGCCCTCCTCGGACAGATCGGGGTCGGCGCCCTCGCCGGGCTCGCTGCGCAGCGGCAGGGCGTGACGGATCAGAAGCAGTTGCATGGGCGGTTTCCTCCACAGCGGTTGTGCGCTGACGGGCAATACTATGCAGCTAAGTTGTCATGACAAGACACCGAGAGGCGGTACACCGATGGTCGGCTCCCGGTCGCGTCATGAGCACGTCGCGGCGGTGCTGCGGCAGCGGATCACGCGACACGAGTACCAGATCGGTGAGTCACTGCCCGCCGAGAGCGCATTGTGCGCGGAGTTCGACGTGTCGCGAGGGCCCGTCCGCCAGGCCCTCGCGACGCTGAAAAACGAAGGCCTGATCCGCATTTCGCGGGGCAAGCCCGCCACCGTCCGCAGCCACGACGTCCGCCAGACACTGGACACGTTCACGCCGTTCACCCAGTGGGCCGAACGCAACGGCCGAAAGGCGGGGAGCCGGACCCTGGAGGTCTCACGCAGACGCGCCGGCGAAACCGCGGCCACCGCACTGAGCCTGACCACCGACGACTTCGTCGTCGAAGTGCTGCGCGTGCGACTGCTCGACGGCGAGCCGGCGATGATCGAGCGGAGCAGTTTCACCGACGCGGTGGGTTCGCTGCTGTTCGAATTCGACACCGACTCCGGCTCCATCACCGACTACCTGACCGACCGTGGGGTGCAGTGGGACGCCATGGAACACGTGCTGGACGCCGTCGCCGCGGACGAGGTCGACGCCGAGAACATGCACATCGAGCGGGGCAGTCCCCTGTTGCGTGAGCGTCGTACCTCACGCGACCAGTTCGGGGTGGCCTTCGAATATTCCGACGACCGATACCGGCCCGACGTGGTGGCCTTCAGCATCGTCAACGCCCGCACCATCGACGTCCGCGCCTGACGGGCGCTAGTCGGCCGCGGGCATCCGATTCCAGTAGGGAATCAACAGCAGCATGGCGATGAACGCGGCCCCGGCGAAGCCGTAGAACAGTGCTGAGGTACCCAGGTAACCCGGCAGCAGACCACCGAGGATGGCACCGACCGAGCCGCAACCGTTGATGATCCCTGTCGCCGTGCCCGCGTGCTTGGACGTACCGAAGTCGACGGCCGCGATGCACGAGATCATGGCATCAGCGCCGTAGACGGTCAGGCCGATCAGGGCCAGGACGCCGACCATGACCCACACATTGCCCGTCGCGGTCAGCGGCCCGAACAGCATGAGCACCACGACCAGCACGGCCAGGCTGATCACGCTCGCCGGCACCCGGCGCGCCTTGAACACCTTGTCCGAGATGCGGCCCAGCAGGATCGGGGCGATGACACCGGCGATGCCGAACGCCACCGGGACGGTCACCGCGGTGAACTTGTCACTGTCGTGCAGCTGTTCGGCGACGATCACCGGACCCCACAACAGGATGGCGTAGCGGGCCGGCTTGAGCAGAAAATACGCTGCCCCAAGGGTTCTCACCATCTGATCCTTCAGTACCACGGCCAGGGACTCGCGCCACGACGAACTGGGTTCGGCGATGGCCTCGTCCTCTGCGGTGGCGTCGAGCTCGACTCCCTCAACGGAGTCCTGCGCCGCCCGGTACTCCTCGATCGGCGGTAGGCCGACGTCCGCGGGGCTGTTGCGCTGGAAGATGAAGAACAGCACGAACACAACGGCGACAATGGCCGCACCGCTGAAGAACGCTGCGCGCCAACTGCCGAACACGTCGTAGGCGAACCATCCGACCACCGGCGCGGCGACGAGGCCGCCGACGGCGTAATTGGTGCTCCACAGCCCCAGGACGTGGCCACGTTCCCCGACCGAGAAGAACTGCGACATGTTGCTCAACGTGCCCGACCAGCCCGTCGACTGAGCCAGGCCTTGCACGATCATCAATGGCAGCAGGAAGACCACTGCCGGCAGCAGGCCCATGAACAGGGTCGCGATCGCCGAGATGGCCAGGCCGCCGAGCACGACCACCCGTGGGCCGAACCGGTCGGAGACCTGGCCCCAGACGAATTGGCCGACGGCGTAGGCGGCGAGGTACGCGGCGTCGAGATTGGCCATGACGCTCTTGGTCAGGTGAAGGTGCAGGACGGGGTCTTCGAGAATGCCGAGCTTGGCGACGGAGAACGTCTGACGGGTGAAATAGAAACCGGCATAAGCGATCCAGGTGATGGCGAAGATGCGGATACGCCAGCGTTCGTAGTTCGGATTGGTGGTGCGCGACTTGGACAGCAGGGTGTGCGACATGGCTGTTCACTTCCACTGGGTGCGGGGTAGAGGGAGCGCGGAAAGAAGAGGGGCCGATCGGAGGCGTGGAAACGCCATCGAGATCGTCAGCGAGGCAAGGGTTTTGGTGCGAGAGCGCGAAGGGTTAGAGTGAAAGAGCGGGGGTGGTCGGGGCCGAGGGTGCGGCATCCGACCACCGCGGAGTGCGTCGTCGGATCAGCCCAGGGTTGCCACCAAACCGGGCAGCTGCGCCACGCTGTCCAGGATGTGGGTGGCGCCGGCAGCGGATAGCTGCTCAGCGTTGTGCGCGCCGGTCAGCACGCCGACCGAAGCGCGCGCTCCGGCGCGCAGTCCGGTGATGACGTCCGACGAGGTGTCACCGACGACCACCACCGACTGCACTGCATCGGTCTCGGTCTGCATGAGGGCTGCGAGCGCCATGTCGGGGTACGGCCGTCCGCGGACGCCGGGCGCGGGGCAGAGCACCGCGTCGGCGAGGTCCTGCCAACCCAGCGCCTCGACGATGGCCTGCTGGGTTTCCCGGGCGAAGCCCGTGGTCAGCGCGACCTTGATACCGCGCGACCGGAAAGATGTAATGACATGTTCGGCCTGCGGAATGGGGCTGCACTTGCCGTCTGCCACCAACTGGGCGTAGCAGCGCTCGAACTCTTTGTTGGCCGCTTGTGCCTGCTCTTCGTTGCCGCGGCTCAGGTGGCGGAACACGACGATCTTCGACTGTCCCATGGTGTCGGCGACGTAGCGCAGCATCTCTGCGCGGTCCGCATCGGTCTTCGACAGGCCGGCGTGCTCGTCGGCGGCCAGGAAGGATTGCTGCACCAGGCCGGTGTCCTCGACCGTCGTGCCGGCCATGTCGAACACGACCAGGCTGATTCCAGGTGCTGATTGGCTTTCCACTTTTGCGTCCTTTTCCGTTGTGGTGGTTGGGTTTTGGTGTGTCTCAGACAGTTACGGGCGACGCCAGCGCCCGCTCGACGGCGGCGGCCGCCAGGCCCAGGCCGGTGGTCATGCCGATCCCGGTGGTGACCGTCACGACGTGGGTGCGGTCCACCGGCTCCTCGATGAGGAACTCCTGCGCCGGGGCCGAGCAGTAGACGCCCTGCCAACGTTCGCTGACGTCGATATCGTTGACTCCGAACAGTTTTCGGGTTTGGTCGAGCAGGATGTCGAAGCCCTGCTCGGACTGGAACGGCGCGGCCGCGACGTCCCGGATGTGGGTGTCGCCGATCAGCAGCGAGCCGTCGGGCTGCGGCGTGAACATCAGGTGCAGGTCGATGTCCACCGCGTCGGGGTGCTCGTCCTGCAGTCGTCGCGCGACGGCAGCGACGCTGGGCAGGTCCTCGAAACCCGCGTACCGCAGCAACGACCACCCGGTGAACAGCGGTGCCGCCAGCGTGAACGCCAACGGCAGCCTGGCCCGGATCATGTGCAGCCGGCAGCGCAGCAACCCGTCGCGCTCAGCCAGGCCGGGGAAGAGCCGGTCGATGTCGTAGTTGACTGCGATGAAGGTGGTTTCGGTGCGTATCGGTCCGCGCGAGGTATGCACGAGACCCGGCTCGAACCCGGAAGCCGCTGTACGCCAATGGAAGTCGACGCCCTGCGATTCCAGCCACCGCGCGATGGACGGCGCCGCGGTTCGCGGATCGACCTGAAGGTCATTGGGCAGGTACATGCCCCCGACGACGCGGGGATCGCGCACCGGTACGCGGTCGACCAGCTGCTGACGGTTGAGCAGGTGCACGTCACCACTGGGCCGGACGTCGGCGAATTCACGCATGACGGCCAGTTCGTCCTCGTGCCGGGCCACACAGTAGGTGCCCGCCTCCTTCGACCAGAACCCGGCTTGCCGGGACAGGTCCAGCCAGTGCCTGCGGCCGGCCCGGGCGTAGTCCAGCGCGACACCGTTCTGCGCGGTGATGCACGCGTGGCCGAAGTTCTGCACCGACGCCCCGACCACACCGGCGGCGTGATCGACCACCGCGACTGCGAGTCCGCGACAGTGGGCGTGATAGGCGTGCGCAAGGCCGACGATTCCAGCTCCTACGACGACGACGTCGTAGCTCCGTTGATTTGGCATGGCAATAACAGTGCGGCACGTCCCCATAGTTGTCAATACAAGTTATGGGATATTTCAGTACTCATATATATAAGTGGAACGGCGTGTGAACTCATGGGAAACAAGCTCAAGGGCGTACTCCCCCGCCACGGGGCGACCGCCATGACAACATGGGCACCAGCACGCCACCCCAGCACCGAAGGAGCCGCCATGGGGTACGCCGACGAACTGTTCGATCTCACCGACCGGGTGGTCCTGATCACCGGGGGCAGTCGCGGCCTCGGCCGGGAGATGGCGTTCGCGGCGGCCCATTGCGGCGCCGACGTCGTCATCGCCAGCCGGAACCTGGAGTCGTGTCAGACCACTGCCGCCGAGATCATCGCCGAGACCGGCCGGGCCGCGCTGGCACACCAGGTGCACGTCGGCCGCTGGGGCGAGCTGGACGGCCTGGTGGACGCCGCCTATGACGAGTTCGGCAAGGTCGACGTGCTGGTGAACAACGCCGGGATGTCCCCACTGTACGAGTCGTTGGGCTCGGTGCCGGAGAAGCTGTTCGACGCCGTGGTGAACCTGAACTTCAAGGGGCCGTTCAGATTATCGGCGCTGGTCGGCGAACGTATGGTGGCCGACGGTGGCGGGTCGATCATCAACATCAGCTCGTCGGGCTCGCTGCGCCCGGACGCGTACATGCTGCCGTACGCCGCCGCCAAGGCCGGATTGAACACGCTCACAGAGGGATTCGCGAAAGCGTTCGGCCCGACGGTGCGGGTCAACACTCTGATGGCCGGACCGTTCCTCACCGACATCAGCAAGGCCTGGGGCGAGGACACGTCGAACGCGTTCGGCTCACTGCCGCTGCAGCGAGCGGGTCAGCCTCGCGAAATCGTCGGCGCCGCACTCTTTTTGATGCCCGACGCGTCCAGCTTCACCACGGGGTCCATCCTGCGGGCCGACGGCGGATTCGCTTAAACAGGCGAATGCCGGCTCCCGCCATCGACTTCCAAGCGATTGCGTCCGAGCCGCTTGGCCGCGTACAGCGCCAGGTCGGCACGACGCAGCAACTGGGAGGCCGCGGCGTCGGGATCATCGACCGTTACGCCGGCCGGCCACGCTGCGAGCCCCGCGGAGGCCGTGACACTGGGGCGGTCGCTGTCGTCGTCCCGCCGGCCGGTGACGGCCGCACGGACTTTCTCCGCGGTGTGGGTGGTCTCGGCATCACCGGCCAGAATGACGGCGAATTCCTCGCCGCCCAGGCGGGCCGCGAAGCCGCCGCATTCGCCTGTCACGCCGCGCAGCTGATCGGCCACGGTGTACAGACATTCGTCGCCGGCCGGGTGCCCCAGGCGGTCGTTGTACTGCTTGAAATAGTCGACGTCGATCAGCAGCACCGCCGGTGCCACAACGGAACCCAGCCGCCCGTGCAGCTCGGCAATGAAGGCCCGACGGTTGGGCAGTCGGGTCAGCGGATCGGTGCTGCTGAGTTCTTCGAGAAGCCGCGAGCGACTCCAATCGAGCCGCCGGGACAACTCCAGAAGGTAGGCGAAGCGCAAACAGACGAACACCATGAGGACGGTCGCGCAGATGGTCAAGAACTCATTGCCGGTGATGGGCAGACTGACCAGTTCGCAGACGATGATGCCGGTGGTGAGCGCAACCATCGACGGCATCAGCAAGCGGTAGACGATCTGTACGACGGCCAGGCTCAACAACACCGACACCGGCATCAGGTACGGGACGACATCGAACCCTTTGGGCGTCTGAATCGCCCGCTCGAACATCTGGGCAGACAGGATCACCGCGACCGCACCGACGTAGATCGGCGCCGACCACACGCGCACCCGCATCCAACTCGTGCCTATCAGGGCGACGACTGCGGCGGGCGCGATACCCAGTCCGAGCGTGAGCCGCCCGAAAGTCGATGCCTCTGGCGGGATCTTGAGCAGTGACTCCTGAAACACAAAGATGAAGGCGCACACCAGAAGCAGGCCGATCATGATGAACCGCCGGGTGCGACGGCCCTGCGCCTCGTACTGGGCGAGAAACGCCGCTTCGTCCTGCGAGTCGACAAAACGCAGGGTGGACGTCGTCGTCCGGAGTTCAGGGGTTGTGCGTTGTCCGGGCGATGTGTCGGCGGTGAACGGTGTCGCGCGGTGCGGGTCTGCGGCGCGAATCATGTTGCGGTCATTGATAATCCGGTTCCGTCCCGCTGCTTTCGCCTGGTACAGGGCCCGATCGGCACGATCGATCAGCGTCTGGATCAGTCCAGACCGGCGCTCGGCGGTGAGCGGTCGCTCGTCCGACGGCACGACGATCTCGGCGGACCCGGCCGAGGCCGTGACCACCGCGCCGGCATCCGACCGCATGATGCGTAACGTGCCGATCGATTCGCGCAGTAGTTCTGCACGGGCGCGCGCCTTCTCCGGTGCGGTGCCGTGCCACATCACGGCGAATTCCTCGCCGGCGTAGCGAGCCGCGAACTCATGCCGCGTGTCGATCTGCTGACGCAGATGCGCGCCGATCGCTGCCAGGCACTCGTCGCCGGCGGCGTGCCCCAACCGGTCATTGAGGCTCTTGAACTCGTCGAGATCGAGAATGGCCAGCAGGACCGACTCTCCGACAGCAGCGGATTCCACAGCCGCGTCCAGTGTTTCGTCGAAATATCGCCGGTTGGGAAGGCCGGTCAGGCTGTCGAGGCGGGTGAGCTCGTCGAGCTCGCGTTGGCGCAGCCAGGCATGGCGGCTGTTGTTCTCCAATTCGTACGCCGACGCCAGCGACACGCTGACGATCCCGGTGGACGCCATCAATTGGAAGAGGGTCGCGAAGGTGACCGTGTTGAGGCTCAATTCGGCGACGGCGAGGCCGGCCAGGCCCAGCAGCATCGCCGGAACCATGACGGCGAACCGGATCTGCACGACCACCAGGCTCATCAGGATGGTGACGGGAACGATGATCGGCAGCACGTCGATGCCGTGCTGCAAGCAGATGGTGCGCACCGCCATCATGCACGCGATGTCGAGGTAGGCCGCGACCACGAACAGCGCCTGAGACCACCGGCGTACCGGACTGCTGGACCCGCTCAGCCAACGCAGGACCGCAGGGATCCCGATCGCGACAATCAGGAGCGGCCCCCACGCGAGCAGCTCGGGGGGCACCTTGAGCAAATACCGGTGGAACAGCAGGACCGCACCGACGCCCAGCAGCATCACGAGCCAGAGTTCCAAGCGGAGTGCGCGTCCCTGGTCGTCGAAGGCCGCCCGGAAGTCACGCTCGCCGTCCGAGTTCTCGCCTCTGGGAAATCTCCGTTCCTGCGCCTCTGGCACCACGCCAGGCGGAGCCCCGCCGCTGGTCGTACCCGATTTCACCGCGTCACCTTACTGTGGGCCGGCCCCTTCGCCGCGCCGATTTCGTCAAATTTTGACCCCGACGAAAGATTGAAGCCAGCAAACCCGGTTCGGTGACCGTCACCGCACCGCAGTGATGGTCCCCATCGACGCGACGGCGCGATCCCGGTCGTCGCCCATCCCGACCAGAACGTCGATGACGAGCGGCCCGAGAATCTCGACCACGCCGTGCCCTTCATGACCGAAAAACCCTGCCATCTCCAGCATTACGGCACCGTGGATGACGCTCCAGATACGCCCGGCGATGGCCGCGTCGTCGCCGTCGCGGATGCGTCCCGCGTCGATCATCCGACGGACGGAAGCGCGCAGCGCCTGGAAGGACCCGTCGGAACCGCCGGCATGTCCGGTGACGGTCAGATCCTTGCGCTGAGTCAGCAGTGCGGCGGGCGCGACGGTGCCGAACATCAGTTGATATCGCTGCGGCTTGGCGATCGCGAACACGTAATACGCACGGCCCATCGAGAAGAAATCGGCCACCGGATCGTCGGTCTCGGGCACCTCCGTCAACGCCTGAGCGAACCGGTCGAACGCCTCACCCGCGATGGCGTCGACCACGCCCGTCATCGAACCGAAGTGGGTGTACACCACCATGGTCGACGTGCCGACCTCGGCAGCGAGCTTGCGCACGCTCAGCGCCTGGAGGCCGTCGCGCTCCAGGATCGCGATACCGGCCTCGATCAACTGCCGACGGATATCGTCGCTCACCCTTGCGCCCTTCTCATAACAGTGTTATACCAGTAACCACAGCCGATAACACTGTTATGGAGGTTCTGGGATGACCAACCGCTACCTGGAAGGCGCCTTCGCGCCATTGCACGACGAGTACACCCTGACCGACCTGACCGTCACCGGCACCATCCCGGACTATCTGGACGGCCGCTATCTACGCAACGGCCCCAACCCGATCGGCGAGATCGACCCCGAGCTCTACCACTGGTTCATCGGCGACGGCATGGTGCACGGCATCCGCCTCCGTGACGGCAAGGCGGAGTGGTACCGCAACCGCTGGGTGCGCGGGCCTGTCACCGCCGCCGCGCTCGGCGAGCCCATCCGCCCAGGACATTTCGGGCCATCGGGCATCGGCGCGAACACCAATGTGCTCGGCCACGCCGGAAAGACCCTGGCCCTGGTCGAGGGCGGCCTCGCCAACTACGAACTCACCGAGGAACTCGACACCGTCGGCGCCTGCGACTTCGACGGCACCCTCACCGGCGGCTACACCGCGCACCCGAAGCGCGACCCGGAAACCGGTGAACTGCATGCGGTTTCGTACAGCTTCACCCGTGGCAACACCGTGCAGTACTCGGTGATCGGTACCGATGGCCGAGCCAGGCGCACTGTCGACGTCGAGGTCCACGGCAGCCCGATGATGCATGATTTCTCCCTGACCGAGCGGCACGTCATCTTCTACGACCTGCCGGTGAGCTTCGACGCCGGCATCGCCACGGAGATGGCCTCGGTGCCAAAGGCATTGCGGCTGCCGGCCCGACTTCTCATGTCCGCGTTGATCGGTCGGGTCAAGATTCCCGATCCGGTCACCGCCCGGCAGCCGAGTTTCCGCGCGACGGATCGCCGTTTCCCATACTCGTGGAACCCCAAGTACCCGGCGCGCATCGGCGTGATGCCCCGCGACGGAGGGAACGCCGACGTGCGCTGGTTCGACGTCGAACCGTGCTACGTCTTCCACCCGATGAACGCCTACGACTCCCCCGACGACAACACCATCGTCCTGGACGTGGTGCGGCACCCGAAGATGTTCGACACGGACCACATCGGCCCCAACGAGGGCCCGCCGACGCTGGACCGGTGGACCATCGACCTCACCGCCGGAAAGGTCCTCGAGGACCGCGTGGACGACCATCCCCAGGAGTTCCCGCGCGTCGACGAGCGCCTGACCGGCAAGCGCCACCGCTACGGCTACGCGCCGACGATAAGCGAGGGTGCCGGTGGGAGCGACACGTTGCTCAAGCACGACTTCGTCGGCGGCAACACCGCAACCCGTCACTTCGGTGCCGGGAAAGAACTGGGCGAGTTCGTCTTTCACCCGTCGTCGGCGACCGCCGCCGAGGACGACGGTGTGCTGATGGGCTTCGTCTACGACGCCCCGACCGACCGCAGCGAGCTGGCGATCCTCGACGCCCAGACACTGCAGGACGTCGCGAGCATCAAACTGCCGCACCGCGTGCCGGCCGGCTTCCACGGCAACTGGGTGCCCAGTTAGGGCGTGATGATGTTGAACGCCGGGTCGGGCCGGTCGATGGCGCCCAGCAGCGTGGGCAACGCAGTGGCGTCGCCTGTCACCTCGACACCCGGCGAGCTGGTGTCGCCCGCGGCAAACGCCAAGAGCCGCAACTTGTTCGCCAGCGTGACGGTGGCCTGTGCGGTACTCGGGTCGCCGGCGACGTTGCGGTACACCAGCACGCCGTTGCGCAGGGTCAGCCGGTAGTTGGTGGCGACGTCCTGGAACGTCACGTCGATGGCCAGGTTCAGGTCCCACGCCCGCGGGCCGTTGATGTTGATCGCGAAGGTGTCGAACATCTGCTCCGGGCTGAGCTGCGCCAGCAAGGTCGGTGAACTGGCCTGCGTCGGGGTGCCGAAGTTCCCGACCCGAAGTTCCGTGGCACCCGACAGGAAGAAGTTGCGCCACACGGCGTTCTCGGCGCCGTAGGCCATCTGCTCCAGGGTGTCCGCGTACAGCTCACGGGCCGCGGCGTGGTGCTCGTCGGTGAAGATCGCGTGGTCCAACAGGGTTACCGCCCAACGGAAGTCGCCCTCGTCGAACGCGCCCTGCGCCAACTCGACCACCCGGTCGATGCCGCCCATGGCCGCGACGTAGCGCGGCGCCGCGGCGGCCGGCGGGTGCTGCCAGAGCCGCCCCGGGTTGCCGTCGAACCAGCCCATGTAGCGCTGGTAGACCGCCTTGACGTTGTGGCTGACCGAGCCGTAGTACCCGTGCGTGTGCCAGGCTTTCTCCAAAGCCGGTGGCATCTGGAAGGTTTCGGCGATCTCGATGCCGGTGTAGCCCTGGTTGAGCTGGCGCAGCGTCTGGTCGTGCAGGTAGGCGTACAGATCCCGTTGCAGCGACAGGTATTCGACGATGTTGTCCTGCCCCCACGTCGGCCAGTGGTGCGATGCGAAGACGACGTCGGCGCGGCCGGAGAAGGTGTCGATGGCCTCGGTCAGGTAGCCCGCCCAGCCGTGCGGGTCGCGGACCAGGGCGCCGCGCAGCGTCAGCAGGTTGTGCAGGTTGTGGGTGGCGTTCTCGGCCATGCACAGCGCGCGGAATTGCGGGAAGTAGAAATGCATCTCGGCGGGCGCCTCGGTGCCGGGCGCCATCTGGAATTCGATCTCGACGCCGTCGATGGTGTGCGTCTCGCCCGTCACCTTGATGTCGAGCGTCGGCACGATCAGTGCCACCTCACCCGTCGACCCGACCTGCCCCAGGCCGCAGCCGACCTGCCCCTGCGGACCGCGGTCGAGCGCCGCGCCGTACATGTAGCCCGCCCGCCGTGCCATTGCCGTTCCGGCATAGACGTTTTCCTGCACCGCGTGCTCGGTGAAACCTTCCGGCGCGATGACCACGACGTGGCCGGCGTCGACCTCAGCCTGCGACGTCACGCCCAGCACACCGCCGAAGTGGTCGGCATGGCTGTGCGTGTAGATGACGGCCCGGACCGCACGGTCACCGCGGTGCGCGCGGTACAGCGCCAGCGCCGCCGCGGCGGTCTCTGTCGAGATCAGCGGATCGATGACGATGATGCCGGTGTCACTCTCGATAAAGCTGATGTTCGACAGGTCCAGGCCGCGGACCTGGTAGATGCCCGGTACCACCTCGTAGAGGCCCTGTTTGGCGCACAACTGGGACTGCCGCCACAGGCTCGGGTGCACGCTGTCCGGTGCGTCGCCGTTCAGGAAGTTGTAGGAGTCGTTGTCCCACACCACTCTTCCGTCGGCCGCAGTGACGACGCACGGCTCCATCGCGGCGATGAAGCCACGGTCGGCGTCCTCGAAGTCCCGGGTGTCCGCGAAGGGGAGCGTCGCAGTGTGTGCGCGGTTGGCGGCGGCGATGGCATCTGTGGGCGGCTTCTGCTCCATGCGCCCATTACAGCCGATGCAACTCCACATCCGCCAGTACTCCCCCGGCCACTGTCGCGGTCATGTAGGTGCAGTACGGCTGACGCCGGCGGTCGGTCGGCGAGCCGGGGTTGAGCAGCCGCAGGCCGGTGGCCGCGGTGCTGTCCCACGGAATGTGACTGTGCCCGAACACCAGTACGTCGGTGTCGGGGCACAGCCGGGCCATGCGCGCATCGCGTCCCGCCGACGCTCCGGTTTCGTGCGTGACAGTGAACCGGACGCCCTCGAGCGTCACGTCGGCCCGCTCAGGCAGCCGGGCCCGCAGGTCCGCGCCGTCGTTGTTGCCCCAGCAGGCGACCAGACGCGTCGCTCGCTGCTCGAGTTCGTCGAGCAGGGCCACGTCCACCCAGTCGCCTGCGTGCAGAACCACATCAGCGCGGGCCACCTCATCCCAGACCCGGGCGGGCATGTCGCGGGCGCGTTTTGGTACGTGCGTATCAGAGATCAGTAGCAGACGCGTCATTGAAAATACCGGCGCGGATTGTCTACCAACATCGTCGTGATCTGCTCATCGGTGACGCCGCGTTCACGCAGCGCGGGCAGCACGTCGTCGCTGATGTGCGTCAGCTTCCAGTTGGGCACCGCCGCCAGTTTGCCCTCATGCGAGAACCAGTCGATGAAACACGAACTGTCATGCGCCAGCATCATCTTCTCGGCGTAACCGCGTCTGGTGAGCTCCGCTACGGTGTCCACCCGCTGCTCGAACGGCAACAGGATGTCGAGCCCGAAGCGGTCCATGCCGAGGTACGAACCGGCGTCGGCGAGCGCGCACAGGTAATCGAGATCGGTGCTGTCGCCGGAGTGCCCGATCACCACCTTGCTGAGGTCGACGCCTTCCTCCCCCAGCACTTTCTGCGCGACGAGTCCGGAGCGGCTGTGCACGTCGGTGTGCACGGTGATCGGCGCGCCGGTCTGCACGTGTGCCTGACCGACTGCGCGCATCACCCGCTCGACTCCCGGCGTCAGCCCCTGATGCTCGATGGCGCATTTCAGAAACGCCGCTCGCACGCCGGTACCGCCGATGCCCTCCCGAATATCCCTGACGAACAGCTCGACCATCGGCTCCGGGGTGTCGAACAGCAGGCCCGGGCCGGTGTGCAGGAACTGGAACGGCACGTCGTTGTAGGTGTAGATGCCGGTCGCCACGATGATATTGATGTCGACCTGCTCGTTGACCCGCTGAATCCGGGGCAGGTACCGGCCCAGCCCGATCACCGTCGGGTCGACGATGGTGTCGATGCCACGTGATTTGCATTGGCGCAGTTGGTCGATCGCGTCGGCGACGCGGGCGTCCTCGTCCCACTGCGACGGATAATCCGGGAAGTTCTGCCGGATCTCGTCACCCAGGATGAACACGTGCTCATGCACGAGCGTGGCCCCGAGTCGATCGACGGGCACCGGGCCCCTGACGGTCTGCACGTGCGTCATCACCGTCAGTCTGTGTCATGAGCGGTCGGGCATCAAGACCCTATATCAACCGAGTTGACACGGACCGCGCATTGCCAGTTAGCTGAGGTAACGTCCCGCCCATCTGCGAACCGCGAAGGAGTGCCCACATGGATTGGAACTTCCTCGGCACCGACTGGCACCTGTTCGGCAAGCTGGCCGACGTCGCCCTGCTGACCCTGTTGTTCGCCGCGACCGTGATGTTCTTCTACATCCAGCGCCTCCGGAAACAACCACAGTTACCGATCGCCGAACACGTCCGGGCCAAGCAGACGGCGCTCACAAAAGTCCGCAAGCGCCAGCCGATGACCGCTGAAGAGCTGGAATATGCCACCCAGGTCATCGACAATCAGCGGACTTTGATGACATTCGCAATCCCCCTCACGATCTTTTCACTGGGGTGTTTCTACGTGCTCGGCAGCCTCGAACAACTCCACGGCGCAACCCCTTCGGAGCGAACCTTTCTCGGGGTCATCGCCATGATCTCGTCCATCAACGTCACCGCCCAGATCTTCCGCGTGATCAAGCTGAAAAAGCGGCTCGGAAACGCCACCTTGGTGAATTCTGGGAATTAGCTGGACGCCCTCACCTCGCCTTTTATCGAGCGGAATAGCTGGAAGGCCCCCCGCGTCGATTCACTGATAGTGTTTACACCGACTAATCTCAATTTAGTTGATATACAACTCGCTGACGTCGAAAGGTGATCGAGTGAGCCAGCGCTCCAACGCCCGACGATTCCTCACACGAGCCTGGATGCCGTTGGTCGCCCTCATCGCGATCGGCGTCGGCGTGCTGTGCATGGTCAAGGTCCACGAATTCTCCGAACCGGGACCGGTGCTGGCCGTCAACCCGCCGCAGGCGCCACCGGAGTTCACCCCCAAGACCCTCACCTATGAGGTGTTCGGCAGCCTCGGTTCCGGCGGCCTGCTGTCGTACGTCGACATCAGCGGGCACCCGCACAAAGTCGAGCTCACCGAACTGCCGTGGTCGCACACCGAGACCACCACCCTCACCGTGGTCTCCGGCAGCATCTCGGTCCAGGTGCACGGCGGCACCGTCGGCTGCCGGATGAAGGTGAATGACGTTGTCCGCGAAGAACAGTCCGACGACCACGGCAACGCCGACGTCGCCTGCCGGGTGAAGTCCGCATGACGGAAACCAGCACAGCTCCGATCGTTCGCCCCGCTCACAGGCGTCCCTTCGTCGCCAGAACCGTTCGCTTCCTGGCCATCCCGATCATCGTCTTCTGGGCGCTGCTCGCGGTGATCACGAATACCTTTGTGCCGCAGATCGAACGCGTCGCCGAGGAACTCGCCGGCCCGATGGTGCCGACCTACGCGCCGTCGCAGGTGGCGATGCTGACCATCGGTAAGGAATTCCACGAGTCCACCTCCACCAGCCTCACCATGCTGGTGCTGGAAGCCGATCGCGGCCTTACCGAACAGGACCGCGACTACTACGCAGGCCTGGTCCGCACGCTCAACGCCGACAGCACGCACGTGCAGTACGTCATGGACACCTGGGGCAAGCCGATCACCGCCGCCGGCGCCCAGAGCCTCGACGGCAAAGCCGCCTACGTCCTGCTGCGCCTCGCCGGCGACATCGGGCAGATGGAGGCCAACAACTCGGTCAATGCCGTCAGGCAGATCGTCAAGAACTCCAATCCGCCTGCCGGCCTTAAGGTTTACGTCAGTGGCGCGGCGCCGCTGGCGGCCGACACCGTCCTCATCGCCAACTCCAGCCTGAACAACATCACCATCGCGACGATGTTCCTGATCATCTTCATGCTGTTGCTGGTCTACCGCTCCGTCGTCACCATGCTGGTGCCGTTCTTCGGGGTGATCCTGCTGATGCTGTCGGTCAAGGGCGTCATCTCCGCGTTCGGGCACTACGGCGTCATCCCGTTGTCGTCGTTCGCCACCAACATGGTCATCTCACTGACCCTGGGTGCCGGCACCGACTACGGCATCTTCCTCATCGGCCGATATCACGAAGCCCGCCTGGCCGGCGAGAGTCGCGAGGACGCGTATTACACCGCGTACCGGGGTGTTTCGCACGTCATCGTCGGCTCGGGTCTGACCATTGCCGGGGCCTGCGCGTGTCTGACGTTCGCCCGGCTGAACTACTTCCACACCATGGGCCCGGCTGTGGCGGTCAGCATGCTGATCACCATCGCCGGTGCCCTGACCATCGGGCCCGCACTGCTCAGCGTCGGCAGCCTGTTCGGGCTCTTCGACCCGAAGCAGGCCGCGAAGGCCAAGCTCTACCGACGCATCGGCACCGCCGTCGTACGCTGGCCCAAGCCCATCCTCGTCGCCAGCGTCGCAGTCGTGTCGGCCGGCGCGGTGTTCGTGCCGACCTACCGGGTCAGCTACGACGACCGGACCTACCAGCCGTCAGACGCCCCGGCCAATCAGGGATTTCAGGCCGCCGACCGGCACTTCCCCAAGAGCAAGCTGTTCAGCGAGATGCTGATGGTCCAGGCCGACCACGACATGCGCAACTCGGCCGACTTCATCTCGCTGGACCGGGTGGCCAAGGCCCTGATCCGCCTGCCCGGGGTGGCGATGGTGCAGAGCATCACCCGGCCCATGGGCCGTGCGCTCGAACACGCCTCCATCCCTTACCTTTTCACCACGCAGGGCAGCGGCAACGGCCAGCAGCTGCCGTTCACCCAGCACAACAACGAGAACACCGCGAAGCAGGCGAAGATCACTGCGCACAGCATCGAGGTGCTGCAGAAGACGGCCGACCTGACGCAGACACTCGCCGACGAGCTGCACAACACGGTGCTGACGCTGGAGGACATGGAGCAGGTCACAAGCGACATGCGCGACGCGGTCGCCAACCTCGACGATTTCATGCGCCCGCTGCGCGCGTATTTCTATTGGGAACCACACTGTTTCGACATTCCGGTGTGCTGGTCGTTCCGGTCGCTGTTCGACGTGATCGACAAGGTCGACAATCTCGCCGCCGACATCGGCAAGGCCGTCGGCTCCTTCGAGGTGATCGACAGCCTCATGCCACAGATGGTGTCGCTGCTGCGGCAGACGGTCGCCGACAACCAGGCGTTGCTGGCGTTGATCGTCAACAACTACGGTCCCACCGACATTCAGAACAAGAACACCGACCAGACCTTCGACGACATGATCAACGTCGGCAACGACTTCGACGCGTCGCGCAGTGACGACTTCTTCTACATCCCCCGTGAGGCGTTCGACAACGACGACATCAAAACCGGTATGGCGCTGATGATGTCGCCCGACGGCCATGCCGCTCGCTTCATCGTCACCCACGAGGGCAACGCGATGGGACCCGAGGGCATCGAGCACGTCGAACAGTTCCCCGACGCCATCAAGATCGCGCTGAAGGAGACGTCGCTGGCCGGGTCGACGATCTACATCGGCGGATCGGGGTCCAACAACAAGGACATCCAGCTGTACGCGCGGAACGACCTGATGATCGCGGCCATCGCGGCCTTTGTGCTGATCTTCCTGATCATGATGATCATCACCCGATCCCTGGTGGCCGCCTTGGTGATTCCCGGCACCGTGGCATTCTCCTACGCCGGCGCGTTCG
The DNA here is from genome assembly GCF_001905655.1 of Mycobacterium sp. ST-F2. GTDB lineage: Bacteria > Actinomycetota > Actinomycetes > Mycobacteriales > Mycobacteriaceae > Mycobacterium. Next base: position 75,080 of record NZ_JMHT01000027.1, read on the forward strand.
GGCTGTCGGTGCTGATCTGGCAGCACCTGATCGGGCTACCTCTGCACTGGCTGATCTTGCCGCTGACGTTCATCGTGCTGGTGGCCGTCGGCTCGGACTACAACCTCCTGCTGGTCGCCCGGCTCAAGGAAGAAATCCACGCCGGCCTGAACACCGGGCTCATCCGCGCACTGGGCAGTACCGGCGGCGTCGTCACCTCCGCGGGCCTGGTGTTCGCGTTCACCATGCTGGCCATGCTGTCCAGTGATCTGCGGACCATCGGCCAGATGGGGTCGACGGTCTGCATCGGCCTGCTGCTCGACACCCTGGTGGTGCGGTCGTTCATCGTGCCGTGCCTGGTGCGGCTACTGGGCCCGTGGTTCTGGTGGCCGACCTTCGTCCGACAGCGTCCACTGCGGCCGTACCAGTCTAGGTGGCCACTTGCCGCAGCAGCTGCGGATCATGGGCGTTGACAAGGCAGAGATCAGGTTCGCCGGCCGCCCAAAGTTCGCTCAGGCGTTGATGATTGGCCTGCACCTTCTTCCAGTCGAAGGCGACTGAGCGTTCCATCAGACGCAGGGCGCGCGGCGCGGTATTGCTGCCGTCGAGCTGGCCGTGGTGGTAGAAGCTGTCGCCGACGTGCAGAATCCAGCGGTCGCCCGCGTCGACAGCCACCGCGGCGTGCCCGCGGGTATGCCCCGGCAGGCTGATCAGGACGATGCCATCGGCGATCTCGGTCAGCTCTTTTGCGCCGGGAAAACCGCGCCACGACTCGGAGGCCGCAGGCGAATGCTCAACCAGTACCGGCCCGTGCGCATATCCGGCCGGCAGGTAGCGTTGTTTCTCCAGGACCGTCTTCGGATGCAACGCTCCGAACGCCTCTGCATCGGTGAGATGTACTTGCGCCCAAGGGAAGTCGGCAAGGCCACCCACGTGGTCCGCGTCGAAGTGGGTGACGATGATGTGCCGAACGTCGCTGGGCTCGAACCCAAGACGTCGGACCTGGTTGACGGCAGCTTCCTGCGGATCGAACGCCGGGCGGACATAGAAGCGCGCCGGACCGAAACGGCTGGCGGGCGACTCCGCGTCCCGCAGCCCCAACCCCGAGTCGACGAGCACGAGACCGCCGGGCGTCTCCACGAGCAGCACGTGACAGACCAGACCGTCGCGGACGAAACGCGGGTGCATGGTGCCGCAGTTCAGGTGGTGGACCCTCATGTCAGGTCTGCCGGGGCCGTCTCGATGAGCCGGGCATCGGGCCTGCTGGACATGGCCAACAACCCCTTCAGCCCGCGGATGACCGTCGGCCAGTTTCGCGGATCCCGCAGATTCAGCCCTCCCACAAGCTGTTTCAGCATCGTCAACGTGTCGAAGTAGATGCGTTCGGCGATCAGGTTCTCGTTCTCGTCGAACACGAAGTACGCCGTCATCCGGGTGCGGTGCCGCGAACCCGTGGCCGGGATACCACCGAGCGGACCGAGATGCGTTCCGAGAAGCCAGAATTCGACGATCACCGCATCGGCGCTGTGGCGCAGCGCGATGATCTCGTGGTCCTGATCGGGAAACGCGACCCTGGTGTCGTGGTAGTACCCGCGCACGTCGGCATCGCCGTCATGGACGGTGAGCGTGGGGATGATCTCGTAGTGCGGATGCGGGAACGTGGCCAGCACGTCATCCCAATCCTGACGTACCTCGTCATGGAAGTGGTCGAGGACGAGCTTTTCGCGAGCCTGCAACACGTCAAGGGAAGGGATGGCGAAGCGGTGCGACATGACGTCTCCTCGAGCTGCAAATTATTCCACACCGTGGGATTAATCGAGAATAATCCCACGGTGTGGAAATTTGCAATGGCCTGGGCAAGAATGGCGCTGTGAACGCGGACAGCCCGACTCCTCGCCGCGGACGGCCGCCCAAGGACTCGGCACAGCTGACCCGGTCGACGATTCGCGAGGCGGCGCTGACCGTCATCGACGACGACGGCATCGCCGCGGTGAGCATGCGGTCGGTCAGCCGGCTGCTCGGTGTCGACGCGAAGAGCCTCTATCACCACGTCGCCGACAAGGACGATCTGCTCGACGCCGTCGCCGAACATCTCCTCGGACAGCTGCGCCCACCGGCACCCACCGGCGACCTGCGGACCGACCTACGGGCCCTGGCGTACGAGTTTCGGCGCGTGACGCTCGCGCACCCCGAAGCCGCGAGTCTCGTGCTCACCCGGCAGATGTCGACGGCAGCCGGCCTCACGCCCGTCGAGGCAGTGCTGTCGATACTCCGCCGGGCCGGGGCCGACCCAGAGCACGCCGTACGACTCACCCGCGTCCTGGTGGCCACCCTCATCGGAATGCTGCTGCGCGAGGTGTCCGCCGGCCCCACGTTCGGCAGCGCCGATCCCGCCGACATCACTGCCCGGCAGTCCGAACTCGAGAATTCCGCGCTACCGGAAGTGGTTGCGTGCGCTCCTTTTCTCGCGCGGTTCGACCAGGACGAAGAATTCGCATCGGGTGTCCACTTGGTGGTTGATTTCGTCGCATTCCAGCTGGCGAGCCTGACATAGTGCTGCCATGCGGTTGTTGAGCGCTGTCGACACGATGTTCTACAGGATGGAATCCGAGCGGACGCCCATGCACATCGGTGCGCTGCTGACGTTCCGATTGCCCGACGGCGCCGGCCCGGATTACGTCCGCACGCTGTACGACGCGTTCTGCGGACTCTCGTTCCTGCCGTTCCCGTTCGACAGCCAGATCGTCGACGGCATCTTCCCCGAATGGCACACCGTCCAGCCCGACCCGGACTATCACGTCCGGCTCTCGGCGCTGCCGTACCCAGGGAGCGAAACCGATCTGGGCAAGCTCGTGGCGCGGCTGCACGCCAACCCGCTCGACATGCGCCGCCCGTTGTGGGAAGCGCACTTCATCGAGGGCCTGTCCGGCGGACGATTCGCCATGTACTTCAAAGCCCACCACTGTGCCGTGGACGGGATGGGCGCGATCAACACGATCAAGAAGTGGTTGAGCACCGAACCCGACCGCTACGTGCCGCTGTCGGAGGCCGGGCCGAAGGCCGAGGTGCCCGACCGCAACCGGATCGCGTCCGTCGCATACGAACTGTGGAACCGGACCACCGACGGCGTCACCGGCTCGGCCGAGATGGTCAAGAATCTGGTCGGCATGATCGGCGGTGACAACAGCCACGTCGGCGCGACGCTGCGCACCCCGCGGGCGCCGTTCAACGCCACGCTGACCCCGCAGCGCCGGCTGGCCGTCGAGGTTCTCGAACTGGCCCGGCTCAAGGGCATCGCCAAGGCCACCGACACGACCGTCAACGACGTCACGCTCGCCGTCTGCGGCGCGGCCCTGCGTCGCTACCTGGACGAGCAGGGCGAGCTGCCCGAAGAGACCCTCACCGCATCTGTGCCGGTCGGCTGGGAGCGGGACGAAGACACGCTGAACGCGGCTGCGGGATTCGTGTGCCCTTTGGCCACAACGGAGTCCGACCCCATCGAGCGACTCAAGGTCATCAACGCGGGAACCACGCGCGGCAAGAAGGAATTGCTCGCGATGTCACCGAACGCGTTGAATTCGTACACCCTGATGGGACTGCTGCCGCTGACCATCGGCCAGAAAACCGGTGCGCTGACCAAGATTCCGCCGCTGTTCAACCTGACGGTGTCCAACGTGGTCCTGACCAAGGAGCCGCTGTACCTCGGTGGCGCACAGCTCGAGTTGATCGCCCCCGTCTCCTTCCTGTGCGACGGCTACGGGCTGAACATCACCCTGGTCGGCTACACCGACAAGGTCATCCTCGGATTCGTCGGCTGCCGCGACACCATGCCGCACCTGCAGCGTCTCGCGGTCTACTCCCGCGAAGCGCTCGACGAACTGGAGCAGGCCGTCTCCTAGCCGGTGGTAATATCTCGATTCGTGATCGAGTCTGCCTCGACGAGCGGCGCGCCTGCCCGCACCGCAGTGCAGCGCCGTGGCATCGAGCGCGTGCAGGCGATTCTCGATTCCGCCGAAGCGCTCCTCGCCCAAAAGGGTTACGCCGCAGCTACTCTCAAGGCGATCGGCGAGCATGCGGGAATCCCGACCGCATCGTTGTACCACTATTTCGCCGACCGCGGTCAGGTGGAGGCCGAGCTGGTGCGCCGCCACATTCCGGAGATCGACGAGCGCTTCACCGCTTCGTTGTACGACAGCAACGTGCGGACATTGCGCGACGGCGTCGACGCCATGATCGACCCGCTGCTCGCCTACTTCCGCGACAATCCCGCATTCGTCCAACTGTGGTTCGCCGGCCGCAGTGCCACGCTCACCGAATTGGGTGGGCTGTTCGACGAATCGTGGGCAGACAAGCTGTGGCGCTTCCTCATCGAGCACAAGCTCATCAGCGCACCGACGCCGCAGTTCGTGGTTCACCTGATGTTCGAAGTAGGTGACCGACTCTTCGATGTGGCGTTCCAACGCTCCCCCAAGGGTGACGACGCCACCATCGACGAGGGACGTCGCATGCTCACGGCGTACCTGACGACCTACGCCCCACCAGGTACCAGGTCTGCATGACACCCTTGCCCTTGACCTCGACGGCTCCCCGCTCCTCCAGCGTAAATGTGTCCTTGAGCCGCTTATAGACGTTCTGCGGCACCTGAATTCGGCCTTCGACGTCGGTGGTCTCCATGCGCGCCGCGACGTTGACCGCGTCGCCCCACACGTCGTAGAAGAACTTCCGCGCGCCGACGACACCGGCCACCACCGGGCCCGCGGCCAGCCCGATCCGCAGCGGGACCGGCCGGCCGGCCGGGTCCGTCAACTCGGCGACGGCATCGACCATGTCGAGGGCCAGGTCGGCCAGCGCCTCGAGGTGGTCGGCCCGGGGCTCCGGAACCCCGCTCACGATCATGTAGGAATCGCCACTGGTCTTGATCTTCTCCAAGCCATGACGGTCCACCAGGGTGTCCAGGCCGGTGTACAGGTTGTCGAGAAACCGGACCAACTCGGTGGGCGTCATATCGCTTGCGCGCTGGGTGAATCCGGCGATGTCAGCGAACAACACGGAGGCGTCGCCGTACCGGTCGGCGACGACGTCGCGGTGCGGATCCTTCAAACGCTGTGCGATCTTCGCCGGGAGGATGTTGGCCAGCAGCGACTCGGACCGTTCGTATTCGGTGGCCAAAGCGGTTTCCGCACGGTCTATTTCGCGCATCGCGTACCAGATGGTCGCAACCACAAGCACCCATGACGAGATCACCGAGATGAGGAATCCGACGGTCGTGACCCACTGCGGTTGCACCCCGGTGTCCATCGGCACGAGGTACTGCAGCGTGATGATGAGGCCCGCGCCTACCGCCGCCACCACCGATGCCACCACGATGTGCTCGATGCCGAGGACCAGCGCCACGAGCGAGGCGGCGACCAGGAAGTACAACTGCTGGCCGGACCCCCGTCCCACATAGGCGGTCACGAGAGTGGTCAGGAAGTACGCGATGGCGATGAAGGTCAGCGGCGCGATGAGCTCCCCGAACCGGTACAACCGGGGGATCACGAGGTAGACCGGGGCACACAGGACGGCGAGGGCGCCGATCCAGACACCCGCCTCACCGGCGAACATCGACAGCGTCCCGAGGAAGGTGGCGACGACGGAGCCGATCCTGGTGGCCACCGTGAGGACACGCCGGCGGCGCTCCAGACTCTCGGCGGACGCAGCGCTCGGCGACATGACCGGCAGCCTATCGCCGAAGACGCACGTCACACCGGGCATTGACAGTGCGTCAGCGTGAATCCTAGACTCGATTTCGATTCGATATTGAGTTCTGAGGAGAAGATCATGGCCAACAACCGACGACGGGTCGTCTTCATCGGCGCGGCCGGTGAGATGTGTCGCCTAGCCATCGAACGATTCGCCGTGGCCGCGGGCGACTGGGAGCTCGCGCTCTACGACATCCGTCCCGATCTGCTCGAGCCGCTGATCAAGAAGCTGCCGACCGGGCTTGCCACCGCCGCCCGGTTGGATCTCTACGATCAGGACGGCCTACGCACCGCCATCGAAGGCGCCGCCCTCGTTGTGCTCGGCGCCGGTCCCTACAACCGCACCGCCGGTCCGGTGATGGAAGCCTGCCTGGCCGCCAAAGTTCCGTACCTCGATTTCGACGACGACATCGAAAGCACCTTGCACGCACTGACTCTCGACGACGCCGCCAAGGCGGCCGGGGTGCCGATGTACATCGGCTGCGGCGCCTCGCCCGGTATCACCAACGTCTTGGCTGCCGACGCCGCGGCCGAACTGGACTCCGTCGAGAACATCGACGTCTACTGGGTGGTGGGCGACGAACGCGGCTCGATCGGGCGCGCGGTACTCGACCACATGCTGCGCGTCGCCGCAGGTCCCTGCATGACGTGGGAGAACGGCGGACCCGTCATGCACCAGTCCTGGTTGGAGACCCGCTGGACGGACCTGGGCGGCGGGCTCGGCCTGACGCTCGTGCACGAAACGGCCCATCCGGAACCGGTGACGCTGCCGCGGAAATACCCCGACGCCAAGAACATTCGCTGCTTCGGCGGCCTGGACCCGGCGCCCTACAACGGCCTGGTCCGGGGTGTCGGCCTGGCCGTACAGAAGGGCCAGATGCCCGTCGAGAAGGCCATCGACTTCATGGAATCCCTGCTCACCGGCGGGGTGGGCAGCATCAATGGCGGGCGCCACGGCCTTTCGGGAATGTGGGATCTGGTGCGCACCGGCGAGTCCACGCGCCTCGAACTGCTCACGTTCCTCGCCAAGGCGGCAGCGGGTCACACGTTCCCGTACAAATCCGGACTGAAGGTGGAGGTGACAGGCCTCAAGGGCGGCATCCCCACGGTCGCCAGCCGTCGCACGCCGGTCGCCGGCCCCGGCACGTATCTGTTCACCGACATGGCGGCGGCGACGGGCACCGCGTGCGCGGCGTTCATGGTGGTGGCGCTCGAATCGGGCAGCCGCGCCGGGGTTTTCACCCCCGAAGAATGGGCCGAACCGGCGCAGTTCTACTCCGCGTTGGAGCGGGTCGGCACCCCGAAGACCGAGCTTCCCGTCGGCGCGCACTAGAGGGGCTGGTCATGGATCTGAAGACCGCGTTGTACGCGCTCGCCGATATCTTCATGATCGTCGCCGGATTCACCTACGGCTTCAAGTTCATTCGGAACTACCAGAACTACCTGCTGGGCCTGGAGTGGATCATCGTCGCGTCGTCGGGCACCAACTTCCTGGTGTACGGACTGATCGGCGCCGATGAATCAAGCCCGATGTTCCACGCGGCGTTCTTCCTCGACGCCTTCTCCCGGTCGATCGGTATCACCGTGATTCTCGTGCTCGGCCTGATGAAGGTCACGCACGGATACAAGCCGTCGATCGCCGTCGACATCGGCGTCTTCGGGCTCGCCATCGTCGGCGGATTGGTGATGTCGTTCTTCGCCGAAGATCTCGGCGTGGCCGGGGCCATCTTCTACGTGGTGATGAATGCCCTGACGACGCTGTTCCTCTTCTACTTCGCGTGGCGGCTGTGGCGGATCGACGCACAGGGTAACGCGATAGCCGTTGCGGCCGTGACGATTGCGGCGGCCACCATCGCCGGAATCTACGACTTCTACCGCATCCCCGGCGACGACCAGCACCACACCATCTTCTACATCCTGGCGCTGACCACCTGGGCGGCTCAGATGACCGTGTACTACTACGGCTACCGCGCTCTGGACCGCCACACCGCGCGCACGCCTGTCGAAAAGGCACTTGTCGCATAGCTTTTCCACAAAGAACGGCCCGCGGGTTCGCACCCGCGGGCCGTTCTCTTGTCGTCAGTATGTGCCGTCGGCGAGTCCGGTGTCGATGGCGCGCGCCGCATGCGCACCGGTGTCCATGGCCCCTTCGATGGCGCCGGCCTCAACCCCGGCGATGTCACTGCCGGCGAAGTGGATTCGCCCATTCGCCTCGCGCAGCTGCGCGGCACCGCCCGTGAAATGTCCGGGACGGTGCAGCATGAACCCGCCCTTGGAGAATTCGTCGGTAACCCAGTCGTGGCAGGCGGTTTCGACGACCTCGATGTCAGGGATGAAGTCCCGCAGCGCCTGTTGCACCGCAGCCGGGTCGGTGGCATCGATGGCCGCACCGGTGGAGCACAGACACATGATGAAGGTGTCTCCGTCGGCGTGGTACTCCACGCGCGCGGCATTGATGGGGTTCTGGCCGAGCGGCGCGACGGCCTGGAACGGCTCGAGTTCACCCTTGGCCCGCACCCAGATCTTTGAACCCACGATGGGGTTCTTCTCCTCGATCATCCGGCGTGACGCAGCCGGGACCTCGGGGCTGATGGCGATGTCCCCCAACGTGTTCAGCGGCAGAGCGACCACGACGGCGCGCGCCCGAATCTGCTCGCCATCCCGAGTGGTCACGGTGACGCCTGCGCCGTCGTCCTCGACTGCGGCGACCGGAGTACAGAGCCGTACCTCCGCCTTCGACTCGGCCATGATGGCGTCGAGCAGCCGCTTGGTGCCGCCCTCGATAGGCCAGGTGCCGGCGGTCTCGAAGAACGCCGCCCAACTGCCGAAGTAGGTTGCCACGCACGAAAGGAACTGGGCGACACCGTGATCCTCGTAGGCGGTCACCAGACCCGCCATCGCACCATCGAGCAGGTCATGCTCGTACGGCGGCAGATTCAGTGCGTTGAGCCGGTCGGCGATGGTTTCCTTCTCGACGGCGCTGGTATCGACGAGGCCGGACGCGAACGGCTGCGGGAACACCGCGCGGGCATCGGCGAAGAACTGATTCATCAGCGGCTCGAGAGCCGCGCCGTACTCCTCGGGTGACGCGGAATGCGTTGCGCCCTGCGCGATCCAGTACACGGTGGTGGGCATCGTGGGAATCTGCAAGGGAATACCGTGGCGCTGCAGTTCCTGCCACATGTTGGGCTGCGTCCAGTGCACGTACGTGCCGCCGTATTCGAGTTGGCGCCCCAGCCCGGAGCCGGTCCAGGTGCGACCACCGACGCGGTCGCGCGCCTCGATCAGCACCACCGAGTGCCCTTTGACACTCAGATCGCGTGCCGCGATGACACCGGCGAAACCGCCGCCGATCACCGCGACGTCGTATTCGTTGGTCATGGGTTCCTCACTTCCGAAGTCAAAACCGATTTCGATTCGGATTCGAGTTTAGGTAGCACTCGGAGGCGCGTCAATGAAAGTGGCTAAGCTCTCGAGCAATGCCCGCTATTCCGCCTTCAAGCGCCGGACGGTCCCGCCCGGCGGCCGTCCAACGCCGCGGCGTCGAACGGACTCAGGCGCTCCTCGACGCGGCCGAAACGCTGCTGAGCGAGCAGGGCTACGCGGCCGCCACGCTCAAGGCCGTCGGCGAACTGGCCGGCATCCCGACAGCGTCGGTCTACCACTACTTCGCCGACCGTCATCAGCTCGAAGCCGAACTCGTGCAACGGCATATCGCCGAGATCGACGACATCCTGACGGCCGCGCTCGAGCGCAGCCGTGCCCGCACGCTACGCGGCGCCATCAACGTCCTGATCGACACCATGGTCGATTACTTCCGTGAGCACCGCAGCCTGATCGCGCTGTGGTTCGTCGAACGCACGACACTCGTCGGCGAGTCCGCCCGCACCGCCGACGAAACCTGGGCCGAACAGTTCTGGCGGCACCTCATCGACCGCGAGCTGCTGCATCCGGAGACGCCAGTCCTGGTCGTGCTGCTGACGTTCGAAGCCGGCAACCGGCTCCTGGACGTCGCCTTCCGGCAGTCGCCGACGGGCGACGAGGCCGTCATCGACGAGCTGCGGCGGATGAGTACGGCGTACCTGGAGACCTACGGAGTCACGCCGACGCAGCCACGATCGCGTCGCTGAGCATCCGCGCGCACAGCGCGATGTAGTCCGCGCGGGAAATGACGACGTCCCCGGCGGCGAGGGCGACCGCGGCGTCCACCTGCCCGCCGACGAGCACCCGGGTCGCCATGGCCAGGCGGCCGGTCGTGCGTTCGTCCATCGGGCCGACGACGGCGGCGACCTGTTCGGTCACGAAAGCGACGTACTGGTCGGTCGCGACCCTCTTGCGCTCGGCGACGGCTGCGACGCCGGCCGATTCGGCGTACAAGCGCGCCCTTGGCGCGTCGCTGATGATGATGTCGTAGAACACAGCCAGCGCGGCTTCGGCCCGCTCGGCGATGTCGGGCCCGCAGGCGTCGACGGCCGCCACCGTCTGCGTGAAGACATCACGCATCACGTCGTCGAACAGGGCGGCGAGCAGCTCGTCACGGTTCGCGAAATGTTCGTAGAAGTAGCGCTGACTGAGCCGCGCCCGGCGGCAGACGGTGTTCATCCGCAATCCGGCGACGCCGACCTCCGCGACCTCGTCCAGGCCCGCCGCGATCAGGCGCCTGCGGCGTTCGAGTACGCGCTGATCGGCGTTCACACCGCGGAAAGGGCGCGTCACGGTCGTCATATCCCAATCTTGACACAGTCCTGTTCCAGGAACACTATTGTTCCTACTTCGGCCCGATCCCCGGCCACAACCCACAGCCCCACAGAAAGGCCGCCGATGAACCTCACCGACCGATTCCAGGATCTGATCGACCGCGGCGTCGCCCCGACGCTCGACCAGCTCGACGCGCTGTACGACGACGCGTCCGCCGTCGGGGTCGACGATGTGCTCGGCGAATGGGCGGGCGGCGTGTTCGGTCTGGGCCACCCCGCCGAAGCGCAGCTGGAGGCCATCAAATGGGCCGGCAAGTCCTTCGGTGCCGCCGACGACGTCGCGCCGATCGTCTGCTTCGACGATGCGGGTCGCCGCTTCGTGAACCCGATCTTCGGCGGCGCGAGCCTTCGGCTGAAGGACTACCGCGGCAGCGCGACCGCCACGATGACCTACCACGACCTGCCCATGGCGGATCACTTCCGGAAGATCTCCGACACCATCCTCATCGGCGCGATGGAAGCGCCGGGGCAGAGCCGCGCCGGCTACTTCTATCTGACCCGGATGGACACCTCGGGGCGACCGCGCGATCCCGAGTTCGTCTCATGCGAACCGCCGCGCACGGCCGCCGCCGCTGTCCTGCGGGCACCGGGCCAACCATTCGAGGTCACCCAGGTCGAGCTCGAAAGTCCGCGCGCCAACGAGGTTCTCGTGCGCATCGAGGCCGTCGGCATCTGCCACAGCGACCTCGTGATCGCGGGAATGGCTCAGCCCCAACAACTTCCGATGGTCCTGGGCCATGAAGGTGCCGGCGTCATCGAAGCCGTCGGAGCGGAGGTGACGGATCTCCAGCCCGGCGATCACGTCGTGCTCAGCTACGCGTGGTGTGGGGAGTGCACCAACTGCAAGCGCGACCGGATGGCGTACTGCTCACGGTCCAACATGCTCAATCTCACCGGCGCCCGGCTCGACGGGAGCGGCGGCATGCGGATCGGGACCACGCCGGTGCATGCCCGCTTCTGTGGCCAATCCTCTTTCGCCACATACGCTCTCGCTGTCGCTCACACCGTGGTACGGGTGCCGAAGGACGTGCCGTTCGACGTACTCGCACCCCTGGGCTGCGGCGTCCAGACCGGCGCGGGCACGGTACTGAACGCGCTGCGCCCCGAGCCCGGTTCGTCGATCGCGGTGTTCGCCGCGGGCTCCGTGGGGCTGTCGGCCATCATGGCCGCCAAAGTCGCGGGCTGCGAACGGATCATCGCCGTGGACCCCAAACCGCAGCGACGTGAGCTTGCAGTGGCCTTGGGCGCCACCGACGCCGTCGACCCCGCCTACGCCACAAGCGCCACCCGGCCTGGCGTCGACTACGCCGTCGACTGCATAGGCAAGCCCGAATCCGCGCGCGCCGCCATCGCCAGCCTGGCGTCGCCCGGTGTGTGCGCCGTCGTCGGCCTGCAGGGCCTCAGCACGCCGATCCAGGTCGACCTCGCGAAGCTCGTCGGCAAGGGCCAGACGCTCTGCGGGGTCGTCGAAGGCCAGGCGGTGCCGCGCCGCTTCATCCCGACGCTCATCGACCTGTACCGCAGCGGTGCGCTACCCGTCGACCGCTTGATCACCACGTTCGGCCTCGACGAGATCAACGACGCCATCGCGGCGACCCAACGCGGGGATGTGGTCAAAGCCGTGCTGCTGCCAGGCCGGTAGCTGCGGATGTCTGGGCAGAGTCCACTGGAGCGCATTCAGTCGTACACAACGGCCCTGATCGACTGGTTCTGCGCTAGCGGACGCCCAGATCTTGCATCGATCCAGCTCGCGCCGTCCGACGAACTCGTCATGCCCCTGCGAGAAGCCATTGCCCATGGCTGCCGATGCGGTTACGTGTTATCGCCGGATCCGGATCGAGACGCGCAGGCCATACTTCATCTCGTCCTCGGCGTGCTCGTCACGCACATCACAATCGAGCGGCCGGCGGCCCGCGAAGAACTCGAGCTGGCGGTCATGCGGACCATCAGGGGCGCCCTCGGAATCCAGACAACCACAGCTACAGGCCAGGAGCAGTAAGCTGTTGTCCTGCAGTTCTTTTGCACCGGATGGGATACGAACCCCTAACCTTCTGATCCGTAGTCAGACGCTTGATCGCGCAGTGGTCACATGCCACTACCTGACCGTGCACGACGGCTGTTACCGGTTCAGCACCTGCATAACACGGTGGACCGAAGCCTTTCGCCACACCGCGAAGTCGTTAGGCAGCCCTTGACACGTCACGCCGTGCAGATCTACGGCCAAGGGATGTGAATAGGCTCCTAGCGCGTCGGCACTGACTCCAAGCCAGCGATTCCGCTGAATCGGTAGGCATCCGTTGCAAATATGTCCCTGAACGACGCTCTCAAGTCACGGTCCATGATGCGGTGATTCAGAAGTCGCTCACCACCCATGGCCTGGACGAGATAAAGGTTCCTCCGGGCGGCGTAGGCATCAACAAGGTCGGCACGCATATAGAGGAACGAGCAACCGTAGCCAGGGCCGGGCGCTGTGCGATAAATCGTGGCCAAATCGCCGTACTCATCAACCATGTCCGACGACCCTCCCACAACCCTTAGCCGTAACTCTGTCGCGATCGGCGGAGCGGGAAACATGACACTGCCTACTTGGTTCATCTGGCTGTGGTGAGGTTCCCATACCCATTGTCGACAAGCGCTTTCGACCGAGATGCCTACTCTCCAGCCATTGTCAAAATAGGCAAACGCTTTGTCATTCAAAGGTTTTGGACGACCATCTTTAGTCCTGACGTCACTCCCAAATGCCGTCGACCACGGAACTTCACCATGGAAGGTGTAGTAGTCTGCGCCCGGATTGGGGAATCCGTCACTTCGGAGGTCCCGACCGGCCGCAACTTCTTTCCGTATCGTGTCCAACGATTCCCTCGGAGCAAAGACGGAAGTAACCCACCCTCGAAGCTCACGTCCATCATCCGCGCCCTCGTGCAGGCTTGCGTCGAGCAGAACCCAATCGCCGGCGTGGCCGTCGACCTCTGTGAGGCGCAGGAGACCCATGTACTCTGGAACTTTCCCGGCAGATAGCCAAGCTTCGAAATCCACTGGCGAAGCATCGAAGGTATTGGGGTACTCCGGTTTCCATGTAGGAGTGTCACGAGGAAAGCTCGGATCGATGTGGGCGTCAGACGGGCGTGGGTGGCCGCTGCGACGGTCAGGCAAATTTCCTGATCCTTCGCGAAGCCCATACATCTCGAAGAACGCTACCCAGGAATACTTCTTGCCGTAACGATCGACTTCGTAGCCACTACGACGCCGCTCGTTCGCGCCAACAATCGCGCGGTCGGCCGCATCGAATCGCTCAGTGGAGTAGCCGAGCCGCCGGATACGGTCTGCAATCTGCCGCCGAAGGGTCTGCTGCACGAATAGGTGACATCTGAGTTGGCTTGCCCAGCATGG
>NZ_JMHT01000028.1 GCF_001905655.1 Mycobacterium sp. ST-F2
GCGCGGGCGGCGGCAGTCCTTTGTTCGGCTCGGACGCCGGCGGGTCGGCCTCGCGGGCCCGGGCCAGCGCGTCGAGCCACACCTGGGCACTGCGCCTCTGCCGCGAGCCGCCGAAAATCGGTAGCGCCGTGAGCTTTTCGATGGTGTCCGGATTGGCGATGGCAGCCGAGATGATCGCCGCGTCGGGCAGGATGCGGCCCGGAGCGATGTCCCGCCGCTGCGCGATCAAGTCGCGGGTCTGCCACAACTCGCGCACCGCGGCCAGGGCCTGGCCATTGCGCACCTTGTGGATGCCCGACGTCCTCCGCCACCGGTCGCGCCGCGTCGGCGTGGGTTCGACGGTCCGCATGTACTCGAATTCCTGTGCGGCCCAATCGGCTTTGCCCTGCGACTCGAGTTCCGCGGCCACTGCGGCGCGCAGTTCCAGCAGCACCTCGACGTCCAGTGCCGCGTAGTTCAGCCAGTCCGCGGGCAGCGGTCGCTTGGACCAGTCCGCGGCGCCGTGGCCCTTCTTCAACCCCAGACCCAACAGCCGCTGCACCATGGCCGCGAGGTTCACCCGGTCGTATCCAGCGAGCCGCCCACCCAATTCGGTGTCGTACAGCGACGGCGGCGTCATGCCGAGTTCGGCAAGGCACGGCAGATCCTGGTCGGCCGCGTGCAGAATCCACTCGTCGGAATTCACGACTTCGGCCACCGGCGCCAGTGCCTTCAGCGGGTCGATGCCGTGGCTGACAGGGTCGATCAGGACGGTGCCCGCACCGGCGCGCCGAATCTGGATCAGATAGGCCCGGTTGGAGTAACGGAAGCCCGACGCCCGCTCGGCATCGATCGCGAACGCGCCGTGCCCGGACGCCAAGAGTTCCCCGGCACGGGCGATGTCGCTCGCATAGACGGCGACGGCAGGCACGCCGTCGGCGGGTGCCAGCAGGGGAGTGACGTCGGGATCGTCCGCAACTTCGTCGGCGGTCCCGTCAAGATCAGGTTCAGTCATGCGGTCACGCGCGCGTGCGCGAACCCAGATCGGTCACACCGGCAGGCGGCAGTCCGGCAGCGTGTTCGAGCACTTCGCAGAACGCCACCACGTGCGGCCCCAGCTCAAGTGATGTCGCGGTCCACGACGCCCGCAGCTCCAGCTGGTGGGCCCGGGGCGGGCCGGAGATGTCGCCATAGCGCACCGACGTCGTCGCGGTGACGGTGCCGCCCAATGCGGTGACGCCGTCGGCATGCGACTCGAGGGCGTCGACCAGCCAGCTCCACGCCACCTCAGGCAGCAGTGGGTCAACGGCCTCCGTGGAGTCCAGGTCGGCCTGGATATAGGCCACGAGACGCATGGTGCCGTCCCAGGCTTCAGCGCCTTCGGGATCGTGCAGCAGGATCAGCCGTCCGAAGGCGTCGCCCTCCGAGCTCTCCGGGACGATGGAGGCGTCGGGGTGACGCACCTCTGCGCCCAGCGCGTAGCTGAAGGGAGCCAGCCGCTGCGGCGGACGGATCGGGCCGAGTTCGATCTCCTGGCGCACAGTGGCGGCGTTCATTGCCGCAACGGCAGTGCGGAACTGGGCCGGCTCGGCGGAGGTCACATTCTGGGACGCTAGCCCGATCTGGGCGGTCGCGTAAGCAGGCGCGCCGATAGCCCGATATTTGGCCGCACGACAGGGTATAAGCGACCGAACTGGACATGGCAGCATTAGCAGTGATGAGCACCCGTCGTGAACTGCCGCATTCGCCCTATCTGGCTGCCGCCACCGGCCGCACCCCGGACCGGACCCCGGTGTGGATGATGCGCCAGGCCGGCCGGTCCCTGCCCGAGTACCGCGCCCTGCGCGCCACCCACACCATGCTCTCGGCGTGCTTCAACCCGGAGCTGGTCTGCGAGATCACCATGCAGCCGGTGCGCCGCCACGGCGTCGACGCCGCCATCTTGTTCTCGGACATCGTGGTGCCGCTCAAGGCCGCCGGGATCGATCTGGACATTGTGCCGGACGTCGGGCCGGTCATCGCCCACCCGATCCGGACCCCGGACGACGTCGAGGGCATCAAGCCGCTCGAGCCCCATCAGGTGGCGCCGGTGGCCGAAGCCATCGGCCTGCTGACCAGGGAACTGGGTGACGTGCCGCTGATCGGTTTCGCGGGGGCCCCGTTCACCCTGGCCTCGTATCTGGTGGAGGGCGGCCCGAGCCGCAACCACGAGAAGACCAAGGCCATGATGCTCGGCGAGTCCGCGACGTGGCACGACCTGATGGAGAAGCTGACCGACCTCACCATCGAATTCCTGAGCGCCCAGCTGGCCGCCGGCGTCGACGCGATCCAGCTGTTCGACTCCTGGGCCGGCACCCTGTCGCTCGCCGACTACCGGGACTACGTGCTGCCGCACAGCTCCCGCATCTTCGCCTCCCTGAAAGACCACGGCGTCCCGATGACGCACTTCGGCGTCGGCACCGCCGAGCTTCTGGGTGCCATGGGCGAGGCCGGCGCGACGGTCGTCGGCGTCGACTGGCGCACCAACCTCGTCGACGCCGCGGGCCGGGTCGGTCCCGGCAAGGCACTGCAAGGCAACCTCGATCCGGTCGTGCTGCTGGCCGGCTGGCGCGTGGTCGACGACGCCGTCCGCCAAGTCGTCGCCGACGGGCGCCGGGCCGTCGAGGCCGGGGCCGCCGGGCACATCTTCAACCTCGGTCACGGCGTGTTGCCGTCGACCGATCCCGGTGTGGTCACCGAAGCAGTGGCGCTGGCCCACTCGCTGTGAGCCACCGATGAGCAAGACGTATTGCGTTGTCGGCGGCGGCATTTCGGGTCTGGTCGCGGCGTACCGGCTGCGCCAGGCCGAACCCGCGGCACGCATCACCGTCTTCGATCCGGCCGACCGGCTGGGCGGTGTCCTGCGCACCGAACGGCTTGCCGGTCAGACCCTGGACGTCGGCGCCGAGGCCTTCGTGGCCCGGAGGCCCGAGGTCACCTCGCTCCTGAAAGAACTCGGCCTGCGGCAGATCGGTACCACCGGCGTCCGCCCGCTGATCTGCAGTGGCGGCCGCCTCCATCCCATGCCTGACGGCACGATGCAGGGCATCCCCGGGCCGGGTGCCAACCTGCGCGGCCTGGTCGACGACGCGACGCAGGACCAGATCGCCAGCGAGCCGACACGACCCCTGCGCTGGCAGCTCGACGCCGACCCCACCGTCGCGCAGTTGGTCGGCGACCGGTTCGGTACCCAGGTGGTGACGCGGTCGGTCGACCCGCTGCTGGCCGGCGTCTATGCCGGTTCGGCCAAGACCATCGGCATCCGAAGCGCCGTCCCGGCACTGGCCGCCGCGCTGGACCGCGGCGCGCCGAGCCTGACGGCCGCGGTCGCCTCGGTGCTTGCCGCGGCGCCACAGACAGGCGCGCCGAGCGCATCGGTGTTCGGCGCGGTCGACGGCGGGTACGCCGTGCTGCTCGACGAACTTGTCCGCCGGACCGGCGCCCAGTGGGCGCAGGTCGGTATCGAAGGGCTGGGTCCAGACCGGGGCGAGCGGAGCGACGGGAGAAACCTGGGCCGGGCCTGGCAACTGCGGGACGACGAGGGCAAGCACTGGTCGGCCGACGCGGTGGTGCTGGCACTCCCGGCGCCGCGCGTGGCGAAGCTGCTCGAAGACGTCGCACCGGGCAGCGCGGCCATGGCACGGTTGATCCCGGTCGCCTCGGCCGCGGTGGTCGCGCTCGCGCTGCCGGGTGGGACGCCGCTGCCGCAGCAGTCCGGCGTCCTGATGGCCGCGGGAGAGTCCTTGCATGCCAAGGCGATCACGCTCACGTCGCGCAAGTGGGGGCGCGGCGGCAACGTTGAACTGTTGCGGCTGTCGTTCGGCCGGTTCGGTGACGACCTGGCCCGCAACGTCGGCGACGACCGGCTGCTGGCGTGGTCGCTCGAGGATCTGCGGACGCTGTTCGGGATCACCGCCGAGCCGGTGGACTACCTGGTGCAGCGCTGGATCGACGCCATGCCGCAGTACGGCCCGGGCCACCTCGAACTGGTCGACGAGCTGCGTGCCGGGCTGCCCTCGGGGCTGGCCGTGGCGGGCGGCTACCTGGACGGCATCGGGGTGCCGGCGTGCGTCGCGTCGGGAACCCGGGCGGCCCACGAGGTGGTCGGTAGCCGCGTGGCACGATAGAGCCATGGCCAAGCTCGACTACGACGCCCTCAACTCGGTGACCAGGTACATGATGATCTCGGTCTTCGCCGTGCAGCCCGACGAGCTGCCTGCGGACGAGAAGTCGCGGGCCGCCATCGCCGCGGACACCGCGGCCTACCTCAAGAAGCGCGAGGATGCGGGCGTCGTCGTCCGCGGGCTGTACGACGTCGCCGGCTTCCGGGCCGACGCCGACTTCATGATGTGGACCCACGCCGAGCGTGTCGAGGACCTGCAGGCCACCTACACCGGTTTCCGTCGCACCGCCCTCGGCGCGGCCACCGAGCCGGTGTGGAGCGTCGTCGCGCTGCATCGCCCGGCCGAGTTCAACAAGAGTCACCTGCCGGCGTTCATCATGGGCGAGGACCCGGGCGACTACATCTGCGTCTATCCGTTCGTGCGGTCGCTGGACTGGTACCTGCTGCCCGACGACGACCGCCGCCGCATGCTCGTCGAGCACGGCATGGGTGGCCGCGAATACCCCGACGTGCGCGCCAACACCGTGCCGGCCTTCGCGCTGGGCGACTACGAGTGGATCCTCGCCTTCGAGGGCCCCGACCTGGCCCGCATCGTCGAGCTCATGTGGAAGCTGCGCTACACCGACGCGCGCCGCCACGTCCGCGAGGAGACGCCGTTCTTCACCGGGCCGCGCGTCGGCATCGAGCAGCTGGTCGCCAACCTGCCGTAGACCGGTTACAGATCGGACTGTGCGCTGACCCGACCGGCGGCGACGGCGTCGCGTAATGCCGCGTAGTCACGTTCGTTCTGGTCGGCGTACGCCTCCGCGAAGCGGGTCAGTGCCGTGTCCGCGGCGTCGCTGCTCCCGAGGTAGGCGGCGATCGCGATGCGATCGCCGGTGCGGGCGTGGGCCCGGGCCAACGCGTGGGCGCAGGCCTGTCCGTAGTCGGCCAGCAGCTTCGGGCTCGACCTCTGCACCGACACCGCACCCTTCCAGTCGTGTAGCTGGCGGACGTAGTAGTCCGCCTCGTAGCCGTCCGGCCCGACGGCGTGCAGCCACCCCAGCAGGATGTCGCTACTGGCCTGCATCAGCCGCTGTCCGACCGAAACCCGTTGGGCGGCATTCGGATACGGACTGGCACCGAGAAAGCGTTCCAGGACGGAGGGCTGGGCCTCCTTCATCTGCAGCAACAACGGATCGTCGCCGTCGCGCCCGGTCAGCAACACGATCCACGCCCGCAGACCGACACTGCCGACCCCGACCACCTTGCGCGCCATCGTCACGTACTGGAAGCGGTCGATGAGGACGCGCCGACTGTCTTCCAGGCTGTCGCGGTAGCGCCGCATGAACGGCGTCATCTGCTGCTCGTACTGGTGGGCCCGCTCGGCGCCGACCAGTTCCTCGATGGGAACCACGAGTGGGGGACGGCTGATCAGCCTGCTCTGGCCGTCGACCGTTTCGGTCAGCTTCGCGACGGCCTGGAGACTGTCGTGGGCGCGGGCCTTGGCCGCGGTCTGCTGGATCTCGCGGGCGAACTTGGTGTCGACGCTGTTCTGCAGCTCGGCATCGACGGTCGTCTGGGTGTACCACGCCGCCAGCTCGCCCATGCCGGCCAGCTCCTGCATGCGGGTGCGGTAGCCGCTGACGCAGCGGCGGATCACGTCCGCGCGATCGTCGGCCTGAAAACCGTTGTCCCGACCGGCGATTGCCAGACTCGCCACCAACCGCTTCACGTCCCACTCCCACGGCCCCGGCAGGGTTTCGTCGAAGTCGTTGACGTCGAACACCAGATTGCGTTCAGGCGAGCCGAACAGTCCGAAGTTGCACAGATGAGCGTCGCCGCACAGTTGCGCGGTCAGCCCGGTGTGCGGGCCGGCCGCCAGATCGGCCGCCATGATCAGGGCCGCGCCGCGATAGAAGGCCAGTGCCGAGGTCAGCATCCGGCCGTATCTGATCGGGACGAGTTCGGCGATCCGGGAGGTCGCCTGCGACTCCAGCAGGGCCACCGGGTCGGGGCGGTCGGCGGTGATGTGGACCTCGGCCAGCGCCGATCGGGGCAGCCTCGCACGGGCGGCGCGACCGGCGTCGCAGCGTTCCTGCACGGACTGGTTCATCAGCCGACCGCGGTCCCGAACAACAGGCCCAACGCGTACGTCACTGCCGCCGCGCCGTAGCCGATCATCAACTGGCGCAATGCCCGTCGTAGCGGCGGCCCGCCCGAGAGCAGGCCGACGACCATGCCCGTCGACAGCAGTGCCAGCCCGACCAGGACCGCCGAGACGACGACGGCCGTGATGCCGGTGAGCCCGAACAGGTAGGGCAGCACCGGGATCAGCGCACCGGACGCGAAGAACATGAAGCTCGACACCGCGGCTCGCATGCCGGTACCGACGGCCTCGTGATGCTCGGTCGACACCTCGCCCAGCGGTGAGTCGGCCAATGCACCCGCCCGCAGGCTCGCGAACACGTCCGCGGCGCGGACGGCCGCGTCCTCGGGGCTCATCCCGCGGGCCCGGTACACCAGCTCCAGCTCGTTGGCGTCGACGTCGAGCGCCTGCACCGCGGTACCTGCGGTGGCGCTGGGCGTCGAGGCCTCCAGCAGTTCCAGCTGGGAGTTGACGGACACGTACTCACCGGCGCCCATCGACAGTGCACCCGCGATCAGCCCGGCCAGGCCTGTCGCGAGGATCGTCGCGTTCGACACCCCGGTGGCGCCGATGCCCAGGACCAGCGCCAGATTGCTGACCAGGCCGTCGTTGGCGCCGAACACCGCGGCGCGGAAACTGCCCGACAGTTGGTCGCGGCCCCGGCTGGCGAGGGCCCGCACGACCTCCATGTGAATGCGTTCGTCGGCGGCCATGGTGGGTGTGGCGTCGACGTCGGTGTCGTACTCCGAGCGCGCTTCGGCACGTTGGGCCAGGGCCAGCGTGAACACCGATCCGAGATGACGGGCGAGAAACCCGAGACCCCGGGTTCGCAGGTCAGGCCGGTGCGGTTTTCCGACCTGGTCGCCCAGCAGCGTCAGCCAGTGCTTCTCGTGCCGGCCTTCCGCGATGGCCAGTTCGAGCAGGATGTCGCGTTCGGCACCGTCACGCCGCTGCGCCAGGTCCCGGTAGACGGCGGCCTCGGCCCGCTCATTGGCCAGATGCTGACGCCACCGCCGCAACTGTGCGTCGGTGGGCTGCGAGACCACGTCTCAGCTCTCGGCCGGGACCAGGCGAAGCGAGATCGAGTTGATGCAGTAGCGCTGGTCGGTCGGGGTGGGGTAGCCCTCGCCCTCGAAGACGTGCCCGAGGTGGCTGTGGCAGTTGGCACACAGCACCTCCACGCGCCGCATCCCGAGGGTGTTGTCGGCCCGCAGGATCACCGCATCCGAGTCGGCCGGGTCGAAGAACGACGGCCAGCCGCAATGGGATTCGAATTTCTCGCTGCTGCGGAACAACTCGGCGCCACAGGCCCGGCACTGGTAGACGCCCTCGGTCTTGGTGTCGGTGTATTCGCCGACGAACGGGCGTTCCGTCCCGGCCTCCCGCAGCACGTGGAACTCGGCGGGCGTCAGTTTCTCGCGCCACTGAGAGTCGGTGAGTTCAACTTTGGGCGGCGGAATGCTCATGCGCTCACGCTACCCGCGGGAGCGGGCTTGGACAACCACAACGGGTCGATGCCCTGGTCCAGCCGACCGTCCTTCTTGGCGTCGAGGTAGCGGAAGTACAGGACACAGAACACCACGACGAGCATCAGCGACCAGCCGTAGGTGATCTTGATGTACTCCAGGAACCGGCCGGTCGTCGGCCAGCGCCACATGAGCCAGCGGTCCATGGTGAGGAACCCGTACACCGCGAGCCACGCGGGCCAGCTGCGGATGGTCGACCGCGGTAGCACGACCGTCATCAGGAACGGGAACAGCATCATCGAGTAGTAACCCTGCGCCAGCGACAGCACGAGCCACGAGGTGATGAGCAGGACGCCGGAGGACGTCAGCATCCAGAAAAGCTGATCGCGCTCGCGGTAGTACCGGTACAGCAGCCACAGGCTGGCCGCGGCCAGGAGCACGAAGGCGACGCGCAGCGCCATGATCAGCCACATCGGCAGGCCGTAGTAGATGCCGTTGCCCAGCAGTGAGCTGTTGAAGTAGTCGCGGGTCTGGAAGATGTACGGCACCGTGTTGCGCACGAAGCCCATGGGGTCGGCCGACAGCGGCCAGGCTACCGCGTTGAAGACGAGCGGCACCGCGAACGCTGCCACCAGGGCGCGCCACTGGCGGTTCAGCAACGGCAGGAGCAACAGGACACCGAGCAAGGGCTTGAGCACCAGCGTGAGGCCGATGGCGGCGCCGGCCAGCCACTCATGGTTTCTCTTGCCGTCCAGCAGCCAGGTGAAGAACAGCACCTCGGCCAGCAGGATGCAGCCGTTGACGTTGGTGAAAACCAGTGTGTTGGTGACCGATTCGGTGCAGAACATGGCCAGCAGCAGGGCGGGCAGCGCCACCGATGTCAGCGAGAACTTGAACAGCCGTACCAGAAGGCACCCGGCGATGATGATCGCCACCGAGTTGATCGCAACGAACCAGAACCGCGACGCGAACTCGGGCAGGAAGCCGAACGGCGACAGCAGCAGGGTGCCGCCGGGCGGGTAGAGGTAGTGCGGGTCGACGTAGTTGAAGTGCTCGTTGTAGATGGCCCAGTGCCGCCGGAAGTTCGACACCGCGCGGTACACCGGACCGAAGTCGTCGGTGATGTACCCGTTGGTCGTCAGCACATAGCT
This sequence comes from Mycobacterium sp. ST-F2, assembly GCF_001905655.1. Taxonomy (GTDB): domain Bacteria; phylum Actinomycetota; class Actinomycetes; order Mycobacteriales; family Mycobacteriaceae; genus Mycobacterium. The sequence continues at coordinate 8,887 of NZ_JMHT01000028.1, forward strand.
GCGGTGGATGATCGACACGATCGCGATGGGCCACAGCGCATTGCGAACGATATTCGCGGTGCTTTGTGGGCCGGTGCGGGGACCGAAGACGCTCAGGAGCGATAGAGGGCGCGTCACCACCGAACCCTATAACGGGGGCTCGGACCGCTCGGTCAGGCCGGGCAGAACGTGTCGGTCTCCGGCAGCTTGCCGGTGTTCAGGTAGCCCTGCACGGGCGGCAGGGCGCACGCCGTGTAGACCACGGTGCCGTGGCCGGTGCCCTGCCACATGACGCGCCGGCTGTTGTTGCCCGCGTTGATCGCCATCGCCGCCACCGCGGCGATGCCGTCGCCGCCGACGATCGCGTCGTTGTGGGTGCCCAGCAACAGGATCGGCACCTTCAGCTCTTTGGGCGGCGCGGGCGACGGGCTGCTGGGCCAGCTCAGGCACGGTGCCAGGCTGAGCGCCCCGACGGCACCGAACTGCGGGTACTTCTTGGGCCACGCCACCAGCAGTTCGCGGACGCGGTCCGGCGTGGGCCGGTTGACGGCGTCGTCGCACCGGTTCACGAACTGGCCGTCGGTCTGGCGCGTGTCCTCGGCCGTCCTGCCCAGCGCGTTGAGCGCGGTGGCGTCGCCGCTGCGGGCGGCGGCCAGCGCGCCGGCGAGCGACATGGTGTTGGCCAGTCCGTCACCGCGCGGGTAGCCCAGCGCCGTGGTGATCGCTTCGACCAGGCCGGCTGTCGAGGCGCCGCCGGCGCCGCGTCCGGCACGGGCCTCGGCCAGCAGGCCGTCGATGGCGCCCTTGGGGTCGGGGCCCAGCGGGCAGTTGTTGGCGACGCACTGCGCGGCGAACGCGTCGAGCGCGGCCTGCTGGCCCTTGACCCGTTGTTCGGCTGCGGCTTCGGCGGACAGGCCCAGCGGCAAGGGGGAGTCCAGCACCAGCCGGGCGACCTTGGTGGGATGCGACGCCGCGTAGGCCAGGGCGATCTGGGCGCCGTTGCCGATGCCGAGAACGGCCAGCGCGGGCACGTCCCACGTGCTGCGCAGCCGCTCCAGGTCCTCGGCCGAGTGGGCGTTGTCGTAGGCCGACTCGCCGGGCGCGATGCTGTCGGTGCAGTCGGTGGTGGCCGAGGTGGCGACCTTCGCGAGGTTGGCGACCTGGTCGTCACCCGACAGGAACTGGGCCTGGTCCAGCAGGTCCTGGCGATCATTGCTCGACACACAGCTCAGCGGCCCGGACATGCCCATGCCGCGGCGGTCGACGGCGACGACGGGGCGTGTCTTGAGCAGTTCGACGCCGCCGCGCTGCAGCCACACCGGTAACTGCAGGGAGGTGGCGGTGTCCGATCCGGTGGTCATGACGATCGGTCCGGCGTCGGCCGGGGTCGTGGCCAACCGGGCGCGCACCACCCCGATGCTGACGGTCCCGGCGGAGCCGCCCAGGGAATCGAGGTCGGCGTCGTAGTCCGAGCAGTCGAGGATGACGCCGGGGACCGCGGGTACCGTCGCCTCGCCGAAGACGCGGGAGGTGCACTCGCGCCACGTCAGGTCCTTCTTGGGCGCGGCGATGGCCGGCGGACCCTCAGGGGCCTTGGACGTGGTGGCCGCGCCCTGCGGACGCGCACCGGAGTCGGTGACGTACCGCGGGTTGGCGGCCAGCAGCGGAGCGCATCCCGCGACGACCGTCGACAGCACGACGGTCGACAGGCTCAGGGCCGGGAGCAGCAGGCGGCGATGCATGGCCACCACAGTAGCGATGGTGGTGCGACGAGCCCGTCAGCGGACGTAGCGCGTGTACAGGTAGCCCGCGGTATCGGTGAGAACGTGGCTGCGGCGCAGGCGGGTGTGGGCCTGGCCGGGGCCGGAGGCGATCCGTCGGGCCTGTCCGCCGACCAGGACCGGGGCGATGGTCACGCACATCTCGTCGATGAGGTCGTCCTCGATCAACATGTTCAGCAGCGACGGGCCGCCTTCGGTCAGCACCCGCAGCAGCCCGCGTTCGGCGAAGATACGCAGGACCGCGCGGGGGTCGACCCGGTCGGGTGCGGCGCCGGAGGCGTCGATGACCTCGGCCAGCCCGATGAACCGGCGGCAGGTGTCGTCGATGCTGTCGCGACTGGTGAGGATCAGCGGCGGCACCTCGGTACGGGTGAACAGCTTGGCGTCGTGCGGGATGTCGGCGCTGTGCGTGATCACCGCGATCGGGGGCACCTCGGCCTGGCCCCGCAGTTGGCGGGCCTGGCGCTGTGCCGCCGACATCTGGGCCCCGGAGTAGTTCTCGATGCGGACCGTCGCCGCACCGACCAGGATGACGTCGGCGTGCTGGCGCATGAGGCCGAACAGGGCCCGGTCACCGGGACCGGCCAGGCCGCCGGACGTGCCGTCGTCGGTGGCGCCGCCATCCAGACTGGTGATCATGTTGGCCCGCACCCACGGCCGGTCCAGCGGGTCGGGGTAGGCGTACAGCGGGGTCAGCAGGGATTCATCGTTGGTGGCGGAGTCGGTCCGGAAGACAGCACCGACCGCGCTGAGCTCTGTGAGCTGCGTCGCAGCGTCGGGATCGGACACGTGAATCATTCCAGCACGCCGCTATGGTGCCTTCATGCCTGGGGCCAGCGAAGTCGCGCACCTGACCGATCGCCATCCGACCGTCACGCCGGAGCGACTGATCGCCGAGCTCGTCCCGCCACCCACCTTCGCCGACGTGAGTTTCGACTCGTACCGGCCCGATCCGAATGAGCCGTCGCAGGCCGCGGCCGTCGTCTCGGCCCGCAAGTTCTGCGAGGACGCGACGCGTCAGCGGGCCGGCAAGAAGAAGTTGTTCGGCAAGCGCGAGGCGCTGCCCGGTGTCGGGATGTACCTCGACGGCGGCTTCGGTGTCGGCAAGACGCACCTCCTGGCGTCGACCTACTACACGCTGGCCGGGGCCAACGCGGGCCCAGCCGCGTTCGCCACGTTCGGTGAGCTGACCCAGCTGGCCGGCGTCTTCGGCTTCACCGAGTGCATCGAGCTGCTGTCGCAGTACGTGGTGGTCTGCATCGACGAGTTCGAGCTCGACGATCCCGGCAACACCACGCTGATCTCCCGGCTGCTCTCGGCGCTGGTCGAGCGCGGCGTGTCGATCGCGGCGACGTCCAACACGCTGCCCGAACAGCTGGGTGAGGGACGCTTCGCCGCCCAGGACTTCCTGCGCGAAATCAACACGCTGTCAAGCATTTTCACCACTGTCCGCGTCGAGGGCCCCGACTACCGGCAGCGTGCCCTGCCGTCCGCGCCGGTGCCGCCGTCGGACGACGAGGTGCGGTCGTGGGCCGTCGGCGTCGAGGACGCCACGCTCGACGAGTTCGACGCCCTGTGCGCGCACCTCGCCACCATGCACCCGTCGCGCTATCACGCGTTGATCGAGGGCGTGCAGGAAGTCTTCATCACCGGCGTGCACATGGTCTATGACCAGGCCGTCGCGCTGCGGCTGGTGTCGTTGATCGACCGGCTCTACGACGCCGGCATCCCGGTGGTGGCGTCGGGCGAGAAGATGAACACCGTCTTCAGCGAGGAGATGCTCGCCGGCGGCTTCCGCAAGAAGTACCTGCGTGCCACGTCCCGCCTGCTCGCGCTGACCCACGAGGGCACCCAGCTCCACGCCTAGCGGCCTACAGCAGTCGCACCAGGACGTAGTCGCTCTCGGTCCGCTCACCGAGCTGAAAGGTCTTGGTGCCGCTGACCTCGAACCCGTGCTTGCGGTAAAACCGTTGGGCGCGTTGGTTTTCCTGGTTGACGCCGAGCCACACGCAGCGCGCGCCGGTATCCCGCGCGAACCTGACCGAGACGTCCATGAGCATCGCGGCGACCTTGCCGCCGTGGACGTCGGGCAGCACATAGCACTTGGACAGCTCGACCGCCGGGCGCTCCGGCACGGCGCGCTGGACGTCGGCGTCGTCGGCCACGCCGCGAATCAGCATGGTGTACCCCAGGATTCGCGCGTTGTCGTGGGCGACGAACACGGCGCGCTCGGGATCGCGCAGGTACTCGCCGAACCGATCGGCGGACAGGTTGCCGGCGATGAAGGCCGCGATGTTCTCCGGCGTCGACGACGGTGGACACGCGAGCGGGAACGTCGCGGCGGCGACGTCAGCGAGTTCGGCCACATCCTCGGCCTGCGCCGGGCGCACGGAAACCGTCATCGCGCCAACCTATCTCGTGGCGGGTGCACAAAAAACTGCCCCTCTCGAAGGAGAGGGGCAGTTTTCGTGAGGCTCAGGGCAGCTGGTCGCCAGGCTGCCAGATGTTCCACTGTGCAAGGTGGGTGCCGGTGGCCGGGTTGAGCATGACCACGTTGCTGACCAGACCGCGGTAGACGTCCCAGTAGACGACGCCGTCGACCGTGGCACCGGCGGGCGCGCTCAGCAGTTTGCGGCTCAACTCGTTCGGATCGTCGGTGTTCTTGGACACGTAGGCGTCGGCAAACGGTGTGACACCGGTGAAGGTGACGCCGTTGGCCATCCAGTAGGGGTTGGGCGTCGAGATGACGTGGACGGTGACATCTGACTTCCAGGGGCCACCCTGGTTGCGCCACCGTGGGGTGCCGTTCCAGGTCCAGCCCGGCGGTTCATCCGACGGCAGGACGTTGTGGACGGTGACGTCCGCGACCAGGCCCTTGTAGTCGACGCGGAGGGTCTGGCCGACGTCACCGATGCTCGTGTCGGCGGCTGCCGACGGCGCCAGTGCGGCGGCCAGCAGGGTCAACGCACCGAGCAAGCCCGCCAACCAGCGGTAGGTCCTGTTGCCGTTCACGCCCGTGCTCATCGCGTCCTCTCCGTTATGACTGCATCGCATGATGGCACACCGCCATAGCGGCCTCGCCCGAATGGACTAGATCTCGCCACTTCAGCGAGGTCAGTGGGCTGCTTCGTCCCTGTCAGTGGACACTCACTCTTGCCCGGACTGCTCGGCGGCCGACTGCTGGGCGGCGACGAAGTCGGTGAGCATCTGCTCCAGCTCTGTCTCGATGCGGGTCTTGTCGACCCCGAGGCGGTGCAGCGGTCCGTCGGCGTCCTCGGACTCGAGCAGTGCCAGCAGGATGTGCTCGGTCCCGATGTAGTTGTGTCCCAAGCGAAGTGCTTCGCGGAAAGTCAGTTCCAGCACCTTCTTGGCGGCGCCGTCGAATGGGATCAGGGCCTTGGGTTCGGCGGTGCCGACGGTGACGGCGGCGGCCGTGCGGATCTGCTCTGCGGTGACTCCTTGATTGCTCAACAGCACCATGGCCAGGGAGCCCGGATCGGTGAGCAGGCCGAGCAGCAGATGGTCGGGGGTGATCTCGGTGCTGCGCGAGGTGTGCGCGGCCTGCTGGGCCTCGACGACGGCGGTGCGGGCGCGCGGGGTGAACCGGCTGAATCCGTCCTTGGGATCCATGGTGTCGAGCCGGGGTTCCTTGGGGACGAAGCGCTTCTGCGCGGCCTGTTTGGTGACGCCCATGCTGCTGCCGATATCGGTCCATGACGCACCCGAGCGGCGGGCCTGGTCGACGAAGTGACCGATCAGGTGGTCGGCGATGTCGCCGAGGTGTTCGGCGGCGAGCATCGCATCGGTGAGTTGATCGAGCGGTTCGGTGTGCACCTTCTTGATCGCCTCGATCAGGTCGTCGAGGCGGATGGTGCCGGCAATCGGGTTGGGGGTCGACGTGTGCGCGGATTCAGCAGATGTAACCATGCGTCAACCGTAGGTTGACGATGCAGATCCGTCAACCACGAGTTGACGGATCACGAGTGGCGCAGCGTGTCCCAGTCGTGCTCGGTCTCCAGCTGCTCGATGGCCTTCGCGGTGCGCTCTTTGAGTACAAGGGTCACGGTCAACGCGAGCAGGCCACCCACCAGCAGGGCCACCCAGGAGAACCGGGCCAGCCACTTCTCGGCGGCCACGCCCAGGTAGTAGACGACGGCCGTGGTGCCGCAGGCCCACACGATGCCGCCGGCCGCGTTGGCGGCCAGGAAGTGCGAGTACTTCATCTTGAGCGCGCCGGCCAGCGGCCCGGCGAAGATGCGCAGCAGCGCGACGAAGCGGCCGAAGAACACGGCCCAGACGCCCCAGCGACTGAAGAGTCGGCGAGCGAGTGCGACATGGCCCGGGCCGAAATGTTTGGGGAACCGGCGGCCGAGGCGCTCGAACAGTGACATCCCGAAGCGTCGGCCGATGCTGTAGCCGATCGAATCGCCGATGATGGCGCCGGCGGCGGCCGACAGCCCGACGGCCGCCGGGTCGATGTCGAGGGTGTGCCGCGAGGACATGACCGCGGCCGTGACGAGAATGATCTCGCCCGGCAACGGGATGCCCAGGCTTTCGAGCCCGATCACGAGCCCGACCACGAGATACACCGCCACGGGTGGGATCGATTGCAGCAGTGCGTCGACGTCCATGCCGCTAAGGATGCACTACTACGGCGAAGCTGGAGGTGCGGGCGGCGCCGGTGCGGGGGCGGGCGCCGGGGCAGGAGCGCCGCCGCCTCCGCCGAGGGTGCCGAGAATCGCGATAGCGGCGCGCGCCTGCGGGGAAATGTTGGGTCCCGGTCCGGTCGAATCCGGTGCGGCATCGGTGACGTGCCACGGCTGGCAGCCGCTGGTCTTGAACGCTTTATCGGTCGCGTCGATGAGCACGACCTGGGGCTTGGCGGTCATGGCGCTGTCGATGACGTTGTTCTTGGCGTGCGGGTCCACGTTGTTCATCCGCCGCCAGTAGCAGCGCTTGTCGCCGACGGGCCCGGCCGTGGCGTACGTGCCGGGTGCGATGTCCTTGCCGACGATGTACAGCCCGTCGGCGTCGATGCTGGTCTTGGGGCCGCCGGCCGGGGCGGCAGGACCCGGAGGTGCGGGCGTGGGGTCGGCCAGGGCGACGGCCGTCGACGCGGCGCAGCTCACCACGGCCAGTGCCGCGGCCGCGGCGATCCTCGTCTTCGAGCTCATGACGTCAAAGTTTAGCTCTTCTAGCTATGTGCCGGGGTGTGATGTCTGTCGGGTGGTTCGCGGGGCTCGGGCGGCGTAGGCTATGACTGTCTGACCAAAGGAGTCATAGGTATGGCGGTGGCATTCAGCCCCGACGAACGGGACAGCATCGCGCGCGCCCTGGTCGACACTGCCGAGCGGTTGTTCGCGACCCAGGGGCTGAAGAAGACGTCGCTGGATGAACTGGTGCGCCCGGCCGGTATCGGCAAGGGCAGCTTCTATGCGTTCTTCGACTCGAAGGAGTCGCTCTATCTCGAGGTGATGCTGCGGCGGGCACCTCGGGTGGGTTCCGGCCTTGCTGCGCCGTTGAGCCGGCCTGTCGACGAGGACGGCCTCGTGGGCCTCATGCGTGGCATCACCGACGTGCTCGTCGACGACCCGTTCTACCGAAGGCTCCTCACGCACCCCGACGAACTGACGGCCGTCACCCGCCGCGTCGGGCCCGATCAGCTCGCCCGGGTCATGCCGCAGATCGTCAGCCCGGTGCTCGACTACCTGGCGGCCGGGCAGCGGGCCGGCGTCCTGGTCGACGACATCGCGCCGGACGCCCTGCTGGGCGTCATGCGGTCCGTCGGGCTGCTGGTGATGAACCGCGACCGGTTCGGCGCCGGATACGACGACGTGCTCGACGCGACCATCCGAACTCTGGCAAGGGGAATGCTCCGATGAAGCTTCTGGACAGGTACGCCCACGCGGCCGGCATGAGTGACGAGGCGTGGCGCCGCCACGCCAACCCGTGGAGCGTGTGGACGCGGTTCGCGGCCATCCCGGTGATGCTGCTGGCGATCTGGAGCCGCGTCTGGATCGGGTGGTGGGCGCTGGCGCCGATCGGCCTGGTCGTCCTGTGGCTGTGGTGGAACCCGCATGCGTTCGCGCCCGTCGACAAGCCGGTGGCCTGGTCGTCGCGCGGCATCTATGGCGAACGGCTCTGGATGCAGGTCCGGTCGCGCATGCCGGCGGGCTTCGCTGTGGTGCAACGAATTTGGGTCGTCGGTGCGCTCGTCGGCTCGTCGCTGCTGGCGTGGGGCCTCACCGCGCTGCTGCTCTGGCCGACGGTCTTCGGTGCCGTTCTCGTCGTGTACGGACAGCTGTGGCGCATCGACCGGCTGGGCATCTTCTACGACGAGGTGACGGCCGGTCGCTGACCGGATTCTTACCTCGTTTTTAGTCGCGCACGGGGGAGTGCTGCGCGACAATTCAACGATGCGCGAGATCAACGAGGAACGAGCGATCGCCGACGTTGTGACCCGTTTGACGGCGCGTTACCCCGCGCTCGATCCCGGTGAGATCGCCGCCGCCGTGCAGCGTGCGCATGCGGGTTTCGAGTCCTGCGCCGTACGGGACTACGTGCCGCTCCTGGTGGAGCGGCATGTGCACGAGGAGTTGTCGGGAAGCCTGCGCGCTGCGGTCTGATCAGCCTTCGCAGGCGATGCCGTCGCCGTCGCGATCTTGGGACGATTTGTAGTCGGGATCGCCCTGCGGGATGTTGTACCGGCCGTCGGCGTGGGCCGCCGAGCAGTTCTTGTAGCCGGAGGCCTGCGCGACGGGGGCGATGGCCACCCCGGCGGAGGTAATCAGGGCAGCAACGATCAGTGCACGCAACATTTTCGACGGGCGAATTTCCGGCGTGTCGACATCTCCGACCGGGAACAAAAGAACGTCCCGGTTCTAGAACCAGGCCAGCTCTGAAACTCTGCTGCGCGGCGGCATATCGCCTTCCCCAGCCCAGGCGATCGAGCACTGGGGCACGTTGGTTGCTCTAATCGGCGGGGAGGTTGTCGGAACCCCTTGCTAGGGTCCGACTCGTTCTGACGACGGCACCGGTGAAGGAACTCAATCGGCATGGACGCTCTCCTCGTAATCGGATTTCTCGCGCTCGCGGGATGGGGGTCCTATCGCGTCGTCCGGTACATCCTGAAAGAGCGATACTTCGCCAGCGAAGAGTTCCAGAACCATAAGGCCCGTATTGCTTCTTTTGTAGCCGAGCACAATGAACTTGCCCGTTACATTTCCGAGCTCCGTCGTGATGGAACATTCGAGCTCGGTGCCTCCGATAGCGGCTCGCAGTCGCATTTGGCCACATTCCAGAACACAAGTCACTGGAACTACCGTCGAGATCGGAACATGGCGAATTATCATGCGCCGAATGTGCATACCTGTTCGCTGCAGGTAGTGCGTAATGCCAGTCGCGATCCTCTGAAGTACGTGATGAAATATTTCAACATCAAGTCTGATGAGACGCATCTCGCCGACGTCGAAAAGCTCGGCGACGATATCGCTCGACTCCAAGCCGCTGTGCATAACCTCCAGCAACGTGAGGCGAGTATCGCTCAGGCGATCAGTCCGCCTGCTTTCATCTTGAAGCACTACGTAGACGAGTTCATGCAGCATGTCGGTGTAGAGCTATCGCCGATCGAAGTCCCCTACCCGGTGTACGTATTCGAGTATGTAAGCGCTGGTGGGAACAGCTCGCAGCGTACAACCGTTACGTTCGACTCGCCGACTATCGATGCGGTCATCGAAACCCTTTCTCAGAAGATTCGCTGGAAGAAGAGTGCTGCTGGTCAGCGCGCACTGATGACGTCGACACTGCGCAATTCCATAAAGGCGCGCGACAATCACACCTGCCGCTACTGCTCGGTGTCGCTCGCAGTGGAACCACACCTCCTCTTGGAGGTGGATCACATCATTCCAGTCTCGAGGGGTGGATTGTCGACGGCTGAGAATCTGCAGACTCTGTGTTGGAAATGCAACCGGTCTAAGTCGAACAAAGTCGCGTCCGGCGGAGATTATCCGGCAGCACGCACAACAAATCCCCAGACGCTGGCACAATCTACTAATGAATCCGGTCCCACGCCGCTGACCGTGAAGTGTTTCAAGTGCGAGCACTGGCAAGGGGTGCCGAGGGCTCTAGCAAGCATCAACTGCGAGCAGTGCGGTCAGACACTCAATACCAAACCTGGAAATGTAGATGACATCATCGTGCGGGCCGAAGCGCAGGCCAACCAAGCGGTGCAGCGGGCGAAATCCCACCTGGACGACTTAAATAGCCGCGCCAGTGTGTTTGGACGGGGCGGCAAAATGGACGTGCTTGTCGAGACTCCGCGAGAACTGCGGGAGGTCGCGGCGACGCTCACGAGGATCGCCACGATGATGCGCCTCATCATGGATGAGGCGGGAGTGGTATGTGAGCCCCCGGCGTACGCCCAGGACTCCGACGAGCCGACGCGGGTTATAGAGATAATCGCGCGGGCCGAGTCGCAAGCCAACGCGGCGGTGTGGCGGGCGGAATCCCACCTGGACATGTTCACCAGCCGGAAAAGCGCATTCGCGCGAGACGCGAGTACTGGCTTCCTGGTCGAGATGCCGAGAGAATTGGGTGAAGCGGCTTCGACTCTGGCGGAGATCGACATGATGCTGCGCCTCATCATGGATGAGGCGGGAGTCCCGTACAGACGGAAATGACGCCGGTGTGACTGCGATCTATGTGTTGGGCGATGCCCCGTCTGTGAAGGTAGGTGACATCGCTGGCTCCATGCGCATGGAGGACCGTCGTTGACACCGTGCCTGTTGGTGTTTGGGAGCCTGATCGAGCACCTACTGTACGACCCTTGTTAAGGATGGCTAGATACTAGCTCTGACCTGTGAAAATCGTGGTGTGCGATTCTGGGATTGAACCAGTGACTACGCGATGGCTAGATTGCGGCGAGTTCTTCGCCGGTGAAGTAACGGGAATGGGTCTGGCGCAGGGTCTTGAGAGAATCACTGATCAAAGCGACGATCTCCACACCTTGGTCGGTGCGTTCGGCTTCCAGCGCGAGTCGTCGTTCCATGGCTTCCCTGGCGGTCGCGAACTCGGTCACCCGGCGCTCGCCGGTCTGACGGTTGAACTCGATCACAAAGCCTGGCATTTCATTCCTCTACTTCCTCTCCATCGAGGATACGTCGAAGCTTACGAAGATATTCGCTCGTCTGGGTCAGTCGGATCTGCAAACTTGCCGCGTCTACGCCGATAGAGGTAAGCGCGTCCAGCGCCTCATCAATGAGGGCTGGGTTGGGGGCTGATGAGCTCGTAGACTCGTCGATCCTCTCGCCGGCCAGTTGGGCCATGACGCCGTTGATCCGGTCCGCGTTGGTCTCGTCCAGCGCGATCTGGGCCGACATTTTGTGCATCGTGATGACGATCGCCTGGATACGAGGGTCTGCACTCGGTTGGTTGTACCGGATTCCTCGGCCTACGAGGTCAGCGATGCCTTCGTATGTGTTGGCCCATTCACTTTGGTACAGCGTCCGAATCTGCACTTCGACCCGCCCCGCGGGGAGTATGAGCCAGATGTGAACGGCGCGATAGCCCGAGTGCGGCGCCTCGCGAATGTCTTTCGTGGTGGCTCTGTCGGGCCCGAAGTGGTCGGCTATCTCTCGAGCCAACAGAGTCTGCTGGGTAAGGGTCATGTCGGCGTCGATGCGGACGCCAGCCAGGTCCTGGACACGGTCTAGCTTTGATGGGGATCGCTCCAGCTTCTGGATCAAGGTGTCGACGGTCTTCGATCGGGCGGTCACTGCAAACTGACCCGTCGGCTTGTTTCTCCAGGGTGTGGTGCTGAGGATGCTGGCGACTTCGCCGGCCAGATCGTTGTGCCAGAGCATTACCGCGGTGTAGTCGGGGCATCCTGCGGGCGGCGTACACCGGTGGACAAGTGCGTCCCCAAGCTTGCGTAGCTGGTTCTTTGACCAAGGAGGAGAATTCTCAACGCTCACGGTGCCCCTGGCTGGTGAACCAGTGGCTGGTGAATACGTGAGGTGGCCATGCCATCCGAATCTAGTCGCGGTGATGACCACCGCGGGCGTATTGGAACGCGGCGGGTTGCATACCCCGCTTCCCGAACCTCCCGAGCTATCTGGGCCGACACTGTTCTCGGCCACGCTCAGTAGTGACGACCAACCCTGGTCAGGGGCATTGGCCCTGCACATCGACCAACGCCATCGACTAACGCGATCCGCCGCTACTATCCAGGTGATCGTCGTGCAAATAACAGAAAAGGCCCGGTTCGAAAACCGGGCCTGAACTGCTGTGATGCTTGGTGCGCGATACTGGGATTGAACCAGTGACCTCTTCCGTGTCAGGGAAGCGCTCTCCCGCTGAGCTAATCGCGCCGGGTTGAAAACTTTTGGAGGTGGAGACGGGAATCGAACCCGTGTGCACGGCTTTGCAGGCCGTTGCCTCACCACTCGGCCACTCCACCACTGGGGCTGATGCCATTCGCACCTTCGAGCGGATGACGGGATTCGAACCCGCGACCCTCACCTTGGCAAGGTGATGCGCTACCAACTGCGCTACATCCGCGTTTCGCTCCGGTTGAACTTTGTTCGTCCGTTGCGATGCAAGACATTAGTGCACGAATGCGAGCAGACACAAATCGCGTGAAAACCGCTGGTAAACAGGCCGGTTCGGGGAGCTGACCGAGCCATGGCCGATGTTTCAGGGGTTACGTCCCGTGACTCCTGAGGCGGTGCGGTGGTCGGTTCGGGCGGGCGGGGTGCGGGCGGTCGGGTACCGGCGGGGCGCGATTCCCGTTCGGGTCGCGGGACGTGTTAGTGTCTGTCGTCGCACCGATCCGGTCGGTGAGATTCCCCGGTCTCGTAGCTCAGGGGGAGAGCGTCCGCCTCACACGCGGAAGGTCACTGGTTCGATCCCAGTCGGGACCACCACACAAATCCACGCGGTGGCAATCGGTCATCGTCGGATTTTGACGGTCTCCCAGCTGCCGAACAGCTGTAAATCCAGACTCGCGGCCAGCTTCATCGATGCGGCATCGTCCGGCGGGCACCGGTACTGCGGCTCGTATCCTTCGGTGAGGGCGTGGCGAAACATCGCACGCACCAACGTCTTTGCCTGCCTGCGGCCCCGCGCGGAGCCGGTAGTGCGCACATCGACATCGGCAATGGGAAACTCGTCGTCCCACGGGGACATACTGCCGATGCCGACCAGGCGCGCGTGTTCGTCGAACGCGCCGAACACCGCCCAGTTCTCTTCGGGCGCAGCCGCTTTGAACGACGCGGTAACGCCGGCATCGGCCTCGGTGAGTTGGCGGACGTTGGGCGGGCCGGGGTCGCCGAGGATGTCGTCGGCCGCGGAGTCCGTGAGATAAAACACATTGTCGGAGTGGCTGAGGGCGACGCCCTGGCCGGCAAGTGCTGCCCGGACGTCGGTCTCCGTCGGATTGTCGAGTGCGGCAATGTCTTTGGCCAACGAGTCCGCGATGGCCGGGCTGACGGCGATGGCGACGCGGCCGTCATCGGCGCCGCGTAGGACGCTGACGCGTTCGTCGTCGTCGAGACCGGGACTGACGGTGATCGTCAGGTATCCGTTGCGGTGCAACAACTTTCCGCTGAATGCGGCGGACCAATAGTCGGTGATGACCGGGGCGAAATCGGGCACGGGAAACTCCCTGGACGGTGTGCGACGCATGGTCCGGATATGTCGCATCTTCCCGAGCCGCCGCCGGATCGGCAACGCATTTTCTTGCGCCGCGGCAGCAGGCTGATAAGTTAATGAAAACAGTTTTCATTTTCGTTAGTGGCCGGAGGGAATGCGGGATGGCAGTGCCGGTGTGGATGGCGTCGCCGCCAGAGGTGCATTCGGCCTTGCTCAGCAGCGGCCCCGGCCCCGGCCCACTGCTGGCGGCCGCAGCCGAATGGTCGTCACTGGGCGCGACCTACGCGGCGGTGGCCGAGGAGCTGCGCGCAATCCTGGCCGCCACCCACGCGGGGGCGTGGCAGGGCCCGACTGCGGAGAGCTATGTGGCCGCGCACGTCCCATACCTGGAGTGGCTGACCCAGAGCGACCTGGAAAGCACGGCCCGCGCAGCCCAGCATGAGGCCATCGCGGGCGCCTACAGCGCGGCGCTGGCCATGATGCCGACGCTTGCCGAACTGGCCGCCAACCACGCCACACATGGCGCGCTGCTGGCCACGAATTTCTTTGGTATCAACACCATTCCCATCGCGGTCACCGAGGCCGACTACGTGCGCATGTGGGTGCAAGCCGCTACCGCAATGGCGACCTACGAAGCCGCTTCCGACGTGGCGATGACGGCGGCGCCGCACTCGACCCCGGCGCCGTCGATCGTGGCGGAAGACGACCATGACCACGATCATGACCACGACCACGACCACGACCACGACGGTGACGGTCACCCGGACCACGGCGATCTGGACCCGACCCAGCTGGAGTGGTGGTTCGAAGTGGGCGCCGAGATGGGTGAGCACATCGAACTGCTGTGGAACAACTTGCTTTACGATCCGGCCGCGCTGGCGACCAACCTGCCGTTGGTGATGGCGGACGTCACCTTCCACGCCGCCCAGCTGGCATCGGTGCTCGGTCAGTTCGCTCCCGCGCTGATTCAGCCCGCATTGGGGTTGGCGATCGCCAACCTCGGCTGGGTTGCCGGGTTCGCGGGGCTGGCGGGCGTCCAGGTTTCCCCGGAGGCGATCGGCGCGGACGCGGGTCCGGCGTCGTCTGAGCCGTCGACCCCGCTTGCCGCGGCGCCCTCTGCCCCCAGCCCGGCATCGTCGTCGGCGGCCCCGGCGTCGGCGTCTTCTCCGGCAAGTGCGCCCGCATCGACCGCCCCCGGCACCGTGTCGTCGCCGGCTCCCACACCGCCACCGATGGGCGACCCGGGCTTCCCCTACGCGGTGGGCGACGGGTCGGGCATCGGCGCGAGCGCGTGGCTTCAACGGCAGGCCCGCGTTGCTGCCGGTGCGTCGGCTCGGGCGTCCACGACGGCCGAGGCATCGTCGGCCGCGACGGCGGCGGCCCGGCGGGCGCGTCGCCGCCGCGACCGGAGCAAGCAGGAAGGTGACGCTGTCGAGTACATGGACCTCGAGGCCGAACCCGCCGGCACGCAGGCGTCCGCCAGCGGCGCCGGCCCCATCGGGTTCGCCGGAGCGGTGTCCGGGGCAGGTGCGTCCGCAGCGGGACTGACGACGTTGGCCCGTGACGACTTCAACGACGGGGCGCGGGCGCCGATGTTGCCGAGCACCTGGAACCCCGACGAGGCCGGCTGAGGTCAGGCCGACTGCCAGCCGCCCCAATCCTCGCCCCGGAAGGCACGACCTTCAGGAATGTCGAAGTGCTGCAGGAAGATTTGCAGTGCCGGCTGCATCTGGAAATGCATCGCCGTCATGGCGTGCACGATCTCCGGGGTCATCGGGTCGTGGTCGGGCGGCTTCTGCGCCGGGATCAGTCCCAGCGCCAGTGCCATCTCGATCTGGTAGAAGGTGAAATCGCCGTACGGCCGTTTGGGGTCGGCGCCCGGGATGTCCTCGTCGCCGTAGGGGTCCGACAGTTCCCAGCTCATCTGCGCCAGCAGGGTCCGGTGTTGGTCGGTGAACTCGAAGTCCGTCTCGCCGGTCAGATCCGCGACGAACGGTGAGTATTCGTGATCGGCTGACGGGCGCCGGTATGGATATGTGCCGGCCGCGCACGTGCCGTGCGCGGCGGCGATCCGCAGCAGGTGCAGGTCGTCGGGTTCGGGTTCCCAGTCCGGAGGGAAGCACGGCGCACCGACCTCGGTACCGTCCCAGCCGACCCGGACGGCCCGCAGCCGGTCTGTATGGCCGTTGTTCCAGTGGATTTCCACGCTCGGCTACCGCTAGGCGGACTCGTTCTTCTCGACCTTGTCGGCCGCGGCCAACGCGTTGAGCTGGTTCTGCAGCATCTGCATCGAGGTCCGCGCGTAGATCATCTGACTGGTGATCGCCATCTGTGCCCGCCCTCGGCCCAGGAAGGTGACGAACCAGGTGAACAGTGTCGTCACCCGGTTCTTGTAACCGACCAGATAGACCAGGTGCAGCACCAGCCACGACAGCCACGCCAGCGGGCCCGCGAACTCGAGCTTCTTCTTGAACCCCGGAACCGGAACCTGCGCGACGGCGTCGAACCGCGACACGGTGGCCATGCTGCCCTTGTCCCAGTACTTGAAGGGCTCACGGTTCGCCGGGTCGTCGTGGCCGGCCAGGGATCGCTTGATGATGTCCGCGGCATAGGCGGCGCCCTGGATGGCTCCCTGCGCCATACCCGGCACGCCTTGGACGGCCATCAGGTCGCCGATGACGAACACGTTCGGGTGGCCTTTGACCGTCAGGTCCGGCTCGACCATGACGCGGCCGGCCCGGTCGGTCTGGGTGCCGTCGGACTGCTCGGCGATGAGCTTGCCCAGCGGGCTCGCCTGCACGCCGGCCGACCACACCTTGCACGCACAGTCGATGCGGCGCTCGGTACCGTCCTTGTCCTTGACGGTGATGCCCTTGTAGTCGACGTCGCTGACCATCGCGTTGAGCTGGATCTCGACCCCGAGCTTCTCCAGGCGCTTCTGCGCCTTGGCGCCGAGCTTGGCGCCCATGGGCGGCAGCACCGCGGGTGCGGCGTCCAGCAGGATCACCCGGCAGTCCTGTGGCTTGATGCTCCGGAACGCCCCGGCGAGCGTGCGTTCGGCCAGCTCGGCGATCTGCCCGGCCAGCTCGACGCCGGTGGGCCCGGCGCCGACGACGACGAACGTCAGCCGGCGTTCCCGCTCGGCGGGGTCGGTGACCACCTCGGCGGCTTCGAACGCGCCGAGGATGCGGCCGCGCAGCTCGAGGGCGTCGTCGATCGTCTTCATGCCCGGCGCGAACGTCGCGAAGTGGTCGTTGCCGAAGTACGACTGCTGGGCGCCCGCGGCGACGATCAGGCTGTCGAACGGCGTGACGGTCTCCTGCGCCATGAGCTTGGAGGTGACGGTCTGTGCCTTCAGGTCGATGTGTTCGACCTCGCCGAGGCGGACGGTGACGTTCTTCTGCTTGCGCAGGACCAGCCGCGTCGTGGGCGCGATCTCGCCTTCCGACAGGATGCCGGTGGCGACCTGGTACAGCAGCGGCTGGAACAGGTGCGTTGTCGTGCGCGAGATCAGGGTGATGTCGACATCGGCGCGTTTGAGGGCCTTGGCGGCCTGGAGGCCACCGAAACCCGATCCGATGACGACGACGCGGTGACGCGGGGACGCGAGGGTCATGTTGCTCCTTCGGGCACAACGTGAGGACCGAACGACAGGGCAAACATACGTGGAGTTGTCCAACTATGGGCGGCAACCGTGCGGGACGCCGCCCGCGGGGCGCGTTTGCGTGCCGGCTGAGTGGGAATCGCAATAGCAATGACCCACTGGCACTACGGCAATTACGCGCCACCGCACCCGCTCCAGCCGGAGCCGCCGATGGCGGATCGCGCCGACGAGACCGTCCCCGGGCACTGGCTTCTGGCCCGGCTCGGAAAACGCGTACTGCGACCCGGCGGTATCCGTTTGACGCGGAGGCTATTGGCTGACGCGGCCGTCAGCGATGCCGACGTCGTCGAATTCGCGCCGGGCATGGGGCGTACCGCGGCCGAGATTCTCGGCTGCGGCCCACGCTCCTATCTGGCGGTGGAGCTGGACGCTGATGCGGCAGAGGCTGCCGCTCTGGTGGCCGGACAGGGACCGGTGAAAGTCGGCGATGCCGCCCACACCGGCCTGCCCGACGCCTGTGCCGACGTGGTGGCCGGGGAGGCGCTGCTGACGATGCACAGCGCGGAATCCAAGCAAGCGATCGTTGCCGAGGCCGTGCGGTTGCTGCGCCCCGGCGGCCGTTACGCCGTGCACGAGCTGGCCATGTCGCCCGACGATGCGGCCGAGGCCGCGGACATCTCGGGCGGGCTGGCCGGAGCCGCACTGACCAAGGTTCAGCCGATGTCGCCGGCCGCGTGGAAGCAGCTGCTGACGGCGGCGGGGCTGACGGTCGAGCGGGTGCGGACAGCCCCGGCGTCGCCGTTGGCGCGGCGGCGCCAGTTCGTCGACGAAGGTGCTTGGGGTGCACTGTGTTTCATGGCTCGGCTGGCGGTGCGTCCGGCCGCGCGCCGGCGCGTCCGCCGGTTGCGGGCCTCGTATACCCGGCACCGCGCGAGCCTGGTGGCGGTAGCCCTGCTCGCGTCGAAACCGACAGGCTAGCGGGCGGCCGGCATCTCGATCCCCATCTGCTGCAAGGCCTTTCGCATGGAAGTGTCGCCGCGGTCCAGATAGCCGCTCAGCTGGTCGAGCGCGGCATCCGCGGTTCCGGGCGTCATCATCATGCAGACCCGCGCGAACGAGCGGAAGTTGTCGATGCTGTCGCGCAACGACTCGTTCACGTCCTCGTCGGGTGTCGGCAGGTTCTTGCCCAGACTGTCCAGCGTCCCTTGCAGTTTCGCGCAGTCCCTCGACATGGCGACGAAGTCATGGGCTGTCATCGAATCTCCCACCGTGCCGAGCATGCCGCCCAGGTTCGCCACCGAATCGGTGATGGGCCGCTGCCAGGAGAGCTCCGCCGGTGCGCCCGCTTCGCCCGGCACCGTCTGTGTGCAGGCACTGAGCAGCGCGCCTGCCACCGCCAGTGCCGCTACTCGACGCATACAGCCAGCGTAGGTGAGTCCGCGGCCGCGTGAGAGCCTGGCGGAATGAGGCGCACAGTGATCAGCAGCGCGATCGCGGCGGTCGTCGGCCTGGCTGCGGCGTGCAGCCCGCCACCGTCGACATCCCCGGGCCAGGTATTGAAGGTGTGCAGTACCGGCGATTACCGCCCGTTCACCTACCGCGACGCCGACGGCCAGTGGAGCGGCATGGACATCGACCTGGTCCGGGATTTCGCCCGGGAGTCCGGCGCGGAACTGCAACTCGTGCCGACCACCTGGCCGACGCTGATGGCCGACCTCGGCCACAAATGCGAGCTCGCGGTCGGCGGCATCACCGTCACCCCGGACCGCGCCGCCAAAGCGCTGTTCTCCGACCCGTATCTGCGCGACGGCAAGGCGGCTGTCATCCGTTGTGCCGACGCCGCGAAATACCGGTCGCTGGCCGATATCGACCGCGGGGGAGTGCGGGTGGTGGTCAATCCCGGTGGCACCAACGAACAGTTCGACCGGGCCAACCTGCATCACGCGACGATCGTCGGATATCCCGACAACAACACCATTTTCGATCAGGTCATCGAGGGCAAGGCCGACGTCATGATCACCGATGGCAGCGAAATCCGTTGGCAGGTAACGCAACACCCGCAGCTGTGCGGGGTGTCGACCGACCAGCCGTTCACCGTCGCGCAGAAGGCCTACCTCGTGGCCAAGGGCGGGGCGGCCCTGCAGCAGCGAATCAACCAGTGGTTCAGCACCATTCGCGGCAATGGTGGTTATGCGGCCGTCAGTCGTAAGTGGCTGGGTGCGCCCTAACGCAGCGCGCCGTTGATCACCGGTTTGTCGATGACGCCCATCTCCACACCCCATTTGGTGGCGATCTGCCGGTACTCGCCGGTTTTCATCAGGTGGTTCAGCGCCGCCTGTAGCGCGGAGGCGAGCGACGAGCCTTTCGGCACGGGCCACCCGTACGGCTGCGGGTCGACGATCCCGCCTGCCGCTTCGAGCTTGCCGCCGCTGAGCTTGATCGCGTAGCCGGTGACGGGGGAGTCGGCCGCCATCGCGTCGACGGTGCCGGCCAGCAGTGCCGCCGTGACGCCGTCCTGTCCGGCGATGGGCACGATCTCGATGGGCGCCACCCCGGCCGCGACGCACGCCGCGCTGCGGCCCGGCAGGTGGTCGGTCTGCTCGACAGAGCCGAGGTGCACGCCGACGCGCAATCCGCACGCGGCATTGGGGTCCACACTCGATCCGGCCCGCCGCGCCCACAGGACGCCGGCCTTGAAGTACGTCACGAAGTCGGCCGACTTCTCGCGCTGTTTCGTGTCGGTGGTCGACGAAGCGCCGACGGAGATGATGCCGTCGCGGACCGAGGCCACGATCTTGGAGATGCCGATCTCCTTGAACTCTGGTTCGAGTCCCAGTACCCGGCTCACCGCGGTCATCAGGTCGACGTCGAAGCCCGTGAACTTGCCGTCGGGCCCCTTGAATTCGTTTGGCGCATAAGGAATGTTGACGCCCACCACGAGTCGGCCCGAATCCTTGATGTCCGCGGGCAGTTTGTCGGCGATCGATGGGACGGATCCCGACGGCCCGACCTGGTACTGCCGCGACCAGTAGAGCCAGGCGGTCGCGGCGCCGGCGGCCAGCACGACCACGGCGCCGACCGCGACGATGATCCGCCGGGTGCGGCGCTTCGGTTCGGCTGTCTGTACGGCGTGGCGCCCTGATCCCGATCGTGAGCCGGCGCGGGTGCCTGTCCGCCCCGAGAGGCGGATCTGCGCCGTCAGTGCGGCGCGGGCGGCGGCAGCGAGCTCGCCGGCGTGCTGGTAGCGCTTGCCGGGTTTCTTGGCCATGCCTTCGGCGATCACCTCGTCGAAGGCGGCGAGCCGCGGGTCGGTGTCCGACGGCTTCGGCGCCGGCGCGCTGACGTGCCCGGCGATCTGGTGCTCGAGGCTGTCGGCCGGATAGGGGCGCTTGCCTGTGAGGCATTCGTACAGCACGCAGCTCAGCGCGTAGATGTCCGAGCGCGGGTCGGCCTGGCCGCCCTCGAACCGCTCGGGCGCCATGTACGCCAGGGTGCCCAGAGTGCTTCCCGCCGTGGTCAATCCGTGCTCGCCGGCGGTGCGGGCGAGGCCGAAGTCGATGAGGTAGGCGAAGTCGTGGTCGGTCACCAGAATGTTCGAGGGTTTGATGTCCCGGTGGATCAGCCCGGTTGCGTGCGCGGCGTCCAGGGCCGCGGCGATCTGCTCGATGATCCCGACGGAGAACTCGGGGCTCGGACGGTGCTCGGTGTCCGCCAGAATTTCGGCGAGGGTACGGCCCTCGATGAGTCGCATGTCCAGGTAGAGCTGGCCGTCGATCTCGCCGAAACCGTGAATGGGGACGACGTGCGGCTCGTTCAGGCCGGCCGCGGCCTGGGACTCACGCTTGAACCGTTCCTGGAACACGGGGTCCTTCGCGAGATGCGGCGGCAGCACCTTGAGCGCGACGGTCCGCTGGGTGTTGGTGTCGAAGGCGATGTACACCTCGCCCATGCCGCCGCGGCCTATCAGTTCGCGCAGCTCGTAGTGCCCGAATCGTGTCGGCTCCACCCAGCACTCCTTGGCCGTGTCAGTTTCGTGTGAAAGCTACAACACGTGGTCAGCGGTGTCGGCGCGAATGAAACCGCTGCATTGTTCAGACCGCGCGCAGATAGCGCTGGGTGATCACCCGCTGTGCCGCCCGCGCGACGGGCGAACCCAGCCGGCTCCACCAATTGGCCGGCCGCGAGAATGCACTGATCTCGGCGTAGACCGCATCGGTCGTCGGATCGTGGCGTACGAAGAACAGCTCCTCGCCGGACTCCGGATGGCCGGGCAGCGTCCCGTACGCGAACCCGCGGCGGTCGGGCTCGTCGACGACGTACACCACGCGGCACGGCACCCGCAGGGGCCCGAGGCGGCCCAGCATGTCGGTTCCCGGTGCCGCGGTCACGGTGGTCGCCTCCACCTTCATCCCGACACCCCGCTGCATGCCCCAGCGCAGCAGCGCGTCGGCGGCTGCGTCGAATCGCGCTCGGCCGGTCCCGATCTGGGCCGACGCCCGCACGTGGTGATAGTCGCTCGGCAGCTCACCGGCGGTGGCTCCCACGTCGGGGTAGGTAAATGCCAGTCCCGCCAGGTCGGTCAGTCGCATGAGGCCACCTTGCCACCGTGATAAGAGAAACAGGTGGACAAGCATGCAGGCGGCGGATTCAACCCGCCCGAACCCACCGCCCACGGCGGCCCGGACTACGGCCGGTTCGTCGAGTCCGTCCGCATGGCCGGCGACAACGCCCGCGGCGCCGACGCACCCGACGACGTCATCACCGAGGCTGCCAACCTGATCGAGAAGGCCAACGCCCTACTGGCGCCGTACCGCGCCGACGAGTGGCACTCGCCGTCGGGCCGGCGCCTCGACCTGCCCAACCGCGGCAACATCCTCAACGTGCCGTCGGATCTGAAGGTCACCGACGACGGCCGTATTGCCGGTCCGGTCCGGTTCCGCCGCTTCCATCTGGGTCGCAACGGAGCAGCGCACGGCGGGGCCATCGGGCTGCTGTTCGACTCGGTGCTGGGGCACGCCGCCTACCGGCTCACCGACAGCCCATTCCAGCGCACCGCCTATCTGCACATCAATTACCGGCAGATCGTCCCGGTCGAGCGGGATCTGCAAGCCACCGCCACTTTGGAGCGCGTCGAGGGCCGCAAGATCTTCATCACGGGCGCGCTGCTGGACGGTGACACCGTCCTCGCTGACGCCGAAGCCCTCTTCGTGAAGCTCAAGCCGGGTCAGCCCTGAGGTGGCGCTGCGCCGCGACGCGATGACCGGTGCCGATAGCATGGTCGCGATCGTCACCTAACCATTAGGAGTGTCTCGATGACCGCCGTCGCCAGCCCCGCACCAGCAGCCCCGATCCGGGTCGCTGCCGGGACTACCGCCGGCGCCGCGGTCCGCGAGGCCGGGCTGCCGCAGCGTGGCGAGGTCGACGCCATCGTCGTGGTCAAGGACGCCGACGGCCGGCTGCGCGACCTGTCGTGGATCCCGGACGTCGATGTCGAGGTCATCCCGGTGGCCGCGAACACCGAAGACGGCCGCAGCGTCATCCGCCACTCGTGTGCCCACGTGCTGGCCCAGGCCGTGCAGGACCTCTTCCCGGAGGCCAAGCTCGGCATCGGCCCGCCGATCACCGACGGCTTCTACTACGACTTCGACGTCGCCGAGCCGTTCACGCCGGAGGATCTGGCCAAGCTCGAGAAGCGCATGCAGAAGATCGTCAAGGACGGTCAGTTGTTCGACCGCCGCGTGTACGCGTCCAAGGAGCAGGCCCGCGAGGAGCTGGCCAAGGAGCCGTACAAGCTCGAACTGGTCGACGACAAGTCCGGTGACGCCGACATCATGGAGGTCGGCGGCGACGAGCTGACGGCTTACGACAACCTCAATCCCCGCACCCGCGAACGGATTTGGGGTGACCTGTGCCGTGGCCCGCACATCCCGACCACCAAGCACATCCCGGCGTTCAAGCTCACCCGCAGCAGCGCGGCGTACTGGCGCGGCGACCAGAAGAACGCCAGCCTGCAGCGTGTCTACGGCACCGCCTGGGAGTCGCAGGAGGCGCTGGACAAGCACCTCGAACTGATCGAGGAGGCGCTGCGCCGCGACCACCGCAAGCTGGGCGTCGAGCTGGACCTGTTCAGCTTCCCCGACGAGCTGGGTTCGGGCCTGCCGGTGTTCCATCCCAAGGGCGGCATCATCCGGCGTGAGCTGGAGGACTACTCGCGGCGCAAGCACCAAGAGGCCGGCTACGAGTTCGTCAACACCCCGCACATCACCAAAGAGCAGCTGTACGTCACCTCCGGGCACCTGGAGTGGTACGCCGACGGCATGTACCCGCCCATGCACATCGACGCGGAGTTCAATGAGGACGGCACGCTGCGCAAGCCGGGGCAGAACTACTACCTCAAGCCCATGAACTGCCCCATGCACCACCTGATCTTCCGGTCGCGGGGGCGGTCGTACCGCGAGCTGCCGCTGCGGCTCTTCGAGTTCGGCAGCGTGTACCGCTACGAGAAGTCCGGCGTCGTCCACGGCCTGACCCGGGTGCGCGGCATGACGCAGGACGACGCGCACATCTACGTCACCCGTGAGCAGATGCGCGACGAGCTGACGACGCTGCTGCAGTTCGTGCTGGACCTGCTGAGCGACTACGGCCTGGACGACTACTTCCTGGAGCTGTCGACCAAGGACCCGGACAAGTATGTCGGCTCCGACGAGCTGTGGGACGAGGCCACCGAGACACTGCGCGAGGTCGCCGAGGCCTCCGGCCTGGATCTGGTGCCGGACCCGGGCGGCGCGGCCTTCTACGGCCCCAAGATCTCGGTGCAGGTCAAGGATGCGCTGGGCCGCAGCTGGCAGATGTCGACCATCCAGCTGGATTTCAACATGCCTGACCGGTTCGAGCTGGAGTACACCGCGGCCGACGGCAGCCGTCAGCGCCCGGTGCTGATCCACCGCGCCCTGTTCGGGTCCATCGAGCGGTTCTTCGGCGTGCTCACCGAGCATTATGCCGGCGCGTTCCCGGCCTGGCTGGCCCCTGTCCAGGTGGTCGGCATCCCGGTCGCCGATCCGCACCTGGACTACCTGTATGACGTTGCAGCCCAATTGAAGTCGCGCGGCGTCCGGGTCGAGGTCGACAGCAGCGACGACCGGATGGCGAAGAAGATCGTCAACCACACCAACCAGAAGGTGCCGTTCATGTTGCTGGCGGGGGACCGTGACGTGGAGTCATCGGCGATTTCCTTCCGGTTCGGTGACCGCACCCAGATCAACGGGGTGCCGCTGGCCGAGGCCATCGACATCATCACCGGATGGATCGGCCGCCGCGAAAACGCTGTCCCGACAGCCGAATTGGTGAACGAAGCGCGGGGCGCGCAGGCGTGACCGAGGATCGGAGCATGGTGGACCCCGGCGGCGGAGACGCCATAGTGGACCGGGGTGTTGGCGACGTCGACTATCTGCAGCGGCTGTGGACGCCGCACCGGATGAGCTACATCGTCGACGCTCCGATGAAGGGTGGCGAGGGCACGTCCGCGGGCTCGAAGCAGCCTTTCATCGACATTCCCACGATGTCCGACGAGGAGGGCCTGATCGTCGCGCGCGGCGAGCAGGTCTATGCGGTGCTCAACCTGTACCCGTACAACCCGGGGCACCTCATGGTGGTGCCCTACCGCAAGGTGTCCGAGCTCGAAGACCTCACCGAGGCCGAGAGCGGCGAGCTGATGGCGTTCACCCAGAAGGCGATTCGGGTGATGAAGGCCATCTCGAACCCGCACGCGTTCAACGTCGGGCTCAACCTGGGTACGTCAGCCGGCGGCTCGCTGGCCGACCACCTGCACATGCACGTCGTGCCGCGCTGGGGCGGCGACGCCAACTTCATCACCGTCATCGGCGGCACCAAGGTGATCCCGCAACTGCTGCGCGACACCCGCAAGCTGCTGGCCGACGAATGGGCGGTGCAGGACAGGGCCGGGGCGAGCGCAGCGACGGGAATGGCTGAGGACGCCCCGTGAGCGACTTCTACCTGATGACCCGGGCGGCCTACACGAAGTTGAGCCGCCCGCTGGCCCGGGGAGCACTGCGCATCGGTCTGACGCCGGACAGCGTCACCGTCATCGGTACCACCGCGTCGGTTGTCGGCGCGCTGACGCTGTTCCCGACGGGGCACCTCTGGTACGGCGCCCTCGTGGTCTGGTTCTTCGTGCTGGCCGACATGCTCGACGGCGCCATGGCCCGCGAACGCGGCTACGGCACGCGACTCGGGGCGGTGCTCGACGCGACATGCGACCGCATCGGCGACGGCGCGGTGTTCTGCGGCCTGTTGTGGTGGATCGCGTTCGAGATGCACGACAAGCCGCTGGCCATCGCCACACTCATCTGCCTGGTCACCTCGCAGGTGATCTCGTACATCAAGGCCCGGGCCGAGGCCAGTGGACTGAACGCCGACGGCGGCTTCATCGAACGCCCCGAGCGGCTGATCATCGTGTTGGTGGGTGCTGGGTTCTCGGACCTGCCGATCCATCCGCTGCCGTTGGCGCTGCCCATCGCGATGTGGGTGCTGGCCGTCGCCAGCATCATCACGCTGGGCCAGCGTGTCGCCTCGGTGCGCCGCTCGCCGGGCGCCGATGAGCCGCTGCCGTCGAGCTCGCCCACGAAGGAGCCGTCATGAGCGTTCCCACCGGCGGTGTTCCGTCCTTCGGGGGCTTCGACGTCCCGATGGGCGAGCAGATCAAGGATCTCGGCTACGCCGCGGGCTGGGGGCTGATCCGGACCATGCCGGAGTTCGCGGCCCGCAACATGTTTGACGCGGGTGCGCTGTATGCGGCCCGTGGCGGCGGTCCCGAGCAGTTGCGCAAGAACCTGGCCCGGGTGCTGGGCGTCCGGCCCGCCAAGGCGCCGGGCCGCATCATCCGCGCCTCGCTGGCGTCGTACGGCCGGTACTGGCGGGAGGCGTTCCGGCTGCCGTCGATGAACCAGCGCACCCTCGGCGAGCGGCTCCGGCACTGCCTGGTCGGGAGCGAGAACATCGCGCAGGGCCTCGAGCGTGGGAAGGGCGTGATCCTGGCGGTGCCGCACAGCGGCAACTGGGACATGGCCGGTGTCTCGGTGGTGCACCAGTACGGGAAATTCACCACGGTCGCCGAACGCCTCAAGCCCGAGTCGCTCTACAACCGGTTCGTCGAGTACCGCGAGTCGCTCGGATTCGAGATCCTGCCGCTGACCGGGGGAGTGCGCCCGCCGTTCGAGGTGCTGACCGAGCGGTTGCAGCAGGGCCGCATCGTCTGCCTCATGGCTGACCGCGATTTGTCCCGAAATGGCGTGCAGGTCAATCTCTTCGGCGAGCCGACCCGCATGCCCGCGGGCGCGGCCAAACTCGCCGTCAACACCGGTGCGACGCTGCTGACTGTGCACTGCTGGAACAAGCCCAACGACTGGCAGTTCGACGTCTCGTCGCCGCTCGACACGTCCAGCGGCGACGTCGCGGCCATCACCCAGGATTTGGCGACACGCTTCGAGGCGGGCATCGCCGCGCACCCCACCGATTGGCACATGCTGCAGCCGCAGTGGTTGGCCGACTTGTCCGAGGAACGTCGGGCCCGGTTGGCCGGGAACGACTGATGCGCATCGGCATGGTGTGCCCGTACTCGTTCGACGTACCGGGTGGCGTCCAGGCCCACGTGCTGCAACTGGCCGAGGTCATGCGCGGCTACGGCCACGAGGTCAGCGTGCTGGCACCGTCGTCGGCGGAGACGCACGCCGATCTGCCCGACTATGTCGTCTCCGGCGGAAAAGCCGTGCCGATCCCGTACAACGGGTCGGTCGCCCGGCTGCGGTTCGGCCCGGCCACCCGCCGCATGGTCAAACGCTGGATCGTCGAAGGTGACTTCGACGTGCTGCACCTGCACGAGCCCAACGCGCCCAGCCTGTCGCTACTGGCGCTGATGGTGGCCAGTGGCCCGATCGTCGCGACGTTCCACACGTCGACCACGAAATCGTTGACGCTCAACGTGTTTCAGGGAATTCTGCGGCCCTGGAACGAGAAGATCATGGGCCGCATCGCGGTGTCCGACCTGGCGCGGCGCTGGCAGATGGAGGCCCTGGGTTCGGACGCCGTCGAGATCCCCAACGGCGTCGACGTGTCGGCGTTCGACGATGCGCCGCTGCTGCCCGGCTACCCGAGAACGGGCTGTACTGTCCTTTTTCTAGGCCGGTTCGACGAGCCGCGCAAGGGCATGCAGGTGCTCGTCGGCGCGCTGCCCAAACTGGTGGCGGCCTGCCCTGACGTCGAGGTGCTGATCGTCGGCCGTGGTGACGAGGACGCACTCAAGGAGTCGGTCGGCGAGCACGCCGGGCATCTGCGCTTCCTCGGCCTGGTGAGCGACGAGGAGAAGGCGTCGGCCATGCGCAGCGCCGACGTCTACTGCGCCCCGAACACCGGCGGCGAGAGCTTCGGCATCGTGCTGGTCGAGGCCATGGCGGCGGGCACCGCCGTGGTGGCCAGCGACCTCGACGCCTTCCGGCGCGTGCTCAACCAGGGGGAGGCCGGCCGGCTGGTGCCGGTCGACGACGCCGAGGCCCTGGGCGACGCGCTGGTCGAGATGTTGTCGGACGATGCCGCCCGGCGCCGCTACGCCGACGCGGCGACCCAGGCGGTGCGCCGCTACGACTGGTCGGTGGTCGCGCAGCAGATCATGCTGGTCTACGAGACGGTGGCCGGGTCGGGGATGAAGGTCCGGGTGGAGGCCTAAATGCACTGGCTGTTGATCGTCGCGCTGGTCTGGCTGGCGGTGACGGTCCTGATCACCGTGGTGTGGGCGTACCAGACGGCGCACCGGCTGGACCGGCTGCACGTTCGCTACGACCTGTCCTGGCAGGCCCTCGACGGGGCACTGGCCCGGCGCGCGGTGGTCGCCCGCGCCGTCGCCGCCGACGCATACGGGTCCCGGCCGGCGGGCCGCCGCCTGGCCGCGCTGGCGGACGAAGCCGAACGGGCCCCGCGCGCGGCCCGCGAGGCCGCGGAGAACGAACTGTCGGGAGCCCTGGCGCAGGTCGATCCGGCGTCCATCCCGGTGACCCTGGTAGCCGAGCTCGCCGACGCCGAGGCCCGCGTGCTGCTGGCCCGCCGCTTCCACAACGACGCGGTGCGCGACACCCTCGCGCTGCGTGAGCGCACGCTGGTGCGCTGGCTGCATCTCGGCGGAACCGCCGCCATGCCAACGTATTTCGAGATCGTCGAGCGGGCGTCGCGGCATGAGCCGGGTGCGGTGGGACGACGGCGGTCGGCCCGCGTCGTGCTGCTGGACCAGGACGGGCAGGTGCTGCTGTTCTGCGGCAGCGACCCGGCCGCCGACCCGCTGATGGCGCCGCGGTGGTGGTTCACCGTCGGGGGAGCGGTCGAACCGGACGAGTCGCTGCCGGACGCCGCCGCCCGCGAGATCGCCGAGGAGACCGGGCTGAAGGTCGACCCGGCCGACTTGACCGGCCCGGTGTGGCGCCGGGAGGCGGTGTTCGAGTTCAACGGGTCTGTGATCCGCAGCGAGGAATTCTTCTTCGTGTACCGCACGACACGCTTCGAGCCGGTGACCACCGGCCACACCACCGTGGAACGGCAGTCGATCCACGCGCACCGCTGGTGTGACGCGGCGGTCATCGCCCGGCTGGCCGCAGATGGTGAGACTGTCTACCCATTGCAGCTCGGTGAATACCTTTCCCTCGCAGGCGAATTGGCCGACGGGACGCGTCCGGCGGTGACGGCGGGCGGGGAGCCGCAGCCCATCCGCTGACCTGCGCGGATAACCGATTTGGTCCGGCCACTAGACTTGGCGGGTACCAAATTCTTGAGGGAGATTGCAGTGGATACCGCAGCGGATAACAGCGGTCAGACGGGCACCGCCCGGGTCAAGCGCGGCATGGCCGAGATGCTGAAGGGCGGCGTCATCATGGACGTCGTAACACCCGAGCAGGCGCGCATCGCCGAAGGCTCAGGCGCCGTCGCCGTCATGGCGCTCGAGCGCGTTCCCGCCGATATCCGCGCGCAGGGCGGCGTCTCGCGGATGAGCGACCCGGACATGATCGAGGGCATCATCGACGCCGTCACCATCCCGGTGATGGCCAAGGCCCGTATCGGCCACTTCGTCGAGGCGCAGATTCTGCAGAGCCTCGGCGTGGACTACATCGACGAGTCCGAGGTGCTGACCCCGGCCGACTACACCCACCACATCGACAAGTGGAAGTTCACCGTGCCGTTCGTGTGCGGCGCCACCAACCTGGGTGAGGCCCTGCGCCGGATCAACGAGGGCGCGGCGATGATCCGCTCCAAGGGTGAGGCCGGCACCGGGGACGTCTCCAACGCCACCACCCACATGCGCAAGATCGGCGGCGAGATCCGTCGGCTGACGTCGCTGTCGGAGGACGAACTGTACGTTGCCGCAAAGGAATTGCAGGCGCCGTACGAGCTGGTGGTCGAGGTCGCACGGGCCGGCAAGCTGCCCGTGACGCTGTTCACCGCCGGTGGCATCGCCACCCCGGCCGACGCCGCGATGATGATGCAGCTGGGCGCCGAGGGTGTGTTCGTCGGCTCGGGCATCTTCAAGTCCGGTGACCCGGCGGCCCGCGCCGCGGCCATCGTCAAGGCCACGACGTTCTACGACGACCCCGACACGCTGGCCAAGGTGTCGCGCGGTCTGGGTGAGGCCATGGTCGGCATCAACGTGGAGGATGTGCCGGAGCCTCATCGGCTCGCCGAGCGGGGCTGGTAAAACCAACCCGTGGCAATCGAGCAGATACTCGACCTCGAGCAACTCGAGGTCAACATCTACCGCGGCAGTGTTTTCAGCCCGGAATCGGGCTTCCTGCAGCGCACTTTCGGTGGCCACGTAGCCGGTCAGTCGTTGGTATCGGCGGTGCGCACCGTGGAGCCGAAGTACCAGGTGCACTCGCTGCACGGGTACTTCCTGCGTCCCGGTGACGCCCGCGCACCGACGGTGTACATGGTGGAGCGCATTCGCGACGGTGGGTCGTTCTGCACCCGCCGCGTGAGCGCCATCCAGCACGGCGAGACCATCTTCTCGATGTCGGCGTCGTTCCAGACCGACCAGACGGGCATCGAGCACCAGGACGCCATGCCGGTGCCGCCGCCGCCCGACCTGTCGAAGGGCTTCCGGTCCGCCGGAGCGTTCGACGACGCCGGCTTCGCCCAGTTCGCCGAGTGGGACGTGCGCATCGTGCCGCGCGACCAGGTGGCCCGGGTGCCCGGCAAGGCGTCGCAGCAGCAGGTGTGGTTCCGGCACCGCGACCCACTGCCCGACGACCACGTCCTGCACATCTGCGCCCTGGCCTACATGAGCGACCTGACCCTGTTGGGCTCGGCGCAGGTGAATCACCTTGAGGTACGCAAACATATGAACATCGCCTCGCTGGACCACGCGATGTGGTTCATGCGGCCGTTCCGGGCCGACGAATGGCTGTTGTACGACCAGTCGTCGCCGTCGGCAACCGGGGGCCGGGCGCTGACGCAAGGCAAGATCTTCAACCAGTACGGCGAGATGGTAGCCGCTGTGATGCAGGAGGGGCTGACCCGCTACAACCGCGGCTTCGTCCCGCCGGCGGAGTGAGCCCGCACGTCGGTGTCCTCGCGCTGCAGGGGGACACCCGAGAGCATCTGGCCGCCCTGCGCGAGGCGGGCGCCGAGGTGTCGACGGTCCGGCGCCTCACGGAGCTGAATGCCGTTGACGCCCTGGTGATCCCGGGCGGTGAATCCACCGCGATGAGCCACCTGCTGCGCGAGCTCGAGCTACTGGAGCCGCTGCGTGACCGCCTGGCGGCGGGCATGCCGTGCTACGGATCGTGCGCCGGCATGATCCTGCTCGCCACCGAGATCAACGACGCGGGCGTGCCGGGCCGCGAGGCGCTACCGCTACGCGGGATCGATATGACGGTGCGGCGCAACGCTTTCGGTCGTCAGATCGACTCGTTCGAAGACGACCTCGATTTCGTCGGTCTCGACGATCCCGTGCACGCGGTGTTCATCCGGGCGCCCTGGGTCGAGCGCGTCGGGCCCGACGTCGAGGTGCTGGCCAACGCGGCCGGACATCCCGTCGCCGTCCGTCAGGGCCGCATGCTCGCCACGTCGTTCCACCCCGAGGTCACCGGCGACCGGCGCGTCCACAAGCTCTTCGTCGACTCCCTCTGATCGCGACAACCAGACGCGCAGACGCGCGTAGATCCGCTCATCGTTGAGCAGCGTGAAGTGGTGGGCCTCCGGCAGGTGCAGGCGATTGCCGCGGTCAAAGCCCATGTCGCGCTTGCGGCTTCGGCCCTGCGCGCTGCGCACCTGTACCAGCCCGTCGCCGAGTACCCAGCCGATCGGGTTGGCCGGCGTGCGGGCGATTGTCGCGGTGACGCAGTAGTACGACACCCCAGCGAGCAACGGCACGTCGATCGGCGGCTCCGCGCGCAGGGCATCGGGCTCCCGGTCGCGCCAGTCGCGTTCGTCGAGTGAGCCGAAGCGCAGGTCGCGAATCCCGGTGCTGCGCCGGCGCAGCAGGCTGCCGAACGGGCGCGTCTCGGGCAGCGCGCTGAGCGCGGCCGACCCGTAGTGCACGACCTTCTCCAGCGGTGCGCCGGTGTGTGGCGTGCCCAGCGTGACGACGGTGCGCACCCGGTCCAACCATGACCTGCCGGGCACCGCGCACGCTGACCGGATCACCAGTCCGCCCATCGAATGGCCGACCAGCGAGACCGACGTGACCGGCACCGGCCAGGCGGATACCAATTGGTCCAGCAGTTCGGAGAGGAGCAGGCCGTTGTCGGAGATGTGCAGGCCGGTGTTGTAGCGGATCTCGACGCCGGTGATGCCGATGTCGGCGCCGAGCCGCTGGCCGTAGGTGGGCCGTTTGCCGAGCGCCCAGAAGGCCTCGGTCTCGATCAAGCCGTGGACGAACACCACGACGTCGCCCGTGGCGGCCGGGTAGGCAGCCCGCAGGCTGTCGGTGTCGAGGTCCACCGGCCGGCCGTCGACGCGCACCGACATCGTAGTCGCCAGCACCGAACCCTGCTCGTGGAGCTTGTCGCCGATCAACCCCTGCAGCACCGCGAGCACTCGGGCACCGCCGGCCTGGTCGGACAGCTTGCCGGCAGTCTGGTCGTGCACCGCCTTGCCGGCGATGGGCGCGGCGGTTGTCGCGACGTGACTGATGGTGGAGTAGACGCCGTCGGTGATGGCGTCATACACGACCTTCACGGGCTTGGCGGCGGGGCCGACTCCGAGGCCCACCAGCCGGAACACCCGCTCAGAGATGGCGCGCTGCACCTTGTGGATGCCGTCGACGGCGGTGCCGAGCTCGTTGAGGCCGAGCTCGGTAAGATCCGCGGCTTCGCTGGCGAGGGGGTCGTCCATGAGTTGAGTGTACGACTGTTCACTGGATTGTCTCCTGTGGATCCGCTGATTGTGAGCAGTTTCATCGCATGTCCACGTCATAGCGGCGGCTCGCCCGCTTCACAGCCAGGCCATAGCTGGGGCTGCCTTAATGGTCGGGTGACTACGACATCCGCCGCCGTCCTGGACGCCCCGATGGCCGAGCCGGAAATCACGGCAACCACCAAGACCCGCGAGCGCGTGGCGCTGGCCCTGCTGCTGACGGTCACCGCGGTCGGCTACCTGTGGAACATCACGGTCAACGGCATGGGCAACCAGTTCTACGCCGCCGCGGTGTGGGCCGGCTCGCGCAACTGGGAGGCGCTGCTGTTCGGGTCCATCGACCCGAACAACGTCATCACCGTCGACAAACCGCCGCTGTCGCAGTGGGTGATGGCCTTGTCCGGCCAGATTTTCGGCTTCAGCAGCGCGAGCATGCTGATCCCCGAGGCGTTGATGGCCGTCGGCTCGGTCTGGCTGCTCTACGCCGCGGTACGACGGATCAGTGGTCCACAAGCCGGCCTGCTCGCCGGTGCGGTGCTTGCGCTGACACCGGTGTCCGCCATGATGTTCCGCTTCAACAACCCCGACGCGGCCATGGTGCTGCTGATGACGCTGGCGGCCTACTTCACCGTCCGCGCGCTGAACGACAAGGGCGCCAAATGGATGGCATTGGCCGGTGTCGCACTGGGATTCGCGTTCCTGGCCAAAATGCTCGAGGGTCTGATGGTGATGCCGGCCCTGGGCCTGACGTATCTCGTCGCCGCGCCCGTCGCGCTGCGCAGCCGGCTGTGGCACCTGCTCGGCGCGCTCGGCGCGCTGCTGGTCTCCGCGGGGTGGTTCGTGGTGCTGACCATCCTGTGGCCGGCGTCCTCACGGCCGTACCTGGCCGGCTCGACCGACAACAGCTTCATGAATCTGGTGTTGGGCTACAACGGCTTTGGCCGGGTGCTCGGCAAGAACCACATGGGCAAGAGTGACCCCGACAAGCCGTCGATGGTGCACACCCTGACCGGCGAGCACGCCGGGCATGCGGCCGGTGAGGCGATGAAAACGGCAGGGCATCACGGCGGCTTCGGTGATCAGGTACAAGGGCTGCCCCGCTTGTTCACCGGCGAATTCGGCTTCGAGATCGGCTGGCTGGTGCCGGCGGCGCTGCTGGCCACCGTGCTGGTGCTCGTCTCGCGGGGGCGGGCGCCCCGCACCGATCTGGTCCGCGCCGGCGCCATCCTGTTCGGCGGCTGGCTGGTGAGCGTGGGCCTGGTGCTGAGTTTCATGAAGACCAACGTGCACCCGTATTACTGCCTCGCGCTGGCCCCGGCCATGGCCGCGATGTTCGCGATGTTCGTCGTCGAGTTCTGGCGTCGCCGGGACTCGCGATTCCACCGGTTCGGTTTGGCGACAGTGCTTTTGGGCAGCGGCGTGTGGGGCTTCGTGATCCTCGGCCGCAACGCCGGCTGGCTGCCGGCGCTGCGCTGGGTGCTCCTCGGCGCCGCTGTCGTCGGGGCCGCGGCTCTCATCTGGTCCGACCGCAACCGCAGGCGCATCGCGGCACTGGCGCTGAGCCTGGCGATGTTCGGCGCGGTCGGGGGATCGGTGGCCTACTCGCTCGCGACGTTCGGCCAGCCGCACGTCGGTGGCGGCCCGTCCGTCGGCCCCGCGGACAAGGACGACAAGGGCCACGGCGGCTTCGGCCAGCGCGACGACAATCCCCGACTGAACGCGCTGCTCAAGGCCACCACCACCAAGTGGTCCGCGGCCATCGACCGGTCGTCGCCGGCCGCCGGCCTGGAACTGGCCACCCGCACGCCCGTCATCGCGATCGGCGGGTTCGGCGGCAGCGATCCGGCGCCGACGTTGCAGCAGTTCCAGTCCTACGTGGCCGGCCACGAGGTGGCGTACTACATCGTCTCTGACAACAAGGGCTACTGGGGCGCCGAGGCGCACAGCGACATCGCGGACTGGGTGAGCGCCAATTTCACGCCGCGCAAGGTCGGGTCCGACACCGTCTACGACCTGACGCAGCCGTCACCTAAGGATTGAACGCCGTACTGCCCTCGACGGGGTGTGTGGTGCTGACCAGCTTGGCGTAGCAGTGGTCGCGATCCAGATTGTGGCTGCGGCACCACGACAGGGCGCCGTCCGCGTCGCCGAAGGTGACTCCGGCGATGGTGATCCAGAAGTTCGGTGCCGAGAAGGTCGACCAGTCGCCGGACCAGAGCAGCCGCACTTCCGGGTAGTCCAACCGGAGCTTCAGGTGCTCCCGGAGCGTTGCGGCGTTGTTCCAGGTCATGCCCTCAGCGACCAAACCGGGGCGCTTGCTGCTGAGCTGTGGCACCCAACGGTCGGCCAATTGACTTGTCACGAAAGGCTTGTCGGAGTTGGCGAGCGCGCGGAGCGCATCGAAGCTCGCCGACTCGTCATCGCCGGAGGCCGGCGCGGCAGGCCCGGTGGCGGTGCTCGACGACGATCCGTCGGAAGCCTGCGCGCTCGACTTGCCCGACCCGTCCTGATCGCACGCGACGACCAGAGTGGTGACGTCGAGGTCGACGGCGCCCTGTTGCGTCGCGCCGCCCGTCGGTGCCGCCGAGGTGGAAACCGGTATGCGCCAGAAGGATCCGACCGGGAACCGGAAATCGTGGGTCACCTCGGGGTCGTCCGAGCTGCCGCTGCCGTTCGGCGCCACCACGATGGGCGTGGCGGACAGGTCGAAGGTGCCCGCGGCGATATTGGCCCCGCCGGAGGTGACGGTGACGCGAGTTGTGGGGGAGGACAGCACATCTCCGCCGGGGCAGTGCGCGACGATCTTCATGCGGATGACCAGCGCCCCGGAGTCGGTGCGGATCGACTCCGGCTTGAATTCCGGTGTGCGACCGCATTTGGTGACCAGTTTGGTCCCGCCCGAACCCGAGTCCTGCGACTTGCTGAACTCGTCACTGTCGCCGGCGAGACCGACGTAATAGACCTGCGCGACGCGTTGTGAGGTCAGATGGCCGTTGGCGGGGCCGACCGTGACGGACCAGCCATCCTTGTTCTTGGTGATGCCGGCCGGGGTTCCTCCGGGCGCGTCGGACCGCGGCGCCCATATGGCCAGCGGGTCGGCGAGTCCTTCCGAGTCGCACCAGTAGTAGCCGACCCAGTCGGGATGTTCCACCGGACTACTCCACGCGCCGCCGATCCTCGCCTGGCAATGCAGTCCGTTGTCGAGAATCAGACCAAAGGGGGAGTACGGGCGTTCCGGAGCGTGGCGCGGACTGCTCAAGCCTGCGGCAGGCACCCGGTCGACGACTTTGCGGAACGCGTCCCGTACGCACAACACATGGCTGCTGTCGGCGGCCGGCCAGCAGGCGTCGGCGGAATCAGCCGTCCCACCACAGAACCGCACCGAACTGCCCACGTCATAGGGGGACGGACTGCCGAACGAACAGTCGATCGGCGAGTTGTCGCGGGACTGGGTATTCACCTGCCAGCCACTCTGCACGTTCCCTTGCGCGTCGACCGGCCGCAGCACGGTCACCTCGGGGTCGTTGCTCGTGTTGCCGTGCCGGACCGTGACGATCGTGACGATGGTGGCAACCAGGGCGACGGCAAGCACTACCCCGCCGACAATCCACGGGAGTGCGCGGCGCGGTTTCGGCGCCCCGGGATCGACCTCCAGGGCCCGCGGATCCCAGCCGGGCGGTGTTTGCCAGCCCTGCCAGTTGGGTGGTGGATTCATCGAACCGTCCGGCACCTGCGTAACTTAGCGCCGCCCGCGGCGCTGCAACGCCCAAGTGATGTCGGTCGTTCGGATGAAAATTCGCGTGCGCAGCGCCCAGCGGTGGCACATTCGTGGCGGGGTCAGGGCCGACGGAGGGCCCACGTAAACTGGTCAGTCGAAGTTTCACCAGAAAGAGGGCGTACACGCATGAGCGGCCATTCCAAGTGGGCGACAACCAAGCACAAGAAGGCCGTCATCGACGCCAAGCGCGGCAAGATGTTCGCCAAGCTGATCAAGAACATCGAGGTCGCGGCCCGCGTCGGCGGTGGCGACCCGGGTGGTAACCCGACCCTCTACGACGCCATCCAGAAGGCCAAGAAGAGCTCGGTTCCCAACGACAACATCGAGCGGGCCCGCAAGCGTGGCGGCGGTGAAGAAGCCGGCGGCGCCGACTGGCAGACCATCATGTATGAGGGCTATGGCCCCAACGGTGTCGCGGTGCTCATCGAGTGTCTGACCGACAACCGCAACCGTGCCGCCGGCGAGGTGCGCGTCGCGATGACCCGCAACGGCGGCAACATGGCCGACCCGGGTTCGGTGGCCTACCTGTTCTCCCGCAAGGGCATCATCACGCTGGAGAAGAACGGCCAGACCGAGGACGACGTCCTGATGGCGGTTCTGGACGCCGGCGCCGAAGAGGTCAACGACCTCGGCGACTCCTTCGAGGTCATCTGCGAGCCGACCGACCTGGTCGCGGTGCGCACCGCGCTGCAGGATGCCGGCATCGACTACGACTCGGCCGAGTCGGGTTTCCAGTCGTCGGTGTCGGTCGAGGTCGACCTCGAAGGCGCCCGCAAGGTGTTCAAGCTGGTCGACGCGCTCGAGGACAGCGACGACGTGCAGAACGTCTACACCAACGTCGAGATCCCGGACGACGTCGCCGCGCAGCTCGACGAGGAATAGCACCCGCGGGCTAGACCAGAGGGCCGACGAACGGCACGAGGCGCGCCAGCCAGAGCCACGGCGGACCACCCGTCACGTGCAGTGTCGATGCGACGCCGTAGTGATCCGATGCCCACAGGGGCGGCGGGGACTGCCGGAACGGTTCGGTGCCGGTGAGCGCGGCCGAGTCGGCTGTCACTCCGCGGACGAGGACGTGGTCGAGCCGCAGCAGCGTCGACGACTTCGGGTTGTCCAGCAACGGGGCCTGGCAGCACGACCCCCTGAAGTCCAACGGGTGGGTCGACCACCACGCATCGCCCAGTCCGGCACGCAGAATCCAATAGGCCGGCGTCAGCGGGATGTTGTCAGGGGAGTTCAGATCGCCCATGACCACCACGGAGTGCGGGCTCGCATAGACCCGCAACAGGAGCTCGACAGCCTGCAGTGTCTGCGCCGGTAGCGACAGCGGTGTGACGATCGGCTCGAGGTGGGTGGAGAAGACGCGGACCGTGTGGGTGTCGTCGACGCGGTAGTCCACCGCTGCCCAGCTCCGGTCGATCATCCGTACTCCGTTGGGCGAGAACGCAATCGACTTGGCCAGGTACTGGCCACTTTGCGGGTTGCTGATCCTGTCCGCTTGGTCGGCGCGCACGAGGATCACGTCGCTGCTGGTTCGTCGGATGTCGGTGTAGCCGTTGGGTGAATCCGGATTGATCCGGGCGCCTTCGATGTCGGAGGTCGTGTGATGGGCGGCCACGACATAGGGGGTGCCACCGGCGGCCAGGTCCGCCTGCAGGAGCGTGACCTGGTCGTACACCACGTGGTCGGCGTTCGGGGTCGTCGTCCCCGTTACGCGGTCGCTGACCTGCTGATCGCGCCACACTGTGGCCTCCTGCAACCCGATGATGACCGGATCGGTCTGCCCGATCTGGTTGGCCAGGGCTTTGGATCGGGTCGGGAAATCGGTGGCTACCACGCTGTTCCACAGCTGGGTGTTCGCCTGGTAGGACTGCTGAGCCGTTGAAGCCCGCATGGTCGGGCCCACGTCCCCGCCGACGTAGAGATTCTGGGTCATCACGGTGAATGGGGCACCGGTGCCTTGGGTGGCGGTGGCGAGCTGCCGGCTGGGCGCGGGTATGTGCACGCCGAGGGCGTGCTCGAATTCGCGTCGGGCCCAGGCCAGCACCACCCAGTGCGCGATCGGTGCGAATGGTGACCGCGGTGCGGGAGTTACCTTGGCCGGCTTGACGACAGGCTTGGCGGTGGCCGGGAATCGGATGACGGGACGGTGTGCCGTCTTCGGCCGGGGGTTCGTATGGGTGATCGACTGTTCGCTCGATCCGGTGGTTCCGGCAGATGCGTCGGCGGATGCAATCGCTGGATTCGTGGCAATGAACGCCCCGACTCCGAGTGCCACGGCGAGCGCGCCGACCCGGCCGATCCCTGAAATGACGAACGGTTGCATCATGGCCTCCGCTGGTTCGGTCCCCGTGGCTCACATTGTTGGTTCATCGGCTGCCGATCAGTTCAGTAGTCGACCACTGAACTTTGAATTCGCTGCGCGGCGCCCGTGTCGTCACCGAACTTGTCGGCGGCTCCGGTTAGGCTTTCGCACAAATGTTCTGTCGAAGGAGCTTGGTGTGCGGGTGATGGGCGTCGACCCCGGTCTGACGCGCTGTGGCCTCTCGATGATCGAGGGCGGCACAGGGCGCAAGGTCACGGCGCTCGATGTCGATGTGGTGCGCACCCCGTCCGATGTCGAGTTGCACCGGCGGCTGCTGACCATCAGTGACACCGTCGAACACTGGATGGACACCCACCGCCCCGACGTCATCGCCATCGAGCGGGTGTTCGCCAACCAGAACGCCAACACCGCCATGGGAACGGCGCAGGCCGGAGGGGTGATCGCCCTGGCCGCGGCACGGCGGGGGATCGACGTGCACTTCCACACACCCAGTGAGGTGAAGGCCGCGGTCACCGGCAACGGTCGCGCGGACAAGGCGCAGGTCACCACCATGGTCACCAAAATTCTTGGGCTGCAACAGAAGCCGACCCCTGCCGACGCCGCCGACGCCCTGGCACTGGCCATCTGCCACTGCTGGCGGGCGCCCATGATCGCCCGGATGGCCGAGGCAGAGGCGAAAGCGGCGGAGTTCAAGAAGCAGTACGCAGCGAAAGTGAAGGCGGCACGCGCATGATCGCATCGGTCCGTGGCGAGGTCATCGACATCGCCCTCGATCACGCGGTGATCGAGGCCGCCGGGGTCGGCTACAAGATCATGGCCACGCCCGCCACGTTGTCCACGCTGCGCCGCGGCACCGAGTCGCGACTGATCACCGCGATGATCGTCCGCGAGGATTCCCAGACGCTGTACGGCTTCGCCGACTCCGATGCCCGCGACCTGTTCAACGTCCTGCTCGGGGTGTCCGGCGTCGGCCCCAAGATCGCGCTGGCGACCCTCGCCGTCTATGACGCCCCGGCGCTCCGGCAAGCCCTGGCCGACGGTGACGTCACCGCGCTGACCCGGGTGCCCGGCATCGGCAAGCGCGGTGCCGAACGCATGGTCCTCGAATTGCGCGACAAGATCGGTGCGACGGTCGGTGGCGGCACTGGTGTCGCCGGAGGGCATTCGATCCGCGGGCCCGTGGTGGAAGCCCTTATCGGACTTGGTTTTCCGGCCAAGCAGGCCGAGGAGGCCACCGACAAGGTGCTTGCCAACGACCCCGAGGCCAACACCGCCACCGCACTGCGGGCGGCCCTGTCGATGTTGGGTAAGAAGTGAGCCGGTTCGAAGACGAGGGTGTAGAGGGCGCGGCGCCCGACGTCCGCGAGGTCACACCCGCGCTGACCGTCGGCGAGGGCGACGTCGACGCCAGCCTGCGGCCCAAGTCGCTGCGCGAGTTCATCGGCCAGCCCCGGGTGCGCGAACAGCTGCAACTGGTGCTCGAGGGCGCCAAGAACCGCGGTGGGACACCCGACCACATCCTGCTGTCGGGACCGCCCGGCCTCGGCAAGACCTCGCTGGCCATGATCATCGCCGCCGAGTTGGGCTCGTCGCTGCGCGTCACCTCCGGCCCCGCTCTCGAGCGGGCCGGCGACCTGGCGGCCATGCTCAGCAACCTCGTCGAGGGCGACGTCCTGTTCATCGACGAGATCCACCGCATCGCCCGGCCCGCCGAGGAGATGCTGTACCTCGCCATGGAGGACTTCCGGGTCGACGTGGTGGTCGGCAAGGGTCCCGGGGCGACATCGATTCCGCTGGAGGTCGCGCCGTTCACCCTGGTCGGTGCGACAACCCGCTCGGGTGCGTTGACCGGCCCGCTGCGCGACCGGTTCGGTTTCACCGCGCACATGGATTTCTACGAGCCGCCCGAGCTCGAGCGGGTACTGGCGCGCTCGGCGGGCATCCTGGGCATCGAACTGGGCGCCGAGGCCGGCGCCGAGGTGGCGCGGCGGTCCCGTGGCACGCCAC
The DNA here is from genome assembly GCF_001905655.1 of Mycobacterium sp. ST-F2. Lineage (GTDB taxonomy): Bacteria > Actinomycetota > Actinomycetes > Mycobacteriales > Mycobacteriaceae > Mycobacterium. The sequence continues at coordinate 49,419 of NZ_JMHT01000028.1, forward strand.
GGATCGCGAACCGGCTGCTGCGCCGGGTGCGTGACTATGCCGAGGTGCGCGCTGACGGTGTCATCACCCGCGACGTCGCCAAGGCGGCGCTGGCGGTCTACGACGTCGACGAACTCGGCCTGGATCGCCTGGACCGGGCCGTGTTGACCGCACTGACGAAGAGTTTCGGGGGCGGTCCGGTCGGCGTCTCGACGCTGGCCGTCGCGGTCGGGGAGGAAGCCACCACCGTCGAGGAGGTGTGTGAGCCGTTCCTGGTGCGGGCGGGCATGATCGCCCGGACCCCGCGGGGACGCGTGGCGACACCCCAGGCGTGGACGCATCTGGGTCTGCAACCACCGATAAACGGACTTGGGCAGGCCGGGCTGTTTGAATAGAACCCATGCTGACTGCAGGGTTGATCGTTGCCGGCCTGGCCGCGCTGCTGCACGTGTACATCTTCGTGATGGAGTCGCTCACCTGGACCTCGCCGCGGACCAGGGCCACCTTCGGGCTCACTGAACAGCAGGCGGTGGACACCAAGGAGCTGGCCTTCAACCAGGGCTTCTACAACCTGTTCCTCGCCATCGTCACCGCGATCGGCATCGGCGCAATTGCGTTGGGCCACTGCGGAATTGGTGTCGCGCTAATCTTCGCCGGGGTCGGTTCGATGCTGGCCGCCGCGTTGGTGCTGCTGGTCTCGTCCCCGGACAAGGCGCGCGCGGCCATCACCCAGGGCATCTTTCCGGCCATCGCTGTCGTGCTGCTGGTGATCGTGGTTGTCAGGTGATCCGCCGCTGCGCGACCGTCGTTGCTGCCGTCGTCCTGGCAGTCACGGGGTGCGGCACAGCGGCTGCCGACCCCGGCCCGGACCCGGCGCAGCTCGCCGAGGCGCTCGTCGCCGATGAGCAGACGGTGCGTGATCCCGCGGCGCCGGAACCGGCGCTGATCGCTGCCGCGCACCGGCAGCAGGCGGCGTACCGCGACATCGCCCGGCATCCGGAATGGGACGCGCTCATCGCGCCGCGCATCCCGCCCGCCCTGGCCGCGGCCTACAACCACAACGTCGATGCCGGCCGTCAGCTGTTCGGGATGACGCCGCCGCGCGACACCGTCCCGCCGTGGACCATCCAACCGCCGGCGCCCGCCGACGAGCTGCTCGGCTACTACCGCGAGGCCCAGGCGGCTTCCGGGGTCGACTGGACCTACCTGGCGGCCATCAACCTCGTCGAGTCGCGGTTCGGCCGGATCAACGGCGACAGTTCGGCCGGGGCGCAGGGGCCCATGCAGTTCCTGCCGTCGACGTTCGCCGCCTACGGCTCCGGCGACATCCGCTCACCCCGCGACTCCATCCTGGCGGCCGGCCGCTACCTGGCCGCCAACGGTTTCGCCGCGGACCCCGACGGGGCCCTGCACCACTACAACCATTCCGGCGCCTACGTCCGTGCGGTTGACGACTACGCGGCGGTCCTGGCCGCCGATCCCGCCGCATTCGCGGGCTACTACCAATGGCAGGTGTACTACCGGACCACGGTCGGGGACCTCGTGCTGCCCACCGGATACTCCGCGTCGAGTCCTGTCCCGGCCGCCGAGTACCTGGCGTCCCATCCTCAGTAGCCGCCCGGCCGATCAGGAAGCAGTCAGATCTACCTGGCATGCCGTCGAGACAGTGGTGACCTGATTCCCGCCGGCGCGTTTGGCTGAGTACATCGCCAGGTCCGCGGCTGCCAGTAATCCGTCGATCAGCAGTGGTGAACCGGGCGGTGCCTGCGCGATGCCGACGCTGGCCGTCGTGCTCCAGGGTTTCGCGGCAACATCCCGGCGTACCTGTTCGGCGAACCGGAGCGCATCGCGATGACGGCCACGGACCGCGACGACGAACTCTTCGCCACCGATCCGGGCGGCCACCGCATCATCGGGGAGCGCTTCCATGATGATCTCGGCGACGCCCATCAGCACCCGGTCGCCCGCGGCGTGCCCGAGAGTGTCGTTGACGCGTTTGAAGTTGTCGAGGTCGATGAAGATGACGCTGGTCTCCGCGTTCTCCCGGGGATCGGTCAGCATCGGCTGCATCTCATGTTCGAAACCTCGGCGGTTGGGCAGCCGGGTCAACGGATCGAGATGCGCCACCACAGAGTCGCTGCCCAACATCACCACCAGCACATGGACGGCGATCGGGAGAATCAGCGTGTTGGCCGACAGCCCGAGGAACATGGCGACGGCCAATTGCGGATTACCCAGCTCCGCCAGTCGCACGCCGCAGATGCCCGCGGCCACCACCGCCGTCAGGGCCACCGACGCCAGATATTTCGGGGTGTGGAAGAACGCCACATAGCCGGCCAGGCAGGCGAAGACGAAGCCCCCGAGGGCGCCCGCCTCGGGATCCCGCTGGACCAGACAGACGCTGGTGACGCAGAAGTCGAGCAGGACGACCAGCACGGTGGATACGTTGCGCCGTGGCCAGTGCGTGAGCCAGACGAGCGAGCACAGCGTGGTGATGACTGCGGCGAGGATCGGGATGGCAACGGCGGCGTCACTCGTCGGACCTGTGGGGCTCCAGATCGTGGTGAGCCCGGTCGCGCCGCCCCCGAGCACGATCAGTCCGATGCCGATCCGGGTATAGGGCTGCAGGCCGCGGTTCTCCAGATACTCCGACAGCCACTCGTAATGGTCGGGCCTGTGCCACCATCGCCGAATCCGCTGCCAGATCAAAGGTCCCGTCCTCCCCTGAGCGCTCAGGAAAGAACTTAGCTCACAATTAACTGCTGGTCGCCAAAAGTCAGCGTAATCCCATTATTTCGGCACATTTTCATACGTTCGGATGATTGCCAGCCACTTGTCGGCATCGGGCCCGGCTGCCCCGCCGCGGCACGGCCCCCGGATGGGGCTCGCGCCGGTTGTGGGCGCTGACGCCCGTGATGGCACACTGGTCAGTACCGCGGCACGGCGATCGGCTGGTCCGGCTCGCGTGCCTGTTCGCAGACTCAACAGAACGAAAGATTTTCGCTGTCATGGATTTGGTTGTCTTCCTGCCGCTGCTCCTGGTCATGGGTGCCTTCATGTTCTTCGCGTCGCGGCGCCAGAGGAAGCAGATGCAGGCCACCATCGACCTGCACAATTCGCTGACAGTCGGCGATCGCGTGCACACCACCTCCGGTCTGCTGGGCACCATCACCCGCATCGACGACGACAACGTGGACCTGGAGATCGCTCCCGGCGTCGTCACCACGTGGATGAAGCTGGCCGTGCGCGATCGCATCGAGGCCACTGAGGACGCGGCCGAGGCCGGCGACGAATTGACCTCGGCTGCCGTCGAAGAAGGCGCGCCGAAGACCGAAGGCTGACATTCCCGCACCAACACGTACCCTTTGCGGGGCTGACGTACCGATCTCAAGGAGACCCTAGAACCGTGGCATCGTCTTCGGCGCCGGTGCACCCATACCGCTATTTGTCGTTGTTTCTGGTGCTGCTCGTCGGCGCCTACCTTCTGGTGTTTCTCACCGGCGACAAGCAGGCCAAGCCCAAGCTGGGCATCGACCTGCAGGGCGGTACCCGGGTCACCCTGACTGCACGTACCCCCGACGGCTCGACGCCCACCCGCGAGTCGCTGATCCAGGCCCAGGAGATCATCGGCGCCCGGGTGAACGGCCTCGGTGTCTCCGGTTCTGAGGTCGTGATCGACGGTTCGAACCTGATCATCACCGTGCCGGGTCAGGATGGCAGCGAGGCCCGCAACCTGGGCCAGACCGCGCGGCTGTACATCCGGCCCGTCGTCCACGTGATCCCGGCACAGGGTGCGCAGCCTGCCAAGCCGGCCGCGCCCGCGGCTCCCACCATTCAGGGGCT
>NZ_JMHT01000029.1 GCF_001905655.1 Mycobacterium sp. ST-F2
ACAGCCCGAACGCCTCGGCGAGTGGCTGGCGCAGCTGATCGACCTGCTGCAACCGGGCCGCGGCCACCCACAATTCGCCGAGCGGCAGCAGTGCGAACAGGTCCAGCGAGTATTCGGCCAGCACTTCCATGGCCGCATACCAATGCTTCTGCAGGGCGCCGGTGTCGCCGCTGCGGCGGGCGATGGCCGTCTGCAGGGCCGTGAACCACAACGCGTCGCGGCGGTGCAAGTCCGCGATCTCCGTCGTGCCCAAGGCCGGCACGGCGGAATCGAGCTGCCCGTCGAGCATCCGGATCCAGCCCAGCAGCAGCCGGTGGCGAAGATCGGAGAAACCCTGGTTGGTGCCGGTGCGGACGGCCCGGCCGATGACGCTGCGCGCGCGGACGGCGTCGCCGCCGTGCAGCGCGACGAGGCCCAGTAGTGCGGCGGGGCTGTCGGGCGCGACCGAGTGCACACCGTTGGTGGACCCGATGGCCTGCGTCAGCCGTGCCATGGCCACCGCGAACGGCTGGTCGAGCGTCAGCAGCATGCCCTCCGCCAAGCCGCGCGCCGCACGCGCGGAAGACGTTGGCGGCAGGGAGTTTTCGGCCTGTAGGCAGGCCCGGGCCATTTCCGCGTCGGCCGTCGCGACACCCACCACGGCGCCGGCGGCAGCCACGAACGGATCGGAATGCGGGCCGAGCCACCGGTACAGATCCGCGGCGTGCGCGGCGGCGCCGTCATGCATGGCGACACTGGCCGCGATGCGCACGGCCTGGGCCCGGACGTCGGCGTCGTCGGCGGTGAGCAGTTCGTCGGCCAGGGTGCCGGCGGTGGTGCAGTCGCCGGTGACGGCCAGAGCGTCGGCGAGGTGGATGTCCGCGGGTGCGGTGCCGGCGCGGGCCGCGGCACGGTACAGGCGGGCGGCCTGGCGGGGCTCGGCGGACGTGGCGCGGTCGATCAGGTCGGCGGCCAACAGGTCGTCGACCGTGCCGTGCTCTGCCAGCTTCAGTGCCAATTCGGTTGACAGCGTGGCTGATTCGATCTGTGAGCGCAGCAGCCGGGATTCGGTCTCGCGGTGCCGCGCGGCGCCGACCAGCCGGGTGAGGCACCGGTGCAGCGTGTCGATGAACCGCGGGTGAAGCGACGCGGACAGCAGACCACTGGCCCGGGCTCGGTCCATCAGCACCGCCGCGGTATCGCCGGGCAGCTGAAGGGCGGCGGCGATGTCGTCGGGCCCCAGTTCGGGGCTGAGCGAACACAACAACAACGTGTCCAGCAGATGCTCGTCCAGCCGGCGCAGCCGTTCGCTCAACGCGACGGTGGCGGCCCGCACCGGGTCGCCACCTGACGCCAGAGCCGACAACGCCGAGTAGACCAGCAGCGGGATGCCACCGGTGGCGACGACGAGTCCGGGCACCTGGCCGCCGGGCACGCCGGCGCGGACCAGCGCCTCGTGGATCTCGTGAGGCGTCATGGGCGCCAACTGGATGGGCGGATGCTGCCGACTCAGGGTCGTGGTGAGGGCGTTGAGCGCGCGCTCATGTGCCAACGGTTCGGCGCTGACCACCACCGTGCGGCTCGGGTCGCCGGCCAGCTCGGTCAGGGCATCCAGTTCTGCGGGCGACAGCAGCTGGGCGTCGTCGATGACGATGGCCGCGTCGGGTGCCTCACCGGACCGGGGAACCCGGGCCAGCATCGTTGTTCCGTTGGCCCGCAACGTCTTCCGCACTGCCTCCAGTGCGGTGGTCTTGCCGCTGCCGATCCCGCCGAGCACCAGTGATGTGCCCGCCGCTGCGGTCATCAGCTGGTCGATGCCGAGGGGACAGAGGTGACCGGCGCCGACGCCGCGGGTGCCGACGCTGCAGGCTCCGACACGGCGGGTGCCGAAGCCGACGCGGCCGATGCCGTCTTGGTGGGCTGCACCGTCGGCGTGCTGGGCTCCTGCGTCGGTTGAGCCGTGGGCGTCTGCGTGCTGGGTTGCGTCGTCGGCGGCTTCGTCGTGGTCGGCGGCGGCTGCGTGGTGGTGGGTGGCTGCGTCGTCGTCGGTGGCTGCGTCGTCGTGGGCGGCTGGGTGGTGGTCGTGGTGGGCGGTGGTGTCGTGGTCGTGGTGGTGGTCGTCGACGGGGTTGTCGTCGTCGTGGTCGTCGTCGTGGTGGTGGTCGAGCTCGTCGTCGAGCTGGTGGTCGACGGGTCGGTGGTGGTCGTGGTGACCGGCGCGTCGGTGGTGGTGACCGGGTTGGTCACCGTCGACGTCTCCACCTGACCGTTCGGATTCGTCTGCGTCACAACGGACTTGGTGGCCTTGTAGGTGCTCGTGGTGATAGAGCCGTCGGGCCCGGTGATGGTGGTGGTGACGTCGACCGTCACCGGACCGGACTGGGTTTCGGTACCGGTGAGCCCGACCGCGGCCCAGCTGCCGCCGGCGACCAGGAACGCCGCCGCGGCCGCGCCGAAGAGCAGCGGTGGGCGCCGGTACCAGGGCAGCGGCGCCACGTCGGGCAGGTTGTCCTCTTCTTCATGCGCGAAGTCCATCGCCGGCCGGGCGGTGGTCTCGCCGAACGGCGCCGCCTCGGCGTAGCCGGTCCCGAAATCTTCTGTCGCGCCGGGCTCCTCGTCGTCCGACCAGGCCAGGGACGGCCCGACGGTGGAGGACGGATTGGCGTCCGCGGGAGGTACCGGAGCGGCCATGGTGGCGGGGCCGCCCGCCCAGGCCGCGGGGCCGGCCGCCCAGCCCATGGTGGGGGCCATGCCCGTCGGTGCGTCGGCGCTCATGGTGCTCGGGTCCACCAAGGGAGCACCGGCGGCCGCGGTGAGCGCCGGTTGCGGCGACGTCACCACCGGAACGCGGAAATGCTCCGAAAGGCGTTGGGTGACAATCGGAATCGACGCACCGCCGCCGACGGTGGCCAGGGAGGTCAGGACGCCGGCCGGAATCTGGTTGCGCTGCAGGGTTTCCTGCACGACGGCGATCAGCCCGGCCAGGGCCGGCTCGAGGAGGTGTTCCAACTCGGGGCGGGTGATGCGCAGGGCCGAGGTGAACCCGGGCAGGTTGGCGCTGATCGACGTCGCCGTCTCCGACGACAGCCGCTCCTTGGCCTGGCGGCACTGATCACGCAGCTGCGACAGCGAGCCGACGGCCGCGGTACCGGCCGGATCTGCGTCGGCCGACTCGGTGATGCCGGCGATGACGTGGTTCAGCAGCGCTTGGTCCACCAGGTCCCCGGAGAACTCCGGGTAGCGCACCGTCTCGCCGATCTGGTTCAGCGTCGCGGCGTCGGCGATGGTGACGCTGGTGCCGCTGCCACCGAAATCGCACAGCGCCACCACGCCGTGGTCCGGCAGTCCGGACCCGGCCTTGAGGCCCGCGAGGGCTGCGGCGGCGTCGGAGACCACGGGTGCGGCGGCCAAGCCCGGCTTGCCGCGCAGCGCCGCGGCGAGTGCGCCGATGGTCGACATGCCCCAGTGCGCGGGTGCGGCGATGACGATCGGGGCGCCGCCACCGGCAGTCCGGGCCATCGAGTCGAGGGCCTCGGCCAGCACGGCTTCCCCGCGATGTGCCGAGCCGTCCGGGGCGATCAGGGGAATGGGGTCGCCGACGCGCTCCACGAACCCCGTCAGCACCAGGCCGCCGGGCTGCGTCGGAATGCCGACTTCGGATGGCCGATCCGGGTACAGGGACAAGATGGCGCGACGGCTCACCGGCGGTCGCCCGGCCGGCACGGCCACCAGGTTGGTCTGGCCGATCGACAAACCGAGGCTCATGAAGTCCACTCCTTTGACGCACTATCGGACTCAGGCCACCCTATGTGCTGGCGGCCTGGGGGTGGGACACAATCCCCTAACGATTGGTGATTCCCTAATGGGAGTGCCCCTAATGGCAGGTGTCGGGTGCTGGGGTCAGCACCGATCTCTGGGAGCTATATCGGCGATAGCATCGAAATAGTTATCAAGGGGCCTACCTGGTGTGAGGCCCACAGAGTCGAATCGACGGAAGGAGCAGGTGCCGTGGCAAATCCACTACTGGATTTCGTCATGTCGGTGGTACGCGATCCCGACGTGGCAGCCCACTACGCCGCCGACCCCGCCGGTGCCATCGCCGCCGCCAATCTCAGTGGCGTCACCACGGCGGACGTTGCGCACCTGATCCCGGTCGTGTCCGAATCGCTGGGGACGGTGTCCTCCGCGGCGGGCGGCGTGCCGGCCGCCGGATTCGATGATCCGGGCGTCAACGTGTGGACCAGCGGCGCCGCCACCGCGGCGTTCGACGCCTTCGATGCCTTCAACACGCATGTGCCGGCTGTCGTGTCGCCGCACGTGATTTCCGATCCTGACCTGGGCGGACTGGACAATGGGCCCGATCTTCCGGTCCACACCGCAGTGCCGGACCTGGCCGTGGCCGACGATCTCGGCCTGCAGGCCGACGTACCGGTCGTCGACGCCGGACAGTTGTCGGACCCGGGTGCGCACGATTGGCACCCCGTCGACACCGCCGACCCGTCGGCCGCTGTCGAACACCACCAGGACTTCGACTTCTTCAGCTGACCATATACACCCGACACACGCCGGTGGCCACCATGGACACCGGCGTTTTTGCGTATCCTGGCCATGTCTTCAGCAAACACCCTAGGCATCCCCTAATCCCCTAATTGGGGGAGCGTTGCTACCCCACTATGTTCCGTTGGGGGTAGGGGTGGTTGCCCCGTTTGCGGGGGTCTTGCCGGCCCCTAACGTTGTTGTCAGTTCGCCGGACGGACGGCGAGAAAACTTCCACAAAGCAACACCAACGAGAGGGACTCCCATGACCAGCTTGATCGAATTCATCATCGACCTGTTCCGCTTCCCCGCTGTCGCGAGCTCGTTCGTCGCGAACCCCGAGCAGACCATGCGCGATGCCGGCCTCGCCGGTGTCTCCTCCGCGCAGCTCGCTTCGGTGGCCGCCAGCGCGGTGCCCGCCGGTGTCGTGCTCGGTGGCGGCGACCCGGTCGTCGGCCTGCAGAACGCGGTGTCGGACTACTACAGCATGTCCTCGCCGTTCTCCCCGCAGACCGCATTCGCTCCGCAGACCGAGTTCGCCAGCCGTAACCAGACCGACTTCGCCAGCCACAACAACGTCCCGATCGCCAGCGGCAACGACATCCCGGTGCTCAGCCCCGAGCAGCACGCCGGCGCCAACGCCCAGCAGGGTGCCTTCAACCTGGGCTTCGGTGACATCACCCTCGGCGGCAACCACGTCCAGCAGGGCGACGGCGGCGTCAACATCGACGGCACCAACAGCGGCGACATCGCCAGCGGCAAGGGTGCGGTCCAGGGCGACGGCAACACCGTCACCAACGGCGACATCCTCACCGGCAGCCACTCCCCGGTGATCGTCGGTACCGGCAACCACCAGGCCGACAACTCGACCACCGCGGGCGGCAACGTCATCGCCGGCAACTCCGGTCCGGTGATCAGCGACGTCAGCACCGGTGGCGGCAACGGCGGCAGCGCCAGCGCCGGCGGCGGCCTGATCGGCGGCGGCCACGCCAACGCGGGTAGCGGTGGCAGCGGCGGCAACATCGTCATCAACGACGGCAACACCACGTCCACGTCCACGCACGTCGGTGGCAGCCAGACCACCGTCGGCCACGACCTGGGCAGCGGCAACAGCAGCGTCATCGACAGCTCGTCGCACTCGTCGGCGGTGAACACCAGCCTGAACAGCGGCAACACCGCGAACACCAGCCTGAACAGCGGGAACACCGCCAACACCAGCATCGGTAGCGGCAACAGCACCCACACCAACATCGGCAGCGGGAACACCACCCACACCGATCTGACCGCGGACAACTCCGTCCACAGCACGGTCGCCGACAACTCGGTGCACGAGGCCAGCATGAACACCTACGCACCGTCGGAGACCCACACCACGACCGATTTCAGCCACACCACCCACGTCGATCCGCACATGCACTGATCGATCGCGACAAACCGTCCGGCGGGGCCACCTACAGGCCCCGCCGGACGTTTGCGCATACCGTTAGTCAGCGAGCATGCAGTCGAGGAGAGTCCAGTGACGCAACCGAACGAGGCGAATCCGCGCCCGGTCGCGGTGATCGTCGAGTTGATCGACCACACCAGCCGGATCGCAAGCCTCAACGACCGCGAGGACCTGGCGCAGCGGTTGCTGGCGGCCAAGACCCGGATCAGTGATCCGCGGATCCGGGTGGTCATCGCCGGACAGCTCAAGCAGGGCAAGAGTCAGTTGCTGAATTCGTTGCTGAACATGCCGGTCGCCCGCGTCGGCGACGACGAGAGCACCGTGCTGACCACCGTCGTCTACTACGGCGACGCCGCGGCCGCCGAGCTCATCCTGGCCCCCTCCGAGAACGACGGGCCGGGCGCCGATCCCACCGTCGTCGCCATCCCGCCCAACCAACTGGCCACCGACCTGCGGCAGGCCCCGCAGGCCCAGGGCCGCCAGGTGCTGCGCGTCGAGGTCGCCGCGCCGAGCCCGATGCTCAAAGGCGGCCTCACCTTCGTCGACACCCCCGGCGTGGGTGGTCTGGGGCAGCCGCACCTGTCGGCCACGCTCGGGTTGCTGCCCGACGCCGACGCCCTCCTGATGGTCAGCGACACCAGCCAGGAGTTCACGGCTCCCGAGCTCACGTTCATCCGTCAGGCCGTCGAAATCTGCCCGGTGGCAACGATCATCGCCACCAAGACCGATCTGTACCCGCACTGGCGCGAGATCGTCGCGGCCAACACCGCGCACCTGCAGCGCGCGCGGCTGAACATCCCCGTCGTCCCTGCTTCCTCGGCTCTGCGCACGCATGCGTTGGCGCTCAATGACAAGGACCTCAACGACGAATCCAACTTCCCGGCGATCATCAAGTTCCTCACCGACAAGGTGCTGAGCCGCGAGAACGACCGGATCAAGGACCAGGTCGTCACCGAAATCCACGCGGCCGCCGAACATCTCAGCCTGACGGTGTCCACCGAACTCGCGGCGATCAACGACCCCGACAAGATCGAGCGCATGAAGGCCGAACTGGAGCGCCAGAAGGAGGACGCCCAGAATGCATTGCAGCAGACTGCATTGTGGCAACAGGTGCTCAATGACGGCATCGCCGATCTGACCGCCGACGTCGACCACGATCTGCGTAACCGGTTCCGCAACATCACCGCGCACACCGAACGCATCATCGACGGTTGCGACCCCACCCAGCACTGGGCCGAGATCGGCGCCGAGCTGGAAAACGTGGTCGCCACGGCCGTCGGCGACAACTTCGTGTGGGCACACCAGCGCGCCGAGGCGCTCGCCGCCGAGGTGGCGCGCACGTTCGTCGAGGCCGGGATCGATCATGTCGAGCTGGCCGAGGTTCGGGCCCGGGACATGGGCGCCGGCCTGGGGGAGTTCAACCCCGTGGCGCGGCTGGAGTCGGAGCCGATCAGGGCCGGGCACAAGGTGATCACGGGTATGCGCGGTTCATACGGGGGCGTGCTGATGTTCGGCATGCTGACCTCGTTCGCCGGGCTGGGCATGTTCAATCCGCTGTCGCTGGGTGCCGGACTCGTGCTGGGCCGCAAGGCCTACAAGGAAGACATGGAGAACCGGATGCTGCGCGTGCGCGGCGAGGCGAAGATGAACGTCCGCCGATTCGTGGACGACGTGTCGTTCGCCGTGGGCAAGGAGTCACGCGACCGGCTGCGAAACATCCAGCGCCACTTGCGTGATCACTACCGCGGCATCGCCAACCAGACCACCCGGTCGCTCAACGAATCGCTGCAGGCGACCCTGGCGGCCGCGCAGATCGAGGCGGGCGAACGGGACAACCGCGTGCGGGAACTGGAGCGGCAGTTGAACATTCTGCGCCAGGTCATCGACAACGCGGTGAAACTGACTCCCGCACTCGCCCAGTGAGCACCAGTGCCCGCGTCCGCGCCATCCTGGGCGGCGTCATCTCGGCCTACCGGTCCGACCCGACGTATCAACACCGGCCGCAGGTCCTGGCCGAACTGGACTGGATCGCCCGCCGGCTCGACCAGCCGATTCGCATCGCCCTGGCCGGCACCCTCAAGGCCGGCAAGTCCACACTGGTGAATGCGCTTGTGGGCGAGGAGATTGCGCCCACCGACGCGACCGAGGCCACCCGCCTGGTGACGTGGTTCCGGCACGGCACGACGCCCCGGGTGACGGCCAACCATCGCGACGGTCGCCGCACCGACGTGCCGATCACCCGCGACGGCGGCCTGACCTTCGATCTGGCGCGGTACTCCGGAGCGCAGGGCGCGGCCAATGTGGGAGACATCGTCGACCTCGACGTGCAGTGGCCCGCAGCGGAATTGGAACAGACGACCATCATCGACACGCCGGGTACCTCGTCGCTGTCGCGTGACGTCTCCGACCGGACGCTGCAACTGCTGGTGCCGCGCGACGGTGTCCCCCGCGTGGACGCCGTCGTCTTCCTGCTGCGGACGCTCAACGCGCCAGACATCGCGCTGCTCAAGCAGATCGGCGAACTCGTCGGCAGCGGCTCGGGCGCTCTCGGTGTCATCGGGGTGGCGTCGCGTGCCGACGAGATCGGGGCCGGACGCATCGACGCGATGATGTCGGCCCGCGAGGTGGCCACCCGGTTCACCACGGAGCTGGACCGGACGGGCGTCTGCCAGGCCGTCGTCCCGGTATCGGGGCTGCTGGCGCTGACCGCACGCACGTTGCAGCAGAGCGAGTTCGCGGCGCTGCAGAAGCTGGCCGCGCTGGACGGAGACGGTGCCACTGCGCTGACCAAGGCCATGCTGTCTGCGGATCGCTTTGCCCGGCATGATGATTCGCTGCCGGTGGACGCCATCACCCGGGCCGCGTTACTGGAGCGGTTCGGCATGTTCGGTATCCGGATCGCCATCGCGGTGCTGCGCGCCGGTGTGACCGATTCCCTGGGGCTGGCCGACGAACTGCTGGAGCGCAGCGGCCTGGTGGCCCTGCGGGACGTCATCGACCAGCAGTTCGCGCAGCGCGCCGACATGCTGAAGGCGCACACCGCCTTGCGCTCGTTGCACCGTTTCGTCGAGGCCAACCCCATCTACGCGACGCCGTTCGTCCTAGCGGACATCGACCCGCTGCTGGCCGACACCCATGCCTTCGAGGAATTGCGTCTCCTCGGTCAATTACGTTCCCGGCCAACCACATTGAATGACGACGAGATGGCGTCCCTGCGCCGCATCATCGGCGGCTCGGGCACCGACGCGGCGAGCCGCCTCGGACTGAGCAACGACGCGCCGTACGATGGCCCGCGCGCGGCCTTCGCGGCGGTGCAACGGTGGCGCCGCCGGGCTGATCACCCGCTCAACGACCCCTTCACCGCGCGCGCCTGCAAGGCCGCCGTGCGCAGCGCCGAGGCTCTCGTCGCCGACTACGCGGCGCAGGGAAGGTGAGATATTCGTGATCGTTGGCCAATTGGTACTCCACGCAGCTACCGTTTGCGGATGGCTCAATCGTTTGACCCCTTCGGACTGGTAGGACGCGCGGTCGACGCTGCCCGTCTCGGCCTGGATGTGTACAGCTGGACCGAGCAGCAGATCGTCGGCGCCCTGCGTAAAGGCCTCAACGAACTGGAACCGGAAGTCATCGACGACGACGTCGTACCGGCGGCGCCGAAAGCCAAACCGGCCGATGCCGACGAATCGCTCAATTCCAAGATGAGCCAGCTGCTGAATCGGGCGCTCGACCAGAACACCGCGGGCAGCCAGACCGAGCTGTACCACCATCTGCTGGACCAGCTGGTGGCCGACGAGGCCCGCATCGTCGGCGCCCTGTCCGACGGCTCCGTCTCGCCCTTGGTCAACGTGTACGACCGGACCCGTAAGCCGGTGCTGGAGAACGCGGCACTGGTGGGCCGGACCGCGAACGTCGCGTTGCCGCAGATGACGCCGCAGTACGTCGGGCATTTGCTGGCGCTGCGCCTCGTGGAGATCGGGCCCGAGGATTCGTCCCTGAAAACCGAGTACGAGGTGTTGATGGCTGAGACCATCGTGCTGGGCGCGATCAAGGCCGCGTCGAAGGGCCCGCTGCCCGCCAAGGTGGAGAAGCTGACCTTGACGTTGTCGCCGCTGGGCCGATCGCTGTGGGCCGCCGCCACCGCGGAGGACGACAAGGACAGGTGGGGCTGATGTCGTTGACCGAGATCCTCACCGACTTCCGTGAGCACTGGATCATCTACTTCTCGATGCCGCTGGTGGCCGCGTTCGTCGGCTGGAGCACCAAGATCGTCGCGATGGAGATGATCTACCGGCCGCTGGAGTTCAAGGGCATCGGACCGATCGGCTGGCAGGGCATCATCCCGCGGCGGGCCGGCAAGGTCGGTTCCACGACTATCGAGCTACTGACCCAGAACCTGCTCAAACCCGAGGAACTCCTCTCGCGCATCGACGCCAAAGAGGCCGTCGAGGTGCTGCGCGAACCGTTGGCCGCGTCGATCAATGACATCGCCCGCGACGTCGCCGAAGAGATCCGTCCGGGTCTGTGGGATTCACTGCCCGAGGCCGGGCGCCAGGCGGTGCTGAACCGCATCCAATCCCAGGCGCCGCGCATCACCGAGAAGATGCTGAACGAGATGCAGTCGGACCTGAGCCGGTTCGTCGACCTGCAGTTCCTCTCGGTCACCACGCTGGTGCGCAACAAGGAGAAGCTCAACAAGCTGATGCGCGGCCTGTCCGACGACGCCATGGCGTTCGTCCGGCGCAGCGGCATCTACTTCGGTTTGATCATCGGTACCGCGCAGATGTTCGTCTGGGCCATCTTCAAACTGCCGTGGATCATGCCGGCGTTCGGTTTCGGTATCGGTCTGATCAGCGACTATATCGCCCTGAACATGCTGTTCCGGCCCATCAAGCCGACGAAGTACCTGGGCTTCATCAAGTTCCAGGGGCTGCTGCACGCCCAGCGCGAGAAGATCACCGCCGACTACGCCCGCATCCTGGCCGAGGACCTGTTCGCGCCCGACATCCTCTTCGACGGCATCCTCAAGGGACCCGGCGCCGACAAGCTGTTCTCCATGGTCGCCCGCGAGGTCGAGCTCGCGATCGACAGCGAGGTCGGCGGCTTCACCGGCACCGTCGTGAAGTTCGCGGTCGGCACGTCGAAGTACAACGCGCTCAAGGACAAGGTCGTCGATCTGGTGGTCGAGCGGCTGCCGTCGACGCTGCTCGACGCGCAGGACTACGCCATGAGCAAGATCGATCTCGAGAACACCATCATCGAGAAGATGAATCAGCTCACCAATGAGGAGTACGAGTCGATTCTGCGGCCGGTGTTCAAGGACGACGAGCCGTTGATGATCGCCATCGGCGCCATCCTCGGTGGCTGTGTCGGTGAGCTCCAGGTACTGATGATCGAGTTCTTCACCCACTAGTGCGGGCGCGGTCCCGACGGGTGGGTGCGCCGGGACTGCGTGATAGATGTCGACGTCTTCGGTGCCGTGGTGCGGCTGGTGGTCGTGCTGTCGCCCGGCGGCGGCGGGGACGTCGTGGTCGTCGTCTCGGAGGGCGGCGGCAGGTCGATGTCGGTGGTCGACGGCGTGACCGACGTATAGCTCGAGGACGTCGAGGTGGTCGTGCTCGCCGTCAGGGTGGACGACGTCACGGGGGCGTCGGTGATGACCGGCACCGGCGGCGGTGTCGGCTGGTTGTAGTGCCGGGTCAGCCACGTCGCCGCGAAATACATCAGGGCGATGGCGACGAGCGCGGCGATGCTGGCGCCCACGACATGGGGTGTGCGCTCGTGCCACGGCCGCTCGGTCATGGCCGGTCAGCGTAGCTGGGGGATGACTTCTTTGCTGAAGAACTCGATGTGGTCGAGATCGGCCATGTCCAGCACCTGCAGGTAGATGCGCTGGACCCCGGCCGCGATGAACGGCGCCAGCTTGTCGACGATCTCCGCCGGCGTGCCGACGGTGGGGGAGTTGCCGCGCATCTCGTCGACCTCGCGGCCGATGGCGGCGGCGCGGCGGGCAATCTCCGCGTCGTCCTTGCCCGCACACAGCACGAAAGCCGCTGAGTACGTGATGCTTTCGAGCGCCCGCCCAGCTGTCGCCACCGCGGCCCGCACCCGGCCGAACTGGGTGGTGAGGGTGTCGATGTCGACGAACGGGATGTTGAACTCCGAGGCGAAACGGGCGGCCAGCGCGGGGGTCCGCTTGGCGCCGCCGCCACCGATGATCACCGGCGGACGGGCCTGCACCGGCTTGGGCAGGGCCGGGGAATTCTTGACGGTGTAGTGCGTGCCGGCGAAGTCGAAATGTTCGCCGACCGGGGTGTCCCAGAAGCCGGTGATGATCTGCAGTTGCTCGTCGAGGCGGTCGAACCGCTCACCCAGCGGCGGGAACGGGATGGCGTAGGCCTCGTGCTCCTCGGCGAACCAGCCGGCGCCGAGGCCCAATTCCACACGGCCGCCGCTCATTTCGTCGACCTGCGCGACGGCGATGGCGAGCGGACCGGGATACCGGAATGTCGCGGAGGTGACCATGGTGCCCAGTCGGATGGTGCTGGTCTCGCGGGCGATGCCGCCGAGCGTCACCCAGGAGTCGGTCGGGCCGGGCAGTCCGTCGCCGGCCATGGCCAGGTAATGGTCGGATCGGAAGAACGCCGAATAGCCGAGTCTTTCTGCGGCCTGCGCGACGGCGAGCTGGTCGGCGTAGGTGGCACCCTGCTGCGGTTCGACGAATACCCGGAAGTCCATGCTCGCCAGCCTAAGGGTTCAGAACGCTTTCACACTCGTGGTCGAGACGAACATCCCGTGGCCCGTGCCGGCGTTGGTGAAGCGGGTGCCCTCGGCGCTGGCGAGGATGGTCCAGCCCACCGCCGAATACGTCTGGTAGTCGATGGTGACGGTCGGGATGGCACCGAGATTGCCGACCACCCAGGACAATTCACCGGCAGCCGTGACCCGGACGCCGTTCGCGGTCTCCCCGTTGACCTTCGGTGCGTTGGTGAAGGCCGACTCGCAGTCGACCTCGGCCGTGCTGAGCTGGCACCGCGTCAGGCCGGACTTGGTCGCGACGAAGACGTACCCATTCTGCGGCGTGAGAACCTGCGCGTCGGGCGGTACGGCGTGGGGTGCGGGGATCGGGCTGACCGGAACCGGTCGGATCGCCTTCTCGCTCGGTGTCGGCGCGCTAGCCGACGATTCGCCGGTGTCCAGCCCCGCCTTCGGGCTTCCGGTGGTGGTGCTGTCGCAGCCGGCGAGCAGCGCGACGGGGGCAGCGATGAGGGCGATAAGCCGATGGTGGTTCATCGGCTTACAGGCTACTGCGGCAGCAGGGGCGGACGGCAGATGTTGTTGATCGGGTCCCACCACGCGCCGTCGCGGCAGTCGAGCGGCGTCGTCGAGACCGGCGGCCGGCAACTGTTGATGTTC
Organism: Mycobacterium sp. ST-F2; assembly: GCF_001905655.1. Taxonomy (GTDB): domain Bacteria; phylum Actinomycetota; class Actinomycetes; order Mycobacteriales; family Mycobacteriaceae; genus Mycobacterium. Next base: position 13,373 of record NZ_JMHT01000029.1, read on the forward strand.
GGGTCCCACCAACCGCCAGGACAGTTCTGCACCAACGGCGCCTGGCACCGGTTCTGCACCGGGTCCCACCAGGTGCCGTTGTCGCAGTCTGCGTTGCTGACGGCAGGCGTGATCGCGGCGGTGATGGCCATGGGCGCCAAGGCTGCCGCGGCGATGACGGCGGCACGCTGCAGAGATTTGTGCATGGACCCACCATAACGACGTCGAAAGTGAAGTAGATGGCGAGGATTCGCTGAATCTTGGCGATCTACTTCACATTCGGCGAAGCGAAGCTCAGTTACACGGCAAGTCGCCCGGTGTGTAGTAGGGCACCCCGGCAGGGGTGTAGCACGGCGGGCGGCCCGCGGCAGCCTGGGCGGCCGCGTCGTCCGGTGCGGCGACTGCCGCGGCGACCGCGGCGTCACCAGCGACGTTCGTACAGCCGCCCGCACTGACGTGCCGGCCCCCGACGCTGCCGCACACGTCGGCGTGTGCGGCAGGCGTGACGACGGCCGGCACCGCCGAGGATGCGAGCAGAAACAGCACTGCAGCTGCGGATTTCTTCATGCGAAGATTATTGACGAACTAGTCAGGTCAATGTCAGCTTTCCTTGTAAGTGCCATCGCCGGCGAGGGCGAAGTAGCGGCCGGGCGGCGGCAGGGGATCGCGGCGCAGCGGACCGGCGACCGGGCGGTGCCACGGCGTCATCGGCACGTCGTCGACCACGCGAACGAACACCGGCCGTTCCAGGGCAGGCAGGCTCGCCAGCGCCTCATCGAGGTCGGCGGCGGAGATGTCCTGCCCGTCCACCAAGGACAGCGCCGCGATCGCCACTTCGGCGTCGTCGGAAGCGACGCCGAAGGTGTGCACCAGGTCGACGCTCGGCAGCTTGCCGATGGCCGCGGTGATCGGCAGCGAGGCCACGATGCCGTCGGCGGTGTGGACCTGGGTATCGACGGCGTCGATCAGCCAGTAATCACCGTCGGCGTCCCGGCTGACCAGGCTGCCGCTGGAGAACCATGCGTCGCCGGCCGCGAACACGTTCCGGATGGGCGGCGCGGAGGCGGTCGTCGCTGAACCGATCTTCACCAGCAGCAGCCCGGTCTCGTCGTCGGCGCAGCGGATCGCGTAGCCGTCGTCACCCGAAACAACCTGCTGCGCTTCGGGATCCCAGCGGACCACCGCCACCGTTGCGCTGCCGGGCAGTGGCCGGCCCAGGGACCCGGGCTTGGTCGGGTTGATGTTGGCCAGGATGGCCTCGCCCTCACTGGTGGTCCAGAAGTCCAGGACGCCGGCGGGTGCGAAACGATCCAGAACTCGGCGCCACAGACCGCGCGGCATACCGGAGCCGACGAACAGTCGGACGGAGTGATTGCGTTCGGCGGGCTGCGGCGCGGCATTGACCAGCGGTCGCAGTTGCGCCCACGTGTAGCAGACGATGGTGACGCCATAGCGGCGTACTTCGGTCCAGAACGTCGCCGGGTCCAGATCGGTTGCCATGGCCAGGCGGCTGCCGCCGGCGACCGCACCGCCGATACCGGTGAGCAGGCCGGAGGTGTGGTAGATCGGGTTGATGCAGTAGACCGTGTCGGAGTTGGTCAACTCCGCAGAGGTCGCGGTGCCGTACGCCGACAATCCGAAGCGGCCGTTGGTGACTCGGATGGGTCGGGGGTCGCCGTCGGGGCCGCCGAAGAAGATGAACGCGAGCTCACCGGCGCGGCCCGGGTTGGGGCGGTACCAGTCCGGGATGCGCACGGCATTGGTCTCGCCGATCTCGAGCGCGGTGAGCGTGCGGTCGCGGTGCAGGTAGGGCGTATCGAGCAGGAAGGTGTGCAGCGGGCGCCCGGCGAAGTCGGCCTCGGAATGCTCGGGGTCGGCGATCACCCTGTTCACCTTGCCGAGTTCGACTTCCCGTGCGGTATCGGCATCGGGCCGCAGCATCACGACGACGGCGCCGATGCGGTTCAGTGCGACCACCACCGCCAGCGCAGAGGGTCGGGTGCCCATCATGACGCCGACGTGCTCACCGGCGCGCACGCCCGCTGCGAGCAGGCCGCGAACCACGGCGTCGATGCGGACCTTGTTCTCGCCGTAGGTGTAGCTGCGGTCCTCATACATGAAGCTCACATCGTTGGGAGCATGCTCGGCCTGTTCATCGAACAAGAGCGCCAACGAGATTCGCGAGTTCGCATCGAGGCTACGGATGCGCGCCAACCGTGGCATCTGGCGTGACACCGTGCCGAACACGCCGCGCATGTTGCCCACCGAGCGGGCCACGGAACCGGCAACCGTGCGGCCGACATCGATCAGAGCCTGGACGCCCTCGGCCGGTCCGGCGGGCGCCGTCTCGGGGATGGTGGTCGTCGCGTCGACCTTGGCGACGTGTTCCGGCAACTCGCCGAGGCCCTCTGCGTACCGCATCCAGTCGGCGACCAGCGGCCACGTGTGGTTTGTTGCGGTGCTACCCACCACCAGCCCGAAATGCCCTGCGTGCAAGGTGCTTTCGAAGATTTCGGCGCGCGGGGCGGCGCCGACGATGCCGCGGACCGATGCGGGAGGCGCGATCTCGTCGACCTCTCCGACGAAGGCGAGGATCGGCGAGGTGATGTCGGCGAGCGTCACCGGCCGCCCGGCGATGCTGAAGCCACCCGTCAACATCCTGTTGTGGACCAGGAACTGCTGCAAGAACTCGGCGAGGGCGGGCCCCGGCCACGCCACCCAGCCGTCGTTCATCAAATAACGACGCTGTCCCTCGCGGGGCAACAGCGCGTCGCGGTCGTGCAACGCGGCCAGGAACTGAAGCTGTCCGGTGACCGCCTTCACCGGGTCGAGCATCTGGAAACCCAGCCGGGTCGCCCAGCCCGGCACCGACCGGCCGCGCAGGACGTTCTCCATGACGAACCCGGCACCCGGGATGGCGACGTTCGCCGGCACCCCGAACGGTGCGGTCTTGCTCAGGTCCACCGGGCTGCCGAAGGTCACCACGCTGGCGATGCCTTCGCTGCGCCGGTATGCCGACGTTTGATAGCAGAACATGCCACCCTGCGAATACCCGGCGATGTGCACCTTGGCTCCGGTGGTGGCGACGATCTCGTCGATGGCCGCGTCGATGGCCAGAACGTGATCGGCCAGGGTGCGCTTGAGCCCGCCAGGCTCTTGTTCCGGCGAACCGAAGTCGATGACCCACGGGTCGATGCCGTGCTCTATCAGAGTGCGCACGCCGCTGGCCTGCGGTGACACGTCGAACACGTCGGCGGTGAGCATCAGGGGCGGCACCAGTAGCACCTGGGGCCGGCCCGCCTCTCCCGCGGTGCGGTACCGCCGCAGCTTGTGGATCCGGCCCTGAGCGACGACGTCGAACGGCGCCGGCTCTTCGCCCGTCTCCAACCCGCCGTAGCGGGCCACTTCCAGCCAGTTACGAGTCGTTGCTACAACCCTGTCGAAGATCACGGTCCGCCCTTTCGATCAACACTCGGTGAAGATCATGCCAAGCGGACGCGTTCACCACGGCAGTTTGACCGCCAGTCTGGGTGCCGGAGGGTTGGTCGACCGCAAATGCACGTCGGTCGAGCGGATCGGATCGAGGACCCGGGTCAGGAAAGTGAGCTCGTCGGCGAGGACTTGCGGCTGCCACGGTTCTTCGTAGAAATCGAAATGGTCGATGGGGTACTCACACAGGTGGGCGAGGTATCCCGCCTTCTTCGCGGCTTTTCTGGCCGCATCCGGCGGCGCGATGCGGTCGTTGGTCCCGATCTGCATCAGCAGTGGGCACTCCAGCCGGCTGGCGTGGACGGTAGGCCTGTTGAACCCGACTTCCAGCACCGTCCGGGCCGCGAACTCGTTGCGCCAGGTCGGGCCCGCCAGTGCGAGGTAGGACTCCGCGGCGCCCGGGGTGCTGATCGGCGCGTTGCTTCCCGGCTGCCCGGCCACGGGCAGGTAGTGGGTGCGGCGCCCGAGCCGGGCGCCCGCGGCATCGAGTAGCCCGTGCGCGACGACTTTCGCCAGGTGACCGGCGCTCGTCTCTCGAACTCCCTGCACCAGGGCAGCCAGCCCGTCGGTCGCGGGACACACCGACACCACCGCGGCCACCCGCTGGTCCTCTGCGGCGACGGCGATGACGTGCCCGCCGGAATACGAGGTGCCCCACAGTGCGATGCGATCGCGGTCGACGCCCGGCAGGTTTCTGGCGGCGTCGATGGCGGCGTGATAGTCCTGCCGCTGCTTCTTGACCGAGATGTACTGGCGTGGTTCGCCTTCGGAATCGCCGAAGCCGCGGTAGTCGAACACCACCACATCCATGCCGGCGGCGGCAAACGGCTCCGCGAACGCGAGCAGACCCGAGTCCCGGGTGCCGCCGAAGCCATGTGCCATGACCACGCACGGCCGCCCGGTCTGGCCGGTCAGCGCGTCGGTCTCGGCGGTCAGATGCCAAGCGGCACAACGCTCGCCGTGGCTGAGGAAAAAGAAGTCGGATTTCATGAGCGCTCCTTCGGTCAGACCACGGACAACGGTGCGGCGGCGGGCGTGAACACCAGCGCGGGGTCTTCGATGGGCCCGTTGCGCAGCCGCTCCTGGTCCATTTCGTAGGCGTGCTTGAATGCCCACGGCCCGTAGGTGCCCCCGCGCGGGAACTTCGCAACGGCCCGCTGGACATAGCCGGACGTCATGTCCAGCAAGGGGACTCGCTCCATGGTGCCGTCTTCCAGGACGGGGACCACCGTGGCGTAGCCGTGCTCGTCCACGTAGTCGAGCATGCGGCAGAAGTGCTCGCAGACCAGGTCGACCTTCAACGTCCAGGCGATGTTGGTGTATCCGACCGCGAACGCGAAGTTGGGTACGCCGGACAGCATCATCGCCTTGTAGACGGTGTGGTCGGGCAGGTGCAGGGCGTGCCCGTCGACACTCAACGTCACCTTGCCGAAGGGCACCATGTTCAGCCCCGTCGCCGAGATGATGATGTCGGCAGCCAGTTCCTGCCCGGATTTCAGCAGGATGCCGTTCTTGGTGAACCGCTCGATGTGGTCGGTGACGATCGACGCCTTGCCCGACGACACCATCTTGAACAAGTCGCCGTCGGGCACCATGGCCAGGCGCTGCTGCCACGGGTTGTACTTGGGCGTGAAATGCGTGTCGACATCGAAGTTCTTCGGAAGTTGTCGAGCCACGTTGGCGATCAACAGCTTTCGCATCAGCTTTGGGTAGCGCATACACATCTTGAACAGTCCGCGGTTCAGCGAGATGTTCTTGCGGCGCACCAGCTTGTACGCCCGCTCATGGCCGAGCACCTTGTTGAGCACGTTGGCGATGGGGTCGGACGCCGGTATCGAGAACACGTAGCTCGGGGAGCGCTGCAGCATGGTGACGTGTGCGGCCTTGTCGGCCATGTTCGGAATCAGCGTGACGGCGGTGGCGCCGCTGCCGATGACGACGACGTTCTTGCCGGTGTAATCCAGATCCTTCGGCCAGAGCTGGGGATGGATCACCGGACCCTCGAAGTCCTCCCTGCCGGGGAAGTCGGGGATGTACGGGTTCTCGTAGTCGTAATACCCGGTGCCCATGAACAGGAAGCGCGAGGTGAACGTCTCGGGCTGCCCGTTGTGGGTGGTGTTGACGGTCCAAAGACCTTGGTGCGAATCGTAATTCGCCGAATCGACGTGATAGCCGAAGCGGAGATGCTCGGCCAGGCCATTCTCCTCGACGGTCTGCTGCAGGTAGTCCAGGATGATGTGCCCATCAGCGATCGACTTGCGGTGCGTCCACGGTTTGAAGCCGAAGCCGAACGTCGGCATGTCTGAGTCGGAGCGGATGCCCGGATACTGATGGAGACTCCAGGTGCCGCCGATCGCGTCCCGACCCTCCAGCACCAGGAACGACGTACCTGGGCGAAAGGTCTTCAGGTGATACGCCATCCCGATGCCGGAAATCCCTGCGCCGATGACCAGGACGTCGATGGGAGCGGTGGATGTCATGGGCACTCCTTGGCCGGTGCGGCAGGTGTATTTGACTCTAATTCCGTGGCACGCCGTCCATGCCGGGTTTCGCAGGCGTGGGCACCCCGAACGCGCTGCGATCCTCGACGGTTAGATGGCCTCGGTAGTTCTTGCCGGGCCCGCCCCTGCGCGGTGTGCTTCGGTTGGCTCCGGCACCCCGCAGCCCCCGTACTGCGATCCTCGACGGTTAGGTGACCTAACTGTCCTCTGATGGGGCTCACTCGGCCAGGCCTCACTGGTGGAGTCGCGGAGCCTCGACGGTTAGGTCGACTAATCGCGTTGCGGCGCCGCGCTATTGGCTAGTTGACCTAACCGTCGAGGATTCGTGCGCCGAGCATGCGACGCCAATCCTCCTGCGGCGCCTATGTTTAGGCGCCCTAACCGTCGGCGATGGCGGGTTGTTCGCGGCTCCCGATCTTGTCGGTAGGCATGTCTAAATTCGAACACATGAACTGCTTATCTGCTTAACTGGACTTGAATGTCAGAAATCGCCAAAAGTGTTGCTAGGCAGTAATTTCCGATCTTCTCTCGCTGCCGGGTCAATGTCGTGCACGGGTGAATCGGTGCCGCCGATGAGGTCGTGAAGTGGGTGCGGGTCGGTGTTCACGGCCTGCTGGAGCAGTCGATAGAAGAGCATTCCTCGGGCCTTTGACCTGCGGCGATTGAAGCGGAACGTGAACTCGTCGAGGTAATACGGCAGGTGTTCACGCTCAACGCGGTAGTGGTGGGTGCCGGCATTCCAGCGTTTGAGCAGGGAGGCGATGCGATGAGGTCCCGGCAGGGTGACGTGACCGGGTTCTGGGGCGCTGTAGCCCGAGATGTACTCGTGGCGGTAGCCCTCGTTGGCCAGGACGCGGAACATCCGCGCACCGTCGGTGCGGATCAGCGAGCCGGGTTCGGCAGTGTTGCGAGCGAAGTCGACGAGCTGCTTGGACCCAGGCGCGTCGGCTACTCCTAACCGAACCCGGCCGAGGCGAAGTTTCCGATTCACCTGTGTTCCAAGGTTTTCCACCGCAATCATCACGGGAACCTTCGTCGTGGATGCGCCATCGCGGCCGGTGGCCCGGCCACCGATGAACGATTCATCGACCTCGACCACCCCGGATAGAAGCTCACGATCGGGGCGCACCATCGCGCGCCGCAGTTTGTGCAGCCAGGCCCACGCGGTTTCGTAGGAACCAAGCCCCAGCATGTCGTGCAGGTTCTGCGCCGAGGCCCCGTTTTTCTGTGAGGTGACCAGCCAGATCGCCGCAAACCACGTGGTCAGCGGCGTACGGGTGCGATGAAAGATGGTCCCGGCGGTCACTGAAGTCTTGCGGCCGCAGGCCACGCACTTCCAATGCTGCGTCGAGGTCTGCCACGCCCGGTCACCACCACATACCGGGCAGCGAAAGCCTTCTGGCCAGCGCAGATTCGCCAGATACTCCACGCACGCCGCGTCATCGGGAAACCACGTTCGAAACTCCTGGAACGTGCGCGGATAGTCCACCCCGCCGACTGGTCCACCAACTTCGATACCCACGCTGACCAGCATAGGTCCAATTAAGCAGATAAGCAGTACACATGAGCGAATCCAATAGTGATCCCCACGCCGCGGCCGCGGCGGTCGACGCTATCACCCTGTCGACCCGGGAAGAGAACGCCGCCGGCGCGCGCCGACTGGCCGCGGTCGCGGATCTGTGGGAGCTACGCGCCCCCGACGACGACATCGAAAAACGATATTGGGCGATCGACGGCTATGCCGGGCTGGTCGTCGAGGTCGCCGCCGCTTTGGGGGTGTCCCGCAAGCGGGCGCAGGCGCAAGTGGACCGGGCGGTGATGCTGCGCACCCGGCTGCCAAAGGTGGCGGCGGTGTATGCGAAAGGCCTGATCGATGCGGTGATGGTCGCGATGATCGTCTCCCGCACCGACCTGATCATCGACGACGACATCGCCCAACAAGTCGATGCCGACCTTGCCGCCAAGATCGTGGCCTGGGGCCGGTTGTCGAAACCGAAAATGGAGCAACGCATCGACGCCATCATCGCCGCCTGCGACCAAGCCGGCGTGCACCCGCCGAAACCCCCGTCGCAAGCCCGCTACCTCGACATCCGCGCCTGCGGCCCGGGAAGTGCGAGTGTCTGCGGGACGGTGGATGCGGCGGCCGCCGCGGTGCTCGACGCCGTCCTCGATGACCTGGCCAAAAGCGTGTGCCGCAACGATGGGCGCAGCCATGATCAGCGCCGTGCCGCCGCCATCGATGCCCTGGCCCGCGGTGGTCGGTTGCGGTGCGAGTGTGGACAATCCGACTGCCCCGCCGCCGCGGTCGCGGGGCTGCCGGCGCCGACCGTGGGCACCCGCGCGGTCATCCACGTGATCGCCGGCAGTAAGACCCTCGACGGGCAGGCGCCGGGTTTCCTGCCCGGGTATGGGCAGGTCCCTGCCGAGCAGGTCGCCCACCTCGTCGACGGTGCGGTCATCCGGCAGGTGGACCTGCCGCCGGATGTGGCCGAACCGCGCTACCGGCCCTCGGCCAAACTCGCGGAGTTCGTCCGCTGCCGCGACCTGACCTGTCGCTTCCCGGGCTGTGACCGGCCCGCCGAAGCCTGCGACCTCGACCACACCGTGCCCCACCCCGCCGGCCCGACACACCCATCAAATCTCAAGTGCCTGTGCCGGTTTCACCACCTCCTCAAGACGTTCCACGGCTGGACCGACCACCAATACCCCGACGGGTCGGTCGTGTGGGTCGCGCCGACTGGGCACACGTACATCACCAAACCCGAAGGCGCCCACTGGTACCCGCAACTCGCCCAGCCGACCGGAACACCCGAGATCACCGACGAGCCGGTGCGCACACCCGGACGCGGCTACTGCATGCCCAAACGCAAACAGCCCCGCGCGCAGGAACGCCAACAACTCATCAACGAGGCGCGGATGGCCAACGAAGAACGCATCGCCAGCGAGGAATCGCGACGCCTCGAACGCGAAAAGGTCCGAGCAATAGAAGAAAACTGGGATGAACCCGCACCGTTCTAGGGGCTCATCTGATCGCCGTGGCGGTGCAATCGGCGAAGCGTCTGGCGCTCGATCGCGTGATCTTCGCGAAATTGACTGCCAGACCGTTGATCTCGGTATCGGACCGCTGCGGGAAGGTCGACAGTGGCGTGATGACGAGACCGTCGGTCTCGAGGGATGCGGCGACGTCACGGTCGCGGTGGTCGGCTGGCAGCAGGATGGCGACGTGGAGCCCGGCCTGTACGCCGAGTACTTCGAGATCGGGACAGCGGGCCTCGAGCTCGCTGATCAAAATGTCACGGCGGCAACGGTATTCGCGACCAGCGCGGGCCAGGTGCCGTTGCAATTCCCCAGCAACGATCAATTCGGTGAGCGCGGCGCGGGTGATGGTCGATACCGCGATCCGGTGGTCACGGAGGTAGGTCTGGACCGCGTTGCGCAGCGGTACCGGTGGCACCAACCAGGCCGCGCCCAGGCTCGGAGCCAGGATTTTCGATGCGGTCCCGACGTAGGCGACGTGTTCGCCCGCACCCGGTATCGACCGGATGGCGGGCAATGGCGCGACTCCGTAACGGAATTCGCCGTCGTAGTCGTCTTCGATGACGATCGATCCGGTGCGCTTGGCCCACGCGACCAGCTCGGCACGCCGACGCACCGACAGCCGGTGTCCGAGTGGGTACTGGTGTGCCGGCGTCGTGTAGACGATGCCGGGCTCGTCGCCGAGCCTGTCGACGCAGAGCCCGTCGTGGTCGACCGGGACGTAGATCAGATCCAAGCCGGCGCGGGCGAACTCGTGGGCGGCGGACGGATAGCAGGGTGATTCGAGGTAACAGCGGGTCAAGCCGCTGACGTTGGCCAGTGCCTCGAAGGCAGCCGTCGACCCGGGAACGTCGAACACCGTGTCGGTGTCGACGCCGCGACTCACGCGAAGGTGATGGGACATGGCGGCGGTGAAGGCGTCGTCGGCGCCTTCCCATGGGGACAGTGCCGTGGGTCGGTCCGACGCTGCCTTCCGCCACGCGCGCGTCCATGCCCGCATGTCGATGAGTTCGGTGTCGGGAGATCCTGGGCGAAGGTCGACGCCCGCGCGAGGCGCTCGGGTATCAAGTGTCGGCACCACGCCGACGTCATCGAGGCGCGGAGCTCGGCTGGAGAGTCCGGCTTGTGCGGCCGCGGTGGCGCCGGCGGTGGTCCGGGTTCCGGCGCCCGGCACACCCTCGAGAAATCCGGCAGCCACCAACTCGTCGTACGCGGCGGCGACCATGGTTCGTGAGCACCCGAGCTCGTGGGCAAAAGTCCTGGTCGAGGGCAGCCAGTCTCCGTCACCGACCTGCCCAGCGGCAATCAACGCGACCAGCTGGCTCGCGATCGCCCTGGCGCTGAGATCGGTGGTCTCCAGCGGCAAATGCACCACGCGGGTGTGACGGGCCATCTGTGGAGAATACTGGCCTTGGGAGCAATGCAATTTCTGGCTATTCCGGCAAGTCCGGAATTGTGGTGATCTTGAAGCATGGAAAGGCTCACCCGTAAGTCCGGTCGACAGTCCACCGCCCGCGCCGCCCTCGACGAGTTCCTCGACGGGCAGTGGTGGGGCGTGCTCAACGTCGGCAATGTGGCCCGTCCGGACGGCAGGGTCAGGCCGCTTGCGGTGCCGACGTTGTTCGTCCGTCACGAGGATCGGATCCTCATCCACGGCTCGACGGGTGCGGGTGCGTTGGGGGTCAACGGCAAGGACGCCCAGGTGGCCTTCTGTGTGACAGCCATGGACGCACTTGTGGTGGCGCACAGCACTTTTGACTCTTCGGTGCACTACCGTTCGGCGGTGATCTACGGCGACTTGCGACCGGCCGAACGCGAGGACAGGGAAGCCCTCCTGGAGCGGTTCAGCGAGCTCCTCATCCCCGGTCGCACCGCCGAGGTGCGCGCCATGCTGCCCAAGGAGATCGCGGCGACCAACGTCATCTCCCTACCGATCGTCGAGGGGGACTGGGTGTACAAGGTCAACGGCGGGCCCGTCGCCGAACCGGACGAGGAAACCACCGCCTGGGCGGGCATCGTGCCGTTCTCGGTCACCTACGGTGCACCCCAGCGAGCGGAGTGGTCGACGGCCGAGTTGCCCGACTCGGTGCGGGTGATGGTCGGCATGGGAGGCGCCTGACCAGCGCACATAGATCTGGTTAGACATTTTTGGGGAATCGGGAATAGATCGGGAACTGCCCCCGTTGGACTCACCGACAACAAGTTGAGCGCACCAGGCTCAAGTTCGGCTTGACAGACGGCCCCGTCCGATAGCAAGCTTGAGCGCAGTTCGCTCAGATCACCAACAATGTCTATCAGGAGGCATCACTATGGCTCGTGCGGTCGGTATCGACCTCGGGACCACCAACTCATGCGTCTCGGTTCTCGAAGGTGGCGACCCCGTCGTCGTCGCAAACTCTGAGGGCTCCCGTACCACCCCGTCGGTCGTCGCGTTCGCGCGCAACGGCGAGGTGCTGGTCGGTCAGCCCGCAAAGAACCAGGCAGTGACCAACGTCGACCGGACCGTCCGCTCGGTCAAGCGCCACATCGGCACCGACTGGACCATCGACATCGACGGTAAGCAATACACCTCGCAGGAGATCAGCGCTCGTACGCTGCAGAAGCTCAAGCGCGACGCGGAGGCGTACCTCGGTGAGGACATCACCGATGCCGTCATCACCGTTCCGGCCTACTTCAACGACGCCCAGCGTCAGGCCACCAAGGAAGCCGGCCAGATCGCCGGCCTCAACGTGCTGCGCATCGTCAACGAGCCGACCGCGGCCGCCCTGGCCTACGGCCTGGACAAGGGCGAGAAGGAACAGACCATCCTGGTCTTCGACCTCGGTGGTGGCACCTTCGACGTCTCGCTGCTGGAAATCGGCGAGGGCGTCGTCGAGGTCAAGGCGACTTCCGGTGACAACCACCTCGGTGGTGACGACTGGGACGAGCGCATCGTGCAGTGGCTGGTCGACAAGTTCAAGGGCACCAGCGGCATCGACCTGACCAAGGACAAGATGGCGATGCAGCGTCTGCGTGAGGCTGCGGAGAAGGCCAAGATCGAACTCTCGAGCTCGCAGAGCACCTCGATCAACCTGCCGTACATCACCGTCGACGCCGACAAGAACCCGCTGTTCCTCGACGAGCAGCTGACCCGCTCGGAGTTCCAGCGCATCACGCAGGACCTGCTCGACCGGACCCGTCAGCCGTTCCAGTCCGTGATCAAGGACGCCGGTATCTCGGTCTCCGACATCGACCACGTGGTCCTCGTCGGTGGCTCGACCCGTATGCCTGCCGTCACCGAACTGGTCAAGGAACTGACCGGCGGCAAGGAGCCCAACAAGGGCGTCAACCCGGACGAGGTCGTGGCCGTCGGTGCCGCGCTGCAGGCCGGTGTGCTCAAGGGTGAGGTGAAAGACGTTCTGCTGCTTGACGTCACCCCGCTGTCCCTCGGTATCGAGACCAAGGGTGGCGTGATGACCAAGCTGATCGAGCGCAACACCACCATCCCGACCAAGCGGTCCGAGACCTTCACCACGGCCGACGACAACCAGCCGTCGGTGCAGATTCAGGTCTTCCAGGGTGAGCGTGAGATCGCTGCGCACAACAAGCTGCTCGGCAGCTTCGAGCTGACCGGCATCCCGCCGGCCCCGCGTGGCGTGCCGCAGATCGAGGTCACCTTCGACATCGACGTCAACGGCATCGTGCACGTGACCGCCAAGGACAAGGGCACCGGCAAGGAAAACACGATCAAGATCCAGGAAGGCTCCGGCCTGTCCCAGGAGGAGATCGACCGGATGATCAAGGACGCCGAGGCGCACGCCGAGGAGGACAAGAAGCGTCGCGAAGAGGCTGACGTCCGCAACCAGGCCGAGTCGCTGGTCTACCAGACGGAGAAGTTCGTCAAGGATCAGCGTGAAGCCGAGGGCGGCTCGAAGGTTCCCGAGGACACCCTGACCAAGGTCGACGGTGCCATCGCTGAGGCCAAGACCGCGCTCGCCGGCACCGACATCGCCGCCATCAAGACGGCCATGGAGAAGCTGGGCGTCGAGAGCCAGGCCCTGGGCCAGGCGATCTACGAGGCCACTCAGGCCGAGCAGGCCGCCGGCGCGGGTGCGGGTGCTCCGGGTGGCGCCGCCGCAGACGACAACGTCGTGGACGCCGAGGTTGTCGAGGACGATCAGGAGAACAAGTGACACAGGACGATTCGCACGAGCCGGTGACCATCACCGACAAGCGGCGCATCGATCCGGAAACCGGCGAACCGCGTGAGGGCGCTCCGGCGTCGGCCCCTGAGGGGTCGGCGCCGGAGGCCCCGGCCGCCGGTGACGCCGTGGACGACGCCGCAGAGCTCAAGTCGACGCTGCAGCGGGTCAAGGCTGAGTACGACAACTACCGCAAGCGGGCGATCCGTCAGGAGCAGGCCGCCGCGGAACGGGCCAAAGCCCTTGTCGCCCAGCACCTGTTGCCGGTCCTCGACGATCTCGACCGGGCTCGCGCCCACGGGGATCTCGAATCCGGGCCGCTGAAGTCGGTGGCGGACAAGCTTTCTGCCGCCCTTGGCAACATCGGCCTGAGCGCATTCGGTGCCGAGGGTGACGAGTTCGATCCGTCGATTCACGAGGCCGTTCAGCACGAGGGCGACGGCTCAAATCCGGTGCTCGGCACCGTGATGCGCCAGGGCTACAAACTCGGCGAGCAGGTGCTGCGGCACGCACTGGTCGGGGTTGTCGATGCTGTGCCGACCGAATTCGACGCGGCCGACCAGCCCGACACGCCCGCCAATACCGACGCTGCGACCGAACAGAAACCAGAATCAAACGAGTAACCGAGCGACGCTGAGGAGGTGACGCGACATGGCTCAACGTGAATGGGTCGAGAAGGACTTCTACAAGGAACTCGGCGTCACCTCTGACGCCACGAAGGATGAGATCAAGCGCGCCGCGCGCAAGGTGCTGGCCGACAACCATCCGGACCGCAACCCGAACAACCCGGCAGCCGAGGACCGCTACAAAGCAGCGACCGAGGCCAAGGAAGTTCTGACCGACGACGCCAAGCGTGCCGAATACGACGAAACCCGGCGGCTTTTCGCCAACGGTGGATTCGGCCGACGGTTCGGTGGCGGCGGAGGCGGTGGCGGCTTCGGAGGTTTCGGCGGCGATTCGTCGGAGTTCAACCTGGGCGACCTGTTCGACCAGGCGGGGCAGACCGGCGGCGCCAACATCGGTGACCTGTTCGGCGGCCTGTTCGGTCGGGGTGCGCAGCAGCCGCGTCCCAGCCGTCCGCGCCGCGGCAACGACCTGGAAACCGAAACCGAGCTGAGCTTCCTGGAAGCGACAAAGGGCGTGGCGATGCCGCTGCGCCTGACCAGCCCGGCACCTTGCACCAACTGCCACGGCAGTGGCGCGCGTCCGGGGACCAGCCCCAAGGTCTGTCCCAACTGCAACGGTGCCGGCGTCATCAACCGCAACCAGGGTGCGTTCGGCTTCTCGGAGCCGTGCACCGATTGCCGCGGGACCGGCTCGATCATCGAGCACCCCTGCGACGAGTGCAAAGGCACCGGCGTCTCCACCCGGACGCGCACCATCAATGTGCGCATCCCTCCGGGTGTCACCGACGGTCAGCGCATCCGGCTGGCCGGGCAAGGCGAAGCAGGTCTGCGCGGGGCGCCCTCGGGCGACCTGTACGTCACGGTGCACGTCCGTCCCGACAAGGTGTTCGGGCGCGACGGCGACGACCTGACCGTCACCGTTCCGGTGAGCTTCCACGAATTGGCATTGGGAACAACGCTTTCCGTGCCGACGCTGGAAGGCAAGGTCGGGGTCCGGGTGCCCAAGGGCACGTCCGACGGCCGGATCCTGCGCGTGCGTGGGCGCGGTGTGCCCAAGCGCGGCGCCGCCGGGGGCCACGGCGACCTGCTGGTGACCGTGAAGGTTGCCGTGCCGCCGAACCTCGAAGGTGAAGCGGCCGAGGCCTTGGAGGCGTACGCAAAAGCGGAGCGCGCCAGTGGATTTGATCCGCGGGCGGGTTGGGCCGGGTCGCTATGAGTGCCCGGCGTAAGACTGAGGAAGCCCGTACCTTCCTGATTTCGGTGGCCGCCGAGCTGGCCGGTATGCACGCACAGACGTTGCGGACATACGACCGGCTCGGCCTGGTCAGCCCCCAGCGCACCTCGGGCGGCGGTCGACGTTATTCGCAGCACGACGTCGACCTGCTGCGCGAGGTGCAGCGGCTGTCCCAGGACGAGGGCGTCAACCTCGCCGGCATCAAGCGCATCATCGAGCTGACCAATCAGGTCGAGGCGCTGCAGGCCCGCCTCACCGAGGTGACCGCCGAACTCGAACGCGTCCGCAAGCCCAGCACCGCTCTGGTGCTGTGGGAACCGCGGCGACGGGGCGGTAGTTCGCCGCGGGGGTAAGAACCTTCGCGATCGCCTACGCCTGGACGCCGCCGAGCACAGGGTTCGTGGCGTCCTGGCAGATCGACGAAATGTGTTGCCAGTAAATCCAATCCGACATCGCCTCCCGCTGCGCAGCCACATGCGGGGCGGTGTACGCCTTGTATAGCTCGACGTTCTGCATGTGGTCGGCGTAGGCGATCAACTTGGTCAGATGATCGACCGGGCCACTGGTGCCAGTGGTCCGCATCAGCGGCTGGATGGCACCCATCCACAGCCTCATCGCCTGCTTGGGATCTGGCGGAGCCTCCTGTACCGGCCGCGGGGGCAGCGCCTCGTACAGCGTGACATCAGACCATTCCTCAAGGCGCGCAGCCGCTTCCGGAGCGATCACCTGCAGCCGCGAACGGCCCTGCATCGTGCCATCGGCCGGAATGTCATCAGGGGCCAACTCTTCGACATGGGTGCTCGATTTGTACGGCTTGACCTCTTCAGGCGTGCCGATGATCGCGCGCAGCGTCTTGTTGTGGAACTGTGCCCAGCCCTGTAGCGCCAGGAACGGGAAATTCACCCAGCGCCCGCGCTCAGCCGGAGGGATCGCCTCGTCGGCACTGACCAACGTCACCTGGCCCGGCAGTTTCACCCCTTCTGGGATGTATCCGATGCCGTAGGAGTTGGCGGCAAGAATCTGGCCCTCAGATGTGACGCCGACTGCCCACACGAACTGGTAGCTGGCGAGTGGGACGGATGGCGGCGCGTGCAAGGCGGCGGAGATTCGCCGCGCGATCTCGATGTCCGCGTCGGTGTTTCCTGCCGACTTCCGCTGCAGCAGACCAGCTTTGGCGGCAGCGGCCATCGCGTCGCGCTCCGCTCGGGCCGGGCTGACCGGGATCGGCGCGGCCGCGGCAGCAGCCTGCTGGTTGTTCGTGCCAGCGGCGGCGACGCCCGGGCCTGCAGGTCCGACGGGCTGCCCGGGTTGTGCGACCGGTGCTGCCGGAGACGGGGTCGGGGCAGGGCCCAGTGGTGCTGCCGGCGCAGCCGGGGCCGCAGCTGCCGGGCCACCACCGACGGGACCGCTGCTGCCTGCTGATGACGCGGCACTCACCGGAGCTGCACCTGTCCCGGTTGTGCCGCCGGCGGCGCCGGTCGGAGTCGGAGTGGCCGGGTTCGGCGTGGTGGGCTGTGCCGTCGCCGGTTGAGCGGCACCCAGCGGCTGCGGAGCGTTGCTCGCTGCGTTCTGCAAACCCTGGCCGAACTGCTGTAGGCCCTGCTGTAGCGGGTTCTTCGGGCCACCGCCTGGTTGCTGTGCTCCGGCACCCTGTCCAGTCGGGTTACCCGACTGCTGCGCACCGGAACCGCTGCCGGTTCCGCTCAGGCCGCTGGCAGAACTGCTGCTTCCACTGGTCGCGCTTGTGGACGATGGGGCACCGCCAGCAGACGTGGAGCCCGTCGACCTGGGCCCCGATGCCGCTGGTGTGATCGATGCAGCGGGGGCACCGCCCGGGCCCGCCCCGCCGGGAACGGCGGTCGCGGCAGGATCGGCCGGAGCCGCCTGCTTCGCGGGCTGCGCAGCAGGTGCGCCAGCTGGTCCGAGTTGGTTACTAGATGCTGGGTTGGCTGGGGTCGGTGGCTGCTGGGTTGTAGGTGCAGCCGCGGGGGCTCCGACCTCTCCCCGAGAATTTTGCTGGTTAGCTGCGGAGTTTGACCCACCTACAGTATTCGGTGTCTGTCCAGTCGGTAACGCAACCGGAGCTCCCGCTGGTCCGCGGCCGCTACTATCGGGCTTCGATTCTCCTGGTGCGCTCGCGGGAGGTGGCGGAGCGGCTCCGATTGTCGGCGGTGGTGTCGGCAGTCCATTGGTGACTAGTTCGTGCTCGCTAATGCGTGGGTGGTATGTGGACGGAGATTCAACGCCGCCTGCTGCGCGTTCTACCACTCCGAGGTTCTTGTTGTAGCATTCAACCTTTCGATTGTGTACCAGTGTTGAATAGTCTGGGTCGTCTTTTGCTATCTTGCTGATAGCGTCTTTGGCTGCATTTACATTGTTGATTATCTCGATTTTGGCGTTTGTAATGACGTTGTGCATGTGGTCATTCCAATTTGCGGACAATGTCAGCCAAAGACGCATATCGATAAATGATCTAACGGCGGATAATCCCTTATCGTGTGCCGCGCCAGCGGCGCCGCCGACCCAGTATCCGCCACCGTTTTTGAATGTGTCGTTGACTTCATTTCCCCAAGGTATGGCGGCGCGGCTTACGAGGCGCTGTAGGGCGTCCGTGCATGCTTGAGCAACCTCGCGAAACTTGGTTTCATCTGCGTTTGGCCATGCCCCAGGTTCGAGCATGTCGTCCGCGTCTCCAGGTTTCTGCAAGCCCACTAGTTCCCACCGCCTGTTTTGCAAGCGCCAGAAATAATCCCGGGAGCGTATCGAAGTACGTCGTAAAGGTGTTCATCGGGTTGGGTGTATGTAGGCAAGGCTTCAATGAATGCAGACCCGTATTGTGCTGCGAGTGTTGCAAAGTCTTGGATCGACGGGTTCTGAGCCCTCGCTCCGAGGCGGCTAATCGAATTCGTAAATTCCTTCATGGGTGCAACTATGGCCTCATTGACTGCCCTGAGGTCCGGCGTCCAGCTGCTGGCTGGGATATTTGGATCAATTTTGAACCACGCAGAAATTGCGGGATCTGTGTTGAAATCGTTCAGTGCGCTAATCCAAGGCTCGCAAATAGCGTCGCCACTTTTCATGAAGCGTTGCGGACTTGCGGGATCTCCGACAGTGGTAGTCCGTGCAGGAGGTTCTGCCGCTGGGATCAAGGGGCCGCGCGCCGCCGCAGATCCGAACGAGATTGACTGACATACTCCAAGTATCGTCGCCCCGATACTGTTCACTGTGAGAGCGATATTATTATCGTCGGGAGTATACGACTCGATTTTGGCGGCGTAGGCGCGTGCGTAGGCTCGAAATTGTTCGAAGAGCTCACGCATTACTCGATGCGTGGTTAGTTTAATTAGTGGAATGGATTGATTGGCGGCATTCTCCATTGCTCGAGCAACAGCCTGATACTGATCTCGAATATCCGGTGTCCATGAGGATGCAGGCAGAGATGGGTCGCGCTTGTCCCATCCATTCTTTTCTATGTTCGCCAACGTGTCATTAATCGGACCCCACGGCGCACACGACGGATCTTCGGTTATCACCGAAACCGGCCCAGTGTCGTTCGCGCTGGCGATGTCGGATTTCGCACCCGACGTCGACGTACCGCCGCCGCCATTGTCGGAGCCCTTACCGCCAGCGCATGACACTGCGACCACGGCCGTCACCGCGATGACGGCGATCAACGCGATCGCACCGAGGATCCACTTCACCGGACCCTTCTTCTGCGGCGCGGGCGTCGGACTCGGCCACTGCTGTTGCGGGTTCCACTGACCCTGCGGACCCGGCTGTCCACCGGGGTAGCCCTGCCAGTTCCCGGGCTGCTGCGGGGGCTGGCCGCCCCACGGGCCGGACGGCGGTGGCTGGGTCACAGTTGTTCCTCCACATTGGGTCGGGTCGGTGCGGCATGCCGTGGTCCGGACGACGGCGGCACGGGGGCGGTGCCGGAACCATGGACCGGCGCGGCAGCATGCTTGGGCTCGACAGGAGCCTTGGGATGCTCTTTCTCCGGTTGTGCCTGCGGTTTTTGCTCTGCTGCCGACTTCTTCTCGTCGTCGGCTTTCTTTTCTTCAGCAGCCTTCTTCTCGGCATCCTCAGGCTTGTCCTTGTCGGACTCGCCCTTCTTGCCGGCCATCTGGCCGATCTGCTGACCCACTTGCTGAGCAATCTGCATAGCGGCTTGTGGAACGGCGCCGGCCGCTTGGGCCATCTGCATCGGCATCTGCAGCATCTGGCCGCCCATTTGGCCGAGTTGGCTCAGCTGGCTCATCGGATCCCCGCCGGCGCCGGGCGCACCGCCTGCACCTGCAGGGGTCGCGCCAGCTTTGGCTGAATTGGCAGCACCGGCGGCCGAACCGCCTCCGCCGCCCGGTACACCACCGCCACCGCCAGAGCCTTGACCAGCCGGATCGTCGAGCTTTGCCTTCAGCACAGCTGCCGCCGCGTTCTGATCCGTTGTGGCATACGTGGACGCAGCTTCGCTGATGTTCGCCGCGTAGCCGGCAGTCTCTGTTTTCAGTTTCGGCAGGCCAGTCCTGATGGGCTCGGCGAATTTGGGAGCGTTCCTGGCCGCCGCTGAACTCAGCTGGTCTGTAGCGGGCGGAAAGTAGAAATCCGGCGGCGGCGGCACGGCATCGGACGCCGCCTGAAAAACCTGACCTGCCGCGGCAATCTGAGCCGTATCAACCTTCAACGTGGGCGTCATCGGATGCCCGCCTGACGGTGCGCCGCCCCTTGCGACCGGTGACTACTCGACACCGAATTCCCCTCCCTGCGTCGATCAGCCGAACTTGCCCTTGAGCTTCCCCTCGGCAGATTCCATCGAATCATGGCCGTCCTGGATGGCATCGATCAGCTTGTTCAGTGCTTCAAGCGCATCGTCGGCCTTCTCGCCCCATGACTGCTCGGCAGCTTGCCAGCCCTCACGCGCGGTGCCGTGCCAGGCGTCGTTGGTGACCATCTGGATCCGGGCACGCTCCTCGACGAGGACGTCGTTCAACCGCTTGTGCTCATCCTTGAGCGCACCGATCGTGTGCTCGATCTCGGCGAAGTTCCATTCCTGCTCTGTCATCGCTGCCCCCTACAGATGCATCGCTTGGGTCAGGCCCGCGGCCGCATTGGCGTCGGTCGAGTCGTACGCGGCCACCGCGGACTGCAGCTTCTCGGTGATCGACTGCTGCTCGTTGCGCAACGCGGCCATGGCGTTCTTATAGCTCGTCAAGGCAGCCTTGACGGCCTTGCCGGTCTCGCCCTTCAGAGCCCCGTCGAATGACTGAGTTGCATTTTCGACCTTCGTTTGGTGCTCCTGGAGGTGACGTATCGTCTCCTCGAGCTTTGCGACCTGATGCCGCAACATCT
Source organism: Mycobacterium sp. ST-F2 (assembly GCF_001905655.1). Classification (GTDB taxonomy): domain Bacteria; phylum Actinomycetota; class Actinomycetes; order Mycobacteriales; family Mycobacteriaceae; genus Mycobacterium. Next base: position 33,765 of record NZ_JMHT01000029.1, read on the forward strand.
GTGTATCGACCTTGACTACGTCCATGCCGCCCCCCTTCGCGCAACAACCCCCGGCCGATTTTACGCCCGGGGAGTTATCAGTCGTCCCAGCAAGGATACTGGGCCTAGAGCGGGGGTACCTGCACCAAAAAGTCGGAGGGCTTACTGTGGCGCAGCTCCGTTGACAGTGGCGTTGACCGGGGCAGATTCGCTGACTTTGGCGCGCAACAGCTCCCGCAACTCGGCGATCTCACTCCGCAGTTCGACGATGTGTGCCGTGGTCACGGCATCGTGCTTTTCGTCTTCGACCGACACACTCTGCACGATCCAGGACGCGATGGTTGCTGTGATCGAACCGACCAGGCTGATCCCGCCGATCATCAAGAGCGCGGCGAAGACTCGACCGGTCGTGGTGACGGGGTACATGTCGCCGTAGCCGACCGTGGTGATCGTCGTCATCGCCCACCACAGCGCCTGCCCGAAAGTGGTGATGTGGGCGTCCGGCGCGCCGCGCTCGGCTTCCAGTACCGCGAGCGCCCCGACGTACACCAGCAGCACAGCGCCGGAAATGGTGTAGACGATCACCTTGCCACGGATGGCGTTGCCGATGGCCTTCTGCAGGGCGCCGACCAGCACGACCAGGCGAAGCAGACGCAGCGGCCGCAACAATGGCAGCAGCACGATCGCCAGGTCGACCAAGTGGCGGAAGAACCACTGCTTGCGGTCGGGGGCCAGGTAGAGCCGGGCCAAGTAGTCGGCGGTGAACACCGCCCACGCCAGCCAGGTCACCAGGGTCAGCAGCCGCGCGACGAGGCCGTGCGGCTGGACGAGAACCTCGATGCTGTACGCAGCCAGGAACAGGGCAGCCACGGCCGCCAACGGCCACTCCGCACGGTGTTCCCACCTGTCGAGGCGGTCTTGCGTATCCACGTCAGAAAGTGTGCGGCACCAGTGGCGATTTCGGAACTCAGTTGACGGCGATCGAGAACCGCGCTGTCGCTGGTCGGCCCGGGAAAGCGAGGTGGTAGCCGCCGCGGCGCAGCGCGTCGGTGGGCGCGGCCATGGGCTCGATGGCCACCAGTGCGTCGCCGGGTGGCGCGAACAGTTGCGCGGCGGGGTAACCGGTCTCGAAGGTGACGGTGATCCGGTGGTCGCCGCCGCGGAGGATGAACTGCGCGCCGTCTGGTACCTGGTCGAAACCGTCGTCGTAGGCGGTGTCGCCGAGCGGCGCGGACTGCGCCGGCCAAGCCTCAACCGCACCCGAAGGCAACCCATGTTCGTCAGTCGGCAGATGCCGTAGCGCCGGCGTCTCCAGCACCCAATCCTGCCGCGGCACACCGGGAATGGTGAAGTACGGGTGATAGCCAGAGCACAGCGGCACCGAGGCGGACCCAGAAGGCCGAACAACAGTCTCGACCGTGAGAACACGGCCCACCAAACTGACCCGCTGCGTCAGCACATGTGGGAACGGGAACGACGCCAACAACCCGGGCCTGCTGAAATCGACTGCGGCGGCAAGGGAATTCGAGGTCTGCTCAGTGACAAGCCAACCCGGATAAGCCGCGAGAACGCCGTGCATCGGCGAGCCGTGAGCATCGACGCGCACGCCACCGGACCCTGGCGACAACGTGACCAGACCACCGTCGACGTCATAGGTGTTGCCGCCCAACCGGTTCGCCCACGGGTACAACAGCGGGATGCCCATGGTTTTGGCGTTCGTCAGGTAGGCATCGAGGCCGCGGCGCTGGCCGAGGAACTCAAGGTCGCCATCGGCAAAGGACGTCCCGATCATGCCGGCCGCGGGGACGAAAGTCGCCGTCATCGTGGACTCGGGGTCGCGCAAGACGACGGTGTCGAGTTCGGCCATCGGTTCCTCCAGTGTCAGTGGGCCAACGGATCGTGCTGAATGCGTTCTGGCGGGGCGCCTTTGGCAATCAGGGCGGCTTTGGTCGCGGCGACCATCTTGGGCCCGCCGCACACCAGGATCTGCCGGTCGCCCCAGCTGCCGTAGCTGGTGACGACATCGGGGAGCAGTCCGGTCTGCCGGACGTGCAGCCCGCGAGGTGGCTGGACGTCCGGATAGTCGACGGCCCACGGTGGGTCGGTGGAGTACTCGGACACCGGCGTGACCGACAGCCACGGATTGGTGGCGGCGATCTCCCAGAGGACACGCAGATCGTAGAGGTCGCAGGGGTAGCGCCCGCCGAAGAACAGGTGCACGCGGGGATTTTCGGCCTCGCGGCACAGGTTCATCAGCAGCGCGCGCAACGGAGCGAGGCCGGTGCTGCCGGCCACCATGAGCACATCGCCGTCAGAGCGTGAAACATGCATCCCGCCATGGGGATTCGAGAGGCGCCAGCGGTCCCCGGGAGTGGTCTGGTGGACGATCGCGGTGCTCACCATGCCGCCGCTGACCGATCGGATGTGGAACTCGATGGCGCCACTGGCGTCGGAGGGCATCGACGGACTCAGATGCCGCCACCGTCGCGGCCACTGCGGCACCTGCACCGCGACGTACTGACCGGCGTGATACGCCAGCGCCTGGTCCAGTTGCAGCCGCACCACCGACACGTCCCGGGTGACACGTAGATGCTCGACGACGGTGCCGTCGACGTACGGCGGGGTCTGTTCGGCATCGGCGGCACCGCGCATGACACCGACGATCAGGTCGACGGCGTGGGTCGTCGCCTCGGCGACGCGCGCGTCCCAGTGGTCACCGAGCTCGTCACGCAGAGTGGCCAGTAGCGCATCGTGCACCGCCGCGTAATGCTGTTGCCCCACACCGTATTTGCGGTGGTCCCGGCCGAGCTGTGCGAGGAAGGCCACGGGCTCCTCGGCCCGCTGATCGATGAACTCGCCGAGCACCCAGAACAGTGCCTGGCCGAACGCGGTCCGCTGCGCCGCCAGATCGGGCGGGAACAGGTCGCGCGCTGACGGATCGGTGGCGAACCAGCGGGCGTAGAAGCGGCCGACCACGTCGTCCCCGCCGCGCGCAGGGTCCATCGCGGCGCGCACCGTCGTCAGTGCTTCGCGGTCGTCAAGCCCCATCAGACATCGGCGACGTGGTGTCGAAGCGGTTTTCTCCCAGGGAGTTGACGAACGTGGGGCCCAGCAGCTCGAGTTCGCGTCGATGCGAGTCGGCCCATGCGCCGTACGGCAGGTGTGCCAGGTATTCGTTGCGGAAGCGGTCGTCCTCGGACACCTCGGTGACGCAGAACGTCGGGATGGCGAGGTCGACCACCGGTCCGCCGCGTTCGACCTCGGCCAGCAGAAGCGGGGCATTGCTGCCCGTGAACCGGTCGATGATCCAGCCGTCCTCACCTAGCCACACCGAGTACCGCACCTTGGTGATCACATGTTCTGCGCGCCGGACGATCTCACCGGCGACGAGTGGATCGAGTTCGCGCTCGGCCTCGTAGCGGGTGCCGCCGGCGGCCGGGCCCTTGGCGGTCATGGTGCCGATCGAGTCGGCGCCGATGGCGTCGATGAGATCGATCGCCGGATCGCTCAGATCGGTGGGAGCCGGGCCCTGCACGCGCACGCGGACGGCATAGCCGTCGGCCGCGAACAGGTAGGCCTGCACGATCAGGGCAGGACTCGGGTCAGACGCTGTGACAGCGGGCAGGTCGCGGACGAGGAACTTTCGTTCGAACTCGAAATCGCCGAAGCCGGATTCGGACATGGTTGAACGGTAGTCCTAGAGGTGGCTCAGACCCTTGTATGCCACGAGAAGTCCGATGATGATCAGGATCCCGGCCACCAGCACCGCGTGCTGACGGTGTAGCCAGGCGCCCAGGCGCGCCATGGCCGGGTCCAGCCGCTCGCCGGCGGCGACGTACGTCAGGACCGGAATGGCGACGGAGCTGCCGGCCACCAGGGCGAAATAGACGACGGACGCCAGGTTCGCGGCGCCGGGGAGCTCGTCGGTGCTGATGGCCAGGCCGGCGGCGATGCACATGAACAGCACCTTGGGGTTCACCACTGCCAACACTGCCGCGGTCACGAAGCCCCGGGCCGGGGTGACCGTGGTCAGCTTCCGCATCCAGGCGGGCTCGTGGGCGTCGTGCGTGCGAGTGGCGAAGCGGTAGATGCCGAAGACGACGAGCAGGGCGCCGATCACGATGCGTATCCACGACGCCGTGGTCGACGGGTGACCGCCCGTGGGCATCAGGGCGGACAGCTTGACGAACGCCCCGGTCAGGACTGCGAGGGCCAGCAGCCAGCCGGCGAGGTAGGTCAGTCCCGTGGTGCGCGCGTGGGGTGATTGGAGCACCAGCACAGCGGGAATGATCGACAGCGGCGACAAGGCGACCACCAGGGCGAGGGGAATCAGTTCGGTCAGGACCGAAACCCAATCCGTCATGCCGACATTGTTGCTTACGGATCCGTCGATCTTGGCGGTTGGGCGCGGCAGAATTCCTGTAGTGACCCAGATCATGCGCAGATCGGAAATTTCCCAGACTTGAGCGGAATAGACTCAACCTTGACGACGCTGAACAGAGCGACAAGCATTTTTCTGTAGACGAAAGGGAGGTGTCGTGGACTCGTTCAACCCGACCACGAAGACTCAGGCGGCGCTGACCTCAGCGTTGCAGGCGGCGACAGCCGCCGGAAACCCGGAGATCCGTCCGGCGCATTTGTTGATGGCTCTGCTGACCCAGAACGGCGGCATTGCCGCACCCCTGCTGGAGGCCGTCGGCGTCGAGCCCGCGACCATCCGGGCCGAAGCTCAGCGGCTGATCGACCAGCTGCCGAGTGCCTCTGGCGCCAACTCGACGCCACAACTGTCTCGTGAGTCGGTTGCAGCCCTGACCGCTGCCCAGCACCTGGCCACCGAGATGGACGACGAATACGTCTCCACCGAGCACCTGCTGTACGGCCTGGCCAGTGGCGACTCCGACGTCGCCAAGATCCTGGTCAACCACGGCGCCGCGCCGCAGACGCTGCGTGACGCGTTCGTGAAGGTCCGCGGCAGTGCCCGCGTCACCAGCCCCGATCCCGAGGGCAGCTACCAGGCGTTGGAGAAGTACTCCACCGACCTGACCGCCCGCGCCCGGGAAGGCAAGCTCGACCCGGTCATCGGCCGCGACAACGAGATTCGTCGCGTCGTGCAGGTGCTGAGCCGCCGCACCAAGAACAACCCCGTTCTGATCGGTGAGCCCGGCGTCGGCAAGACCGCCATCGTCGAGGGCCTGGCCCAGCGCATCGTCGCCGGTGACGTACCGGAGTCGTTGCGCGACAAGACCGTCATCTCCCTGGACCTCGGGTCCATGGTGGCCGGCGCCAAGTACCGCGGTGAATTCGAGGAGCGGCTCAAGGCCGTCCTCGACGACATCAAGAACTCGGCCGGGCAGGTCATCACGTTCATCGACGAGCTGCACACCATCGTGGGTGCCGGCGCGACCGGCGAATCCGCGATGGATGCCGGCAACATGATCAAGCCGATGCTGGCCCGTGGCGAGTTGCGGCTGGTCGGCGCGACCACGCTCGACGAGTACCGCAAGTACATCGAGAAGGACGCCGCCCTGGAGCGCCGGTTCCAGCAGGTGCTGGTCGGCGAACCGTCGGTCGACGACACCGTCGGCATCCTGCGTGGCCTCAAGGACCGCTACGAGGTGCACCACGGTGTGCGCATCACGGACTCCGCGCTGGTCGCGGCGGCCACGTTGTCGGACCGCTACATCACCAGCCGCTTCCTGCCGGACAAGGCCATCGACCTGGTCGACGAGGCCGCGTCCCGGCTGCGCATGGAGATCGACTCCCGGCCCGTGGAGATCGACGAGGTCGAGCGGCTGGTCCGTCGCCTCGAGATCGAGGAGATGGCGCTGTCCAAGGAAGAGGACGACGCCTCGAAGGAGCGGCTCGAGAAGCTGCGTTCGGAGCTGGCCGACTACAAGGAGAAGCTGGCCGAGCTGACGACGCGGTGGCAGAACGAGAAGAACGCCATCGACATCGTTCGCGAGCTCAAGGAACAGCTCGAGGCGCTGCGCGGTGAGGCCGACCGGGCCGAGCGCGATGGTGACCTGGCCAAGGCCGCCGAGCTGCGGTACGGCCGGATCCCACAGCTCGAGAAGCAACTCGACGCCGCGTTGCCGGTCGCCGAGGCCCGCGAGAACGTCATGCTCAAGGAGGAGGTCAGCCCCGACGACATCGCGGACGTGGTGTCGGCGTGGACGGGCATCCCGGCCGGCCGAATGATGGAAGGCGAGACCGCCAAGCTCCTGCGCATGGAGGAGGAGCTCGGCAAGCGCGTCATCGGTCAGAAGCAGGCCGTCGAGGCCGTGTCCGATGCGGTCCGTCGCTCCCGTGCCGGTGTGGCCGACCCCAACCGTCCCACCGGATCGTTCATGTTCCTCGGACCGACCGGTGTCGGTAAGACGGAGCTGGCCAAGGCGTTGGCGGACTTCCTGTTCGACGACGAGCGCGCCATGGTCCGCATCGACATGAGCGAGTACGGCGAGAAGCACTCGGTGGCTCGTCTGGTCGGTGCCCCTCCGGGCTACGTCGGTTACGACGCCGGTGGTCAGCTGACCGAGGCAGTGCGGCGACGCCCGTACACGGTGGTGCTGTTCGACGAGGTCGAGAAGGCGCACCCCGACGTGTTCGACGTGCTGCTGCAGGTGCTTGACGAGGGACGCCTGACTGACGGTCAGGGCCGCACGGTCGACTTCCGCAACACCATCCTCATCCTGACCTCGAACCTCGGCGCCGGTGGCACCGAGGAGCAGGTGATGGCGGCGGTGCGCGCGAAGTTCAAGCCGGAGTTCATCAACCGTCTGGACGACGTGCTGATGTTCCACGCGCTCGACCCGAGCGAGCTGGTGCGGATCGTCGACATCCAGTTGGCTCAGCTGCAGAAGCGGCTGTCGCAGCGGCGGCTGCAGCTCGAGGTCTCGCTGGAGGCCAAGAAGTGGCTGGGCGAGCGCGGCTTCGACCCGCTGTACGGTGCCCGTCCGCTGCGCCGGTTGGTGCAGCAGGCCATCGGCGACCAGCTGGCCAAGATGCTGCTGGCCGGCCAGGTGCACGACGGCGACGTCGTGCCGGTCAACGTCAGCGCGGACGGCGAGAGCCTGGTGCTCGGCTGAGTCAGTTATCGGGGAGCCCCGTCACACTTCGGTGTGGCGGGGCTTCCGGCACTTATGGCGTACCTTGAGGGGCCCGATCAGAGTGGTTCGGACCCCGCCGTAACGAGCTTGTGACCAATTCGAGTTCGGGCATTTCGGGTACCAGCCAGTAGGCTTGGGCGGATGGTCCCGCTTTGGTTCACACTTTCCGCACTCTGCTTCGTGGGTGCGGCGGTGCTGCTGTACGTCGACATTGACCGTCGACGTGGCCTTGGACGGCGCCGTAAGTCCTGGGCGAAGTCGCATGGCTTCGACTACGAACACGAGACTCCCGACCTGGTCAAGCGGTGGAGCCGCGGCATCATGTCGACCGTCGGTGAGAACGTGCACGCCCGCAACGTGGTGCTCGGCCAGATTCGTGGCGAGGCCGTGTTCATCTTCGATCTCGACGACGTGGCCACCGTCATCGCGCTGCACCGCAAGGTCGGCACCAACGTCGCCGTGGACGTGCGGCTCAAGGACATCCCGGAGCCGCGGGAGAACGACATCTGGCTGCTGGGCGCCATCGGCCCGCGCATGGTCTACTCCACCAACCTCGATGCCGCCCGTCGCGCCTGCGACCGCCGCATGGTGACCTTCTCGCACACCGCCCCGGATTGCGCCGAGGTCATGTGGAACGAGCAGAACTGGACGCTCGTCTCCATGCCCATCACGAGTACCCGCGCTCAGTGGGATGAGGGTCTGCGCACCGTCCGCCAGTTCAACGACCTGCTGCGCGTGCTGCCGCCCGTGCCGTCGGGCCAGAACAGCGTCGCCGGCCAGGCCGTCGCCCGTCGCAGCGGCTCGCCGAGTCGTCCGCTCAGCGCCGGCCCGATGCGGCAGAACGAGCTGCCCGCCGGCCGCAGCAACCAGGCCCCCGGCCGCGCCGACATCGGCCGCTACACGCAGTTCGCACCGGCCCGTAACGGCCGCCCCGCGCCGAATTATCAGCGCTGAGCCGCCTGCGGCTAACCTGAGCCGCATGTCTTTTCGCAGGTTGGCCTCGCGGCTGCTGGCAGTGCTGCTGGCCGGCGTGCTGGTCGCATGTTCGGGTGACGGTTCCGCCAGCACCAGCGTCTTCGGTGCCCCCAGTGCGAAAATCGGCGAGTCGCAGGCGCTGCTCGGCTGGAACGTGTCGGTGTCCAACCTGCGCTTCCAGGACGATCAGGTGATGATCGACGTGGACATGGCCGCCGCGAAAGCCGGTGGCGAACACGCCAAGCCCGAGGCGCTGCGCTTCGGCCTGTACGGCGCACTGGCGCACCCCATCGAAGCGAACGTGATCGGTGGCTGCGACGGCGTCCCCAACCTGAAGATCAATCCGGCCGTCGTGCAGAACCCGGACAAGGTAACCGGCACAGTCTGTTTGGGACCCATGCGGGACCAGTCGCAGGTGCGCGGCGTCTACCTGTATTCGCCTGCCGACCGGATCAAGGACACCACCGTGGCCTACGGTGCGGCGTACCCGGTGGGCCTGACGCCCACCAACGAGTCCGACACCGGACTGTCGCTGAAAGCCACCAGCGTGGACGGGTTCCGGGCCGACGGCAGCCAGTTGAACCCCGTGGCCCTGGGCGATCCGGCGGCGTTCACCGGCAACGGCTACATGCTGCTGGGTCTCGAAATCCTCGGCGCGGCAAGCAGATACAAGGATGACTCGGCCAAGCGGGGCGGCCCGTTGATGATCGCGGTCGCGCCGACACTGCCGCCGCCCGGACTGTCGCACGCATGTGATGTCTACGGCTCCACGCTGCTGGTGCTGCCGGACTCGTCGCAGGGCGCGATCTCGACGCGCGCCTCGCTCTGCACCCAGGGTGAGATCAACCAGGCCCTGCTGTACGCCACCGTCACCGTGGTGGGAACCCATGCGGCGGTGTGGATTTCGCGTGCCTGAGCAGGCCGCTGATCACACTGATGTGCCCGGTCCCACCGAGTGGGGTGCCGGGCCCGGCGTCGGCCCCTGGCCGGGCGAGCTGCCCGACGACCCGCGCTACGACCCGGAGTTGTTGCGCGAGGGCGACACTCGCAACGTCGTCGACGCCTACCGGTACTGGACGCGGGAGGCGATCATCGCCGACATCGACAACCGTCGGCACCCCTTGCACATCGCGATCGAGAATTTCGGCAACGATGCCAACATCGGCGCGGTGGTCCGCACCGCGAACGCGTTTGCCGTGGACACCGTGCACATCGTCGGCCGCCGGCGGTGGAATCGTCGCGGCGCCATGGTGACCGACCGCTACCAGCGGCTCATGCACCATGCCACCACCGCCGAATTGCTGGCCTTCGCCCACGACGCCGGGCTGACCCCGGTCGCCGTCGACAACGTGCCCGGCTCGGTGCGGCTGGAAGAGACGGTGCTGCCCCGCGAATGCCTGTTGATCTTCGGGCAGGAAGGTCCGGGCATCACCGACGACGCCAAGACTGGGTCGATGATGACGGTGTCCATCGCGCAATTCGGTTCGACTCGCAGCATCAACGCCGGGGTGGCCGCCGGGATCGTCATGCATACCTGGATCAGCCAACATGCAGGACTGGATCGGGCCTGGTAGGGCAGGATGGAACGCATGGATGAGCGTCCGGTGGAGCGCAGCGACGGGGGTGCAATTTGGGCTAACCGTGCGGCCAGCGCCGAAACGGCTGTGACCAATCGGCATATCCGGCGGCTCTGGGGGATGCCCGGCACCCAGCTGGGCGTGGTCGCCTGGCCGTCGACGCGGGCCGACCGGCTGTTCAAGAGCTGGGATTATTGGTGGCAGGCGCACCTGCTGGACTGCTTGATCGACGCGCAGTTGCGCGACCCGCAGGAGCACCGCGTCGCTCGCATCAGCCGTCAGATTCGCGGACACCGACTGCGCAACAACGGGGCCTGGACCAACAACTACTACGACGACATGGCGTGGATGGCGCTCGCGCTGGAGCGCTCCGGCCGGCTGGTCGGCGTGGCGCGGCCCAAGGCGCTCAAGACGTTTGCCGACCAGTTCCTCCAGGCCTGGGTGCCCGAGGACGGCGGCGGCATTCCGTGGCGCAAACAGGACCAGTTCTTCAACGCCCCCGCCAACGGTCCGGCCGGCATCTTCCTGGCTCGCCACGACCGTTTGCGGCGGGCGCAACAGATGTCCGACTGGATCGACGACACGCTGATCGACCCCGACACCCACCTGGTGTTCGACGGCATCAAGGCCGGCTCGATGGTGCGCGCCCAGTACACCTACTGCCAGGGCGTGGTGCTGGGCCTGGAAGTGGAACTGGCCGTGCGCACCGGGGATTCGCGGCATGTGGAGCGGGTGCACCGTCTGGTGGCGGCGGTCAAGGAGCACATGCTCGACGAAGGTGTGATCAGGGGAGCGGGCGGCGGCGACGGTGGCCTGTTCGGTGCCATCCTGGCGCGCTACCTGACGTTGGTGGCCACGACGTTGCCGGGCGGTTCCGAGGACGACGAAACCGCCAGGGCCACCGCCCGCGAGCTGGTCCTGAAATCGGCTGAGTCGGCATGGGACTACCGGCAGACCGTCGACGGCGTCCCGCTGTTCGGTGCGTTCTGGGATCGCGCCGCCGAGCTGCCGAAGGTCGCCGGCGAGAAGGCGAAATCTGTTGACGGCGCGGTGAACTCGTCCGATATCCCGGAACGGGACCTCTCGGTGCAGGTGGCCGGCTGGATGCTGATGGAAGCGGCCTACACGCTGACCGAGTCCTGACTACGACTTGGGCGCGGACTGACGGCAGTACGCGGTGATGGCGATCCCGCCGAACTTGATGGCGTCCCTGTCGGACAGGTTGGAGTTCTTCTTCAGGTAGGCCAGCGCGTTGTTGACGTTGCCGGAGCCCAGCGCGCCGCAGGTGCCGTGGGCGAGCTTGATCGCCGTGCTGTCCGGCATGCTGAGGCCCTTGTCATGGATGGCTTGCAGGAACACCGGGTCCATCTGGTCGTCAGCCTGCGCCGGGGCGGCCAGCACTCCGGCAGCCGCTGCGGACGTGAGTGCCGCGAGGAGGGCCGCGGCGCGCGTGGACTTCATTCTGGATCCCCTATGGACTCGGTTTGCTGTCAGGCTACGCGACGCCCGCTGATCAGGGGGTGGAGTCTTGTCGAAGAGGACAGGAATTTATTCAGAAGCGTCAGCGTCGTATACTTAGTCACGCTTATTGCATATTGCATTTTTTGTTATTTCGGAGGTTGGCTATGGCCACGTTCAAGAAGATTGTGCTGACTACCGCATTTGCCGCGAGCCTCGGAGCTGGCGTTTTGGGTCTGGGTGCGGGCATTGCCGCAGCTGCGCCGGTTACCGATCCGGCCGTCATCCCGATGGACCGCGGCGGCCACGGCCACGACGACTGGTATGACCACCCCGGCCGGGGTTGGGGCGCCCCGGGCTGGCGTGGTGATGGCTGGGATGGCCCCCAGGTGTACGTCAATCTTCCGTGCGTGACCGGCCCCGCCGGAATCGTCACCGTCTGCCCGTAGCTCTTCGGCGCTGACGATTCATCTCCTTCGCACTGGGTAACCCCTGGCGTTGTACCGCCAGATATCCAGATGCGAAGGAGGAGAACGTTGGTTCGCAAGAGTGTCGTGATCTGCGTGGTGGCCGTAGGGCTGGCCGGCTGTACGACGCATCGGTCCGAACCCGACGTCGGGTCGCCGAGCGCAGCGCTACCGGCGCCGCAGGTCTTCGTCGACGGGCAGCCCCGGCCCGTGATCGGCGGTGTCACCTGTCACCAGGCGGGTGACAACGTCACGATCGGGATCGGCGACATGTCCAACGGGGTCGGTGCCGTTGTGAGCACGAGCAACCCGCCGCGGGTCCGCAGTGTCGGGCTGGGCACGGTGGACGGTGTTGCGCTGGGCTACACGAATGCCGACCCGGGCCAGGCGAACAACGTCGCCGCCGCGGTGCAGGGCCGGTCGTACACCATCAAGGGCACAGCCACGGGCAGCGACCTGCGAGACCTGCGGTCGCCGCAAGAGGTGAACAGGACGTTCCAGATGGACGTGACGTGCCCGTAGCACCAAGATGATTGCTCGTGACCGCGCCGGCTGAGGATGCATCGCATCGAGTAACGCTGGGCACGGTGCTACGAGAGTGGGGCACCATCGGGTGCATCGGTTTCGGCGGCCCGCCCACACACATCAAGCTGCTGCGCAGCCTGTGCGTGGAGCGGCGCCGCTGGATCGGTGCCACCGAGTTCGAGGACGCCATCGCGACCTGCAACCTGCTGCCCGGGCCGGCGTCGACGCAGCTGTCGATCTACTGTGCCTGGCGAGTGCGCGGTCGGTTGGGCGCGCTGGTCGGTGGTGCCGCGTTCATCGTGCCGGGGCTCATCGTCATCCTGGGGCTGGCGGCACTGTTCCTGGCGGGCTCACCGCCGCGGTGGGTTCTGGCCGCGGGTGCCGGCGCGGGTGCCGCGGTGGCCGCCGTCGCTGTGCATGCCGGGGCAGCGCTGATCCCGGCGAGTTGGCAGCGTCGCACCAGTGCCGTCCGGTGGATGCTGTACCTCGTGCTGGGTGCGCTGGCCGCGGCCCTGCTCGGGCCGTGGCTGGTTGTCGTGCTGTTGGCTTGTGGCGTAATGGAATTGGCGCGGACCACGACGCTGCCCACATCCAGCGCGCGCGGCATGCCGGTGCTGGCGTTCCAGACCCTGACATTGGGCACGTTGGGTTCGTTGTGCTGGGTGGCGTTGAAGGTCGGCGCGCTGTCGTACGGCGGTGGGTTCGTGATCATTCCGCTCATGCAGGCCGACGCTGTCGACCACTACCACTGGATGAGCGGGCCGCAGTTCCTCAATGCCGTTGCGCTGGGCCAGATCACGCCGGGGCCGGTGGTGCAGACCGTCGCCGTCGTCGGCTACGCCGCCGCGGGGTTGATCGGCGGGGTGCTGGCGTCGGTGGTGGCGTTCAGTCCGTCATTCCTGTTCATCCTGTTGGGCGCCAAGCACTTCGACCGGATTCGCGGCAACGACTACGTGCGCGCATTCCTGGACGGTGCGGGCCCGGCAGCCATCGGGGCGATCCTCGGTTCGGCGGTACCGCTGGCCATGTCGATCAGCGAGGCGTGGCAGTACGTGGTGCTGGCTGTGGCGGTGGTCGCGGTGTTCAGTCGGCTGAACGTTGTGATCACCTTGCTGCTGGCCGCGGTGGCCGGCGTGCTCGCCACGGCACTCGGCATGCCGTTGCCCGGTTGACCGGCTACTGCCGCGGGATGCCTTGCCGCAGCAGTTCGTGGGTGCTGGCAGTCGGCGCGGTCAGCCACAGGCGCAGCAGGTGCCGGCGTTGGCTGGGATCGGCATGATCGGTGTACTGCTCGCGGGAATGCAGCACGGTGGCGTTGTTCAGGAGCTGGACGTCGCCCGGCTCGAAGGTCATCTGGATGTGGAAGTCCGGATCATTCGCGATCGTTTCGAAGAGCGCGAGCGCTTCCCTCTGGTTGTCGGTGAGCCGTGGTGCGTCGGGGTGTCGCTGTGAGTCGCGGATGTACCAGGCGATGAAGAAAACCCTTGGAATGCCGTCGATGTCGGTGATCGGTGGGAGTTCGAAGAAGCCGGGCTGGCCGTGGGGTTGTTCGTTGTTACGGTCCCATGGCATGGGTCCGTACATCACGTCGACCAGATGCGGTGCGCGCCGCAACGCTTCGTTGTAGACCGCGTGGGCGCTGACGATCTTCGACTCACCACCAGCGAGAGCTGGATGCAGACAGAGCAGGCCGACGAGATCCGAACCGTCGCTGTGGAAGTCCTGTCGCTGATTGGTCCGGTACTTGCGAACGCTCGGATCGGGTCGCAGCTGTTCGTCGCGAATATGGGTGAGCACGTTGGCGTCTCGGTCCTGGCCGACCGGTGTGCCGAGCAACGTACCGAGCGCGAGATAGGCTCGTTCGATTTCGTCTGCCGAGAGTTCGTCGATGGGGAACGAGCGCAGTCGTAGGAACCCCGCGCCGTGCTGGAGCACGGTTGTCCAGTGCGCGGCCGCGTCGCGGAAGTGGTCGGCGAGGGCTGCGGTGTCGCCTCGGCCCGCGGCGACGAGGGCGGTTCGGTCCGCCGGCGTGAGGTCCACCGACCACGTGCTCTCGATCGGGAAATCGGTTGGCGTCCATATGGTTGCGGATTCGGCCGGGACCGGTGCGCGCATGTCAGCAGCAGTTCGGGTCGAGTACCCGGCACAGCGCGGCGAGCGCATCGCGGCGGGGTGTGTGGTGCACGTTCATGCCCTGTCGTTCGGAGGTGACGAACCCGGCGGAACGCAGCTGGCCGAGGTGGTGGCTGACGGTCGATTCGGCCAGGCCCACCGCGGCGGCGAGCGAGCCGGTGGTGCACGGCTCGCCGCAGGTGAACAACAGCGACATCAGTTTCACGCGCGCCGGGTCGGCGAGCGCCTTGAGGCGCATGGCCAGGTCGAGTGCGGCGTCGTCGTCGGTCGGGCTTGCGGCCACGGGCGCGCAGCACAACGGCTCGGACATGTCGATGACGGGCAGTGCCTTGGGCATGGCATCGATGGTACCCCAGCTTGTTGACATATATCGAAAAGGTGCGTAGAACAGTCTTGCACGCAGATTCGACATACGTCACATACCCCAGGAGGTCTGCAATGTCTCGTGTCCAGCTGGCTCTGAACGTCGACAACCTCGACGAGTCGATCGCCTTCTACCGCAACCTCTTTGGCGCCGAGCCGGCCAAGGTGAAGCCCGGCTACGCGAACTTCGCGATCGCGAACCCGCCGCTCAAACTGGTGCTGCTCGAGAACCCGGGCCACGGTGGCTCGATCAACCACCTGGGTGTGGAGGTCGAATCAAGCGACGCCGTGCACACCGAGATCACCCGCCTGAGCGAGGCGGGAATGTTCACCGAAGAGGAGATCGGGACCACCTGTTGCTTCGCCACGCAGGACAAGGTCTGGGTGACCGCACCCGGCGGCGAACGCTGGGAGGTCTACACCGTCCTGGCCGACAGTGAAACCTTCGGCGCCGCGCCGAGCGGATCAGATGATGCGGTGTGCTGCGGGGCGCAGGCATGACGCAGACCGCTGACGCCGCTCCGGCGACAGCTCGACTCTCGACGCTCGACCGGTATCTGCCGGTCTGGATCGGGTTGGCGATGGCGGCCGGGCTCTTGCTCGGCCGCTGGGTCCCCGGACTGGACGTCGTGCTGGAAAAGGTTCAGGTGGATGGCATTTCGTTGCCGATCGCGCTGGGCCTGCTAGTCATGATGTACCCGGTGCTGGCCAAGGTCCGGTACGACCGGCTCGACACCGTCACGTCCGACCGCAAGCTGCTGCTGTCCTCACTGGTGCTGAACTGGGTGCTCGGGCCGGCGCTGATGTTCGCGCTGGCCTGGCTGTTCCTCGCGGACCTGCCCGAGTACCGGACCGGACTCATCGTTGTCGGCCTGGCCCGCTGCATCGCCATGGTCATCATCTGGAACGACCTGGCGTGCGGTGACCGGGAGGCTGCAGCTGTTCTGGTGGCGCTCAATTCGGTGTTCCAGGTACTGATGTTCGCGGTGCTCGGCTGGTTCTACCTGTCGGTGCTGCCGGGCTGGCTGCACCTGCCGCAGACCGCGATCGCGACCTCGCCGTGGCAGATCGCGAAGTCGGTGCTGATCTTCCTCGGCATCCCGCTGGCTGCCGGCTACCTGTCGCGCCGGCTCGGCGAAAAGGCCAAGGGCCGCGCCTGGTACGAGTCCGCGTTCCTACCCCGGATCGGGCCGTGGGCACTGTACGGGTTGCTGTTCACCATCGTGATTCTCTTTGCGCTGCAAGGGCATCAGATCACCACCCGCCCGTGGGACGTCGCCCGCATCGCGCTCCCGCTGCTGGTCTACTTCGCGATCATGTGGGTCGGTGGCTACGTGCTGGGAGCCGTCCTCGGACTCGGCTACGAACGCACCACGACGCTGGCGTTCACCGCGGCGGGCAACAACTTCGAACTGGCCATCGCCGTGGCCATCGCGACGTGGGGCGCGACCTCCGGGCAGGCCCTGGCCGGCGTCGTCGGGCCGCTGATCGAAGTGCCGGTGCTGGTCGCGCTCGTCTACCTGTCGCTGGCACTGCGGCCCCGATTGAGGAGTAACCACCGATGAGCCCGAAACCCAGCGTCCTGTTCGTCTGCGTCCACAACGCGGGCCGGTCGCAGATGGCGGCCGGGCTGCTCACCCATCTGTCGCAGGGGCGCATCGAAGTACGTTCTGCGGGAACGGCACCCGCTGATCAGATCAACCCGGTCGCTGTCGCGGCCATGGCAGAACTCGGCATCGACATCACGGCCGAAGCGCCCAAGGTGTTGACGGCGGACACCGTGGAGTCCAGCGACGTGGTGATCACCATGGGCTGCGGCGATACCTGCCCCTACTTTCCGGGGGTGTCCTACCGCGACTGGAAACTCGATGACCCGGCGGGGCAGCCCATCGAGGCCGTCCGGCCCATCCGCGACGCCATCGCCGACCGGGTTCGGAACCTGGTCGACGAGTTGCTGCCCGGCTAGCCTCCCGGAGCCAGGCCCGGGTTCATCACCACGGGCGGAAGCGGTGCCACGGAGGTCTTGCTGGTCGGTGGCGGCGTGCTCTTGGGGATGTCGATGGTGCCGGTGTACTCGCCGTCGGTGTATTGATCGCTGTGCCAGCCGCCGTCGACGTCTTTGTAGTCACAGCTGGAGTACCGGTGCCCGCCGGAGGATGAGGTGTTGTATGTGCCACCGGCATCCTTGCATTCGGCTTTGATGGTGCCTTCGGGGATGGCGTCCGCGACCGGCGCGGTGAGCAGGAACGCGCCGAAGGCGAAGGGAACCGCCGTCCACCGGAAGCGAGGTCGAGTGCCTTTGTGACTGATGGTGAGTTCGGCCATGGTCATCGCCCTTTGGGTTCTCTGTTGAACCAATTATCGCCCCGGAACGGCGGAATGCCAGCTCTCCAGGCGAGATTGCCCAGGTATCTTGCCGCGGGCGGCTTCGCTGACCGCTAGA
The DNA here is from genome assembly GCF_001905655.1 of Mycobacterium sp. ST-F2. Lineage (GTDB taxonomy): Bacteria > Actinomycetota > Actinomycetes > Mycobacteriales > Mycobacteriaceae > Mycobacterium. The sequence goes on from NZ_JMHT01000029.1 coordinate 50,791, forward strand.
AGTCGCCGGGAATCTGGCGGTGCGAATCGTAGCGGGTGTGAAGAAAATTCGGGTGAGCAGCACCGCGGCGCTGTCGATGGGAGCTGAGCGGCACCAGGGAAATCCGGTCCAGCAGCGCACGCACGGCGGTGTCGTCCTTCGATGTGCCCGTGCACTCGACGCGTCCCAGTAGCCAGATGATCGGGGCCAACGACTGGTGCTCGATGACGCCGGGCGGCAGCTCGCCGCGCCAGCTGGGCCCGGTGATGACGTACGTCTGCGGTTCGGTCCATGCGACGTGTTCTGCCGCGTCGTCGAATACGTCCGCCCTACCGGACAGCACCTGGAACAGGTAACGGTGGTCGGGGGCCTCCGGCAGCGTCAGTACCCAGGGCTCGGTGTTGACGTCCAGAAGCCGGTCGACATACAGGGCTCGCGAGCGCTTGCGCATCCGCAGCAGTTGCTGCATGGGCGAGGTGATGGGCACGAGGCGGTCGGCCTCTTGATGCTGATCGTCGTCTGCCGGGTGCGCGCGAGGCCCCCACGGGTGCGTCAGGATCAGCACCGCGGCCAGCGCGATGGCCACCGATCCGCACCAAGGGAGAATTTCGGCTGACATGGCTGCCGTACTCCAATCTCGTTGTGGCCCAGCTCCATCACCTGGCAGAGCGTGTGCACGGTCGGTCGCCGCGGGCCGGAATCGGTCCGCTCATCCCACTGTGCAGGACAGCGCTGCCCGAAGTCTTGACATCTAGAGACTGATTCTTGACAGTTCGGGACAGCGCCATCCGAGGTGCTAACAGGGGGCTCCGGGCGGTGTGTAGTACGGCACGCCTTCGTCGGTGTAGCACGGCACCTCCCCGGCGACGTACGGAACGTGGGCCGCGGCGATGGCGGTACCCACGGCGACGTCGCCCGCGATGTTGGTGCAGCCGCCGGCAGAGAAGTGGCGCCCGCCGGCGCTGGCGCAGACGTCGGCGCCGGCAGTGGGGGCTACCAGCAATGGCGCCACGGTCAGGGCGCCGGCCATCAGCGGGACGGACAGCAGCGCGGTGATGCGCGGGGTCATTGTGCTCCTCGAGGTGGTGGGGTGGACAAGCTTTGAATGTTTGCTGGATGGCCGGTGCGCCCGGGCAGCGACCTGCGGCTCGACGCTGTGCCGCCCGTACTGCTTGTCGTGGGGATTCGACTGTGCTGCACTGCACCGGTTTGTGTCTTGACATTTCGCGACATCTTTTTGACAGTTAGAGACATGTCGGTCATCCGGGGGACGGCACTCACCAACTTTGATGTGTTGGTTGCTGAATTTGGTGGCGACGGTGCCGCGCTACTGGCTGCCGCCCACGTCCCGTTGGACGACTTCGGTCGTCACGACCGCTTCATCTCTCTGGAGAACGCCATCCAGGCCGTCGAAACTGCCGCGCGTGTTCTGCAGGTGCCCGATTTCGGCCGCCGACTGGCGCTGCGTCAGAGCATCGAAATCCTGGGCCCGGTCGGTCTGGCAGCCCGCAACGCTTCCGACGTGGCTGAGGCATTCGTCATCTTCGACAAGTTCATGGCCGCCTACAGCCCCGCGATCAGTGCCCGCATGATCCCCGCCGCCGATGCCGGCCAATACCGCTTCGCTTTCGAATTTCTGCTGGACCCCGCGCCGCCACAGGTGCAGGCCGTCGAGCTGTCCCTCGGCGTGGCGTTGCAGGTGCTACGGCAGTTCCTCGGCGCCGACTACCGCCCACTCGCGGTGCACATACCCCACGCCGCGTGCGGCCCGGTAGGCGAGTATCGGACCTACTTCGGCTGCCCACCGTCCTTCGGTGAGCCGGTCGCCGGGTTCGTGGTCCGCGCTTCAGATTTGGAGCGGCCGCTGCCCACCGACCGGATCGCGCATCAGACGGCCATGGACTACCTGATCAGCACCATCGGCGAATCTGAGCCTGCCACAACACAATTGGTCCGTACCCTGGTCCGTCAGCTGCTGCCGGGCGGAGCGGTCGGGCTGCCGGACATCGCCCGTCACGTCGGGCTGCATCCGAAGACGCTGCAGCGCCGCCTGTCGGCCGAAGGTGCAACCTTCGCCGACCTTGTCGATCAGACCCGCCGCGACACCGCGCAGCGGCTACTGCTCGATACCGAACTGACCCTCGACCAGCTCTGCCGAAATCTCGGATATGCCGAGCAGAGTGTGCTCACCCGGTCGTGCAAGCGGTGGTTCGGCACTACGCCCACCGCTTATCGAAGCCGTGTCCACAAGCAGTAGCCGGAGAACTCGACGGACGACGCAGTCGGTGCGACGTCGAAGTGCAGCGTCTGGTCCGGTGCTCCGTCGGTCACCAAGGGCGCGCCGACCACACCGGCGCTGACGACGATGCGTTGCGCGACGTGACACTGGTTCCCCGGGGCCAGTGGGGTGCCACTCCACTGGCCGGACAGCAGGTTCGGATTGCGCATGCCCTGACCGCGCAGCGCGATGACGGGACCGGTGCTCCACCACCGGTCGCTGGGTTGGGCGGGTAGCGCGACCGCCTGCCAGCGTCCTTCGTGGCACTGCAGCGGGGTCTTGGCTCCCGATGTCGGCGACGGCGTCGTCGGCATGGTCGTGGCCTCGTCGGCAGTCGGTGGGCACAATTGATCCTGTTGTGGTGCAACAGGATCAGCGGAGGCCAGGGGCGCCAGCGCGGTCGCCAGGGCGACAGCGGCAGCGGTCAGGGCGGTCCCACGGATCACGGCTACAGCTTGGTCAGATCGGTTTTCATGAGCATGACGTTGTACTCACTCCACAACGACAGATTCCAGTACAGATCGGTGCCGGTACCCAGCGTCGACGGCGACCAGGGCTGCATCATGGGCGCATAGATACCGCCATTCTGCTGCGGCATCAGCACTGTCGCCGCCGACCAGGTGCCTTCCGGGCGGTCGGCGGTGCGCAACACGATGTTGTTGAACTGGTCGCCGTAGAGGGTGACGTACTTGCCGAGCGTCGGGTTGTACTGCACCGACATCTCGCTGACGTGGTTGCCGGGCTTGCCGACGCCGCACGCCCCGGTGTCCTTGCCGAACACCACACCGGCTTTCGCCGGATCCTTGTACCAGCCCTGCTTGACCGCACCGATGCCGAACCAGCCGCCCGCAGTGCCCTTGTTGTAGTACTCGTACTTGGAGACGTCGAGAATGTCGGCCTCGGCCACCCGCGACACGTAGGCTGCTCCGCCACGCCCGTTCGGGGTGCCGTACGAGTAGACGTAGCCGTCACCGGGACGCACCAGGGCCGCCTGCTGGAAATTGGCGTTGCCGCCCCAGTTCTGCCGGACACTCTTCGGGGAGATGTACCAGTTCTCGCCGTTGTCGGTGGAGTAGGCGATGGCCGAGTAGTTCGTCGTCCACTGGCCGGGCGAACCCCACTGCTTGACCGACATGAAACTCAGGTACTGCGTGGCGCCGTACTGTGTGCCCGGGGTCGGCACCGAGATGCCCGACGTCGGGATCAGCGTCACCCCGGAGGGCAGGCCGGCCGGGAGTCGCTCGGGCAGGATGATCTGGCGCGAGTACGTCTCTCCCCACAGGGGTGAGCCGCCGAACATGTTGCCGTTCTTCCACTGGCCGTCCGGGATCGCCATACCGTCGGACAGGTCGGTGTCCGACGTGCGGAACAGGATGTTGTTGCGCCAGGTGCCGGTCATGTCGGGGCCGCTGAACGTGTCCCCGAAGGCGATCAGCACCTGGTGTTCGTTGATCGGGGTGTTGGGATCGTCGGCAATTCCGTTGTCCCACATGGTGCCGACGTCGGTGCCCCAGACCCCGAACCGGTTGTAGGTGTCGTTGGGGGCGAAGTTCCCGCTGACCCAGTCGACGAAACTGGTTGACGCACTGAACTGTTGGCCTGGCTTGGGCCAGTCCGGTCGGGGATTCATCACCGCGGTGAGCGCGGCCACCGGATTGCTCAGCACCTGCCCGGTGGTGGTGAGGGCACTCACGACGTTCTGCGGCTTGATGGCCGTCAGGAGGTTGTCGAGTTCGCGCCGGGCGAAGGCCAGCACGGTCCATGCCAGGGTGGGCTGGTTGGGGCCACCTGTCGGGTTGAACGCCCAATTCAGTGCGCCGGAAACAGCTTTCATCACGGCAGCCACCGGGTTCAGCGTCTTGGCCGAGGGTGCGGTGACGTTCGGCGTGAGCAGGTTGGTCGTCGCGGCGACGGGCGTCGGCGAGGTGTTGACCGCGCTGGTGGTGACCTTCAAGGCCGTCGGCGCGACGGCAGCCACGCTGACCGGCTTGGGTGCGGCGGTCTTTGGGGCGGTGGGCGTCAGCCGCGGGGGCGTCGGGGTTTTCGGCGGTTTGGCGGTCGGTGGTTGCGCGGGATCGTTCGCGGTGTTGTTCTTCGGCGGGTTCGAGCGGTCGCGGTTCTTGGCCGGTTTGTCTGCCTTGTGCTTGTCGGGCTTGGTTTCGGTGGCGGGGTCAGCCGGGGTGACAGTGTCGTCGGTGGCCGGTTCTTCGACGTCGTCCTTCGCGGGCTTGGGCTTGCCACGTCGCGGCTTGGTGGGCTTGCCCGAAGTGCCAGGAGCCCCGGCGTTTTCGCCAGGCGCGGAAGCCGCGGGCGGGCCCGTGGGTGCACCTGACTCGGTCTGGTCGGCCCAGGCGACGCCCTGGCCGGATGCGATCGCGGTCCCGATGCCGAGCGCGACGGCCAGCCTTCCCACCCGGCCGACGTATCTGGCGGCGCCCATCGTGATCTCCTGTCGTTCCAGCAAATATCCATGGAACAACATCGGCACGGGCCGCGGGAGGGTTTACGCGGGGTTGTGTCCGTCTCGATATCTCAGCCGAGCAGGCCGGCCTCGCGCAGTGCGTCCTCGTACAATTCGATGGCGTGGTCGATGCCGTCGTCGACCCAACTGTCGACGAAAGCCACGCGGTCGGCGATCAGCTGGATGCCTGTGGCCCAGCGCTCGAAATCCCCGTTGTGGCGCAGATTGTCGATCTGCTGGCGCGTTCCCTTGATGTGGATGAAGCCGCCCAACTCGGTGGTCTGCGGGCGCAGGACCGTGACGTCGAAACCTTCGATTCCGCCGTCGTCGACGAGCTCCTGCAGATAGCCGCGAGCGTTGCGCAGAGCGGCGAGGGCTTGGAGTTCACGTCCCTGAGTGGGCAGACCCCATGCGATCCAGATTCCGGTATCGGACATGGCGCCCTACGCTACGCGCGCACCCGCAATCGGCGGGGAAGGCGCGGGCGTCGCAGCGTGCGCGCCACCCATTCACCGAGAGTCACCCCGGCCGCCAGCGTGCAGCCGACGACGAGCGCGGTGAACAGGTTGTCGATGGCCGCCAGGGTCTGGCCGGCCATGATCTCGGCCAGTCCGCGGTAGACCGCGAGGCCCGGCACCAGCGGGGTGATACCGGCGACGGCGACGATGATCGGCGGGACCACCGCGCGCCGGGCCAAAAGGCCACCGGCGAGGCCGACGACCGTGGCGGCGACCGCGGAGGCGACGATCGGGCCCAGGCCCGCGTTCAGGATGGACCCGACCAGACCGGCTCCCACCGCTCCTGCTGCGAACGATGTCGCCAGCGCCTTGAGCGAGGCATAGCTGGCGAGCGCGAACGCCGCGGATGCGAGGCCACCGGTGAGCACCATGATCGGCAGGGGCGCGTAGGGGAACACCTCCTGTTGCATGGGCGGCAGGCTCGCGCCGAGCGCGGCGGTGAGCCGCAGCGCGATGCCGACGCCGCCGACCAGACCCGCGGTGAAGACCATCACCTCGATGAAGCGGCCCGCCGCGGTGACGGGCGCCCCGGTGATGGCGTCCTGCACAGAACCGACCAGGGACAGGCCGGCCATGAGCACGATGATGCCGGACACGATCATGCGGTACGGCGCGACGACGGCACTGTGTTCCATGGCCAGCTTGTAGATGAACGCGGCCGGCACCGTCGCCATGAAACCGCCCATGACCTGCTGGAAGAAATACGGCAGGCCGAGCTTGCCGAGTGCGACGTTGGTGCCGTAGATCGCGGCGGTGGTGAAGAACGAGACGATGGCGAGCGTCGGGCTGCCGCCGAGCATGAGCGTCACCGCCGCGGCCATGAGGGCCCAGCCGGACAACGCGACCTTGCGTGAATAGGGATGGTCGGCAGCGACGATGCGGTCCAGGGCCGCCCGCGCGGGCCTGAGGCCGAGGTGTCCGCGGGCGATCCCCCGAAGCAGCGCGTCCACCTGTTCGAGGCGCGTGTAGTCCAACGAGCGGTATTTCACCGTGCGCATGTAGTTGGTGGGCGGCAGGCCCGGACCGCGGCGCGCCGACACGTGGATGGCGTTGTAGGTGACGTCGACGGCGCAGTCGGGTAGGCCATAAGTGGCGGCGACGAACGCGATCTGCTTGCTGGTGTCGATGGCGCCGGTACCGGAATCGAGCAGCACCTCACCGACGTTCATCGCCAACTCGACGACCTCTGTGACGGCGCGTTCGTCGCTCAGGTCGATGGCCTGTTGTGGCGTGATGACGGGCAGGCCTGCGGTATCGGCGGTGGACGGCCGGTCACCGAGAAGTCGTCGGCGGGCGGCGGCGACGCGATCACGCACTGTCACACCAGAATCGTAGGTCCCAGCTCGGCGGCCCTAGTACGACTGCCCGTTGGCGTACCGCTCGCGACGGAAGTGGCGGCCGTTGCCGCGGTTGCGGCTCTTATACGTCGGCAGCTGTGAGTCACAGTTGGGGCAGACCAGCCGCAGGTTCTCCCGACGGTTGTTCGTCGGGTCGCCGTCGATGTGATCCAGTACCAACGCCAGCGGCAGGTCTTGCCAGGTTGTTCTGCCGGTGCAGATTGCACAGCAATCAGATTGAGCATCGAGAAGATATTCCCGAATGTAGTGACCTTGGTGGCTATCGATTCGCCCGATACCTGTTTCGAGCCACCGTTTCGTGCTGGCGTCGCGGCGAGCCGATGCCTGGCAGGCGTTGCCGCAGTAGATCTTCTGACTGCGCCTCATGAGCGGAGTGCCACAACCACGGCATGACCTCATGAGCAGACGTTACGACGAGCCACCGACAAGTGGTCGCGTCGTGATGGAGCCCCCTATCGGGATTGAACCGATGACCTACATATTACAAGTATGTTGCTCTACCACTGAGCTAAGGAGGCATGCGGTTCGAGAAGGCTCGAACCGCATCGAATCCTAACCTGTGCTCGGTCCCGGTTGCTCTTGGCCGTTCGCGTCGACGGCTCTCTGGGCGGCTCGGGCCGCAGCCCGCTTGCCGCGCTGGCGGCTCAGCGGGATGCGGCCGGCGATGTTGCTCAGCGGATTCACCGCGTCGTTGAGGACGAGCACCGCGTCGTACAGCTTGTCGACGGTCGGGGCGAGCCCGGCGAGCACGGGCGCCAGCTGGTTGAGGTTGTCGACGACGTCGTTCAACTTCATCAGGGCACCGTCGGGTCCGGTGAGGACATCGATGGCGCCGCCCTCGTCGAGCAGTCGTTCGGCGATACCGCCCTCGCTGAGCACGCGGTCCACCAGGCCACCGTCGGCGAGCATCTTGTCGACCGGCCCGCCGTCCCCGAGCAGGCGATCGGCGATGCCTTCCGGTCGCAGGACCCGGTCGACCACGCCGTTGTCGGCCAGCAGTCGGTCGGCGATACCGCCCTGTCCGACCAACCGATCAGCAATCCCCTCCGGGCGCAGGACCCGGTCGACGATGCCGCCGTCGGCGAGCATCTGATCCACGACGCCGCCTTCGGCGAGTCCACGGTCGGCCACGCCGCCCGGGGCGAGCACCCGGTCGAGGATGCCGTCAGTGGACAGCACGCGGTCGACGACACCGCCGTCGGCGAGGACACGGTCGGCGGGGCCGCCCGGTTCGAGCAGGCGGTCGAGGATGCCGCCCGTGCTGAGCAGTCGGTCGACGACGCCGCCGTCGGCGAGAACGCGGTCGGCCGGTCCGTCTTTGGCGATCAGGCGGGCGGCGATGCCGTCTTCGCTGAGTACCCGGTCCACGACGCCTTCGGGCGCGAGCACCTGCTCAGCGAAACCGCCTGGGGCGAGGACTCGGGACAGCGCACCGTCGTCGGATGTCAACTGGTCCAGCAGGCCGCCGTCGAGGGTCAACTGGTCGATGACGCCTCCGGGTGCCAGTGCCCGTGTCACGGCGCCGCCCTCGGCGGTCAGGCGGTCGAGGATGCCGCCGTCCTGGCTGATCTGGTCGACCAGACCACCCGGGCGGAGCAACCGGTCGAGCACGCCGCCCGGTGCGAGCGCGCGGCCCAGCGGAGCGTCGTCGTCGACCAGTCGGGTGAGGCGGCCGGCCCGGCTCAGCGTGTCATCGAGGCCGAGCATGGACATGACGGGCGAGCCTGCGGTGGTGTCGCCGAGCGCGTGTTGCACTGTCGACAGCGCGCCGCCGGCAATTTCGAGACCGGCGCTGGCGATCTTGAGTGGCGTCGAGGCCAAGTCTGACAGGGTTTTACCCAAATCCATCGGCCAAGTGTATGGCGCCGATCACATCTGATGTTGCTGATGGTGCGACAGGCCTGGCAAACAGCACCACGACTCACAGTATGTTCACAGCCAGTGGGCAGGGAGGATTTAAGGGGTGCGAGGACCATGGCTGCATGGCTATGGCTGCACTACCTGAGGCGACGCCCGAAGCACGGATTCTCGTCGTCGATGACGAGGCCAATATCGTCGAGCTGCTCTCGGTGAGCCTGAAGTTCCAGGGCTTCGAAGTGCACTCCGCGTCCAACGGCCCCGCCGCGCTGGACAAGGCCCGCGAGATCAAACCCGACGCGGTGATCCTCGACGTGATGATGCCCGGCATGGACGGCTTCGGCGTGCTGCGCCGGATGCGCGCCGACGGCATCGACGCGCCGGCCCTGTTCCTCACCGCCCGCGACAGCCTGCAGGACAAGGTGGCCGGCCTGACGCTTGGCGGCGACGACTACGTCACCAAGCCGTTCAGCCTGGAAGAGGTCGTGGCGCGGCTGCGGGTGATCCTGCGCCGCACCGGCCGTGGTGTCGAAGAGCCGCGCAGTGCCCGGCTGACGTTCGCCGACATCGAACTCGACGAGGACACCCACGAGGTGTGGAAGGCCGGCGAACCGGTTTCGCTGTCGCCCACCGAGTTCACGCTGCTGCGCTACTTCATCATCAACGCGGGCACCGTGCTGTCGAAGCCGAAGATCCTCGACCACGTGTGGCGCTACGACTTCGGCGGTGACGTGAACGTCGTCGAGTCCTATGTGTCGTACCTGCGGCGCAAGATCGACACCGGCGAGAAGCGCCTGCTGCACACCCTGCGGGGCGTGGGTTACGTCCTGCGCGAGCCGCGGTGATGAGCGCTCGCGCGAAGAACAGAGTGCGCCGATGAGCGCTCGCGCGAAGAACAGAGTGCGCCGATGAACGCTCGCGCGAAGAACAGACGGCGCTGAGACATTTTTGGGCGGGCATCGCCAACAATGGAGTGATGACACGCCGACTGGGCGAGCGCAGTGACGGGAGATGGCGCGGTACCCGCGGCATTCCGCTGCGGGTGGGCCTGGTCGCCGCGACGGTACTGCTGGCGGCCTGCGGTCTGCTGGCCTCTGGCGTCGCCGTCACGTCGATCATGCAGCACAGCCTGATCAACCGCGTCGACGAGACGCTGCTGGACGCCTCGCGCAGCTGGGCGCAGGAACCGCGGCGGATGCCGGCCACCCCGATAGAAGGCCCGAACCCCGCGCGGCCACCGTCCAACTTCTACGTCCGCGGCATCGACCCCGACGGCAGGGTGTGGATCGCCGTCAACGACAACGACGCGCAGCCCGCCCTGCCGGAGAGCAATGACGTCGGCCCGGTGCCGACGACCGTCGGCTCGATCCACCATTCCGATGTGAAGTGGCGGGCCATGACGGTCCGCGGCCCGGCCGGTGAATTGACGACGGTCGCTATCGACCTGTCCGACGTCGCGTCGACGGTGCGCGCGCTGGCGTGGTCGCAGGTCGGCATCGGCGCCGCGGTGCTGTTGATCCTGGGCATCGCCGGCTACGTCGCTGTGCACCGCAGCCTGCGGCCGCTGGACGAGGTGGAACGTACCGCCGCGGACATCGCTTCGGGTCAGCTCGACCGCCGTGTTCCCGAGCGGGACTCACGCACCGAGGTCGGCCGATTGTCGTTGGCGCTCAACGGAATGCTCGCGCAGATTCAGAACGCGGTCGCCTCGTCGGAGCAGTCGGCGGAGACGGCGCGTACCTCCGAGGACCGGATGCGCCGCTTCATCACCGACGCCAGCCACGAGCTGCGGACGCCGCTCACCACCATCCGGGGTTTCGCCGAGCTGTACCGGCAGGGCGCCGCCAACGACGTCGAGATGCTGATGAGCCGCATCGAGAGCGAGGCCAGGCGCATGGGCCTGCTGGTCGAGGACCTGCTGCTGCTGGCCCGGCTGGACCAACAGCGGCCACTCGAGCAGCGCCCCGTCGACCTGCTGATCCTGGCGGCCGACGCCGTGCACGACGCGCGGTCCATCGCGCCGCAGCGGACGGTGAAGCTCGAGTTGCTGGACGGGCCGGGCACGCCGGAGGTGCTGGGTGACGAGGCCCGGCTGCGCCAGGTGCTGGGCAACCTGATGATGAACGCCGTGCAGCACACCCCGGAGTCCGGCGGCATCACCGTTCGCGTCGGCACGGTCGACGGCGACGCGGTACTCGAGGTGTGTGACCAGGGGCCGGGTTTGTCGGCCGAGGACGCGCACCGCATCTTCGAGCGCTTCTATCGCACCGACTCGTCGCGCACCCGGACCAGCGGCGGCACCGGGCTGGGGCTGTCGATCGTCGACTCGCTGGTGCGGGCGCACGGCGGCGTCGTCACCGTCACCACCGCGCCGGGGCAGGGCTGCCGATTCACCGTGCGCCTGCCACGGGTCGGCGGCGCGGCCGGCTCAGCCGATTTTGCCGACTCAGCCGGCGGTGCCGAGGGCAGCGATGATCTTGGCCTGAGCCTCATCGAGTGACTCGGGGGACGGGTTGCGGTCGACGTTGGCGAACCCGAAGTCGGACAGGTTGCGGGCCGGGAACACGTGCACGTGCAGGTGCGGCACCTCGAGCCCGGCGATGATCACGCCGGCCCGCTCGGTATCGAAGGCCTGACACACCGCGCGGCCGATCTTCTGCGACACCGCCATGACCTTGTTGAACAGCTCGGGATCCAGGTCCTGCCAGTTGTCCACCTCGGCCCGGGGCACGACCAGGGTGTGGCCCTGGGTCATGGGCTCGATGGTCAGGAACGCGACGACGTCGTCGTCCTCGTAGACGAATCGGCCCGGCAGGTCGCGGTTGATGATCATGCTGAAGACGGTCGGCATGGGCCCAGCCTATTGCTCGACGCGGGTGCCGGATAGCCAGGGATCGATGTGCGTTGCGAAGGGGCTGTCGCCGATGGTCTCGTAGTCCTGCTGAAAAGCGTCCGCCGTCAAGTGCTTTCGCGGATTCCGGCCCGTCCCGATGAAACCGGCGAGCTCGAAGTCGAGGGCGCGCGACAGCGACTTGTTGCCGCCGAAGTAGACGGCGCGCTTGACGGCCGCGATGGCGTAGGGGGAGCGGCGGGACAGTCTTTCTGCGGTGGCGCGTACGTCGTCGAGCAATCCCTCGGCGGGGGCGAGCCGGTGCACGACGCCCGCGTCGAGGGCTTCGCGCGCCGTCAGCGGGCGGCCTTCCAGCATGTGCTCGAGTGCGGCGGCCATGCCGAGCATGGCCGGAAGTCGTTGACTCCCACCGCCTCCCGGCACCAGGCCGGCGAGAATCTCGATCAGGCCGATGCGGACGTGGTCGGCGTCGGCCGCGATGCGCAGGTCGCAGAAGAGTGCGAGCTCGAAGCCGCCGCCGAGGGTCGTGCCGTTGATGGCGGCGAGGTACACGACGCCAGACCGGTTCATCCGGGTGATGGTGCGCTTGAGGATGGCGCTGTAGGCGATACCGGTGCCCCAGTCGCCGCCGCGGATTTCGGTGGCCTTCAACAGGGCGGGGACGCGCATGGCGGCGTTGTTGAGCTTGATGGACCAGGCCACCGCGCGCGACGGCAGCGGCGGCGTCTCCATCTGGAAGAACAGCTGCACCTGTTCGGGTTCGGAGTGCGAGATGAACTTGTCACCGGTGCCCGTCAGGACGACGGCGCCGACCGACGGGTCCCGATCGGCGGCGCGCGTCAGCTTGTCCATGTCCTTGACCAGGCGCAGTGACAGGAACTGGTTGGGCGGGTCGTCGAACCGCGCGGTGAGGACACGGCCGTCCTGGTGCAGCGTCAGGGTTTCCAGGTGCAGATCGACGGTGCGTACCGGGGAACGTCGGGGCACGGTGGCCTTCCTAGGAAGTCGTCTGGACCAGGGCCGGGATGGGCCCATCGGGAACGATGGTCAGCGGGGCGGTGATGGGGAACGTCGATTCGCGCGACGTCAGGCGGCAGTGCCGGACGATCGAGGCCAGCTCCAGGGTCGCGGCGGTCAGGGCGAAGAACTCGCCGATGCAGGAGCGCGGTCCACCGCCGAACGGCAGGAACTGCCATTGCATCCGCGAGCGGCCCGCGCTGAACCGGTCCGGATCGAATTCCAGTGGGCGGTCCCACAATTGCGGATCCCGGTGCATGGCGTAGACGCCGACCATGAGCATGCTGCCCGCCTCGACGCGGAAGCCGTCGATCGCCATGTCCTGCCGGGCAATGCGCATCACGGCGGGTGTCGGGCCGCCCAGGCGCAGGGCCTCCTGGATGACGCTGACGGTGTACGGCAGGTGGCTGCGCGGGTTGGTGCGCAGGGCGGCCTCGTCGACCGCGGACACCTCGGCCGCGACCCGGTCGTAGATCTCGGGATGGCGGCCCAGTTCCCACAGTGCGTAGGCCAGCGTCGTGGCGGTGGTTTCCAGCCCCGAGGCCAGGAAGATGACGAGCTCGTGGCAGATGTCCTCGTCGGTCAGCGGCTCCCCGGTCTCCGGGTCGCGGGCCTCCATCATGGCGCGGACCAGCGGAGCGCTCAGCTGCGGATCAGCACGGCAGTCGTGCAGGATCTGTGCGGCCAGGTCGTGCGCCACCTTGTTGAACCTGACCGCGAAGCGGCGCTCCTTGGTCGGCAGCCAGCTGGGCGGCTTCACCGGAGCGCGGCCGCGGTCGGCGATGTACTTGCTGATCCGGCGCAGCGGCTCCACCAATTCGTCTGTGTAGGAACCGGGTTCGAATCCCATGATGGTGCGGCCGAGAACCCGCATGGTGATCCGGCGGCTCTCCTGGTCGAGGTCGATCTCGGTGCCGTCGCGCCATGAGGTCGCGGCGTCGGTGGCGATGTCGTACATCTGCTCGTTGAGTTCGGCGATGCGCGCGGTGGTGAACACCGGCTGCAGCATGCGGCGCCGCCCGACCCACTCCTTGTGGCTGAAGTTCAGCAGCGAGCCGCCGTTGAGCTTCTGCTGTTCGGTCATGAACGGGAAGTCGCGGTCGACGGCGGGGAACGTGGCGGTCAGGACGTCGCGCGCACCCTGGGGTGAGGTGACGACGACGATGGGCGGCATCATCCACTTCGGCGCGATGCGCACCGTGGTGACCGGGCCACCGGCATCCCTGAATGTCTCACAACCGCTGTGCGCCACCTGGATTGCTGCGATGCGCTCGCGCAGGCTCAGCGGGGTGTCGGGGGCCAGTGGCAGGTCAGTTGTGGCGGTTGACACTGTCGTCTCCTGGTCAGATGTCGTACCGGACACCGGTGTGGTGTTCGGCGGCAACCCAATTCGCGGTCATCAGCGTCTGGTCGGTGGCGGCGCGACCGGCCTTGGCCGGGGCCGGCAGCCCGCGCATCCCGAAGAACCGGTCGGGCCCGTAGTAGCCGCCGCCGGCCACCTCGTCCGCCGCGGCGGCGTAGGTGATCGACAGGGCCGCGACGTCGGCCGGCTGGCCGATGGTCCGGCACGAGGCGCGCCACGAGACGTCGCCCCACTTGCGGCCCGAGTGCATGCCCGCGTCGGTGTCGGCCCAACCCGGTTGTGCGGATACCGATTTCAGTGTGCTGCCGGCGGCGGTGAGTCGGCGCTGCAGCTCGTTCGCGAACAACAGGTTGGCGAGTTTGGCTTGGCAGTACCCGTCGAACGCGGAGTACTTCCGGGTGCGCCACCCGGGATCGGCGGGCGCGAGCTTGCCGAAGCCGGGCCGGCCGACGAACTCGTGCGCGCGGCTGGTGACCACCACGACGCGGTCGCTGACACGGTCCAGGAGCTGGCCCACCAACGCGAAATGTCCGAGATGGTTGATGCCGGTGTGCAATTCGAAACCGTCGGCGGTCAGGCCGTACGGCACGTGGCACACCCCGGCCAGCGCGATGACGGTGTCGACGGGCCCGCACGATGCCGCCGCGGACTTGATGGAGTCGAGACTGGCCAGGTCGAGATTCAGAGTCTGTGCGGCAGGCCCGATTTCGGCGGCGAGTGCTTCGGCCTGTGCGGGACGGCGGCAGGCCAGGACGACCTGCGCTCCGGCGCCCGCCAGATGCCGTGCGGTGGCGGCACCGAGACCGCCATTGGCTCCGGTGATCAGGACCGTCCGGCCGGTCTGGTCGGGAATGTGGGCGGCGAGCCAGTCTTTCGCGGCGCCGGCGTCGATGGACCGCGCCATCTAGCCGCGGGCCCACTTGGGCTGGATGAAGACGCCCTCGGCTTCGATGGTGACGCCCTGGTCGTCGGCGATGTGGGCGACGCCGTACGCCTTGAAGCCCTCGGTGCGCACGATGCGGGCCTCGGCCCGCAGCTTGCCCAGCGGGGTGGGGCGCACGTACTTGACGTTGATGGTGCCGGTGAACCGGGTGGTGCCGTCGTTGGACGCGACCTCACCCAGCACGTGGTCGAGGATCATGGCGCAGACGCCGCCGTGCGCGTGGTTGGGCGGGCCCTCGTAGGCCGCGCCGAGGGAGAACTCGGACCACACGTAGTCGGTCGCCTCGAGGACGACGGTCAGCGGCGGGGCGACCGGGTTGCGCAGTCCCACAACGGCATTGGTCCAGGGCAGCCATTCGCCTTCGGTGGTGAAGCGCAGGCCCCACGTCTTCTCCAGCTGCTTGGAGCGCAAACGTGCGGTGGCGGACTCGATTTCGGCTTGCGCGGCCGCGATGACGTCGGCGTCGGCGTCGCTGCGGGCGGTCGCCTCCATCAGGTCGCGGACCGATTGGGTGAGGGGCTCGAACACGGCGCGGAGGCGTTCTGCTTCCTCGGGGCTGAGGGTGTCGGTGGTGAAGTCGAGCATTTCGCTACTAGAACATGTTCTACCGGATGCTGTCGAGTCCTGTGTTTGCTGTATTGGTGGCTGAACGTTTGCCATGCTCTGTGGTTGGGGTGACGTCGCGGCGTGGTCCGTGCGTCGAATCGGGTCGCTGTGCGACGGCGTCCGAATCTGCGTCATCGCTTGTGCGGCAACGCCGTTCCGGCTGTGACCGGGGTTACACAATGCATCTTCCGGGCCAATAATTGAAACAAGTTCTAACTAGTTCGCTAAATTCATAATTAACGCTCTTGACGTGGATATTTACGCCGATGGAATATAGACCGCACTCGAAATACGTGCTACAAACTATTGCCGTTAGTTGCTGATATCAGCACAACGAAGAACAGCCATGCCGTCATGTCCGCGCGCACTCGACAGTTCTGAGCAGTCCGCGGATTGCGCGGCGCCGCAAGTGGACGTCGTTGCCGAGGAGGGCAAGAACCTTGACCAATCCCGTAGTCGTCGCGTATGCGCGAACCCCGTTCACGCGTTCGCTGGTAGGCGGACTGGCCAACGTTTCCGAGTTCGATCTCGCGAGCACCGTCATCCGCGAGGTGATCGAGCGCGCCGGTGTTGACGCTGAGTTGATCGACAACATCGTGATGGGTGAGGTCCTGCAGGGCGGCGGCTGCATCGCGCGGTACTCGGCCCTCGACATGGGGCTGCCGCTGGACACTCCCGCGGTGGCGGTCGGAGGGTGGTGCGCGTCGGGAATGATGGCGATGCACCAGGCGGTGGCGACCATCAAGGCCGGCATGGGCAAGTGCGTCATCGCCGGCGGCCTGAATACGCCCTCGGCGTCACCGCTGGCCGGTCCGCATTTTGCGGCCACCGGTATCACCGACACCAAGATCGCCCCGATGCATCCCGGCATCGGTGAGATGCCGGCGCTCGACCTGGCCCGCACCCTCGGCGAAGGCACCGCGCGGCAGTTCGGACTGACCCGCGAAGAGGTCGACGAATGGTCGGCCCGGGCGCACACCCTGGCCTCGGATGCCATCGACGGCGGCATCCTGGATGTCGAGAAGGTCGCCGTAAAAGTCGATGGCGTAGAGGTTTTCGCCGACGAACTACCGTGCCGCGAATTCAACATGACGAACCTGTCGGCGCTGACGTCGTTCCTCGGTGAGGACTGCACGGTGACGCCGGGCAACCAGACGGGCCTGACCGACGGTGCCGCCGCCATGATGATCTGCGACCCGGACTTCGCGGCATTGCACGGCCTGGCCCCGTTGGCGGAGATCGTCGGCTGGTCGGTCGTCGGCTCGGAGCCCGAGCGCGCCACCGACGCGGCCATCACCGCCACCCGGCGCGCTCTCGACGGCGCCGGCATCAGCACCGAGGCCGTCGATCTCTACGACGTCCACGACTCCTACGCCTCGATCGGCATCGCCTACGAGCGCTCGCTGAACATCAGCCGCGACCGGCTCAACGTGCACGGCGGCGGCCTGGCGCTCGGTCACCCGTACGGCGCGTCCGGCACCCGCGTGGCCGGCACGTTGATCAATGAACTGCAGCGCCGCGGCGGTGGTATCGGTGCCGGCGCGATCGTCAGCGCGGGCGGCCTGGGTGCCGCCGTCGTGCTCAACGTCTTCCCGAAGGCTGCGTGACCCGGGCGATGCTCGATCTGATCTCGCGCGTCGTAATCGCCGCGCCCAAACGGATTCTCGTCGCCACCGTCATGCTGATGTCGGTCTTCGGCATCCTGTCCGCGCCCGTCGCGGACATGCTCGGCGCCGGTGGCTTCACCGACCCCGATGCCCAGTCGAACCGCGCCAACAAGGTGCTCACGGAAGAGTTCCACCGTGGCTTCGTGAACCTGAATCTGTTGGTGCAGGCCGGTGAGAAGGGGGCCCCGGTCACGTCGGCCCCGGTGCGGGCTCAGGTCGACCGGTTGGTCACCGAGCTGCGCGGCACCGAACACGTCGCGCGGGTGCTGTCGCCGTTCGAGGCGCCCGATCCGGTCGCGGCCGGCCTGGTGAGCAAGGACGGGCGCTCTGCCCTGGTCATCGCCTTCATGGACGGCAACGAGACCACGGGCATCGCATCCTCGACCAAGCTGGTGGAACGCTATGTCGGGCAACGCGATCCAGGCCTCACCATCTCCGCGGGCGGCCCGGGAGCCGTGTACTCCGCGGTCAACGAGCAGAGCCGGCACGACCTGACCCTCAGCGAGGCCATCGTGTTGCCGCTGACGTTCCTGGTCCTGGTGTGGGTCTTCGGTGGCGTAGTGGCGGCCCTGGTGCCGCTGGCGGTCGGGGCCTTCGCGATCTCGGGTTCGGTTGCGATCCTGCGGGTTCTGGCCGAGTTCGTCGACGTCTCGGTGTTCGCACTGAACCTCGCCGTGGCGCTGGGCCTGGCTCTGGCCATCGACTACTCGCTGCTGCTGGTGAGCCGGTACCGCGAGGAGATCGGTGTCGGCTCCCATCCCGACGAGGCCTTGCGGCGCACCATGCGCACCGCGGGCCGCACGGTGGTGTTCTCGGCGGCGACGGTCGCGCTGTGCCTGGCCACCATGGCGGTGTTCCCGATGTACTTCCTGCGGTCGTTCGCGTACGGCGCGGTGTCGGTGGTGGCGATGGCCGCGCTCGCGGCCCTTGTCATCACGCCGGCTGCCATCCGGGTCGCCGGTAAGCGGATCGGCAAACCGGGCCAGCGCGGCCCACTCACCGAATCACGTTGGTACACCTGGACGCACGCCGTGATGCGCCGGCCGCGCATCGCGGCAGCCGTCACCCTGATTCCGCTCGTCATCGTCGGGCTGCCGTTCCTCAACATCAAGTTCGGCTTCCCCGACGACCGCATCCTGCCGACCACCTCGTCGGCCAGGCAGGTGGGCGACCACATGCGCAGCGACTTCACGCAGGACGCCGGGCTGCCGGTGCACATCGTGCTGCTGCATGGCAACGGGTCGCGTGACAACGCCGCCATCGACGCCTACGCCGCCGAGCTGTCCAAGGTGCCGACCGTGGTGGCTGCAGCCGGGCCGGGTGCCACCTACGCGGGTGGCCGTGCGATCGGTCCCGCCGGGCACGAGGCCGGCACCGGTAAAGACGCCAGCTTCCTGACCGTCACCACGACGACGCTACCGTTCAGCGCGGCGTCCGACGAAGCGCTGGACAGGCTGCACGCCGTGCCGCCGCCGGCCGGGATGACGCCGCTGTTCACGGGGGCCGCGCAGTCCAACCGCGACGGTGTCGAGGCCATCGCCACCCGGGTGCCGACCATGCTCGGGTTGATCGCCGTGGTGATGTTCGTCCTGTTGTTCCTGCTGAGCGGCAGCGTGATCATCCCGCTGAAAGCGTTGGTGCTCAACGCCTTGTCGCTGACCGCGACGTTCGGGGCGCTGGTGTGGATCTTCCAGGAGGGCCACCTCGGCGGGCTGGGGACCACCGTGGTGGGCACGCTGGTATCGACCATGCCGGTGTTGATGTTCTGCGTCGCGTTCGGGCTGTCGATGGACTACGAGGTGTTCATCATCGCCCGCATCCGCGAATTCTGGCTTGCCTCAGACAAATCTGACGCGGCCGGTCGCGAGTCGGTGGCTCTCGGTCTTGCCGGCACCGGCCGCATCGTCACCGCGGCCGCGCTCGTCATGGCCATCACGTTCGCCGGTCTGATCGCTTCGCAGGTGTCGTTCCTGCGCATCTTCGGGTTCGGTCTGGCGGTCGCGATCCTGGTGGACGCCATCGTGATCCGGACCATCCTGCTCCCGGCCGTCATGGTGCTCCTCGGCAAGGCCAACTGGTGGGCGCCCGCCCCGCTGGCCCGGCTGCATGCCCGCATCGGCCTGAATGAGGGTGCACCGGTTATCAATTCGTCAGTTCCAGCGGAAGTCGGGTAATGAATCAGATGGCCACACGCAGTCTGCTGTTGACCGGTGCCACGTCCGGGCTGGGTCTCGGGCTGGCGCAACGGGTCGTGGGAACACCGGGCTGGCACTGTGTTTTCCCGGTGCGCAACGCCAAGCGCGGCGAGGAACTCAGGGCTCTCCTGGGTGACAAGGCGACCGACGCCAACACCACCATCGTGGTGTGCGATCAGGGTTCGCAGGACAGCG
Organism: Mycobacterium sp. ST-F2; assembly: GCF_001905655.1. Classification (GTDB taxonomy): domain Bacteria; phylum Actinomycetota; class Actinomycetes; order Mycobacteriales; family Mycobacteriaceae; genus Mycobacterium. The sequence continues at coordinate 70,079 of NZ_JMHT01000029.1, forward strand.
TGCGCCGCGCCGCCGACGAGATCACGCGCCTCGTCACGGACGGCATCATCCCGCCGCTCAGCACCGTCGTGCTCAACGCCGCGGTGCTGCGCAACGATGCCAGAGAACTGAGCCCGGACGGCATCGAATTGACCGTCGCCACCAACCTTTTCGCCCCGCACGCACTGCTGGCGCGGATCAGTCCGCAGCTGGCCGCTGATGCCCGCGTCATGATCGTCGGGTCGCCGACCATCCGCCAGACCCTGTTCCAGCGCCTCGCACGCGTGAAGACCGCGGAGTGGACGCCGCTCGCCGAGCAGTGCCTGCCCAGCGACGACGGCGTCCAGGCGTACGCGCGCACCAAGCTCGGCCTGTTCTACCTGTCGCGCGCGACGGGGTGGCTGGTGCCCGAAGGCATGTCCGCGGCGTACTTCGACCCGGGCGTCATGCCGGGCACGAACATCCTCCGCGAACGCGGCACGTTCAGCCAGGTCTACTGGCGCCGGGTGCTGCCGTATATCGCCTGGACGTTCGGCGGCGTCACCGTCGGCCGCGGCGCGCGGTCGATGTCTCCCTATGTGCTGCACCAGAAGTCGATGGGGGACAGTGGTTTCCTGTCGGTCAAGTGGGGCAAGCGGGCACCGGATGTCGACCCGGCACGGGTGCACGAGTACTTCGTCGAGGCCAACGACATCACCGGCATCGGTGAGTCCGACGCCGCGCCGTGGTGGACGCAACCGGACCGCCTGCTCGGCCGGCCGGTCGGGCCGCGCGCCTGATGGCACCCCGCAAGTCACTGGTCATGGGGGCCAGTGGCTTCCTCGGCTCGCACGTCACGCGTCAGCTCGTCGAACGCGGCGACGACGTCCGGGTCCTGCTGCGGGAGACGAGCTCGACCAAGGGCATCGACGACCTGCCCGTCGAGCGTTGCTACGGAGACATTTTCGACGACGACGCGGTGCGGGCCGCGATGGCTGATCGCGACGTCGTCTTCTACTGTGTCGTGGACGCCCGGGCCATGCTGCCGGACCCGGTGCCGTTGTTCCGCACCAATGTCGATGGCCTGCGGCGGGTGCTGGACGTCGCGGTCGACGCCGACCTCGACAAGTTCGTGTTCGTCAGCACCATCTGCACCATCGCGGTCAGCGATGACGGGTCGGTCGTCACCGAGGACACGCCCTTCAACTGGGCCGACAAGGGTGGCGACTACGTCCGATCACGGTGTGCTGCAGAGCAACTCGTGCTGGACGCCGTGGCGCGGCGGGGGCTGCCCGCGGTCGCGATGTGCGTGTCGAACACCTACGGCCCGCGGGACTGGCAGCCGACGCCGCACGGCGAGATCGTGGCGCGCACGGCGGCCGGCCGGATGCGGTTCTACGCCGCTGATGCGGCGGCGGAAGTGGTCGGTATCGAGGACGCCGCCCGGGCGCTGCTCCTGGCCGCCGAGCACGGCCGCGTGGGGGAGCGGTACATCATCTCGGAGAGCTACCTGCCGCTGCGCACCATCCTGGAGACGGCGGCCGACGAAACCGGCGTCCGGCCACCACGATTCGGGGTCCCCAAGGCCGCGATGTACGCCGGTGCCTACGCCACGGAGCCGCTGCGTGCGGTACGCCCGGGCAAGATTCCGCCGCTGGTCACCATCACGCGGCTGCTGCACATGACGTCACCGGCCGATAACAGCAAGGCGCGGCGGGAGCTGGGCTGGGAACCGGAACCGACGGTGGATGCGATTCGCCGCGCGGCCCGGTTCTACGCCGACAATCAGTTGGCCTGATCGGCGGGCTGCTCGAACTTCATGGCCTCGAGGTTCCAGTACCCGCGCAGGTTGGTGATGAGACCCTCGGCGTTGACCTTGTAGGTGAAGACGCCGCGGACGCTGGCCACGAAGCCGTTCGGGAATTCGGTGCGCAGCACCAGGATGTAGGCGATCTCGTCGGGCGAGCTGGACGGGAACATCTCCTCGCAGGTGACCGTCAGCTGGTTCGGCCCGATGTTGGTGTCGTAGAAGGCGGCGAGCGCCTCCTTGCCCTTCACTCCGGTGCCGTCGGGGTTGGTGACGGCCTCGCCGATCGGGTCCTCGACGACGATGTCGTCCGCCATCAGGGCCAGCCAGCCCTCGCGGTCATGGCTCTGCACGCACCGCCACGACGACTGCGACGCGGTGACAACGGGGTTCTGGGACAAGGGTTTTCCTTCCATTTCATGCCGAAACGGCATTCCAGCAGCTGGAATGCCGTTTCGGATCAGCGCGTCTCGCTCAGCGGTCGGCGTCGGTGTACCGGATGACACCGCGGATGTTGCGGCCCTCCAGCATGTCGGCGTAGCCCTCGTTGATCTGCTCCAGCTTGTACTGCCGGGTGACCATGTCGTCGAGGTTGAGGCGGCCGGCCTTGTACATGGCCAGCAGCGACGGGATGTCGTGGTGCGGGTTGCCGCCGCCGAAGATGGTGCCCTGCAGGCGCTTCTGCATCAGCGTCAGCATCGACAGGTTGAGCTTGACGTCCAGGTTCGCCATGTTCGCCACCGCGGTCACCACACATGTGCCGCCCTTGCTGGTGATGTTGAGGTAGTTGTCGATGTCCTCGCCGTGCAACTCACCGACGGTGACGATGGTCTTGTTGGCCATACGGCCCTCGGTGACCTCGGCGACGCCCGCCATGGCGCTGAAGATGTCCGGGTAGGCATGGGTGGCGCCGAACTTCAGGGCGTTGTCCCGTTTGAATTCAACGGGATCCACGACGAAGACGTTGCGTGCGCCGGCGTTCAGTGCTCCCTGGAGGGCGCCGGTACCGACACCGCCGACACCGACGATGCAGACGTCGTCGCCGGGGCGGACGTCGCCGCTGCGGACGGCCGAGCCGTAGCCGGTGGTGACGCCGCAACCGACCAGGCAGGCGACCTCGAACGGGATGGTGGGGTCGATCTTCACGACCGAGCTCTTGTGCACAACCATGTAGGGGCTGAAGGTGCCCAGCAGGGTCATGGGGAGGACCGGCGTCCCGTCGGCGGCGTGGACGCGGTGGGTGCCGTCGGAGACTGCGGTGCCGGTCAGCAGGTACATGCCGAGATCGCACAGGTTGCGCATGCCGGCCTGACACGACGGGCATTCACCACACGAGGGGATGAACGACAGCACGACGTGGTCGCCGACGGCGATGTGGTCGACGCCGGGGCCGACCTCGACCACGATGCCCGCGCCCTCATGGCCGCCGAGGACGGGGAAGCCGGCCATCGGGATGTCGCCGGTGACCAGGTGGTGGTCCGAGTGGCACATGCCCGAGGCTTCCATCTGGATCTTGACCTCGTCCTTGACGGGGTCACCGATCTCGATCTCCTCGATCGTCCACGGCTTGTTGAACTCCCAGATGAGAGCACCTTTTGTCTTCACCGCATGTGCCTTCCACTAGAACCTGTTTCAGTTAGCGTAGAGGGAATAGTTACGTTCGTCACACCCCACCCCCCAACCAACTGCTTGGCCGGTTCACCAGATCGGGACCGGAGCCTCGCCGAGGGGGTAATAGCCGGGCAGTTGCTCGCCGGCCAGGCTGCGCTGGATGCGCTGCTGCATGCCCTTGGAAAGCTTTCCGGCTGTCATCAGGTCCAGGTAGAGCTTCTGCACGTGGCCGAAGTCGAAGAAGTCGCGTTGCCAGGCGATCTTCGGTTCGCCGTCGACGTTCTCCAGGCGGAACCAGCTGCCACCGATGCCATAGATCTCGCGCTCGGGGGCCGAGGCGTCGTCGGGATCCGTCACGATCTGCTTCCAGAAGCCGACCACCTCGCCCTGCTTGTCGTCGATCACCACGCGCTGGTACGGGTACTTCCAGCCTTCGAGGCCTTCCATCTCCAAACCCAAAGCGATGTCGCGGATTTCGGCCTTGCCGAGGCACATCACGTCTTCCTTGGGCCCGATGTTCCAGCCGTACGTGGCGTCGTCGGTGTAGAAGTCGGCCATGGGCTTCCAGTCGCCGGCGGCCTCGGCGTCACGGTTGACCTGCAGCCACCGCTGCACCCATTCTTCGAGTTGTTCGCGGGGGAATGACGTCATTGTCTTGTCCTTTGTTGTCAGCTGGTTTCGCGAATGAACAGGGCTTGGGTCGGGCACTCGGCGACGGCGCGTTCAATCTCGTCGCGCGCGTCGTCGGGCGGGGTCTCGTCGAGGATCTCGACGGTGCCGCGTTTGGGGACGTTGAAGTAGTCCGGCGCCTCGAGGGAACACATGGCGTGGCCCTGGCACAGGTCGCGGTCGACCTCAACGCGATAGCTGCCCATTTCAGGCGCGCTTCCGGTAGCGGACGGTGGCAGGCCGGGCCAGTTGGACGACCATCTTGGAGTGGTCGTTCTGGTAGCTCTCCGGGGGCTGGGCCATCTCGAACTCGTACTCGCGCAACAGCACCGAGAAGATGGCCTTGATCTGCATCTGCGCGAAGGCGGCGCCCACGCAGCGGTGCTTGCCGGCGCCGAACGGGATCCAGGTCCACCGGTTCAGCAGGTCTTCCTGGCGCGGCTTCTCGTACCGGTTGGGGTTGAAGGCGTCGGGGTCGGGGAAGTCCTCGGGAATCCGGTTGGAGATCGCCGGCGAGGTGGCCACCATCTGGCCTTTGTGGATCGGGTGACCGCCGACTTCGAACTCGTCCTGCGCGACGCGCATCAGGATGATCAGCGGCGGGTGCAGGCGCAGGGTCTCCTTGAGGGCGTTGTCCAGGTTCGGAATCTGGCGCAGCGCATGGAAACTCACCTCCTGGCCGTCGCTGTAGAGGTCGTCGAGCTCCTGCTGGACCGTGGCGTAGAAGTCGGGGTGACGCAGTAGTTCGATGAGCGTCCACGACGACGTGCCCGAGCTGGTGTGGTGCCCGGCGAACATCAGTGAGATGAACATGCCGGTGACCTCGTTGGCGCTGAAGCGGTGATTGCCCTCTTCGTCCTTTATGGACACCAGGACGTCGAGCAGGTCCCGATCGCTCTTGTCGGTGGGCGGGTTGGCAATTCGGCCGTTCATGACCTCCTGTACCAGCTCCACCAGGTTGGCCCGGGCCTCGTCGCGGATGCGGAAGCTCTCGATGGGCAGGTACGGGTCGACGTAGCAGAGCGGGTCGGTGCCGCGCTCGAGCAGGTGGTAGTAGTTCGCGAACCGCGAGTCGAGCTGATTGCGGAACTTCGGGCCGATCAGGCAGGCCGTGGAGGTGTAGATGGTGAGCTCGGAGAAGAACTCCAGCAGATCGATTTCACCGGATTCGCCCCAGTTTTCGGTCATCCGCCGGACCTCGCGCTCGATGGTCGCGGCATGGCCCTTCATCTGCTCGCCGCGCAGCGCGGTGTTGTGCAGCATCTCGGCGCGGCGTTCGGGGTCGGCGTCGAACACCACGCCCTCACCGAAGATCGGCGTCATGAACGGGTAGGCCTCGGCCTGGTTGAGCTCACTGTCGCTGGAGCGGAAGAAGAACTCGTTGGCCTCGGCGCCCGTCAGCAGCACCACCTGCTTGTCGGCCAGCTGGAACCAGCCGACGTCACCGCACTCGTCGCGGACGCGCTGCATCAGCCCGATCGGGTCGGTGCGGAACTCCTCCAGGTGGCCATGCTCCTCGGCACCACCCGAAACCCGTTGAACCTCTTTGGTGATGGTCATTGATTGGGCATTCCTTCCTCGCCCAACGCGAGCGACTGGCGTTCCTTGGCTTCGGCCAGCGGCGCTTCGGGCTGCAGCTCCATGTTGGCGATGAACCCGCCGCGCGGGGTCTCGGCGACGAACGTGATGGCGCGGGCCAGGTCGGCCGCACGCAGGAAGTAGCTGTGCCGGGCCTGACCCCACTTGGCCCAATCCTCAAGGGCCGGCCCGATTTTCTCGGCCGGCAGGCTCCAGCCCATGGACGTCATGGTCGGGCCGGGGTGCACCACCGACGCGCGGACACCGGTGCCTTCCAGCTCCATCTGGAGGTTGGTGACCATGGCGACCAGCCCGGCCTTCGCGGCGCCGTAGGCGCCCATGTGCGGACGCTGGCGCAGCGCCACATCGGAGCCGACGAAGATCAGGTCGCCGCGCCGGCGTTCGACCATGCCGTCGAGGACGGCGCGCGCCATCCGGTTGGCACCGACCAGGTGAATCTGCAGCTGCTCGGCGAACTCATCGGTGCTCATCTCGTGCAGCCGGCCGAAGTTGGTGTCACCGGCGCCCGTGACCAGGACCTCGATGTCGCCGAGTGCCGCCGTCGCCTTGGCGACGAAGTTCTCGACCGATGCGGTGTCGGTGACGTCGAGCGGCAGCGCAATCGCTTCTCCGCCTTCGGCTTTGATCTGGTCGACGAGTTCCTGACACTTCTCCACCCGGCGGGCGCCGAGCGCGACCGGGAAGCCCCGCGCGGCGAGTGCGGTCGCCGTCGCGGCGCCGATGCCCGACGAGGCACCGGCCACGATGGCCGGCCGGCGGGTGGGGTGCGGTTCAAAACGGGCCATTTAGCGTGCCTTCACTGTGATCGGGAGGTGGGCGAAACCTCGTACTGAACTCGAGTGGACGCGGACGCAGTTGTCCTCGTCGACCTCGTAGCCGCGGATACGTTTGAACAGTTCGGTCAGGGCGACCCGGGCTTCCATCCGGGCCAGGTGAGCGCCCAGGCAGAAGTGCGCGCCGCTGCCGAAACTCACGAGCTTCGAACCGATGTCGCGGCCGATGCGGTACTCGTCGGGCGCCTCGAACACCCGCTCGTCACGGTTGGCCGAGCCGGCCAGCAGAATCAGTACGTCACCGGCGGGGACGGTGGTGCCGTAGAACTCGAGGTCCTCGACGACGGCCCGGGCCAGGAGCTGGCTGGAGGTGTCGTAGCGCAGGGTCTCCTCGATCCACGGCGAGATCAGTTCGTGGTCGTCGAAGACCGGCGCCAGCTGGTCGGGGTTCTGGTATCCCCAATAGGCCGCATTGGCAAGCAGTTTCGTGGTCGTCTCGTTACCGGCGATGACCATCAGGAACAGGAACGCCATGATCTCGTCGTCGGTCAGCTTGTCGCCGTCGATCTCGGCCTCCACCAGTGCCGAGGTGAGGTCGTCGGACAGACTCTTGCGGCGCTGCTTCACCATGTCGGCGTAGTACATCAGCAATTCACCCGATGCGGCCATGGCGGACGCCGGGATGTCGGCCGTCCCGTCCTCGCGGTGCATCACACCGTCGGCCAGCGCGCGGATGCGCACGCGGTCTTCTTGTGGGACGCCCATCAGCTCGCTGATGACGTCCATGGGCAGCTTGCCCGCGAAATCGTCGACGTAGTCGAAGGTGTTGTGTTGCAGCGCCTCATCGAGATGCTGGACGGCGATCTCGGTGACCCGGCCTTCCAGCTCACGGATGCGCCGCGGCGTGAAGCCCTTGGAGACCAGCGTGCGCAGCCTCAGGTGCGCCGGATCGTCAAGGGCCAGGAAGGACATCACCCGGTGGGCTTCGTCGTTGCGCGAAATCGGGTCCAGCGAGACGCCGTGCTTGTTGGACAGCGCGGTGCTGTTCCGGAAACCGCGCAGCACATCCTCGTGGCGGGACAGCGCCCAGAAGTTGAGCTTGTCGTTCCGGTAGATCGGCGCCTCGTCCCGCAGCCGCCGGTAGTACGGGTACGGGTCCTCGTGGAAGTCGTAGCTGTATGGATCGATCAGCAGCTCCACATTGGCGGTCACGCGTTGTCTCCCACGATGAGTCCGACGACATAGGACAGCCGGTCGGCGATCTGGTGATAGGTGTAGACGCCGCTGCCGGCGTTGACGAGCGCACCGAAGTACGTCATCTCCAGGGCCGACAGCAGGCGCGGATCGGCGTCGGGGCCGACGGCCGAGCGGATGCGCTTGTGGATTTCGCCACCGATGCGGTCGCGTACCTTGCGGACCGTCTCGTCGTCGCCGGACAGCAGGGCTGTCGTGCACGCCGCGGCCACGCCGGGTTCGTCGGCGACCACCAGCGCGAGGCTGCGTAGTGCCTGCTCGACGCGGCTGGCCCTCGGCTGGTTCACGTCGGTGAAGTAGGGCACCTGACGAACCATGTCCAGATACACCTCGGCGATGAGGTGGTTCTTGGACGAGAAGTAGGTGTAGGCGGTAGCCGGCGCGACCTTGGCGCGCGCCGCGACGGCCCGCACCGTCAGGTCGGCGTAGGACGATTCCCGCAGCATCTCGCGACCGGCAGCCAGAACCTTCTGGAAGGTTTCCTCCTGGCGGCGGTTACGCGGCTGATCGTCCGCTTCTTGGCCGGTGCTTGTGAGGGCGGCCACTGCATCGCTGGACACATGTCCAAGTTAGCCGATGGCGCGGTACGGAAGCAAGAAGTGCGTGAAAAGAGCCTGTTAAACAAGCATTTATGCCGCGGTTTCGGTTGTCGATATCGTCGGACTCTTGCCACTCGGTGGCGCGTGAGGTTATGGTTCGACTGAACGTTGTCGGACAGTTGTCCAGTAAAAATCAGATCGCTGGACGTCGTCCCGAAGGCAGGAGCGCAGATGACCTTGTTGGGTGACGGCGAGAGTCGCCTTCTCATCGACGGAAAATTGGTGCCGGGTTCGCGAGGCACGTTCCCGACCGTCAATCCCGCGACCGAGGAGGTCCTCGGGGTGGCAGCCGACGCCACGGTCGGCGACATGGTCGACGCGATCGACTCCGCCCGCCGGGCTTTCGACGAGACCGACTGGTCCACCAACGTGGAGCTCCGTGTGCGGTGTCTGCGGCAGCTACAGCAGGCCATGCGCGACCACGCCGATGAATTGCGCGAACTGACCATCTCGGAGGTCGGCGCGCCCCGGATGCTCACGGCCGGAGCGCATTTGGACGGCCCGATCGAAGACCTCAGCTTCGCCGCCGACACCGCGGAGAGCTACCAGTGGACCACCGACCTGGGACATGCCACGCCGCAAGGGATTCCGACCAACCGGACCATCGCCCGGGAAGCCGTCGGGGTCGTCGGGGCCATCACGCCGTGGAACTTCCCGCACCAGATCAACCTGGCCAAGGTCGGCCCGGCACTCGCGGCGGGCAACACCCTGATCCTCAAGCCCGCACCGGACACTCCGTGGGTCGCCGCGGTGCTCGGCGAACTGATCACCCAGCACACCGACTTCCCGGCGGGCACCATCAACATCGTCACGTCCCGGGACCACGGCGTCGGCGCACTGCTGTCGAAACACGCTGACGTGGACATGGTTTCGTTCACCGGCTCGACCGCCACCGGCCGCGCCGTGATGACCGACGCAGCGGAGACCATCAAGAAGGTGTTCCTGGAACTCGGTGGCAAGTCGGCATTCCTGGTACTCGACGACGCCGATGTCGCCGCCGCGTGCGCGATGGCCGCGTTCACGGCGTCGATGCACGCCGGCCAGGGGTGCGCCATCACCACCCGGCTCGTGGTGCCGCGAGCCCGCTACGACGAGGCCGTCGCGGCCGCGGCCGGCGCGATGGGCGGCATCAAGCCAGGTGATCCGTCCAGTCCGCGCACCGTCTGCGGCCCCGTGATCTCGGCCCGCCAGCGTGACCGGGTGCAGGGCTACCTCGACCTCGCCCTGCAGGAGGGTGGGACGTTCGCCTGTGGTGGCGGCCGGCCGGCCGACCGCGACAAGGGCTTCTTCATCGAGCCGACCGTCATTGCGGGCCTGGACAATTCGGCGCGTGTCGCGCGCGAGGAGATCTTCGGGCCCGTGCTCACCGTCATCGCCCACGACGGCGACGACGACGCCGTCCGCATCGCCAACGACTCGCCGTACGGTCTGTCCGGCACGGTGTTCTCGGCCGACCCGCAGCGGGCAGCCGGCGTCGCGGCGCGGCTGCGGGTCGGCACCGTCAACGTCAACGGCGGTGTCTGGTACTCCGCCGACGCACCGTTCGGCGGATACAAGCAGTCCGGCAACGGGCGGGAGATGGGCATCGCCGGGTTCGAGGAATACCTGGAGACCAAGTGCATCGCCACGCTGGCCACCTAAGCGCCGGCGTCCCAAAACCATTGACTCACAAGAAGTAGACGAGAGGACATCATGAGCAGGTTCGAGAACAAGGTCGCGATCGTGACCGGCGCGGGCGGGGGCATCGGCCAGGTCTACGCCGAGGCGTTGGCCCGCGAGGGTGCCGCCGTCGTCATCGCCGATATCAACGTCGAAGGCGCCGAGAAGGTGGCCGCCGGCATCAAGGCCGACGGCGGCAAGGCGCTGGCCGTGCGGGTCGACGTGTCGAACATCGACTCGGCCAACGACATGGCTGCCCAGGCCGTGGCGGAGTTCGGCGGCATCGACTACCTGGTGAACAACGCCGCGATCTTCGGTGGCATGAAGCTCGACGGACTGCTGACCGTCGACTGGGACTACTACCGCAAGTTCATGAGCGTCAACCTCGACGGGGCGCTGGTGTGTACCCGCGCGGTTTTCCCGCACATGGAAAAGCGGGGCGGCGGGGCCATCGTCAACCAGTCCTCCACGGCGGCATGGGTTTACGCCAACTTCTACGGTCTGGCCAAGGTCGGCGTCAACGGCCTGACGCAGCAGCTGTCCCGTGAGCTCGGGTGGCGCAACATCCGGATCAACGCCATCGCGCCGGGACCCATCGACACCGAGGCCAACCGCAGCACCACGCCGCAGGCCATCGTCAAGCAGATCGTCCAGACCCTGCCGCTGGCGCGCATGGGTACGCCGGAAGACCTCGCCGGCATGTGCCTGTTCCTGCTGTCCGACGAGGCCAGCTGGATCACCGGGCAGATCTTCAACGTCGACGGCGGACAGATCATCCGGTCATGAGTTCTGATGTGAAACTGGGCTATATCGGCTTGGGCAACCAGGGTGCACCGATGGCCAAGCGGCTGACCGAATGGCCCGGCGGGCTGGTCGTTTTCGACATGCGCGCCGAGGCCATGGCACCGTTCGCCGAACTCGGTGCCACCCTGGCCGATAGCGTCGCCGAGGTGGCCAAAGCCGATGTCATCAGCGTGACGGTGCTCAACGACCAACAGGTCCGTGACGTCGTGGCGCAGCTGGCCGAGCATGCCGAACCCGGCACCGTCATCGCGATCCACTCCACCATCGAACCCACCACCGCGGTCGAACTGGCGGAGCAGTTGCGGCCCAAGGGGATTCACATCGTCGACGCTCCGGTGAGCGGCGGCGCCCATGCGGCGAGCAAGGGTGAGCTGGCCGTGATGGTCGGCGCCGACGACGAGGCCTACGACAAGGTCAAGCCCGTCTTCAAGCAGTGGGCGTCGCTGGTGGTGCGCGCCGGCGAGCCGGGCGCGGGCACCAAGATGAAGCTGGCGCGGAACATGCTGACGTTCATCGGTTTTGCCGCGGCATGCGAGGCGCAGAAGCTGGCCGAGGCGTCGGGCATCGACTTGCAGAAGCTGGGGCGCGTCGTCCGGCACAGTGACGCGCAGTCCGGTGGACCCGGCGCCATCATGGCCCGCGACGACACCAAGCCGCTGGCGCCCGACCACTTCCTCTACAACATGTTCGTCCACACCCGCGGGCTGGCGGAGAAGGATCTGTCACTGGCGCTCGGGCTGGGTTCGGCTGTGGGAGTGGACCTTCCGCTTGCCGAGCTGGCGCTGGCCAACCTCGCCGAGGGTCTCGGTGTACCGCACACGAAGGAGTCATGATGGACGAGTTGCGCGCCAAGGGCCTGGCGAAAATGAACGAGGTTTACGGCTGGGAGATGCCCAACATCGAGGGTGACCCCTACTTCGACCTCACCGTGGATCACCTGTTCGGCACCATCTGGAGCAAGCCCGGGCTGTCCATGCGGGAGAAGCGCCTGATGACGTTCACGTGTGTCACCGCCGTCGGCTCGCAGGACCTCGCCGAAATCCAGATCAACGCGGCCCTACTCAACGAGGAATTCACCGAGGCCGAGCTCAAGGACATCGGCATCTTCCTGACGCAGTATCTCGGCTTTCCGCTCGGTTCGGCGTTCAACGGCGCGGTGTCCAAGGTGGTGGCCAGGCGGCGCAAGGCAGCCGAGAAGGGTCTCGCCGAGGACCGCAAGGCCAACGTCAACGCCGCGGTCAAGATGAACACCGGGAGCGAGCTCGATGACAAGTAGGTACGCCTCGCTGTCGCGTGCTGAGCTCGCGGCGCTGGTGCCGGAACTGCTGCTGATCGGCCAGCTCATCGACCGCGCCGCAATGGCCTGGTGCATCGTCGAATTCGGCCGTGAGGAGATGCTGCAGGTCGCCATCGAGGAATGGGCCGGGTCCAGCCCGCTCTACACCAAGCGCATGCAGAAGGCGCTGAAATACGAAGGCGTGGACGTCATCACGATCTTCAAGGGCCTGCAGCTCGACATCGGTGCGCCGCCGCAGTTCATGGACTTCCGGTACACCGTGCACGACCGCTGGCACGGCGAATTCCACCTCGACCACTGCGGTGCCCTCATGGACGTCGAGCCCATGGGTCCCGACTATGTGCGCGGCATGTGCCACGACATCGAGGACCCGACGTTCGATGCGACAGCTCTGGCCACCAACCGCCGCTGCCAGGTGCGGCCCATCCACCGGCCGCCGCGCGTCCCGGCGGACCGGACCCCGGCCTGCGCGTGGACCGTCATCATCGACGAGTCGTACCCCGAGGTCGGCTTCATCCCGCAGCTCGACATCATCGGCGCCACAAACGCGTACCGCTGCGAACTCGACGACATCGATCCCGCGGACGAAGGTCAGGCCGACTACTCCGGCCCGCTGGTGAGCGATGTCGACTTCTCAGCCTTCTCGCACTCGGCGCTGGTGCGCATCGCCGACGAGGTGTGTCTGCAGATGCACCTGCTGGTGCTGTCGTTCGCGCTGGCCGTGCGGGCCCGCTGCAACGGCGATGCCGAGAAGGAAAGGTCCATCCGGACCAAATCGCTCATCGGCATCGCCGGGGTCGCGGCAGAGCGCATCCAGAAGGTGTTGGGGTTGTCGGCCGATGCCGCCGGTGCCCTGCGGGTACTGGAGCTGCATCCGCTGCTCAACCCGGCCGCCTATGTCTCCGTTGATGTTTCGGGCGACGAGGCACACGTGCACCCGTCACCCGCCCACGAGGACGGTGCCTGGATCACCCTGGTGTCCCCGGAGTCCGAACTGCCGCTGCAGGCCATCGCGACGGCCGTCAACCCGCTGCTGCGGGCCGAGGTGTCGGGTGACGCCACCGACTGGACCGTCCGGTTCATCGAAACCGACACCCCGGCGAAGGAACTCGGTGAGGTCTCGGTGTGCAAGGTCAGCAGCGGGGCGTCTTGGGTGTTCGAGGAACGCAAGTCCCTGCCGTTGACGGTGGTGTAGCGCGGGTCGGACGGACGTGTCCCGACGGGGCGCACAGATCGTCCTCCGAGCGGTTCTGGCGATCTGGTCGCACATTCGAGAACCGTCGTCCCCTTCGAGCGGCTCTCTCCCTCGGCACCTTCCGTCGGGAGCCGTCAACTTTCCTTCACCGTCAGGGAAAGTTGACGGCTTCAGATCGGATGTGTCGGGGGTGCCTGCTGCTTTGACCGGCGCTCAGAAGTCGTCGAACTCGCTGTCGAGACCCTGAATTCGCCCGACGACCCCCGACAGGTCCGTGTGCGAGCGCTGGATGATGTCGGCGACGTCGCCGCTGGCCTTGCCGATCGCCGACCACAGTGCGTGGTCGGCGGCGGCGGTCGGGGTCTTCTTGGCCTCGTCGGCGAGGTCGGTGACCCAGTGCTTGAGCGCGTCGAGTTCACGGCGCCCGCCGTTGACCACGTCCGCGGACCGCTCGAGTTCGTCGCCCAGGCGCTTGTCGAGGTCGGCCAGCCGGCCGAGAGTCTGGGAGTGCCTGTCGTTGGCTTCGGCGTAGAGATCGGCGGCGGCGCCCGTCCAGTGCTCTCCGGGGCCCGCGGCTTTCACCTGGTCCTGCAGGCCGCGCAGCTCCGCGCTCTTGTCGAACTCGGTGCGGTCGTGCGGAACGCCCTCGCCGAAGGTCGCGCGGGCCCGCTCCCACATCAGCAGGAAGGCATCCAGCGGTTCCACCGGTGCGGACCTCCTCGCGTGCGTCGGGCCTGCCCAGTTTAGGACGAGCCGACCAGCTACTAGGGTGTGGCTGTGCGCGTCCTCGTGATCGGCTCCGGTGCCCGTGAACATGCCCTGCTGCTCGCCCTGAGCCGCGACCCCCAGGTGGACTATCTGGCCGTCGCTCCCGGCAATGCCGGTACCTCCGCCGTCGCCGAGCAGCACGACGTCGACATCACCGCCGCCGACGAGGTGGTCGCGCTGGCCAAGAAGCTGACCGCCGACCTGGTCGTCATCGGACCCGAGGTGCCGCTGGTGCTCGGTGTGGCCGACGCGCTGCGCGCCGCCGGCATCGCAACCTTCGGTCCCAGCAAGGACGCCGCCCGCATCGAAGGCTCCAAGGCGTTCGCCAAGGACGTCATGGCCGCCGCCGGCGTCCGCACCGCGACCAGTGAGATCGTCGACAACCCCGCCCACCTCGACGCCGCGCTGGACCGCTTCGGCCCGTCCGCCGGCCAGCAGGCCTGGGTCGTGAAAGACGACGGTCTGGCCGCCGGCAAGGGCGTCGTCGTCTCCGCCGACCGCGAGGCCGCCCGCGCACACGCCGCCGAGCTGCTCGAGTGCGGCCACCCCGTGCTGCTCGAGTCGTTCCTCGACGGGCCCGAAGTGTCGCTGTTCTGCGTCGTCGACGGCGAGACCGTCGTGCCGTTGCTGCCCGCCCAGGACTTCAAACGCGTCGGTGACAACGACAGCGGACCCAACACCGGTGGCATGGGCGCCTACACGCCGCTGCCGTGGCTGCCCGCCGCCGTCGTCGACCAGATCGTCGACGAGGTCGTCAAACGCGTTGCCGCCGAACTGGTTCGGCGCGACAGCTCGTTCTCCGGGCTGCTGTACGCGGGCCTGGCCATCACTTCGAAGGGCCCGGCCGTCGTCGAATTCAACTGCCGCTTCGGCGATCCCGAGACGCAGGCTGTGCTGGCGCTGCTCGAGACGCCGCTGGGCGCGCTGCTGAATGCTGCCGCCACCGGCACGCTGGACTCGGTCGGTGCGCTGCAGTGGCAGGAGGGGTCGGCCGTCACCGTCGTGGTGGCCGCCGAGAACTACCCGGGACGCCCCCGCGTCGGTGACGTGATCACCGGATCCGAAACCGCCGGAGTCCTGCACGCGGGCACCACCCGCAAGGCCGACGGCAGCGTCGTCTCCTCCGGCGGCCGGGTGCTGTCGGTGGTCGGCACCGGCGTTGATCTGGCGGCCGCACGGGCCGACGCCTACCGGATCATCGAGTCGATTCGCCTGCCGGGCAGCCACTTCCGCACCGACATCGGCCTCGCCGCGGCTGAAGGCCGCATCTCGCTCTAGTTGGGATTTGTGCACGAAAATCCGCGGTTGCCGCGGAAAATCGTGCACGAATCACTGGACGAGGTGCGGGGCCAGCCAGGAAATCTCGGCCGGGAGTTGTGCGCTCCAGAACGACCCGTCGTGCCCGCCGGGGGAGAAGCCGCCGGCCGCACCGTTCGGCAGCTGCGCGATGAACTGCTTGGTCGCGGAGTAGAACGGGTCGCTGTCGCCGCAGTCGATGCGGATCGGGATGCCGGCCAGCCCGGGCAGGCCCCACACCGAATTGGCCGCGTAGTCGCCTGCGCCGTCGAAGGCGCCGGGCGCCGTCGCACCCGATGACGTCCACAACGCGGGGCTGACGGCGCAGATGGCCGCGGTCCGGGCCGCGCCCAACCGGCCACCCAGCAGCAGTGCGCCGTAGCCGCCCATCGACCAGCCCAGGAACCCCACCCGCGACGTGTCCAGGCCTTGCGAGGCCAGCATCGGGATCAGCTCGTCGAGCACCATCGCGCCCGCATCCTCGCCGGACTCCCGCTTGTGCCAGTAGCCGCCACCGCCGTCGACGGCCACCACCGCGAACGGCGGCAGTCCGGCCGCCACGGCCTGCGCGAGTCCCTGTTCGACGCCGCCGGCCATCACCGTCGCGGCGTCGCTGCCTTTGCCGTGAAGCGCGATCACGGGACGCAGCGGCGCGGTCTGGCCCGGCGGGCGGGCGATGGCCCAGTTGGTCGAGACGCCGCCGCGGGCCTGCGAGACGAACGAACCGGTGACGTACGTGGGCGCCGGATCGGCGACGGGCGGGGGTGGTGCCAGGGGTACTCCGACGCTCGTCATCGTCACCGGCGTCGCGGTGACGGTCGGGCGGTTGAACGTCGACCCCAACGCAAACGCGCCGGCGGCCCCTGCGGCGGCGCCCACTCCGAGACGGAGGACGGCGCGTCGGCTCAGCTCTGCCATGGCCGCCATCATGCCATCGGTGCCCGGCCGCAATTCCTGAGTAATGCCTAATGGATTACGTGAAATCGTGATCGCCGCGTGACCATTCCTGGCAGCATTTACAGCGTGATGACAGCAGTGACCCCGAAGGGGGAGCGGCGACGGTATGCGCTGGTCAGCGCCGCCGCCGAGCTGCTGTGCGAGGGCGGCTTCGACGCCGTTCGGCACCGCGCCGTGGCGCAGCGAGCCGGGCTACCGCTGGCGTCCACGACGTACTACTTCTCGTCCCTCGACGACCTCATCGAAAAGGCCGTCGAGCACGTCGGAGAATCCGAATCGCAGCAACTGCGACTGCGGGTCTCGGCGCTGTCGCGGCGCCGCCGGGGCGCGGACGCGACGGCCGATCTGCTGGTCGACCTGCTGGTCGGCGACGGTAACCGGGCCTCCGACCAGCTGATTTCCCGCTACGAGCGGTACATCGCCTGCGCCCGGCAGCCCGGGCTGCGTGACGTGCAGCGACGCATCCTCAAGCAGCGTTCCGACGCCGTCGTCGAGGTGGTGGAACGGTCGGGGCGCTCGGTGCGCGCCGAGCTGCTGACCGCCCTGGTCTGCGCGGTGGACGGCGCCGTCGTGGCCTCGATGGTGAGCGACGGCGACGGTCCGCGGGCGACGGCCCGGGCGACCCTCGTGGACGTCATCGATGTCCTGGCGCCCTTCGACCAAGAACGCCGCGCCGCCATATAACTAGGCCGAAGTAGGCTTGAGTCCCGTGAGCATCCCCAACGTGCTGGCCAATCGTTACGCCAGCGACGAGATGGTGGCCATCTGGTCGCCGGAGAACAAGATCGTCGCCGAACGCCGGCTGTGGCTGGCCGTGCTGCGTGCGCAGTCCGAACTGGGCGTGGCTGTGCCGTCCGGTGTCGTCGAGGACTACGAGCGGGTACTCGAGCAGGTCGACCTGGGTTCGATCGCGGCTCGCGAGCGCGTCACCCGGCACGACGTCAAGGCCCGCATCGAGGAGTTCAACGCGCTGGCCGGCCACGAGCACGTCCACAAGGGCATGACGAGCCGCGACCTCACCGAGAACGTCGAGCAGCTGCAGATCCGGCAGTCGCTGGAACTGGTGTTCTCGCACGGCGTTGCTGTGGTGGCGCGCCTGGCCGAACGGGCCGCGCTGTACCGCGACCTGGTGATGGCCGGCCGGTCGCACAACGTGGCGGCGCAGGCCACCACGCTGGGCAAGCGGTTCGCCTCGGCCGCCGAGGAGACGCTGATCGCGCTGAACCGGCTGCGCGAGCTCATCGACCGGTACCCGCTGCGCGGCATCAAGGGTCCGATGGGCACGGCGCAGGACATGCTGGACCTCTTCGGCGGTGACGCTTCGCGGCTGGCCGACCTGGAGCGCCGGGTGGCCGAATTCCTGGGATTCACCGAGGTTTTCACGTCGGTCGGTCAGGTGTACCCGCGGTCGCTGGACCACGACGTGCTGTCGGCGCTGGTGCAGTTGGGCGCCGGTCCGTCGTCGTTCGCGCACACCATCCGGCTGATGGCCGGCCACGAACTGGCCACCGAGGGCTTCGCACCTGGGCAGGTGGG
This sequence comes from Mycobacterium sp. ST-F2, assembly GCF_001905655.1. Taxonomy (GTDB): domain Bacteria; phylum Actinomycetota; class Actinomycetes; order Mycobacteriales; family Mycobacteriaceae; genus Mycobacterium. The sequence goes on from NZ_JMHT01000029.1 coordinate 87,861, forward strand.
CTCGTCGGCCATGCCGCACAAGATGAACACCCGCTCGTGCGAACGCGTCAACGGCTTGCAGGTCGTGCTGCGCGGCTACGGCTCGATGGCAGCGGAACTGGCTGGGGCGCAATGGAATGAGGGTGACGTCTTCTGCTCGGTGGTGCGCCGCGTTGCGCTGCCGGACGCGTTCTTCGCCATCGACGGGCAGACCGAGACCTTCCTGACGGTGCTCGACGAGTTCGGTGCGTACCCGGCCGTGATCCAGCGCGAGCTGGACCGCTACCTGCCGTTCCTGGCGACCACCCGCATCCTGATGGCCGCGGTGCGGGCCGGTGTCGGCCGTGAGACCGCGCACGAGGTCATCAAGGAGCACGCTGTCGCGGTGGCGCTGGCGATGCGCGAAAAGGGTTTGGAGCCCGACCTTCTGGACCGCCTGGCCGCCGATCCGCGGCTGCCGCTGGACCGCGTCGAGCTCGACGCGGCACTGGCCGACAAACAGGCGTTCAGCGGTGCGGCCGGGGACCAGGTCGACGGTGTGGTGGCCGCGGTGGACCGCTTGGTGGCGCAGTACCCGGAGGCGGCGAAGTACACCTCGGGCGCCATCCTGTGACGTTGGCGTGGAGCTTGGCCGGGGTCGATCTGACCGACCTCGACAACTTCGCGTCGGGCTTCCCGCACGAGCTGTTCGCGCAGCACCGCGCGGAAGCGCCGGTGTACTGGCACGAGCCGACGGAGAACACCCCTGATGGCGAGGGCTTCTGGTCCGTCGCCACCTATGCGGAAACCCTTGCCGTGCTTCGTGATCCGGCGACCTACTCCTCGGTGACGGGCGGTTCGCGACCGTTCGGTGGGACGCTGATACAGGACCTCTCCATCGCCGGGCAGGTGCTGAACATGATGGACGATCCGCGGCACGCGGAGATCCGCCGCCTGGTGTCGTCAGGGCTGACGCCGCGGATGATCGCGCGCGTCGAGGACGACCTGCGGGTGCGCAGCAGGGCGCTGCTAGACGCGGTGTCGCCGGGGGTCCCATTCGACTTCCTGGTCGACATCGCCGCCGAGCTGCCCATGCAGATGATCTGTATTCTGATGGGTATCCCGGAGTCACAACGGCATTGGCTGTTCGAGGCCATCGAGCCGAGCTTCGATTTCGGCGGCTCCCGCAAAGCCGCCATCACCCGGCTGTCCGTGGAGGAAGCCGGATCCCGGATGTACAACTTCGGCATGGAGCTGATCGCAGCCAAGCGGGCCGCGCCCACCGACGACATGCTGTCGGTGGTGGCCAACGCCGAGGGTGTCTCGGACCTCGAGGTGTACCTGTTCTTCAACCTGCTGTTCAGCGCCGGCGCGGAAACCACCCGCAACTCGGTGGCCGGTGGGCTGTTGGCGTTGTGCGAGAACCCAACTCAGCTGTCGCTGCTGCGCGCCGACCTGTCGCTGCTGCCCACCGCAATCGAGGAGATGGTGCGCTGGACGTCGCCGTCACCGTCGAAGCGGCGCACCGCGACCCGCGCCGTGTCGCTCGGTGGCTGCGATATCGAGGCGGGGCAGAAGGTGGTCGTCTGGGAAGGCTCGGCCAACCGCGACGAGCGGGTGTTCGCCGATCCCATGACTTTCGATGTGACCCGGAAGCCCAACCCGCACTTGGGATTCGGACAGGGTCTGCACTACTGCCTCGGCGCGAATCTGGCCCGCCTGGAGCTGCGGGTGTTGTTCGAGGAACTGCTGACCCGGTTCCCGGACATCCAGGTCGTCGAACCGCCCGAATGGACGCGAAGCAACCGCCACACCGGTCTTCGGCACCTGATGGTGACCGTCAGCTAGTCCCTGGATCAGGCCAGATATGGCTCTCATGGTTCATGTGCTGGGCGGCACCAAAAATCCATAGTTGATGTGTGTTTCACCAGTTGGCTCGTCATCACCTGCACGGCCCGGCGCGGGTCCGTAAAGTCATGTGCGCGATAGGTATTGGCGCGGTTGCCGTATCAGGTTGGGTAAATCTCGCCGGTAGCGGTGAGTCCGGACCGGGGGTCACCACGGGGTACACGGCGTTCCAGACATACGAACAACCATCGGTCGGGGGCATGACGATGGGGGTCACCCAGACGTGGCAGCCGCCCGGGGCCCAGCCGCCCACGCCGCGGGCCTGGGTGATCGTGCATGCGCATCCTTAGCGCTGCTTCCCCATGATTTGCACGAAAATCCGTGGGTGGCGCGGATTTTCGTGCACAAATCCCTACTTTTCGAGGGTGAACTGGTTGATGTCGACTTGGCGGAGCCGGAAACCCTTTGCGCAGCCCGTCAAGTACTTCATGTACCGGTCGTAGACCTCGACGGATTGCATCGCGATGGCCTCATCGCGGTGTGCTTCCAGCGCCTCGGCCCACAGATCCAGCGTCCGCGCGTAATGGAGTTGCAGCGACTGCACCCGGGTCACTCTGAATCCCACTGCGGCGGCGTGCTGTTCGACCATCGCCACTGTCGGCAGCCGGCCGCCCGGGAAGATCTCCGTGGTGATGAATTTGATGAAGCGGGCCAGCTCGAAGGTGAGCGGGATTCCGAGTTCTCTGGCCTGTCGCGGATCGAAGCCGCAGATGGTGTGCAGCAGCATGACGCCGTCGGGCGGTAGTGCGTCGTAGGCCATGCGGAAGAACGCCGGATAGCGATCGTGGCCGAAATGCTCGAACGCGCCGATGGATACGATCCGGTCGACCGGTTCGTGAAACTGTTCCCAGCCCTCCAACAGGACGCGCCGCGTCCGAGCGGTCTGCAGCCCGCTCAACAATGCCTCGACATGTGCGGCCTGGTTCTTCGACAGGGTCAGCCCCACGACGTCGACGTCGTACCTCTCGATCGCGCGGCGCATCGCCGCGCCCCAACCACAGCCGATGTCGAGCAGCGTCATCCCCGGAGCGAGACCCAACTTGCCCAGCGCCAGGTCGATCTTCGCCATCTGAGCTTCTTCCAGCGTCATGTCGTCGCGCTCGAAGAACGCGCAGCTGTACGTCTGGCTGGGGTCCAGGAACAGCCTGAAGAAGTCGTCCGACAGGTCGTAGTGCGCTTGGACGTTCTCGAAATGGGGTTTGAGTTTTTCTGCCATGGCATGTCCTTCCAGGCATGTCGACGCGTCGTGCACTGGTTGCGGAGCACCGCCCGGACCGGCCTCTGTGACGATCCGTAGACGGTGCGATGTTCTGACTACGCCTCTGGGGGCGGCGTGGTTCGCCGCTAGCAGGTATTCGTTGCCAGAGTTCAGTTGGATGGCGCACTCAAGCACTCAGCAGGCCAGGAATTCGCGGTCCGGCGGCGCCCACTCTGCTGGAGCGGTCATCCGGAGAAATCCTGGAATATATTTGCCGACGGCATTCAGTGAAGCAACGACTCAGCGGCTAGGCAAGTGGAAACGCGGCGGCAGTCACTCCGACTTGGGACGTGCCGGTCGCAGACCGGCCGACCGCAACTCCAGCGCCGCCAGTTTCCGGATCGCGATGGCGTCGTGGGTGCGCCACGCGGTCACCGGGTCGTCGGAAACCTCGGTGAGCTTGGCCAGCGGCCGGTTGGCCAGCGCCCGCAATGCCAGCAGCTGTTCGCCGGCATCGGTCGACGCCAACGTGACCGCCGTCCATTTGCGCCGGAAGAACCTGATCCGCAGCACCAGCCACGGCATCGCGACGGCCAGGATCGGCGGCAGCGCCACCGCCAGGGCGAGCACCCAGGCCAGCCAGCTGGCCGTGCTGTTGAGGCTGTCCCCGGCACCCGCGATATCGACCGCGGCGCTGCTGGCGGAACGCAGCGGAGCCCCGATGGCCTTCCCGATCAGCGGAAGCCCGTCGGCATTGTGGCCGGCCGAGGACAGGCTGTCGGCCACGCCGTCGGCGCCGTCGTGCACCTGCCGCCCGACGTCCGCGATGGTGGCGATGGCACTGTGCACCGCGACGCCGACCGTGATCCAGATGACGAACCACACCAGCGCGACGACGTCGCTGGTCAGCTGGGCGAGCAACCGGCCCGGCGTCCGGGCGTAGGGCACGTAGCGCGAACTCATGCCAGCCATCCCAACAGATAGGGTGGTCCGATGCGCCCAGCTTTGTCCGACTACCGGCATCTGACCAGCGGTAAGGTCCGCGATCTGTACCGCATCGACGACGACCACCTGCTGTTCGTCGCCTCCGACCGGATTTCGGCCTTCGACTACGTCCTGGACAGCGAGATTCCGGACAAGGGCCGGGTGCTCACCGCCATGAGCGTCTTCTTCTTCGACTACCTGGCCGAGCAGCTGGGCACCGCCAACCACCTCGCCGGCCCGGCTGACGACGAGCGCATCCCCGCAGAGGTACTGGGTCGCGCCCTGGTGGTGCGCAGCCTCGAGATGATGCCGGTCGAGTGCGTGGCGCGCGGGTACCTGACGGGTTCGGGGCTCATCGACTACCGCAAGACCGGCCAGGTGTGCGGCATCGCACTGCCCGAGGGCCTGACCGAGGCCAGCCGGTTCGCCGAGCCGCTGTTCACACCGGCGACCAAGGCCGAGATCGGTGCGCACGACGAGAACATCGCGTTCGACGCCGTCGAGAAGCTGGTCGGTACCGAGCGGGCCGAGCAGCTGCGCGACGCGACCCTGAAGGTGTACAGCGCGGCTGCCGCGCACGCGCTGACCAAGGGAATCATCTTGGCGGACACCAAGTTCGAGTTCGGCGTCGACGCCGACGGCGGGCTGGTACTCGCCGACGAGGTGCTGACACCGGACTCGTCGCGGTACTGGCCGGTGGACGGCTACACCGAGGGCGTGGTGCAGCCCAGCTTCGACAAGCAGTTCGTCCGCAACTGGCTGACCGGACCGGACTCCGGCTGGGACCGTGCCGGCGACACCCCGCCGCCGGCCCTGCCCGATGACATCGTCGAAGCCACCCGGGCGCGGTACATCGAAGCGTACGAACGGATTTCGGGCCGCCGTTTCGCGGATTGGTTCGGTGCATGAGCGAGGCGCCGATCGCCAAGAAGGTCGAACATCGCCGTGAACATCACGGCGACGTGTTCATCGACCCGTACGAGTGGATGCGGGACAAGAACGATCCCGAGGTGATCGCGCTGCTGAACGCGGAGAACGCGTACACCGAGGAGATCACCGCACCGCTGGAACCGTTGCGGCAGAAGATCTTCGACGAGATCAAGGCCCGCACCAAGGAGACCGACCTCTCGGTGCCGACCCGGCGCGGCGACTGGTGGTACTACGCCCGCAGCTTCGAGGGCAAGCAGTACAGCGTGCACTGCCGGTGCCCCATCAGCGATCCCGACGACTGGACGCCGCCGAAGCTCGACGAGCACACCGAGGTCCCCGGTGAACAGGTGCTGCTGGACGAGAACGTCGAGGCCGAGGGCCACGACTTCTTCTCGCTCGGCGCGGCCACCGTCAGCGTCGACGCCAACATTCTCGCGTACTCCGTCGATACCGTCGGCGACGAGCGGTACACGTTGAAGTTCAAGGACTTACGCACCGGTGAGCTGTACGACGACCGGATCACCGGCATCGGTGCGGGCGGCACCTGGGCGGCCGACAACCGCACGCTCTACTACGTCACGGTCGACGACGCCTGGCGGCCGGACACCGTCTGGCGGCACCGCCTGGGTTCCGGGCTGCCGGGCGAGAAGGTGCACCACGAATCCGACGAGCGGTTCTGGGTCGGTGTGGGCCGCACCCGCAGCGACAAGTACGTGTTCATCGCCGCCGGCAGCGCCGTCACCTCCGAGGTGCGTTACGCCGACGCGGGCGACGCCAAGGCCGAGTTCAAAGTGGTGTTGCCGCGCAAGGACTCTGTCGAGTATTCGGTGGAACATGCGGTGATCGGCGGCGAGGACCGGTTCCTGATCCTGCACAACGACGGTGCCGAGAACTTCACGTTGGTCGACGTGCCGGTGTCGGATGCCCCGCTGGTCAACCTCGAGAACGCCCGCACACTGATCGAGCACCGTGATGACGTCCGTCTGGACGGCGTCGACGCGTTCGCCGACCAGTTGGTGATCAGCTACCGCAGCGAGGCGCTCCCGCGAATCCAGCTGTGGCCCTTCGATTTCGAAGGCAACTACGGCGAACTGCAGGAGATCACCTTCGAATCGGAGCTGATGTCCGTCGGGCTGTCGGGCAACCCGAACTGGTCGTCGCCGCGGCTGCGGGTGGGTGCGACGTCATTCGTCATCCCCGTCCGGATCTATGACCTGGACCTGGCCACCGGCGAGCGAATCCTCCTTCGCGAGCAGCCGGTCCTCGGCGACTACCGGCCGGAGGACTATCTGGAGCGTCGCGACTGGACCGTGGCTCCCGACGGCACGAAGGTGCCGCTGTCGATCATTCAGCGGGCCGGTGCGCCGACGCCCGCGCCGGCGCTGCTCTACGGCTACGGCGCCTACGAGTCCTGCGAGGACCCACGCTTCTCCATCGCCCGGCTGTCGCTGCTGGACCGCGGCGTGGTGTTCGTCGTCGCCCACGTGCGTGGCGGCGGCGAGCTGGGCCGCGGCTGGTACGAGCACGGCAAGCTGCTGGAGAAGAAGAACTCCTTCACCGACTTCATCAGTGCCGCAGAGCATCTGATCGCCACGGGGGTGACCCGTCCGGAGAATCTGGTGGCCCTCGGTGGCAGTGCCGGCGGTCTGCTGATGGGCGCGGTGGCCAACATGGCACCCCACCTGTTCGCCGGGATCCTGGCGCAGGTGCCGTTCGTCGACGCGCTCACCACCATCCTCGATCCGTCACTGCCGCTCACCGTCACCGAGTGGGACGAGTGGGGTAATCCGTTGGCGGACAAGGATGTCTACGAGTACATGAAGTCCTACACGCCGTACGAGAACGTGACGGCCCAGGACTACCCGAGCATCCTGGCGATGACATCGCTGAACGACACCCGGGTGTACTACGTCGAGCCGGCCAAATGGGTTGCGGCGCTGCGCAGTACCAAGACCGACGACCATCCGGTTCTGCTCAAGACCGAGATGGCCGCCGGGCACGGTGGCACCAGTGGGCGCTACGAACGCTGGAAGGAAGCGGCGTTCCAGTACGCCTGGGTGTTAGCCACCGCGGACCGCGACAAATATGGCAGCGGCCAGGTAGACGACCTCCTGGACGGAGCGCACGCATAGGTTCGCCGTCATGGACGGCGGGGTGTCGGGCATCTGTGAGGCGTAGATGTTGGCCGGAAACATGGCCAGCATCAACAGGAACAGGCAGATGGCTGCCGCGACGCGCGTGGGTGGCAGCAGGAGTCCGATAGCGCCGAGCAGTTCGAGCACGCCCGTGATGGCCACCAGGCGTTCCGGCGACGGCAGCTGCGGTGGGACGATCGCGATCATGTCGCGCCGCATGGCCGGAGTGAAGTGCGCGATGCCGGTCATCGTGAACATCAGCGCCAGGCCGACCGCGATGGCGCTGGGCCAGCTGTTCACGTAGGTGACGCCGAGCCAGCCGGCCGTCCGCGCGGCCAGGCTGCCGATGACGAGGGCGAGAAAAACGGCCATGAACTGCACCTTCGTAATCAAGTTTGGGGTCTAGATTGAAGGATAACCCGGAACTAGTCACTGTCAAGATAGGATGCCGGCATGGTCAAGAGCTACCACCACGGCGACCTGAAGTCCGTCATCCTGGTGCAGGCGGCGGCGCTGGTGGCCGAGCGCGGCGCCGACGGCCTCTCGCTGCGTGAGTTGGCCCGCGCGGCCGGGGTGTCGCACGCGGCGCCCGCGCATCACTTCACCGACCGGCGTGGGTTGTTCACCGCGCTGGCCACCGAAGGGTTCACGCTCCTGGCCTCGGCACTCCGGGCCGCGCAGCCCGAATTCGCCCATGCTGCACGGGCTTACGTGCAGTTCGCGCTCAGCCACCCTGGGCACTACGCGGTGATGTTCGACAAGAAGCTCTACGATGCCTCCGATCCGGACCTGTGCGCCGCCGAAGCAGAGGCCGCGGCCGAGCTCATGGGCGGCGTCGCGACCCTGTCCGACCCCAACGCCCAGAAGGATCCCGACGGTGCGGCGTTGGCGGCCTGGTCACTGGTGCACGGCTTCGCGCTGCTGGCCCTGGGCGGCGCGGTCACCGACGCCGACCCCGTCGACACCGCCGAGCGCCTCGCCCGGATCCTCTTCTCCGGCTGAGTAGAACTTCCCGCAACCACACCTCCCGTGGGCTTGACCCTGTTTGGTGGACACAGGGTCAGGCGGCTTGTGCCGTCT